>CAZVNE010000066.1:0-1603 GCA_964628535.1 uncultured Candidatus Nanopelagicus sp. | reverse complement strand
TCAGTTGGTGAACCAATTAACCCAGAGGCCTGGATGTGGTACCGCGAGGTAATTGGCGCTAATCGTTGTCCAATTGTTGATACCTGGTGGCAAACCGAAACTGGTGCAATCATGATTTCACCACTTCCTGGTGTTACTGAAACTAAACCAGGCTCTGCCATGAAACCTCTACCTGGAATCTCTGCTGAGGTTGTAGATGATGAGGCAAAGGCGGTTGGTAATGGACGCGGTGGTTACTTAGTTTTAACGGAACCTTGGCCATCGATGATGCGTGGTATTTGGGGAGAGCCAGAGCGTTACAAAGAAACTTACTGGTCAAGATTTGATGGTTTGTACTTTGCTGGCGATGGTGCCAAGTTAGATAAGGATGGCGCAATCTGGTTACTAGGTCGTGTAGATGATGTAATGAATGTTTCTGGCCACCGCATCTCAACAACCGAGGTTGAATCTGCATTGGTATCGCATGAGGCAATTGCAGAAGCTGCAGTAGTTGGTGCAAATGATGAGATGACTGGACAAGGAATTGTTGCCTTTGTGATTTTACGTGGTGGTATCGAAGCGGCCAGTGGCGAGCAATTAGTGAAGCAACTTCGCGATCATGTTGCTAAAGAGATTGGCCCAATTGCTAAGCCAAGACAAATCATGGTTGTAGCAGAGCTACCAAAAACGCGAAGTGGCAAGATCATGCGTCGTTTGCTTCGGGATGTGGCGGAAAATCGAGCAGTAGGAGATAGCACAACCCTGGCTGATCCAAATGTTATGAAGTTAATCTCTGAAGGTTTAAATAGCGCAAAATCTGAGGATTAATCAATCTGCTTAAAGAGATCCTCAACCTTTGGTCGGTAATCAGTAATCAATTTTGGCAGGTTGTCCTGTATATATGTATAAAACCTTGATGGAGCGACATTTGAATCTGCCCAGCCCCAAGGTGAAGCAATTAGCAAAATCGCAGTTAGGTAAATAAGTACAACAGCTCTCAAGATTGATAAAAATGCGCCTAATAAAGCGTCAATTAATTTAAATGGACCAAAGAAGACCAACTTACGAAGTACTGCACCAATTTTGCCCAGGAGGTATTTCCCAATACTTGCAGTTACAAAGATTAAAAGAAGCGCCATTCCAACCTTTGCAAGTGCACTTTGCCAATCCGCAATTACCTCAAGTGCAATTACTAGGCCTAGTACACCACCTGCAATATAACCAATAGTTTTAAATAAGCTTTCAATCAACCCATTTTTAAATCCAATTAAAGCGGTAATAATTAATACCGCACCGACAATTAGATCAAAGGTATTCATAATTTGATTTTAAATGCCTTTTCTACCTGCTGAAATAGCTCCTCTTTATTTAAATATGCACCTATTTTTTGATCAACTACATCTCCATTTACATCAATAAACCAGGTCACGGGAACTCCTGGGCCAAATAGAGTTTTACTGTTATCTTCAATATCAATTAGGTGTGGCCAACTCATTCCATAAGATTTAATGAAATTTTTTCCATCCTCAGGTGTTGTCTCTTGAACATCTACGCCTAGCAACTTTATGTCACCACTTTTGAAGTAATCATTTGCATATAGATCAACAAAGTAAGGCATCTCTTC
>CAZVNE010000065.1:0-1629 GCA_964628535.1 uncultured Candidatus Nanopelagicus sp. | reverse complement strand
AAGGTAAGTACCATGTGCTTGGTGGAGCAATCTCACCAATTGATGGCATAGGCCCTGAACATTTACGCATCCGTGAATTAATGCAGCGCTTGGCTGAAACCCAGATCGCTGAGGTAATTATTGCCACTGATCCAAATCTTGAGGGAGAAGCAACTGCTACCTATCTGACTAGATTGATCAAACCAATCGGAGTAAAGGTTTCGCGTCTAGCCTCTGGCTTGCCAGTCGGCGGAGATCTGGAGTACGCAGATGAGGTAACACTTGGCCGGGCATTTGAGGGTCGAACCAGCTACGACTCCTAGTAATCTCATTATTCAAGATGTTTAAGCGTCTTAATATGTAAGACAATCCCCAATTATTCAAACAGATGCTTCAAACTTCCTCTATGGGTTTAATCGTTCAAAAGTTTGGTGGATCCTCCGTCGCCGATGCCGAGGGCATGAAGCGGGTAGCTAACCGTATTGTCGCCACAAAGAAGGCAGGACATCAGGTTGTGGTCGTTGTAAGCGCAATGGGAGACACAACCGATGAATTGATTGATCTGGCTAATCAAGTATCTCCACTGCCCAATGGCCGTGAATTGGATATGTTGCTAACAGCGGGCGAGCGAATCTCAATGGCCCTTCTTGCTATGGCAATTGCAAATCTTGGACATGAAGCAAGATCTTTTACTGGAAGCCAAGCTGGAATTATTACAACCTCTGCGCATGGTCGCGCTCGCGTAATTGATGTTACGCCAGGCAGAATCCAAGAGGCGCTGAAAGAGGGTGCAATTGCAATTGTTGCTGGCTTTCAAGGTGTATCACAAGATACAAATGACATTACAACTTTAGGACGTGGTGGGTCAGATACAACTGCGGTTGCATTGGCTGCAGCCCTTGAAGCAGATGTTTGTGAGATTTACACAGATGTTGATGGCATCTTCTCTGCCGATCCAAGAGTTGTTCCAACAGCTAGAAAACTAAACACAGTTACATATGAAGAGATGCTTGAACTTGCTGCATCTGGTGCAAAGGTTTTACATCTTCGCTGTGTTGAGTACGCACGTCGCTTTGATTTACCAATTCATGTCAGATCATCTTTTTCCAACAAGGAAGGAACCTGGGTGGTTAAGGATCATCCAGAAGGAGGCAAAATGGAGCAAGCAATAATCGCAGGTATAGCTCACGATAAAAGTGAAGCAAAGATAACGATTGTGGGTGTGCCAGATAGAACTGGCGTTGCCGCCAGAATCTTCCAAGCAATCGCCGATGCTGACATCAATGTGGATATGATCGTGCAAAATGTTTCAGCAGCCGCTACCGGGCTTACAGATATCTCATTTACCTTGCCAAAAACTGAAGGTGCGAATGCAACCTCCGTGTTGCAACGTATTCAAGGTGAAATTGGATTTCAATCAATTCAATATGATGATCAGATCGGTAAATTGTCATTGATTGGCGCAGGTATGCGCTCACACCCTGGCGTAACTGCAACATTTTTTGCATGCCTTTCTGAAGCTGGCGTGAATATCGAAATGATCTCAACCTCAGAGATTCGAATCTCAATTGTTTGCCGTTCATCAGATTTAGAAAAGGGTGTGCGTGCTGCGCATACCGCCTTTGATTTAGATGCAGACCAAGTAGAGGC
>CAZVNE010000064.1:0-1641 GCA_964628535.1 uncultured Candidatus Nanopelagicus sp. | reverse complement strand
ATGCGATGCCATATGAATCTGGAACACCAACCGTGATCTCTCAGATTGCTAAAACGATCTTAGGTGACAGCGGAGCAGGCAGCGCGTTTTTTATCGTAGTTCAAGCCGCAACAATGTTGATCTTATTTGCAGGTGCAAACACAACATATAGTGCATTTCCACTCGTTGTAAACTTTGTAGCAACCGATGGCTACCTGCCGAGATGGCTGACAAAACGAGGCCACAAGTTAAATTTCTCAAATGGAATTATTCTCTTAACCGCCTCTGCGATGATTTTAGTTTTAGTAACCGGAGCATCAGTTGAACATCTAGTTGCTTATTACGCACTTGGAGTATTTACCGCTTTTACTCTTTCAGGTTTAGGTATGGCAAAGCATGCAACCACCCACAGAGATAAAGGATGGCGAGTTAAATTCTTTATTAATGGCTTATCTGGAGGTATCTCACTACTAGTAGTTTTGATTTTCGCTGTAGTTAAATTCAATCAAGGTGCTTGGGTTGTAATTGTGGTAACTCCATTCTTAGTCATGGCTTTCCTAAGGTTGCGTAAACAGTATGAGCGGGAAAAGAATGCACTTGATGTAAATCTGCAATCTTCTAGAGCTACCTCAATGACTAGACATGATGTGACCGTACTAATTGATAATTTTGATCTTGCCACAATCGGTGCAATTCGATACGCCAGATCATTAAAGCCAAGAAATCTCTCTGCTGTTCACTTCGTGATCGATGATCGACGTGCCGAAGCGTTAAGTGCAGAGTGGGCGAAGAATGAGGCTTGCGCAGATGTGCCGCTAGAGCTAATTGATTGCCCAGATCGCCGGTTAGCAAATGCTGCTGTTGATTATGCAATTAGAGCAACCGCCGAAAATGATGTTGAGTTAACACTGTTACTGCCTCGTCGCTCATACTCAAAGGTTCTGGGCTGGTTATTGCATGATCAGACTGCCGAAGATATCGCTCGTCCAATTTCACAACTTGAGCGAGTGGTTGCAACAATCGTGCCATTTGATGTCGAAAAAATTCTCTCTGGAAATGGTGTGCTATCGGCCCCAACGGTTGGAAAAGCCAAAAAGAGTGATTTGAAAACTGAGCCGATTCGTGCTCAAAGTACTTTGATTAAACCAGCTGTTACTACCTCTGAAAATAAAAAAGAGAGCGTAAGTCACTACGCGGAAAATATATTACCGATTGGCAGTATCACCTGGCGTAAACGTGCTCATGTTCAGGGAAAGGTGAGTTCAATTAAATCAGCACCTGCTGATTCTTCCCCAATGGTTGAGGTAGAGGTTTGGGATGAGAGTGGTGGCGTAACACTTCAATTCTTAGGACGCCGAGATATCACAGGCCTTGAAGTTGGCTCTGAGATTCGTGCTGAAGGTATGGTGGGTGAAAATAATGGAAATCTAGTTATTTTAAATCCATCTTATGAGTTATTAATTTAACGCTTTCCTTCAAAAAAATTACTTAGTACTAACGCACAATCCTTCTCTAAAACTCCAGTAATCACCTCAACCTTGTTTAAATTTCGAGGATCTCTGATTACATCCCACACCGAACCAACAGCGCCAGCTTTTTGATCCCAAGCACCGAATACAACTCTTTTAAATCTAGATTGAGAGATAGCGCCAGCACACATTG
>CAZVNE010000063.1:0-1839 GCA_964628535.1 uncultured Candidatus Nanopelagicus sp. | reverse complement strand
GCGCGAGCATGATCAAGGTCAACATGATGAAATCAAAATGGTGTTGGCTGTAAGTACCGCTGGTATGTTAATTAAGCGCTCGCTATATGAGGAGCTTGGTGGCTTTGATCCCAGCCTTGAATTATTTAGGGATGAGGTGGAGTTAGGTTGGCGGGCTCAGATCGCTGGCTACTCTGTAATTTGTGTCGGAGAGGCGATCCTCTATCACGCAGAGGCGGCCGCAACTGAGCGCAGAAGTGTTGATGTAAGAGATGCACTACTTCATCGGCCACTGCTATTAGATCGACGAAATGCCGCCTTTGTTTTATTAGCTAATTCAAGCCGGTGGATTTTGCCGTGGGTGGCGGTTCAACTGCTCTTTACGGCAATTGGCCGTTCCATTATTTACTTGCTAGCAAAATTGCCGGGATATGCCGCAGATGAAATCGCTGCGATAGCATTATTAATTTTTAAACCAGCGGATTTAATAAAATCTAGAAGGTATCGCAAAGAGGGAAAGTATTTAAGCGCTCGGGTAATTAAACCTTTTATCCCTGCAAGAAGTGTCAGATATAGATTGACCCTGGAGCGAATCTCCGCCTCAATCTTCAATGCATTTAAATTTGGAAAAAATCAAGATCAAGCGATTGTTTCAAAGAGTTACTCAGATATTGGTTTAATTGATGAGAGCTTTGATGAGTTGCAATTTGAGCCAACTAAGAGTTTTTCAAAATTACGATCATTAGCAAAGCAACCTATGCTCTTTGGCATTTTAATAACACTTACTATCTCAATTTTTTACGCAAGAAATAGATTTGGATCCCTGGCTGGCGGTGCCTTACCAGTTGCACCAGATTCAGCAATGGAGTTAATCAAGCGTTATGTAGATTCATGGCATTTAGTAGGGCTAGGAAGTTCAGCTGCGGTACCCACCTGGCTGCCATTAGTTGCGATCGCCTCAATTGTCACCCTAGGAAATCCGCAAACATTTTTATCCTTAATCTTCTTCCTTGCACCCACCTTATGCTTCATAATCTTTTATCGAGTTTCTATCAACTTTAAATTACAACGGTACTCAGCATTTACCGCCGCTCTTCTTTACGCATTCTCACCTGTGGTTTTAACCTCGATTAACCAAGGCAGGATTGGCACATTAGCGATCGCGCTGATTCTGCCAATTCTCTTCAACCTATTTACTAAAAACTCATCACTATCAGAGTTATCACTTCGTAGGTTAGCTAGCATCTCATTGGTAGCTGGAATCGCTGTCGCCTTCTCGCCATTATTTGCAATTGGCTGGCTTATCTTTAATTTGTACCTGCTATTGAAGTTTTACTATTCAGATTCGCTAAATTGGAAGAGCACAAATGGATCGGAGATCATAAAAAATTTAAGTAACCCAAAGATTAAAAAACAGCTAGTTTTACTCATTGCACCAATTGCTATGAATATTCCCTGGGCCTTCTCCTTTATATTTCACCCAATTCGAGGCTTAGTTGAACCTGGTTTATCGCTGGCTAGCTCTGGCTTCTTTTCAATTTTAAGCTTTAATCCAGGGGGAGTTTCATCTCCGGTGTGGTACCTAATCTCACCATTTGCCTTATTTCTTTTGATTTCACTGATAACGCCAAACCATCGAGATCTTGGATTACTTGGCATCATTACAATTTTCTTCGCCGCCACCTTATCTAGTTACTACATTGAAGGAAATGGCAGTGCTGCTCAGCGAATTTGGACCGGTCCGTTAATAATCTTTGCCCAATTATTATCATTGCTCGCAGCATTTTCCTTATTTGAAAGGTTGCTACCAATATTACGTAGCAAGAATATTGGCTACCAACATTTTCTAAGCTCAGTAAC
>CAZVNE010000062.1:0-1870 GCA_964628535.1 uncultured Candidatus Nanopelagicus sp. | reverse complement strand
AAGGTAAGTACCATGTGCTTGGTGGAGCAATCTCACCAATTGATGGCATAGGCCCAGAAAATCTACGTATCCGTGAATTAATGCAGCGCTTAGCTGAAACCCAGATTGCTGAGGTAATTATTGCCACCGATCCAAACCTCGAGGGAGAAGCAACCGCTACCTACCTGACCAGATTGATCAAACCAATCGGGGTAAAGGTTTCGCGTCTTGCCTCTGGTCTGCCAGTCGGCGGGGATCTGGAGTACGCCGATGAGGTAACCCTGGGCAGAGCATTTGAAGGTCGAACTAGCTACGACTCCTAATAATCTCATTATTTAAGATGGATAAGCGTCTTAATATGTAAGACAATCCCCAATTATTCAAACTAATGCTTCAAACTTCCTCTATGGGTTTAATCGTTCAAAAGTTTGGTGGCTCCTCCGTCGCCGATGCCGAGGGCATGAAGCGGGTAGCTAATCGCATTGTCGCCACAAAGAAGGCCGGACATCAGGTTGTTGTGGTTGTTAGCGCAATGGGTGACACAACCGATGAATTAATTGATTTAGCTAATCAGGTATCCCCACTGCCAAATGGCCGTGAATTAGATATGTTACTTACAGCGGGTGAGCGAATCTCAATGGCGCTCCTTGCAATGGCAATTGCAAATCTTGGACACGAAGCAAGATCCTTTACTGGAAGCCAAGCTGGAATTATTACAACCTCTGCTCACGGTCGCGCTCGCGTTATAGATGTCACTCCAGGCAGAATTCAAGAGGCATTAAAAGAGGGTGCAATTGCAATTGTTGCCGGCTTTCAAGGTGTATCACAAGACACAAATGACATTACCACTTTAGGACGTGGTGGTTCAGATACAACTGCGGTTGCATTGGCTGCAGCCCTTGAAGCAGATGTTTGTGAGATTTACACAGATGTTGATGGCATCTTCTCTGCCGATCCAAGAGTTGTTCCAACAGCTAGAAAACTAAACACAGTTACATATGAAGAGATGCTTGAACTTGCTGCATCTGGTGCAAAGGTTTTACATCTTCGCTGTGTTGAGTACGCACGTCGCTTTGATTTACCAATTCATGTCAGATCATCTTTTTCCAACAAGGAAGGAACCTGGGTGGTTAAGGATCATCCAGAAGGAGGCAAAATGGAGCAAGCAATAATCGCAGGTATAGCTCATGACAAGAGTGAAGCAAAGATAACGATTGTGGGTGTACCAGATAGAACTGGTGTCGCCGCCAGAATCTTCCAAGCAATCGCCGATGCTGATATCAACGTGGATATGATCGTGCAAAATGTTTCTGCTGCTGCAACTGGACTCACAGATATCTCATTCACCTTGCCAAAAACTGAAGGTGCAAATGCAACCTCTGTGCTGCAACGCATTCAAGGTGAAATTGGATTTCAATCAATTCAGTATGATGATCAGATCGGTAAGTTGTCATTAATCGGTGCAGGTATGCGCTCACACCCTGGCGTAACCGCAACATTTTTTGCTTGTCTCTCTGAGGCTGGCGTAAATATTGAAATGATCTCAACCTCAGAGATTCGAATCTCAATTGTTTGCCGCGCATCAGATTTAGAAAAGGGCGTACGTGCTTCGCATACCGCCTTTGATTTAGATGCTGATCAAGTAGAGGCAGTTGTTTACGGCGGTACTGGTCGATGAGTAAAAAACCATCACTTGCAGTAGTTGGTGCAACTGGAGCAGTTGGCACAGTAATGCTGGATATTTTAAGCAAGCGTGAAAATGTCTACGGTGAGATCAGGTTAATTGCATCTGCTCGCAGTGCAGGTAAAAAATTAATTTGTCGCGGTGAAGAGCTAACAGTTGTTGCATTATCGCCAGAGGCTTTTGATGGCATAGATATTGCAATGTTTG
>CAZVNE010000061.1:0-1915 GCA_964628535.1 uncultured Candidatus Nanopelagicus sp. | reverse complement strand
ACATAATTACATCTGCTGGATCATTTACCGTCCAAACAAATACTCGTCGGCCCTTACCTTTTTGTTGTGCCAAAAAATCTGGATTATTTTTAATTATTTGCAGCGATGGTCCCACAACACCTGCGGTATTTAAATTGACCATTAACTTTTCAGCAAAGAGATAAACCGCCTCAAAGCCAGATTTAATATTTCGCTGTGTAGCAAGCCAGGAAAATGACATGATTGAAATATTTATGCCACTTGTCTTTATCTCATCCGCTCTTGAATTTAAAAGTTGATGAAGTAAATCTTCAATCAAACCCCCAGTTGGCACCGGATGTTTGGTCTCAATCGCAAGGTGTTTTTTATGTTTTATTGCAAGATCTAACAGTTGTGAAAAAAGTAATAGGGAATGCTTATCTTTTAACCTACTTTCTAGAGTGTGAAAATCACTTTCAGCAATCTCTAGATCAATACCGGTTAGCGCTTTGGTATTTGAATCATGGAAGCAAATAATCTGAGCATCCTTGGTCAGTCGGATATCACACTCAAAGCCATCGGCGCCCTGCAAGATGGCTGCTTCATATGCGGCCAATGTGCTTTCTGGAAAATCTGCACTTGCACCGCGGTGAGCGTAAATCTGCATCTAAATCGGTGCTCCTTAAAACTCATAAAGATGTGGTGAGATTGGCTTATGAGATTGCAGTTTAACGCCATTGCACAAAGTGATCTGGGTTTGGTGCGGGATGGAAATGAGGATTCTGCATTAATCTCGCAAAACTTAATTGCTGTTGCCGATGGTATGGGCGGACATGCTGGCGGTGAGGTCGCATCAGCTATTGCAATCAATACCTTAGAAGCTTTGTTGCCAGTAATCACCGATCATTCGATTGATATTGATTCTCGCGAGGATTTGTTTTTAAATCTTTCATATGAGGTAGATGCGGAAATTTTGCGGGTTAGCAAAGAGCGACCTGAGCTATCTGGCATGGGAACAACCTTGACCGCATTAGCAATTACAAATAATCACGTTGATCTACTTCATATTGGAGATTCTCGTTGTTACCTATGGCGAGATAAAAAATTAACCAGATTAAGTTATGACCACACAGTGATGCAGGAGTTATTAGATCAAGGGCGATTAACACCAGATGAGGTATTTGATCATCCACAGCGTTCACTGTTAACCCAAGCGTTAATGGGAGATAGTGGGATCGATCCAGTATTAATGAGTTATGAGGTAAAGATTGATGACAAGTTTTTAATCTGCAGTGATGGGTTAACCAATGTTTTATCTGATTTAGAGATCTCTAAAATAATTAAATCAACAAAAGAGGATCAATTATTAGCGGAGCTAATTAGTGAAACAAAGGCTAAGGGTGCACCAGATAACATCACCATTGTTTGGGCAGGGCTTGTTGAAGATAACGGTGCAAATCAGGTTGTTAAGTTTGGTGCTGCCAAATGAACCAGTTACTTGGTGGTCGATACGCGCTCGGTGAGATGATCGGCACTGGCGGTATGGCTGATGTTTTTATTGGTGATGACACCAGATTAAATCGCAAGGTAGCAATTAAAGTTTTGCGTCGTGATCTAGCACGGGATCCCTCATTTGTTGCACGCTTCAAAAAAGAGGCGTTAGCAGCTGGTGGATTAAACCACTCTGGAATTGTTTCAGTTTATGACTCAGGTGAGGAGAGCAATTCCCCATACATCGTTATGGAGTTAATTACTGGCGAAAGTTTGCGACAGCTGTTGCAAAAAGGGTTGATCCCGCAAACAAGAGCTCTGGAAATAGTTGAAGGTATTTTAGAAGCACTTGAGTACTCACATAAAGAGGGGATTGTGCACCGTGATATTAAGCCGGGAAATATCATGATTACCGACAGTGGTGATATCAAGGTGATGGATTTTGGAATTGCTCGTGCAACTGATG
>CAZVNE010000060.1:0-2155 GCA_964628535.1 uncultured Candidatus Nanopelagicus sp. | reverse complement strand
TCGGTGGAATCAATGACAATTGGTAGTGTTGAAGATGTTGCAAATCTATGGGCTAGCTCTTGCATATCTGCAACACCATCACGCCCAACATAATCAACTGAGAGATCGAGCATGTGTGCACCATCTCTTATCTGATCACGCGCAATCTCCACACAACTTTGCCAATCATCATTAAGCAATGCTTCACGAAAAGCCTTTGAACCATTGGCATTAGTTTTTTCACCAATCGCTAGATAGGTATTTTGTTGTCTAAAGGGAACAAATTGATACAAAGATGAGGCACCCGATTCGATCTCTACCTTGCGCTTTGATACCTGATACCCACTAAGAGTTTTTACAACCTCTGCCAGGTGCTCTGGCGTAGTTCCACAACATCCGCCAACAATCTGAACCTGATAATCCTTTGCAAAGTTAAGTAGTGATGCCGCTAACTCTTTAGGCGATAATGGATAATGAGCGCCCCCATCTACCAAAACTGGTAAACCTGCATTTGGCATAACAGATATACCAATATCTGAACTTATGCTTAAAGTCCGAAGATGCTCACTCATCTCTAGTGGACCTGTCGCGCAATTCAAACCAATTAAGTCAATCTTCAAAGGTTCTAATGCATTTAGTGCAGCACCGATCTCTGACCCTAACAACATCGTTCCATTTGTTTCAACAGTTACCTGTGCTATTACCAAAATGTCTTTTTTATAAGGGGGCTGATCTGCGTTGTTGAATTCGGCGATCGCTTCACGCGCCCCGTTTATAGCCGCCTTTGCCTGTAACAAATCCTGTGCGGTTTCAATTAGTAGTGCGTCGGCCCCACCTTCAATTAATCCTTTCGCATTTGCTGCGTAAGCCTTCTTCAAATGATCGTAAGTAGTATGCCCAAGGGTAGGCAATCTTGTACCTGGTCCCATCGAACCAAGTACCCATTTAGGCTTTAACTCTGTTGAGTACTTATCAGCAACTTTTCTCGCAATCTGAGCTCCGGCAAAAGATAATTCGTAGATTCGTTCTTCGATTCCATACTCAGCTAAATTTGCAAGATTGGCCCCAAATGTATTTGTTTCGATTGCATCCACACCAACTTTAAAATAAGCCTCATGAACTGATTCAACAATATCCGGCCTTGTAACATTGAGAATCTCATTACAGCCCTCGAAGTTCTGAAAATCATCAAGTGAGGGATTGGCTGCTTGCAACATTGTTCCCATCGCACCATCGGCAACCAAAACATGTTGCTTTAAATACTCGCGCAGGGTAACCATTGCTTAACTTTACCTTAGATGCGCATCAACGCCCTCTTGATCAGCTGAATTACTAAAGGGCTAACCCAAGCAAAGCATCTAAAGTACGTGACATCTCACCAGACTCATTTACCAGAAGGTGAGAATTTTCACCATCTAATGATTGCTGTGCCCATTTCAAGATCATTGATAAAGCCCTTGGGGTATCAAGATTGTTGGATAAGGCTGCTATTAACTCCGATATGTGTCCTGCTACCGGATAAACCTCTGATTTAGACAATGCCTGCCTAATTAATGCAACCTCAGTTGTTGCCCGAACTAGTAGATCATTACTCCATTCACGATAACTTTGGTAATGATCGATCATGAGCGCCCATCTAATAACCATTGGATCCACGCCATCTTTCAATAACTGTGAAACAAAAACTAAATTACCCTTTGATTTACTCATCTTTTCGCCCTGGTAACCCATCATTCCAGTGTGCACATAAAATTTTGCGTAATTGCGCGACGTAACCGCTTTAATCAACGCAGCGCTCATGAAGTGATGGGGGAAGATTAAATCCTCTCCCCCACCCTGTAAATCAATAACAAAATCAATACTCTCCCGGTCTAAGTACTCCAACGCAATCGCAGTGCATTCAACATGCCATCCTGGTCTGCCGAAACCAAAGGGTGAATCCCAACCAGGTTCGCCAGCTTTATTGCCTAGCCATAACAATGGATCGAGTGGATCTCTCTTACCAATCCGATCAGGGTCCCCTCCTCTTTGCGCAAAAATACTTATCGCTTCCTTTTCACTGATTGACAGCTCAACTAATGACGGCTTAACATCAAAGTAAAGATCTGCTCCTACTTGATAGACGCAATCTTTCTCTTTCAATCTTGCAATGAAAGAAATAATTAGTTCAATTGAA
>CAZVNE010000059.1:0-2246 GCA_964628535.1 uncultured Candidatus Nanopelagicus sp. | reverse complement strand
CTTGATTATCGAGGGCTTGTTATCAATATTTGTTACCGATTTAGCTAGGTACTTTCCTGGTCAATTACTCTCAAATGTTGCCTTTGGTGGCAGCGAGGAGATTTCCTATCAGTACTCATTGTTTACTAGTTACGGATTTTTACTTGTCGGTCTAATTATTGTCGCCATTTTGTTTAAGCGAAGGGATGTTTCTAACTAATGAAAAAAATAATTGTGGCAGCTTTAATTGCATCCTTAGTTCCAACTGTTGCAATTGCAAATCCACCAAGGACACCAAAACCAACACAAGCACAAATTGATGCAGCAAAGCGGGTAGAGGCAGCCAAGAAAGCAGCCGCAGATGCAGCTGCAAAGAAGTTAAGAAGTGCGCAAACAACCCTTCGCACACTAACCTCTATTTCGACGGCAAAAACTAAGTTGTATAACCAGGCGGTAGCCGAGTTAAATATGAAGACCAAAGCTGCAAATATTGCGGTGAAGCATCTGGAGGCTGCACAAGCATCGGTCAGTGCGGGCCGAAGAGCAATTGGCAAGATGGCGATGAATGCTTATGTAATGGGAAGTGGTTTTACAGATTTTGAAACAATTTTAAACTCCGATGGACCACAAGATTTAGCTGATCGTTTAAATACCTTGGATGCACTTGGTGAAAATAATTCAAATGCGCTAGATAGATTTAAGAGTGCAGAGGTTGTTGCTGACGCTGCTCGCAAAGCGGCAGATCAAGCAAAAGAGTTACAAGCAGCTGCAACGGTAAAGGTAGCGGCAGCAAAGAAGGAAGCGGATATTGCTAAAGCGATGCAACAAGAAGAGGTAGATCGCTTACAAGCAATTCAAGATAAATTAGCAAGAGAGCTTGCAGTTGCTCAAAGGACTCGTTTAACTTTAGAACAACAGCGACAACTTGCATTACTTGAAGAGGCAAATGCTGGTATTGCAAGAACTGTTATCAATCAATCAAGGGTGTGGCCAGATACTGGCTTTACTGGAAGAGCATCCACTCGTTCAACTGAAGCAATGCGAGCACAAGCTGTGGCATTTGCAAAGCGTCAGGTGGAAGCGCGTAAACCTTATGTTTGGGGAGATGAAGGACCAAATGCATTTGATTGCTCTGGCTTGGTCTACGCCGCGTATCGATCAGCAGGACTTGGTTGGCCAAATTGGGATCGACTTAACTCATCACTGTATTGGGTTGCAACTCAACGGGTGAAGTTAACTGAGCTAGTACCTGGTGATTTGCTCTTTTACTCTTACAAAGGAGATGTCAGAACAATTCACCACATCACAATTTATGCCGGTGGCGGAATGATGTGGGAGGCGAACTCAAAGGATCGTGGCCTGCTTTACTCACCTATCCACAGCATTAAGGGAATGATGCCTTACGGAGGTCGGGTCTAATCTTCTCCTTGTGAGCTTATGGGAGATTCGAAAAGCTGTTAAGCCTTGGCTGAGTGGCGAATTGGTTTTGTTTGGTTGCTCTGGCGGCACAGATTCAATGGCATTAGCCGCTGCGCTATTAAAAGAGGGTAACGAAAAGAAGATAATTCCAGTTGTAGTAGATCATGGTTTACAAGATGGCTCAGCCCAAGTTGCAACTGACACTGTAAATAAATTAAAGCAGATGGGCTTTCCCGAAGTTCTAAGTGCAAAAGCAAATGTTGAGATTACCGATGGCCTAGAAGCATCGGCTCGACGCGCTCGCTACCAAATCTTTAATCAATTTATCGATGCTTATCAACCAAAGTATTTTTTATTAGCCCATACATTAAATGATCAAGCAGAGTCTGTTTTATTAGGGCTAGCTCGTGGCTCGGGTGCTAGATCTTTATCTGGAATGGCGACAGCTAATAATATTTTTATCAGACCACTGCTTAAAATTACTCGCGAAGAAACAAGGGCTGCGGTCTTAGAAGCGGGGTTGGATATTTGGGATGATCCTCATAATGATGATCAGAGATTTGCCAGAGTTAAGGTTCGAAAAAACTTACTGCCACAATTAGAGAGTGATCTAGGCCCAGGAGTTACCCAAGCATTAGCAAGAAGTGCCGATCTACTGCGAGATGATGCAGATGCCTTAGATGATTTCGCTAATCAATACTTTCAACAAGCGGATGCAAGAGATTTAGATGTCTTGGAACTTGAACGGCTGCCTAAGGCGATTCGAACCCGTGTTTTACGGTTGGCAATTTACAAAGCGGGCGCACCCAGTGGGATGCTCAGCGCCGAGCATATTGCGCAGGCAGAAG
>CAZVNE010000058.1:0-2304 GCA_964628535.1 uncultured Candidatus Nanopelagicus sp. | reverse complement strand
TTATATGCTGGCCGAAATGCTTTTCCAAGATTTAAAGGTTAATTTTGGCTCCTAGATTTTTTGCAGCTCCACTGGTTTCTGCAAGTAGAAAAAAAATTCAAGGTGAATTAAAGCGTCAAGGCTTATCAAATCGAGCATTGATTTTAGGTGTAATTTTATTTGCACTAGCAGTCACTATTGCACCGCCACTTCAGCATTACTTTACTCAGAAGGCTGCAATAAATGCCCTTGAGGTACAAATTAAAGATAATCAAGCGATGGTAGATGCTGCAGTAAAAGAGTTAGCCCAGTGGGACGATCCCGAGTATGTTGCAAGTCAAGCTCGTGCCAGATTGCACTTTGTTTTTCCAGGTGAACGAAAGTACATAGTGTTAGATGAAAGTTCTGGTGAGGCCACGCAAGAGGAGACAAAGGTTTCAGAACAGTTTCCCGTTGGAATTCCATGGTACTCACGGTTGATTTCATCCATTACCAGCACAAATGTAAATCCATAAATGAGTAAGGCTACTCAACAAGATCTTGAAGTAGTTGCCGCGCAACTACAACGAACACCAAGAGATGTTCATGAGGTTGCTCACCGCTGTCCATGTGGAGAGGTAGATGTTGTTGCAACACCACCTCGATTAGCAGATGGGACACCATTTCCTACCTTTTACTACGCGACCTGCCCAAAGTTAACAGCTGCAATATCAACGCTGGAGAGTTCAGGTCTGATGATTACTATGAATGAAAGATTACAAAATGATTCAGAGTTACAAAGTGCATATCGCCAGGCACATCTAAAGTATGAAGCTGCAAGAGATGCGGTCGCCTTAGAATTAAATCTAGATGTACCAGAGGTCAAAGGAACAACAGCTGGCGGCATGCCTGATCGAGTTAAGTGTTTGCACTCCTTAATCGCGCACTCCTTAGCTGCCGGTGAGGGAGTTAATCCACTTGGAGATGAAGCGCTGGCTGCGCTACCTGATTGGTGGAGAAATAAACCCTGCAGTGAATTATCAAATTTGTTGGATAAACAATGAGTCGAGTTGCGGCGATAGATTGCGGAACCAACTCAATTCGATTATTAATTGCAGATATTAGCGATGGTAATTTTAAAGAGGTCGTACGCGAGATGGAGATTGTCAGATTAGGGCAGGGTGTTGATGTAAATAAAGCCTTTCATCCAGATGCAATCGCACGAACCTTAAGTGCAGTTGAAAAATATGCGCGGCAAATTAAAGGTAATAATGTTGAGAAAATAAGATTTTGCGCGACAAGTGCATCCAGAGATGCCACCAATCGAGATTTATTCATTGATGGCGTTAGAGATATTTTAGGAGTTGAAGTAGAGGTAATCTCTGGTGAAGAGGAGGCGGCACTCTCCTTTGCGGGAGCAACTAAAGAGCTATCGCAAAGTGATGCTCCATTTTTAGTTGTTGATATTGGGGGTGGCTCTACTGAATTTGTAATTGGATCAACAAAGGTAGAGTCTGCAAAAAGTGTGAATATTGGTTGTGTCAGAATGAGTGAACGTCACTTTACTCAACAACCCCCAACTTCAACACAATTACATGCTGCAATCTCTGACATTGATCAAGCGATTGCATTAGCAGCGAGAGATGTACCAATCACTACTGCAAAAACATTAGTTGCGGTTGCCGGTACTGCAACAACTATCGCTGCGGCAGCATTAGAGCTTGAATCTTACGATCGATATGCAATTCATCTGGCTCGAATATCAGCTGATAAAGTTTTTCAAGTAGCAGCAAAGTTACAGAGTTTAAATCGCGATGAGATTGCTATGTTGGGTTATATGCATCCTGGAAGAGTTGATGTAATTACCGCCGGTGCCTTGGTTTTATCTAGAGTGATGGCTGCAACCGGTGCATCGGAGTTTGTGGCATCTGAGAGCGACATTCTCGATGGTATGGCGTGGAAATTGGCTGGTGAGTAAGCCAATAAAAGACGGGTAGATTTACCCCCTGAAGATTCGCCCCTGTAGCCCAATGGCAGAGGCATGCGACTTAAAATCGCACAAGTGTGGGTTCGACCCCCACCGGGGGCACGCTCATCTTCAGTTAAGAATTAAGCAAAGATTAAGCAGAAAAGGCAGGATTGACTATCCCTTTGGAATTAAGGGTGGTTAATATTTGTTCTACCCAACGCACTTGAACTAAGTGTCTTTGACCAATTTTGCAAAAGGAGAAAAATGCAAAGTTCTAATCCAGTACTTGGTAAGGCTTTTAATCAACCAGGCACCGCTTTGTCGCAAAACTCTTATCAAGAGTTAGAGAAGGCATACCAGGCACCAGCTGCTTCATC
>CAZVNE010000057.1:0-2358 GCA_964628535.1 uncultured Candidatus Nanopelagicus sp. | reverse complement strand
AACTTTGATAATTGAGTTGTTGTTGCAACATAGGCAAGAATCACTCCTCCTGGCACCAGCGCATTAGCTGCAGTTTGAACGCACTCCCAAGGCGATAACATATCTAATACAACTCGATCCCAATTTGCTTCATACCGCTGCTCCTGAAAAGCTCCGACAACTAGCTCCCAATTTTTAGGTTCTGAACCAAAGTAATTCACTACATTACTCTTAGAAATTTGGGCAAAATCATCTCTGATTTCAACAGATTGCAAGGATCCACTCTCTCCAAGTGCACGAAGCAACGCTAATGTCAGAGCTCCTGAACCAACTCCAGATTCAAGTACGCGCACTCCTGGTTTAATGTCAGCTACACCCAGAATCATCGCTAAATCCTTAGGATAAATGATTGTTGCCCCACGTGGCATTGACAAGACGTAATCGCCAAATAATGGCCGAAAGGCCTGGAATTTCAAATCTCCATTAGTAACAAAAATACTGCCCTCTGGTTTACCAACAATCTCATCATGCTTTAGCCAACCTTTATGTGTGTGCCACTCTCCGCCAGCTACCAAGGTTATTGAGTACAACTTTCCTTTTGGATCTGTAAATTGAACTCGATCCCCGTACTTAAAGGTGCGATCAACCATGATTGCCAACCTTAAATTGATTGAGGAAGGGATACCACTCAACAAGTTTCTTAACCGACAACTGCGTTAAATTGTCCACTATTCGTAAATTCTTATGATCAGGTAAGGAAACCAAATGGGGTATTCCAATCACCTGTGCCCCAGAGTTGAGACCAGAAGTAACCCCGGTAATAGAATCCTCCACAACGACACAATCTTCAATCTTTACACCCAAACGCTCCGCCGCTAATAGGTATGGTGCTGGATCAGGCTTCGATCTCTCCACATCATCTGCAGAAATAGTGACATCAAAGAAATTAGTGGGAAAGTTATTTAGTACGGTTCGCATTAATTGCCCACCACTGGCCGTTACAAGTGCAATCTTTAACCCAAAATTTCGACACTCATTTATAAGATCAATGGCATTTGGTAATACTTGCAACTGAGTTTGAAGTTTTTGCAACATTAAAATATCTAATTGTTCGCCAAAGAATCCATAAGGCTTAATATTTTTTGACTTTTCTTGCATAATTTTTTCAGTTCGTTCTCTAGGTCCACCTAATGTTGATAATTGATCCTGCGCACTCCACGAAACCCCAACCGATTCCATGACTTCACATTCAGCCTCCAACCAAAGCGGCTCTGAATCAACCAGCGTGCCATCCATATCAAAGAGAATTGCATTCATGAGGCGTTGAAGTATTTCGCTTCAGGATGATGCAACACTATGGATGATGTTGATTGCTCGGGATGCAATTGAAACTCTTCAGATATTTCAACTCCAATTTTTTCCGGCTCTAATAACTCCATTAGCGCAACCTGTTGTGATAAATCAGGACAGGCTGGATAACCAAAGGAGTATCTAGATCCTCGGTACCCTTGGTTTAAAATCTCATTAAAATCTGGATTATCCTCATCGGCAAAACCAAGCTCTAAACGTGTTCTGGCATGCCACATCTCAGTTAAAGCCTCCGTTAATTGCACAGATAAGCCATGTAACTCTAAATACTCTCGGTATAAGTTTTTGCTAAATAAATCGGTAATTACATCTGAAACCGATTGACCCATAGTAACAATCTGAAAGGAGACCACATCTATCTCTCCACTCTCCTTGCTTCTGAAGAAATCTGCCAAACACAACCTTCTATCCCTTGATTGTCTTGGAAAGGTAAACCGAGTTCGCTCTTGACCTACATGGTCGCCCTCATGATGCAACACAACGAGATCATTCCCTTCGCTGTAACATGGAAAGTATCCATATGTAACCGCTGCATTTAACCAACCATTTGATTGAATGTCGTTGAGAAGTGCACGCAATCGCGGGCGACCCTCCTCTTCAACCATCTTTGAATACTCCTGGCTTTTTAATCCCCATTGACCAAGAAACAATGCGCGTTCATCAATCATCGTTGCATAATCATTTAATGCAACTCCCTTTACAACTCGCGAGCCAAAAAATGGAGGTTTTGGGATTACATTCTTATCCTCAACATCACTTCTCTTTGTATCTATTTCCATATGAGAAACCGGTTTTCTAGAAGGAGTTACCCGTTTCTTTAGAGGTGGCAGTTCAACACCTGGAACTCCCTTCTTAATTCCCATAAAGGTATCCATCAGCCTTAAACCTTCAAATGCATCCTTGGCATAGCGAACTGTGCCCGCGTAATTATCTGCTAAATCTTGTTCAACAAATGAACGAGTTAATGCTGCTCCACCTAAAACTACCGGCCATTTTTTCGCCAAACCTCTT
>CAZVNE010000056.1:0-2456 GCA_964628535.1 uncultured Candidatus Nanopelagicus sp. | reverse complement strand
CTGTCCCTCCTACTGAATAGGTATTTAAAATGGATGTAACTCTCTTAACCTGGGCGCTTGTTGTCGGTGCGATTCTGGCTTTGATCATCGTAGATTTGTTAACAATCAGTAAAAAGCCTCATGATGTTATGTTTAAAGAGGCCACAATTTGGTCAATCTTCTATATAGGCATTGCAATCGCCTTCGGTGTTTGGGTGTGGCAAACAGCGGGCTCGGTATATGGAACAGAGTACTTTGCGGCCTACTTAGTTGAGAAATCTCTTTCAGTAGATAATTTATTTGTATTTATTATTATTTTGACTCAGTTTAAAGTGCCATCGATTTATCATCAGCGAGTATTGATGTTTGGTGTTGTTTTAGCTCTGGTTCTGCGCGCAATCTTTATCGCGGTCGGTGCTGCAGCAATTGCTAAATTTAGCTTTACATTTGTAATTTTCGGTGCGATCTTGATCTGGACTGGTGTTGGCTTATTTAAGCACTGGGATGAGGATCCAACTCCAGAGGATAATGCCCTAGTCAAATTGATCAGAAAGCGGGTTCCGATGACTGATGAATATGATGGATCAAAGGTGTTTACTAAGGTTAATGGTAAAAGAATCGCAACACCTATGCTTTTGGTTTTAATTGCCATTGCTTCTACTGATTTACTATTTGCATTAGATTCAATTCCAGCAACCTTTGGTGTTACGCAAGAGCCATTTTTAGTATTTGCTGCTAACGCATTTGCATTACTAGGCCTGCGTGCGCTGTACTTCCTGCTAAAGGGCTTACTAGATAAATTAATCTACCTTTCTCTAGGCTTGTCGATTATCTTGATGTTTATTGGCGTCAAGTTAATTCTGCTATACCTACACGAGATTTGGGAGCAGATTCCAAAAATTCAAACCCCAACCAGCTTGGCAGTCATTGGTTCGATTCTGTTGATTTCTACTATCGCTAGCTTGATTAAATCAAAGAGTGACCCAACTGCGGTTGCACATGCTGGCCGTGTGACGGCAACTCCAGAGGACAAGATAGATGAGTTGGATAAATAGCAAACCTTCCTGCTGATACAGTTCACTGATATCTAGATAATGAGGTGAAGAAAATCAGTAGGGTGTTGTTAACTGGTGCTAATGGATACATTGGCCGGCATATCCTCTTGGAACTTTTAAATCAGGGTTATCAGGTGCGCGCCTCTGTGCGAAGTTTGGAGAAAACCCAAGAGGTAATTGATGCACTGAAAAGCCATGTTAAAGATGTAAATCTACTTACCTCCCATCTCTCCTTTGTAAAGCTCTCACTTGATGAGGATGCTGGCTGGAGTGATGCCATGAAGGATATTGATGTATTAATTCACTCTGCCTCACCATTCCCATTGGTAATTCCCGCCGATGAAGAGAAATTAATTCGTCCAGCAGTTGATGGAACCATTCGAGCCTTAAAAGCTGCCAAGGATGCGGGAATTAAAAGAGTAATTCTTACCTCATCTAATGCAGCTGTATTTGCACGTGATCTACCAAAGGGTGCGACCGAGTTTGATGAAACGATGTGGACAGATATTAATCATCCCATTGGTCGAGCTGCATATCGCAGATCAAAGACATTAGCTGAGCTTGCGGCTTGGGAATTTGTAAAAAATCAGGCACCTGAAATTGCATTAACTGTCATTAATCCAACCTTAGTAATTGGAAAACCTCTAGATACTAATTTTGGTTCATCAATGGCAATTATCGATCAATTAATTCAGGGTACAAAGCGAATGCTGCCAGATTTGCGTGTCAGCATTGTTGATGTAAAGGATGTCGCAAAGATGCATGTGGATTCAATAAAGATTGATGAAACTCGGGGAGAGCGAATCTTGGCAACATCAGAAACCCGCTCGCTGGTTCAGATCGCAAAGATAATCAAAGCTAATAATCCAAATCTTAAAATAATTACTCGCAGGGCACCTACATTTCTACTTCGATTGATCGCATTTTTTGATAAGAAACAAAGACCGGGATTGTTATTAGTAGGCAGGCCTAATCTAATCAGTAATGCTAAAGCTAAAAGATTATTCAAGATGAGTTTTATTTCACCGGAAACAAGTGTGATTGAAACGGCACAGTTTCTGATCTCAAAGAGAGAGCGGGAGATGCCAGCAAAGTGAAGCGAATTCCAAAGCCACCTCTTCGTGAGTTTTTAGAAAGAGAATCCTCTGGCGGAGTATTAATTTTACTCTTTGCCTTCCTTGGTTTAATCGTTGCCAATACACCCCTCTCAAAACAGTACTTCTCATTCCTTAGCTTTGATTTTGTCTTGGGACAAGGGATTTTTGCAATTGAATTAACTACTCAAAAATTTATCAATTACGCATTAATGACCATATTCTTTTTTGTTGTAGGACTTGAGATAAAGCGTGAGTTAACCTCTGGCCACCTAGCCTCAATGAAAAAAGCTTTAATGCCATTTATCGCAGCACTTGGCGGCATAGC
>CAZVNE010000055.1:0-2513 GCA_964628535.1 uncultured Candidatus Nanopelagicus sp. | reverse complement strand
GCGCCATTTCTCAATACACCTAATAACTTAAAGAACTTATCTAAAATCGCTCGTTGATCTTGAACAATATCAACTCCTGGTCGACCACTAAATGCACTATCAATAACGGCAAACTTAGTTGGATCCTTTAACTTAACTCGAAAGGATTCTGGTAATTGATCTGGTGTTACATTTTGGGCGATTGCAGAACCTTCAAAACGTTCCTGAAAACGATTAAATGCTTCAGCTTGGGTCTCATAAAAAACCTCATCAACTACCGGAAGATTTTGCAGATCACGTTGAATCGAAATTTTCTGTTCCTGTGTAATTACGCCATTTGAACAGGATGGTGAATCTGAAAGTGAACCGCAAAGAAAGATTGAAACCTCAATCTTGTCATACCAATAATCCTTCATCACTTTAACTTGTGAGTTTGCCAATAAACCAATTCCAAGAAGGGTTAGCGAGATTGCTACGGTAATCATTACCGCAAAGGTCATAGTTAAGTTTCGGCGCAGGCCAATACCAACCTCTTTCGCTACAAACTTGGCTCTCATGTTTCTACCCTATCCGTCTCGTACTTAAATTCCCGTTAATTAACCTGTGTAGCCGTAAACACCACGAGCTTGATCGCGGATTACATGGCCACCATCTAACTCAATTACTCGCTTTCGCATCTGATCCACAATTCCTGAATCGTGGGTTGCCATTACGACTGTGGTGCCTTCGCGATTAATGCGATCTAGCAACTTCATAATTCCGACAGATGTTGCAGGATCTAAATTTCCAGTTGGTTCATCCGCAATCAAAATCGATGGCCGAGATACATAAGCTCGCGCAATTGCTACACGTTGTTGCTCACCACCTGATAACTCACCAGGTTTGCGTTCAGATTTCTCTTCAAGTCCAACTAACTCTAAAACCTCTGGTACCTCACGGCTTATTTGTTTGGATGAGTAACCAAGCACATGCAAAGTAAAGGCAACATTCTCAGCAACAGTCTTATTTGGTAACAACCGAAAATCTTGGAAGACGGTGCCAACTTGGCGGCGTAAATCAGGAACCTTATGAGCTTTCAAGGTATTTAAATCCTTGCCAGCCACATGGATAGTTCCAGCAGATGGTCGCTCTTCTCGCAGCACCAATCTTAAAAATGTTGATTTGCCAGAGCCAGATTGACCAACTAAGAATGCGAACTCGCCTTTGGTAATTTCAAGATTGACACTATCCAACGCAGCCCGCTCTTGCTTGGCATAGATCTTGGATACATTTTCAAAACGAATCACTTAACTAAGCCTTTCGGTAGTTAGCCTAATTTCCATCGTTAGCCTAATTTCGGTAAGCCCCCAGTTTAGATAAGTAATGGGTATATTTCTTGATTTACACGCAATTTAAATAATTTAAGGAGATTTACCCACCAATTTTATGCGTGATTTACCTGTGAATTTAATTATGTGAAATTAATCGCGGCTTTTTCGCCATTTGATTCCAGCTTCAATAAATCCATCAAGATCCCCATCTAGCACCGCTGATGGATTTCCAACTTCAAAATCAGTTCTTAGATCCTTCACCATTTGATAAGGCGCTAAAACATATGAACGCATTTGATTTCCCCATGAACCAGAGTTATCACCCTTTAATGCATCCATCTTTGCCCGCTCTTCTTGGTGACGTCGTTCTAACAACTTTGATTGTAAAACCGCCATCGCGGTTGCTTTGTTTTGAATTTGTGAACGCTCATTTTGGCAGGAGACAACAATGCCCGAAGGTAAATGCGTAATTCGAACTGCAGAATCTGTTGTGTTAACTCCTTGACCACCAGGACCTGAGGAGCGATAAACATCAACTCTTAAATCCTTTTCATCAATCTCAATATGATCACTCTGCTCAACTACTGGAACTACTTCAACACCTGCAAATGATGTGTGACGGCGAGATTGTGAATCAAATGGTGAGATGCGAACCAATCGATGAGTTCCCTGTTCTACCGATAAGCGACCATATGCATACGGGGCTGAGATTCGAAAGGTGGTTGATTTAATTCCCGCCTCTTCGGCATATGAGGTTTCTAAAACATCAGTCTTGTATGAGTGACGCTCACAAAATCTTAAGTACATACGCATCAACATCTCTGCCCAATCAGCTGCTTCAACACCACCAGCCTCTGAACGGATAGTCATTAAGGCATCACGATCATCATATTCACCGCTAAGTAATGTTTGAACCTCTAAATCATTTATTGTTTTAGTTAAGTTATCTAACTCTGAATCAATATCTTTATACGCCGCCGCTTTATCCGTTTCAGCATCCGCTAGTTCAATCATTACCGGTAGATCATCTAGTCGAGTACGAATACCTTGAATTTTATTTATCGTTGATTGCGCTCTTGATAACTTTGAGGTTACTGCCTGGGCTTTTTCCGGATCATCCCAAAGATTTGGCACACTAGCTTGGGCCTCTAAATCTGCCGCCAACTCAATTAATTTAGGTAGATTTATTACCTGTTCAATTGATTGCAAAGTTATATTTATCTT
>CAZVNE010000054.1:0-2663 GCA_964628535.1 uncultured Candidatus Nanopelagicus sp. | reverse complement strand
GGTTCTAGCAGCACAATTAATAAAGTTGATCGAATCACACACGGCACGCACCTTTCCAACTAATCCAGTAGATCACCTAAATCATTCAATCGAGGCGGTGTTCAGATCATGGAACTCAGAACGAGCAAACCTCTATCGCAAGCGAGAGCGCATTCCATCTGATCTAGGAACAGCGGTAAATATTCAATCGATGGTCTTTGGAAATTTAAGTGATGACTCCGGTACTGGTGTTGCATTTACTCGCAATCCAGCAACTGGTGAGAAGGGAAGTTACGGAGATTATCTAGATAAGGCTCAGGGTGAAGATGTAGTTGCCGGAATTAGAAACACTATGTCTTTAGTTGATATGGCGAAGAAAGAGCCGGTGGTGCATGCTGAACTAGAGAGATTGATGAAAACTCTTGAGGATCATTACCGAGATCTATGTGATATCGAATTCACCGTAGAGCGCGGAAAGTTATGGATTCTGCAAACTCGAGTTGGCAAGCGAACAGCAGAAGCTGCTTTCCGTATTGCAACCCAATTAGTTGATGAAGGCAAGATCTCTATGGATGAAGCACTTGCCAGAACTAATGGTGAGCAATTAGTACAACTTATGTTTCCGCAATTTGATTTGTCAAAAAAACAAAATTTAATCGCAACTGGAATCCCTGCATCCCCTGGTGCAGCAGTTGGTGAGGTTGTCTTTAACTCAAAGAAGGCTTTTGATTTAGCTAAAGCTGGACGTAAAGTAATTTTGGTTCGTCGTGAGACAAGTCCTGATGATTTAGTTGGAATGGTAGCCGCTGAAGGAATTTTAACAACCCGCGGTGGAAAAACATCTCATGCAGCGGTAGTTGCACGCGGTATGGGTAAGACCGCTGTCTGCGGAACTGAATCCATAAATGTCGATGAAAAACTTTTACAATTTAATATTGGAGATCTAACCATCAAAGAGGGTGAGATTATCTCGATTGATGGCACCACTGGTTGTGTTTACCTGGGCGAGATTGCCGTTACCCAATCCACCGTTACCTCATACTTAGAGGGCAAGATAAAGGTGGATTCAGATCAGGCTAGCCCGATTGTTAAAGCGGTGGATCGAATCTTGAACCACGCTGATGAGATTAGAAAATTACTTGTTAGAGCCAACGCGGACACGCCAGAGGATAGTCAACGCGCACGAACACTTGGAGCTCAAGGAATTGGTCTATGCCGCACAGAGCATATGTTTTTAGGTGAGCGCAGATCATATGTAGAGCAAGTTGTTTTGGCAGAGAGTGAAGAGGAACAAAACAAGGTAATTGCGCAGATGCAGGTGCTGCAACAAGCTGATTTTGTTGAAATTCTAAAAGCGATGTCTGGTTTACCGGTAACGGTACGTTTATTAGATCCACCGCTACATGAATTTCTGCCAGATCTGGCAAGCCTAAGTGCGCAAATGGCGACAGCTGAGGCTTTGAATAAAGAGGTCAGCGCTCGAGATAAAGCGATATTTGCCGCAGTTAAGCGGTTGCATGAAGCAAATCCAATGCTTGGCCTACGAGGTGTGCGTCTTGGAATATTAATTCCTGAGTTATTTAAAATGCAGGTTCGAGCTTTGGTCTTAGCAAGTATTGAGGTTAAAAAGGCTGGCTTTGATCCACGTCCAGAGTTAATGATTCCTCTGGTTACAACCCAGCGAGAGCTCTTATATCTTCGAGAAAATCTTGAGGCGGAGATTGTAAAAACTTTAGGTAATGAGAGGTTAGATATCCCAATTGGCACAATGATTGAAACTCCAAGGGCTGCAATTACTGCAACTAGATTGGCAGATTATGCAGATTTCTTCTCCTTTGGCACCAATGATCTAACCCAGTTAACTTGGGCATTTAGCCGAGATGATGTGGAATCAACATTTTTGCCAAGATACTTAGATCTAGAGCTGCTGCCATTTAATCCATTTGAATCACTAGACCAAGATGGTGTTGGCTTATTGGTAAAGATTGCCAGAGATCAGGCTCGAGCGGTTCGAAAAGATTTTAAGTTAGGCGTATGTGGTGAGCATGGTGGTGATCCAAGGAGTATTCACTTCTTTAACAATCTAGGTATTGATTATGTATCTTGCTCACCATTTAGAGTTCCAGTTGCCAGGCTAGAAGCAGGCCGTGCTCAAATCATTAAGAGTTAAAAGCGGTTTGCGCTTTATCTATTCCATTTTCAATCAACGCCTTGATTGCCTGGCCGCATTTATCAATAAAATTAGGTAATTCATTTCGCTCCTCTTTACTAAACGGCTTTAAGACAAAATCCGCTGGATCCTGTTCTCCAAGTGGTCTACCAATTCCCATTCGAACTCGATAGTAATCTGCAGTACCAAGGGATGAGGTCAATGATTTCAATCCATTATGGCCATTATCGCCACCACCAAACTTCAAACGTAAAGAATTAAATGGAAGATCTAGCTCATCATGAGCCACAATTACTTGATCTACTGGAATCTTGTAAAAATCAATTAATGATTTAGCTGGCCCACCCGTTTCATTCATATAGCCACGAGATTTAGCCAGTACTAAAGTATTTTGATTAACTCTGAGCTCACAGATCTCCATCCGAGATTTATGAGCTGTAAATTTGTTATTTTCTGCTAACTCAGAGAGCAGTAATTGGCCAATATTGTGTCTGGTTTTTTCATACTCAGGACC
>CAZVNE010000053.1:0-2881 GCA_964628535.1 uncultured Candidatus Nanopelagicus sp. | reverse complement strand
TTTTTAAATGAGTATGAGCTAGCACTTGCGATTCAAAAAACAGGTTGGACCGATCGACAATTATTTGACCGGGTACAAGTTCGAGTTGTAACCCTTGGATCAAAGGGTGCGCAGATAGAGGAACACGGCAAAGAGACGATTTATGTATCAGTACCTAAAGAGGAATCAAAGGTTGATCCAACTGGAGTTGGAGATAATTTTCGCTCAGGTTTTATTGCTGGCCTCTCTTGGGGTTTAAACCATGAAAGATGCGCACAATTAGGTTCTATGTTAGCTACATACTGCCTCGAGACAACTGGAACGCAGGAGTATAAATTCACCAAAGCTGATTTTCTTGGCAGATTTAGAGCAGCTTACGGAGATGCAGCTACTGAAGAGGTCTCACAACATTTGGTTGTTAATTTACAAAGTTAACTAAATCGCCCGTAACTTATTCACGGTAGTAACAATCGCATCAGATAAATCTTGTACTTGCTGGATCGTGGTATTTAAATGAAAAGTGATTCTGATATTTCCAGTTGTTTTCGCCCCCATGGCATGCAATACATGACTCGGCGCCATATCAGCTGATTTACATGCCGATCCAGAATCAACTGCAAAACCCATATCCTCTAGTTCGAGCACCAATCGATCCGCCTCTAAATCTGCAAAAACTAAACTTAAATACTTGGACAGATAATTAGCTGCGTTGGGGGTGTAGTAGGCAATTTTTGCATTATCTAAAGTATTTAAAAGTAATTCGCGGTTACCCAAATTATCCCGCTTTTTTAAGGTGTAATTTTCTAATGCGACCGCACTTGCTAAAGCAAGGGGTATCGAAAATGAGTTAGGCGTTTTTTGATAATCGTTATGAGGCAGGGGATTACGCCATTGCGCCCCCTCTTTTACAATCAAAATACCCAAGCCACTTGGCCCATACCAAGATCTGCTATCAAATAAAGCGGTGTCATATGTGAAGTTAGGTAGATGGTCAACACCGCTTGATGTGCAATCTGCAAAAACTTTAGAACCGGTAGGTGCTTGCCGGGCAATAATTCCAGTTTCACCATTTGCGACCTGCCAAGAGATAACATCCTGACTAGATGATTCGAAACTAGCAATAACGCCAGATTGATTTACTGGTATTTTATGGAGAATCCCGCCACTATTTTGATAATTATCGCCAACCGCAAAGATCTCCTGTTTATCAACTTCGCTGATGAATAATTGGTTTCCAGATGTTAAAAGGCCCGATACTCCAAGATGAAACCCTAAATTCACCTCACCTAAAAATTCGATCTCATCACTTCTTACTTGAAGGTGTTTGGCAAAGGTATTTCGGGCCTCATTTAATAAAAGCGCTGTTTGGCGAGAGTCGGCATTGATCTTTGCCGGGTCTGGCCAACCTTGTTGAAATACTTGAGAGATAACTTTCTCAGCCGCCAAATCAAGGGGAGCTTCTTGCTGGAACCCGCTTGTGATACGAACCACCCGCTGCACGCCACCTTCCCAGAGAGAACCAACTCGGGTGCAAGGTTATCCTTACCCTATGCGTCCCAGCCACCTAAAAAAGATTAGTGCGGGGTTGTTTGGAAGCCTCCTTTTAACCAGTTGCTCATCTGATGAAATCTCTGGCTTGGGCTTTGAACAAGGCGTAACAAGCGTAAATGATGAAGCGCTATCTCTATGGCAAGGTGCCTGGATTGCCGCTGCCGTAGTTGGAGTTGTAACGCTGGTATTGATCCTGTGGCCAGTTGTTTTTCATCGAAAAAAGGATGAAGAGTTTCCAAAACAAACCAGGGAAAATAATTTTATTGAGATTACATTCATCATTATTCCACTGTTGATCGTAGCGGTGCTCTTTTATTTCACAGTTGTGAAAGAGAGCAAAATTGTAAAAGTTTCGCCTGATTCTGAAGTTTCACACATTATTGATGTCAATGGTTTTCAATGGTCATGGCAATTCACCTATAAAGAGGCAGGGGATTTTCCAGCAGCTTCAGTAACTGGAACACCGGCCCAGCCGCCAACCTTGTATTTGCCACAAGGAAAAAAGGTTAAATTCACAATTAATTCAAATGATGTAGTCCATGGTTTTTGGATTCCCGCTTTCATGATTCAAATGCAAAACTTACCGGGGGTAGAGAACTACCTTGAATTCACGCCAAATAAGTTAGGAACCTACCCAGGAAGATGCAATATTTTGTGTGGACGAAACCACTCACAAATGTTGTTCAGCGTAAAAGTTGTCACGCCTGCTGAGTATGAAGCTTATATTCAATCACTCCGAGATTTAAATCAGCTCGAAATAGATAAGGCGGCAACATCATGACAACATATGCTCCAAGACCAACGCTAAAGCGGGCACCAGTAGTGCCTACAAGCAAGGGGAAGTTGTTTGTAAAATTTATCACTTCGACCGATCACAAAACTATCGGTTACCTATATCTGATTACCTCATTTGTTTGGTTCTTGATTGGCGGAATTTTGGCGATGGCTCTGCGAGCAGAGTTAACGCGGCCAGGTATGCAATTTTTAAGTAATGAGCAGTACAACCAAGTATTCACAATGCATGGAACCATTATGTTGTTGATGTTTGCAACACCATTATTTGTTGGTTTTGCTAATGTGATTATGCCACTGCAAATCGGTGCTGCAGATGTTGCATTCCCAAGATTGAACATGTTGTCCTACTGGCTTTACTCATTTGGTGGCACCATGGCTTTTATCGGCTTTCTGACACCAGGTGGTGCAGCATCCTTTGGTTGGACCGCATACGCACCTTTATCTAACTCACAGTACTCACCAGGAATTGGCGCAGATCTTTGGTTGATGGGTCTAGCAATAAGCGGTGTTGGAACAATCTTGGGTGGCGTTAACTTCATTACAACTATTTTTACGA
>CAZVNE010000052.1:0-2954 GCA_964628535.1 uncultured Candidatus Nanopelagicus sp. | reverse complement strand
ACAACAACAGGTTTTGGCTTTGCAAGGTGTAATCCCTGCGCCATTGCAACCGGTGTCTTTACGCTAACGGTCTCAACCTTTACCTCTCGGGTTGCTTCATACGCCAGCAAGGTAACAATCTCTTCAGTAAGTCTGCGGAAGGTTGGTGAATCGGTGCGCTCATCGCGCAGCACAGTTAATTTATGGGTGATTAGCGGATGGTCTGCAATATGAATCTTCACATAATTACTCTACAAGCCCTTGTCCATACATCCAATAAAAAGAGAGAATTACCACCATAGAAGAGGATTTAAGATTGAATAGGGCACTCAAAGCGCGGAAGGGATGTGATCTAAATGGCAGTTGATTTTGGATTAATCGCTTGGCATGAAGATGGCCGTTGGACCGCATCGGGGTTGGTTGAAACTCGAGATGTTGGCTTACTGATTGATTCGCTAAAGGCGCAACAAACAAACGGTGGCGCTATCGCCATGATTGCAATTGAGGATGAGTTTGTAATTATTGCGCGAGTACTTGGTGATCAAATGCGAATGATGATTAGCGATGTTACCTACGCGCTTGACTACGATGTCGCATCTGATTTAGTTGAGGTTTTAGATTTAGATTTTCCAGAGGAAGAGGATGAGCCAGCACCCGCCGGTGATTTGGATTTACTAAATGATCTAGGAGTTGGCGAGATGGAGCTACTAACAATTTTGGATGATCCTGAACTTTATCCAGATGAAGCGCTAGAGGCGATCGCTAACCGCTTAGGGTTTGGTGATCAATTAAATAAGTTAGCTGAATTCAATAATTGAACTACAAAATATTAATGCAGCAGGCTATTGCTTTAGCCAACAGCGCTGCAGATAATGGTGATGTGCCAGTTGGTGCCTTAGTTGTTAATAAACAAGGTGAAGTTCTAGGTACAGGTCATAATTTGCGAGAAGAGCACAATGATCCAACTGCGCATGCCGAAATCGTTGCAATGCGCATGGCAGCAGCAAAGTTAAATAACTGGCGGATGGATGATTTAACAATGATTGTCACTTTAGAGCCATGCGCAATGTGTGCTGGCGCTATCTCTCAATCTAGATTTAAAAGAGTTGTATTCGGTGCCTGGGATCAAAAAGCTGGTGCTGTTGGTTCTGTGTGGGATGTGATTAGAGATCCACGTAATTTAAATAGGGTTGAGGTAATTACTGGAGTTTTAGAAAAGGATTGTGCGTTAATACTAAGTAATTTTTTTGAAGGTAAGCGTTAAATCAATAACTCATAAGATGGATTTAAAATAACTAGATTTCCATTATTCTCACCCACCATACCTTCAGCACGAATCTCAGAGCCAACCTCAAGGCCTGTGATATCCCTGCGTCCTAAGAATTGAAGTGTTACACCGCCTGTTTCATCCCAAACCTCTACTTCAACCATTGGTGATGAATCAGAAGGTGCTGATTTGATTGAACTCACCTTGCCCTGCACATGCGCACGCTTGCGCCAAGTGATACTGCCAATTGGTAATACATTTTCCGCATAGTGACTTACGCTCTCCTTTTTACTTTCAAAGGTAGTAACAGCTGGTTTAATCAAAGTACTTTGAGCACGTATCGGCTCAGTTTTTAAATCACTCTTTTTGGCCTTTCCAACCGTTGGCGCCGATAGCACGCTATGGCCAGAGAGAATTTTTTCGACATCAAATGGAACAATTGTTGCAACCACTCGCTCAAGTTGTGAAATTGGACGAGCGATATCTTCAGCCGTTTGATCATGTAATAACCAACCCAAAACCTTTGAGTAGGAGCGACGAGGCAGTAGCAGAGTTAACTCAACATCATTTTCAGCAGTTGCTCTAATTGCATAATCAACAGCAGCATTTGCTAACCGGCGATCTGGACAATCAATTAGCTCTAGCGGAACATCTGCGCAAGCCTCATTCTTTGCCCACTCTGCACTCAATGCTTCAGCACGTCGATCATCGATCACAAAGTGAACCGCAGAGAGATTTCTTGGCTTTAAAGATCTGGCGTATCGAATGGCACCGATTGTGGCAAGATCAAAATTATCAATTAGTACGGTTACATCATGTCTTGTCATGGAGGTTGCTCTTGAGGATTGAAGGTTTACATCCAGCGCATTCTTTTCCCGCTCATACTGCTTACGCAACCTTAGGAAAGTTATAACTAAGAATGGTGTTACCACAATTACAACCCAAGCACCTTGATTGAATTTGACCACCGCGAAAATCAAAACTACAAGAAGAGATATACCACCAGATAAGCCATTGATTAGGAGTTTAATTCTCCATCCCTTATCCCTGTGGGTGGATGCATGCTTTGCCATACCTAGACCAGAAAGAGTGAAGGCGGTAAATACACCAAGTGCGTAATAAGCAACTAGATGTTCAACTGATGCTCCGGTGACCACCACCAAAATCATCGCTGAAGCCGTTAAGAGAATAATTCCATTTGAGAAATTTAACTTGTGGCCACGTTTTGTCAGCCATCTAGGAAGGTAGCCATCGGTTGCAACAAAGTTAACAACTAATGGAAATGCACTATATGTTGTGTTTGCGCCGGCAAATAAGATCAACATAGTTGCAGCTTGAACTACGATAAAAAACGCACTACCTGCTCCGCTGTCACCCAATATTGTTTTCGCTATCTGCGAGATCACAGTTGGTGTTCCAGACTCATATGGCATCGCATAGATTTTGTGGGCAAAGTAGGAAACACCTAAAACTAATGAGCCTAGAATCGTGCTCATAATTACTAATGTTCGACGGGCGTTAACATGTGCTGGCTCTTTAAATAAAGCAACACCATCTGAGATCGCTTCAAGTCCAGTCAAAGAGGAGCCACCATTTGCAAATGCACGCAGCAAGATAAAGACTGCTGCAAAGGTTAACAATCCTTGAGATTGGCCAATCTCGACCGCTCCTGGTTGATTAACATCTAGAACTGGCAAGGTGCCACTTA
>CAZVNE010000051.1:0-3056 GCA_964628535.1 uncultured Candidatus Nanopelagicus sp. | reverse complement strand
GCTAAATCAGCGCTGGCTTGGCAAATATATGCAAATACTTTAATTCCAGTTTAATTACTTGCGTTTAAGTCGGCGAAGGGATTTCTTAATCTCTCTTCGCCTGGCTCGCTCAGCCTTTGTTGAAGGTGAGTCAAAGGTCCAGCGCAATAGTGGAATGAAGATAAGCAGCGCCACGAAGCCACCTAGGCTTTGAAGAAAGAGCGCATTATTTATTCCGCCAAGCATGCATGAACTATAACCAAATAATAAGATATGGAAATGGCCACAGCAGATCGCAAATCTCACTTTCCATCGATTGAGAAGAGATATGGCATGCCAATGGCACATTGGTTTAAGCAGATGGAACGGGTTGCTGGCAAAAAGTATCCAGAACAGATTGCTTTCCTGCGAGAGAACCACGGATTCTCGCAAGCCCATGCCAACGCCTTAGTTATGTACACACGTGGCTCCAAGAGTGCAAAGAGATTTAATACCCTTGATCAATACTTAGCGCCATTTGATCCAATTAAGAAGAAAACAGTTAAAGCAATATTCAAAGCGGCTAAGGCAAAGTATCCCAAAATGGAGATCGTGATTGCTTGGAATCATCCACAGCTTAAGTTAGGTGATGATTACATACTAGGAGTCTCGGTATTAAAAAATCATATTTTGCTTGGCCCATGGGGCGATAAGGTAATAACTCGATTTGCTGATCGATTGGTGGATTACAAAACCAATAAGAAAACTATCCAAGTACCGGTTGACTGGAAGGTAAATGCTAAGTTGCTGCAGGATATTGTTAAGGATCGAGTGAAAGAGCTGTAATTAGATCTTCACCACAGCATCAATTACCTCTTCAGGTGTTGCCCCCTCTTTAACCTCTTGGCCAACATTGGTTGGAATTCCATTTAATTGTGCAGTTGCAAGAAGTGTCATCTGTGCTGCAATCTCAGTCATCCAAAAGAGTGAACTAGGACCGGCGCGATCAAAGATGCGTTGTGCCTGTGCCAGTTGATCATCACTAAACTTCTCTCGATCATTTTTATCATCATCCAATACACGAAGTAGATAATTCTTAATATCTAACGCAATCCCAGTGGCATCACTGGAGGATTCAAGGAGATCCTTTAACTCAGTATCTAGGCTTTTCTTCCGTCGCTTCTTGCGATTTAGAAAGAGGTAGATCAAGGTGAAGAGGAATAGAAACTCAAACATCGGTACTCCTTGCGGTGGTTAGGAGAGAAAGTTAGCAACTGCTACCGACAGTAACGCTTTGATCCCTATCTGTTGAATAGGTGGGATAGAGTCCCTTTATGATCAAGGCAGCTGGCTCGATTGCAGGTATTGCACTAGTTCTGATTTATGCGATTGGTTCTGGCCTCTGGGTCAATACTGGTGATAATTGGTATCGATCCTTAAACGCCCCAAAGTGGCAGCCACCCGATTTTATCTTTGGCGTAATTTGGCCATACAACTTTATTGTTTTGGGAGTTGCCGCGGTAAATGTTTCGCAACGTCTTAGTACTGGTTGGGTGATTACTTACCTAAGTATCTTTGCGGTCAGCATCGCCTGCGCTTTAACTTGGGCTTATCAATTTTATCAACCACACAATTTATCGGCTGCCTCTACCGCATTAACCTTAGTTGCCATCCTGACGATTCCATTATTAATTATCGCCTTTAAGGTTTCGGTAGGCATTGGTCTGCTATTGGTGCCATACCAAATTTGGGTAGCAATCGCTTCATTTCTTAGTTGGAATTACGCCCGACTTAATTAATCTTTAAGACAGCTATCTAGTAGCCTACTAATTGCCGCTTTCTCTGGTGGCGTTACCCACAACCTGTACTTCTCTTTAACTAAAACTTGTCGTGCAACGTATGTGCAACGGTAGGACTTATATGGTGGCAACCAGGTAGCCGCATCACCATCACCCTTTTGCCGATTTAATCTAAAATCAACAGCAATGAGATTAAGTGGATCATTGGCAAAGTTTGTTCGCTGCAAAGTAGTTAATTGAAAGCCACCTGTCTGCCAAGCATTTGATAGTGCAACCACATGGTCGATATCTATATTTGATGAGGATTGGCTTAGATCAAAGATAATCTCCTTATTGCTGAAGGGGTCTAATAATTTGCCGGCAATTACCTTGCAATTATCACTACCTGCCCTAAAGGAAACCATAGTGAGATCTCGCTTTAAAATATCATTTCTGGCATCACAGCCATTGCGATCTGGATCCCGCCAATGTGGAAATTTATCTCGGCTATACCCAGTTTTTGGTGCACGACCCTTCACGGCCAATTTATTTAATGAGTTTAATGCCGCTTCATATTGAGATTTATTCGCTAGCGAATTAGCGGTCGAACTTTCAACCCCAGTTGCTGGTGAGATAGGAATTAATAGAGCGGTGATTAGTAAGGTAGATCCAAACCGTCTCATCTAATTAGTTTACTGGCAGATAAAGCTAAATACTTATAAGGTGAAGATTAAAGCGATCATAACTACCGAGGTAATTGGCAGCGCTTGAATCAACGCTTGTAATGTTGAGATTAAATGCGCTGGCCCATTGCGGCGATGCGAGAATGCACCAAGCACAGAGATAATGACGGGATAGGTAGATAAAGCACCAGAAACTCTTGAGCCCAAGGTGTTTGCAACACCAGTTAAAACCAAGATTAGAACCATGGTAGTCAGCAACCTCACTGGTAACTCCCACTTAGGCGCAGTTACCTTATCTACCGGTTTTTCATAAGATGGAAAGAGTGCCAGCGCGATCGCCCAAAGAAAGAATAAGGAGATCATTGCACCAATATCTGAAAAGTTAATTTGATTGAAGATGTAACCGCTTATACAAACTGCAATGGTGGCAACTGTGATCGCCCTGCCCCACTTAAGATTTCCAGCAGCTAATGCATAAACATAAGAGAAAACAATTAAAGATAATTGGCCAATTAAGACGCCAACAGCTGCAGTTTTGGCAAAGGATTGACCCTCTTGTAAGCCAACAATTAAAACAAATGGGCCGGTAGTAAGGGGTAGGCCAAGAAATAAGCCACCCATTCGAGCGCTGTATCTA
>CAZVNE010000050.1:0-3074 GCA_964628535.1 uncultured Candidatus Nanopelagicus sp. | reverse complement strand
TAAATTTTTAAATTCTCAATCTTTACAAAAATGTATCTTGCTGCTGTGTGCCGCTGTAGCTCAGCGGATAGAGCAGCTTTCTGACTGAAAGGTTGGTCGTGGGTTCGAATCCCACCAGCGGCACACCAAACCTAATAACCCCAAGCACAGTCACTTGGGGTTATTTTGTCTCCGCTCATAACCCGTCACTGTCAGTAACCAGGACTATCTTCTAGACATGGGGATTGATTTTCAAAGCTCGCGTAAAAGTATTGAAGAGGCGAAGGCACTAGCCACCGATCTGGAATTACTGTTGCAGGCAGAGTCCAAATTAGTTGGTACTACTAAAAGAGCAGCATCCCAGGCTAAGGCCTCACAGGTTCTCCTTGAATTAGCAAAGCTGCCGGTTGATAAGTTAAAAGATGCCACCGATGAAACTGTTCGTGTTGAAACTCTGCGTAAGTATGGGTTCACAAATGTTGCAGCAATCTACAACTCCTCAGCTACCTCACTAGAGAAGATCCCCGGCATCTCCGAATCATCAGCGATCACATTGAAGTTACTGGCCGAGCAAATGTATCAAGCAATTGCCCAATCAATCGCCTATGGAATCAATATTGATGAGTTAACCAGCACCGACACTGAACTGCTGACATCTCTGCAGGGGCTAGATCAAATTAGATCTGCAACTAGAAACTCAATCACCAAGATGGCGCCGGTTGTTGAAAAGATCAAGGGCTCACTTGCTCAAACCAAGCCGCTGAAATCAAGATTGCGCTGGCTCTTTACAAGTTCAGAGAAGAAAGAGAACGCACTTGATGCACTTGAAAATATCTCATACATAATCGGTGATCCCACCACAATTATGTTGGTGCAAGCCGCCCGCACCGGCCTTGATGTACTAGGTAGAAATGCACCAGATCCCGCCACCGACTTTAAATCTCGCTCAAGTGATTACTACGCGATTTTGGAGCAGGTAACAAATGTTCGCCCCAATACCGATGCTAATCGCCACTTTAATCAAGAGCTACTAGATCGCATCGATGCCCAAGAGTTAGACACCTCATCCATTAAAGCAACCCTTCGCCAATACCAATCCTTTGGTGGCAAGTTCGCCTTAACCCAAGGCCGGGTAATCATTGGCGATGAGATGGGACTTGGTAAAACTCTGCAAGCAATCGCCGCCATCTCACACAGGCAATTAAATGGTGCCACCCGCTTCCTAGTTGTCTGCCCTGCAAGTGTTCTAACAAATTGGGTTAGAGAGGTTACCTCTCGTAGTGATCTACCAATTATTAAAATCCATGGTGATGAACAAAAGAGCGCACTTGCCCAATGGCAACAACATGGCGGAATCGGTATCACCACCTTTGATACCTTAAAAGCTTTCTTACTTACCGAAGAGGAGATCAAAGCTCTCGCCGTCGACACCATAATTGTGGATGAGGCGCACTACATAAAAAATGTAGGAACCGCTCGCTCTCGCGTGATCGCCAAATGGTTAGCGCACAGCCCAAATGTCATCTTCCTAACCGGCACACCCCTTGAAAACCGAGTAGAGGAGTTCATCGCACTAGCTTCATTGCTAGATAAAAATCTAGGCAGCAACTTAAATCGCGCCGCTCTAGCTGCAGGTGTTGAACCATTTAGAAAAGCTGTCGCACCTATTTATCTACGCCGCAATACCGATGAGGTATTAAAGGAGTTACCAGAGTTAATTGAGGTTACCGAGTACTGCACATGGGAGGGTGTTAACAAGCAGGCCTACATCGATGCCGTAGCAGCCGGAAACTTTATGGCGATGCGCAGAGCCGCCTTTTCGCCAATGGAAAATCAAATCCCTAGCAAATTAGAGCGATTACTTGAGTTAGTAGATGAATCATTTGAAAGTGGACAGAAAGTAATTATCTTCTCCTACTTCAGATCAGTAATTGATCAAGTACTGCAAGCACTTGGCGATAAAGCAATCGGCCCAATCACCGGCGCTGTCTCATCCACCCAGCGACAAAATATTGTCGATGAGTTCCAAGCATCCACCACACCACGTGCCCTAGTTGGTCAGATTCAAGCAGCCGGAACCGGTTTAAATATTCAAGCAGCATCAGTTGTAATTATCTGCGAACCACAAATAAAGCCATCCCTTGAAGTACAAGCTATCGCCCGTGCCCATCGAATGGGACAGGTGCGCAAGGTGCAGGTACACCGTCTAATTCTTCCTGAAAGTGTTGATGAAAATATGTTGCTGATGCTTGCCCGCAAGCAAGAAGCATTTGAAAATTACGCCCGTGAAAGCGCATTAGCCAACAGCGCATCTGGTGCTAAAGATGCAACCGAGGAATCAATAGCAAAAGTAATCCTTCTAGATGAGCGAAAGCGACTTGGTATTGAAGGTAAATCTAACGAGGTAATTCTCGAGAGCGAGGAGTAGCTTTACTAAACCCCTCTTCACAATCCACACACCAATGTGTTGGCCCCTCATCCATCCCAGTGCACCCACCAACCTGATACCTATCAAAATCAAAGTTTTCAAAATCAGGCATGCCATAAACAATCTCTTTCACATTGGGTCCAAGGCATTTGGGGCATCTCATACGGAAAATATACGACCAGCCACTGACAGAGCTGATATTCGGCCCATAACTGATAATTTGAAAAGCCCCCGTATTTTCACGGAGGCTTTCCAGTAGCTCTTTAAAGCTCCTCTTTGACTGAGTAAGGAAAATATACCATCAATAGATTCACATAAAATTAGAATTTATCCACAGTAAATATTTTTTTTCATTTAGAAATATCTAAAAAATGTATCTTTCCGATGTGTGCCGCTGTAGCTCAGCGGATAGAGCCCCTCTTTGACTGAGAGGATGGTCGTGGGTTCGAATCCCACCAGTGGCACACCAAACCTAATAACCCCAAGCCAGTCACTTGGGGTTATTTTGTTTTCCGCACAAATAAAACTGTCATTCACCCTCAGTATCTTTCTACCTACCAATTGATTAGAAAATCCAATAAAAGGGGGATAATCACGCCATGGGATTCTGGACAGATCTAAAGGCAAAGCGCGCCGCCAAGCAGGCACAAGCACTCTTTGATTCCCA
>CAZVNE010000049.1:0-3232 GCA_964628535.1 uncultured Candidatus Nanopelagicus sp. | reverse complement strand
TTGCAGTTGTTACAGATGGCTCTGCTGTTCTGGGACTTGGAAATATTGGACCAGGTGCAGCGTTGCCAGTAATGGAGGGAAAGGCTGCTTTATTTAAAAGATTTGCCGATGTCGATGCTTGGCCAGTTTGTTTAGATACCCAAGATGTTGATGAAATTGTTAGAACTGTACAAATTATTGCTCCTGTTTACGGTGGTATAAATCTAGAGGATATCTCTGCACCCCGTTGTTTTGAGATTGAAGCGAGATTACGTGAGCTGTTAGATATTCCTGTTTTTCATGATGACCAACATGGAACTGCAATTGTGGTGTTGGCAGCTTTAACTAATGCGTTAAAGCTGGTTAAAAAAGATCTATCAAACGCACGAATTGTGTTAAGTGGCGTTGGCGCAGCGGGAACAGCTGTCGCTAAATTGTTAGTAGCAAAGGGTGCCAAACACATTATTGGCTTTGATAAAGATGGCTTAGTTGCGGAAAATAATGGTGGCAGCGACCCAATGCGCCAATGGTTTATCAAAAATTGTGCACCAGGAGACTTCCGCGGTGATATCCATCAGGCGCTAAAGGATGCTGATGTATTTATTGGGGTAAGCGCGCCTAATGTTTTAACTGAGGCTGATATTAAATCCATGGCAAAGGGTTCGATTGTTTTTGCACTTGCTAATCCAGATCCAGAGATTGATCCAGCAATTGCGCGAAAATATGCAGCGGTAGTTGCAACTGGCAGATCTGATCAACCAAATCAAATAAATAATGTCTTGGCATTCCCCGGAATTTTCCGCGGCTTGTTAGATGCCAGAATTACCAAGATAACCGATCAGATGCTGGTGGCTGCAGCTGAGGCGATTGCATCCTGTGTGAGTGATGATCAATTAAATGCTAACTTCATAGTGCCAAGTGTCTTTGACCAAAATGTTGTGCAAAAGGTTGCTGCATCAGTAAAGAAGAAATCTTGAGTAATTTCGCTGCAACCTTTGATTCTCAATTAAGCCCGGTAGCACCCTTTCTCTTTTACCTAGTACTTGGCGCTATTGTCTTCATTCAAGCTGGCTTACTATTTGGTTTTTTCTTACCCGGCAGCTCATTGTTATTTAGCGCAGGTTTAGTTGCAGCAGCACGAGATGATGTAAATATTGTAATTTTGATTTCAGTAATCTTCTTAGCTGCCTTTTTTGGCGACCAAGTTGGCTTTGTAATTGGTCGAAAATTGGGTAGGCCTTACTTTCAAAGAGCTAGGTCGCCAATTATGAAGAAGGTACTGGTCAGATCTGAAATCTTTTACGAAAAGTATGGTTGGTGGTCGGTTGTGATTGCTCGTTACGTGCCATGGGTTCGCACTTTTGTGCCGCCAATTGCTGGCACAGTTAAGATGAATTACTACAAGTTTCTATCGGCAAATGTATTAGGCGCCCTGCTGTGGGGTGTTGGAATAACTGTTTCTGGTTACTTCAGCGGATCAATTCCTTGGCTTAAAAACATTACTTACTCGGTAGCAGTATTTTTTATTGTTGCCTCAATTATTTCAGGTGCTATTAATTACCGGCGCGAAAATCGCGATTGACCATTGGCGATAACGCCAAGGTAGGTAAGAAGTATGCCAGCAATTAAGTACCAGGAAATATCTGTGCCACTTGTAGGGGCAACTAAATCAATAATTAATGAACCTACCAACATGCCACCAACACTAAACAGTGTGAAGACTAAAACCCCCATATGTTGAACAGCGGTGGCTGAGAAAGCTATATAAAGAACACCAATTGAGCCGCCTAAGTAAACCCACCAAGGAGCACTAACCAACTTTGATAATGGCTGACCGGTATTAAAGTACCTAATAAAAAATAGGATCAGTAAAAATAATGTGCCGGTAATAAAGTTTAATTGCGAGGTAGCAAAGGATTGGGTTGAGTAAACATTAATCTGGGCATTTAGCGCCCGCTGCACACCAACCCAAGTACCAGCAAGGACTGCTAGAAAGATTGCGGCAACCGAAAAGGTGCTTATAGAAAATCTATCCCAAGCCGAGACAATTACTGCGATTACTGTAATCAGCGCGGCAATTACTCGGCGCTTACTGATAGCGCTCTTTTTACCACCAGATAAACCAACCTTGTCTACAAACAATGAAATAGCGGTTTGCCCAGCAAGGGATGCAACTGTAAATAATGCAACACCAGCTATTGGTACAACATGTGTTTGCATGGCAACAAAGGATGCACCGAGAACACCTGCGCCCAATTGCCAAGCTGGCAACTTTTTAGATCTAACTGCAGCAAAGATTAAGCCAAAGCCTGCCCGGGTTTTTCTTCTAGAGATAACAATGATGGTGACAAATATCAGGCCGGTAGAAAATGAGACCATCGCTGCCTCGAGTGAATCACCTAGGCGAAGAGAGAGTTCGCCATTGATTCGGGATTGAATTGCAATTAAAACACCAGAGAGTGCGGAGAGAAGTTCTAGGCCAGCCTTACCTTCAGAGCTCTTCTTCTTTTTAATTTAGGCCGCCCCCAACAATTGTTTGAAGCGGCCATTATAGAGTTATCTGGTTATAGCGATGGTGCAGAGTCCAATGTAACTGTGTAGGTTCTTGAAGTACCGTTTGGTAATTCAACAATTACAGCGACCTGATCGCCCGGAGCCTTTGCACGAATTCTTACGATTGCAGAGACAGCATTGTTAACCTTAAATCCATCGATACTTTTGATAACCGAGTTCACTGGAATTCCAGCCTTTTCAGCACCTCTTCCAGCTGTTAGCGCACCGATTCTTGCGCCATTGCCAGCGAAGGTAGAGTCAAATGAAACACCAAAGATTGGTTTAGTTGATTTACCTGTTGCAATAATCTCGTTGATTATTCGCTTTGCTTGATTAAATGGAATTGAGAAGCCAAGCCCGATATTTCCAGATGCAGCGCCACCGCCAAGTGTTGCAATGGCAGAGTTAACGCCAATAATCCTTCCTTGTGAGTCAACCAACGGGCCACCAGAGTTTCCTGGATTAATCGCGGCATCGGTTTGAATTGCATCAATATATGAGGTGATATTTGTTGAACCAGTTGTAACTGGTCGATTCAAAGCGGAGATAATTCCGCTAGTAACGGTGCCAGATAAACCAAGAGGGGAACCAAAAGCAACTACCGGATCTCCAATTGCAACTGCACTTGAATCACCTTGAGCAATAACAGTTAAATTTCCCTTTCTTACGGAAACGACAGCTAAGTCATACTCTGGGTCAC
>CAZVNE010000048.1:0-3245 GCA_964628535.1 uncultured Candidatus Nanopelagicus sp. | reverse complement strand
ATCCAGCAAATGCACCTGCACCCGTGCCACGTGTTATTACTGCACGAAGTGATCGCTTTAGAAAATCCCAAGTTGATTGCTTCACATCTACCTTGCCAGCAACAATTGGTTTAAAATCCTTAATTACAACTCCATCTTGATCAACAATTGCTCGCGCAACTTGCGGCTGATAGTAAGTACCATCATTAGCAATAGCTGAGTAAATCTGGGCGAGTTTAAGTGGTGTTATTAAAGTATCGCCCTGGCCAATTGAAAAGTTAACTGCATCTCCAGCGCGCACCTTATTGCCATCTAAACAATTTTCACGGGCGATCTCAATTAGATAAGGTGTTAAATCAGCCTTCTTTGCTCGGTTTTTATAATCACAAAAGAAATCCTTATTGCTTTCATACCATCTCTGCTTCCATGCCCGATCAGGTAATCGGCCTGAGGCTTCACTGGGTAGATCAATGCCGGTTGATTTACCAATTCCAAATGCGGCGGCAGCTTTGAAAAAGTGATCATTTGCATTGGCTTTCGGTTTTAAACCACCATCTCTAACCCATTCATCATAAGCAATCTGATACCAAATCGTGTCACATGAGATTGCCATCGCCTGCTCCATATTGATTCGGCCAGCACCAACACTGCCAAAGTTTTTAAAGGTTCGGGTACCGATTTCAACAAATGCTGGGCAGTTATAAATTGCATTTAAATCATAACCAGCCTTATCTGCAGCAATGGTAGATATAGTTTTAAATGTCGAGGCAGGGGCGAATAATCCTTGAATTGATCGGCTAAGTGCTGGTACTCCAGTTTTCTCACTAAATAGATCGGTTGCTTGTTTAACAGTTAAGCCTCGCTGCCAAATTGTTGGATCATATGTTGGATATGAGGCCATCGCTAAAACTCGACCAGTCTTTATCTCAAGAACAATCGCCGAACCTGCATCCCCCCTGTAACCGCCACTGCGGGCACGAAGCACTGCGCGCTTTAACGCCTCCTCTGTCGCCGCTTGTAACTTTGCATCAATATTTGTAATTAGGTTATTACCGGCGATCGCTTTAATATTTTTTGATTGCTTTGTTACAACCTCTTTGCGATTTACAAGTACGGTCCGAACGCCAGGTATCCCTCGTAAATAATCGTTGTACTGCACCTCAAGTCCAGCTTTTCCAACTACCTCGCTGCGATAGTAATTAAACTCTGGATTTCGAAGATCCTCATCAGATACCGCACCCACATAGCCAAGAACATGTGCCACATTCTCGCCAGATAGTGATGGATAACTTCGAATTGGAATCGAAGCTACCTCGATACCCGGAAATTGATCGGAGTTCTCCATAATCCGTAATGCATCCTCTTTAGCTGCATTACCAATTATCGGGATTGGTTGATATCTAGTTCCATTCCAACAACCAGCACGATTATCTTTAGGCAGCTCACCACAAAGCCGGGTGCGCTGAAATACATCGGCATACTCCAAATTAAAGATGGTAGCGATCTTTGATAAAACCGATACCCCGCGATCCTCCTGTTTATCCAAATCAACTCTGCTAATCGAAACAGCTAAACCAGGAAGATCTACCACCATCGGTACACCATTTATATCGGTGATTGCACCTCTCACCGCTGGAGTAACAATATCCCGGCTTTGAATACTGACGGCGGCAATTTGATAGCGGTCAGAGTCTAAAACTTGAATGTAAAACAATCTAGCAAATAAGGCTAAAACTAGGGAGATAACTAATGTTTGAAATACGATCAAACTTAATCTTGATCTATTACTCATACGAGATCTCGATTTGAAAGTGAGTATCTACGGAATCTAATTATTAATGGCAAAAATACTGGAGTAATGAAGAAGCTCCATACTGAGTTTGCAGCAATTATTGATAAATTATGGGAGATCCCACCATTTTCTTGGCCAAGCAGTAAACCGATAAATAAAAAGGTGAGCATAGAAATAGCTGCAGAGATTGAAATAAAACTTACCAGGGCTAGTGGCCGCTCGGTAAAATCGCCAATACTCTCTCTATTTAATGCAAAGAGGTAGCCAATTAATGTCATAACTAGCGCCCATTGACCAAATGGTGTTGCCGATCCTGGGGTTAAATCCATAATCAAGCCACCAATAAAGCCAAATACAAGTGCGCCGGTTCGATCTTCAAATGCTAGTAACACCAATAGGGCCGATAAATAGATTGAAAAGCTATGCCATGGAAAGCCGATTCGATTAACTATCGTCTCTTGAATAAAGAGCAGAAGTAAGAAGAAAAGAGTGGTATTTACAATTCTAATCTGACTCATAAATTACCTAGTTGGTGTTGGGCTAGGCGTAGGTGTGGGAGTCACCAAAACTGTTATGACTGGTTGAGGTTTAGGAAATAGTGGAGTGCGGGGTGCCTCATTTGGTGCTGAGATTACAACTGCAACCACACCTACTCGATTTAAATCAGCAATCGCTGATACATCTGCATTTTGTGTAATTGATGAAGCATTGCTTTGCACCTCACTCACAACTCCAACTGGAACACCTGGCACAAATGGTCGATTACCTTCACTGCCTCGCGCAATTAAAACATCACCCTCTTTAATCTCACCAGTTGCATCTAATAATTGCAGCAGATATGAATCGCCGCCTTGACCCGAGACAACGCCAATTGATTGCGTGCCAGCAATTCGAACACCAATTTTGAAGGTTGGATCATTCATCAATAAAACAATAGAGCTGCTAGGTGTAACACTTTTAACTACGCCAATCAGACCGGCATCTGAAATAACTGTCATATTGCGAGCTATGCCAGATGTTGAGCCAGCATCAATTGTGATGGTTTGTTTAAAGGTGGTGTTGGCGCCGCGATTGATAACACGTGCGGCAACTACCTGGAAATTACCTCGTCCAGCTAAATCTAGTACACCCTTTAATTGATTTACCTGACCTGCAATATCCTCATTTAGCGCAGCCTCTGCCTTTAATTTTTCAACCTCATCAGTTAAGTTGCTGATTTTATTTCGAGTCGATCCCAAATTTCTAATATCGCCAAAGAAATTACCGACTGGTGAGAAAATCTTTGAGAAAAACCCTTCGACTGGTGACAAGGTTGTTTGCGCTACATTTCGTAAGCCAGTAGCAATATTTACGCCGCGTAAATCTAAGGTAATTAAAAAGAGGGATGAGACAAGCAGCAAAACCAAAAGTAACCTAGAGCGATTACTTCCACCTTTTGCCATAGTTAATTAAACCCCAAACCTCTTCGAAAATT
>CAZVNE010000047.1:0-3245 GCA_964628535.1 uncultured Candidatus Nanopelagicus sp. | reverse complement strand
AATTTTCGAAGAGGTTTGGGGTTTAATTAACTATGGCAAAAGGTGGAAGTAATCGTTCAAGGTTGCTTTTGGTTTTGCTGCTTGTCTCATCCCTCTTCTTAATTACCTTAGATTTACGTGGCGTAAATATTGCTACTGGCTTAAGAAATACTGCCCAGACCACCTTGGCACCAGTCGAAGGGTTCTTCTCTAGAATTTTCTCACCCGTAGGTAATTTCTTTGGTGATATTAGAAATTTAGGATCGACTCGAAATAAAATCAGCAACCTAACTGATGAGGTTGAAAAATTAAAGGCGGATGCTGCGCTCAATGAGGATATCGCCGGTCAGGTAAATCAATTAAAGGGTGTTCTAGATTTAGCTGGACGGGGAAATTACCAAGTAGTTGCCGCACGTGTTATTAATCGCGGTGCCAACACTACCTTTAAACAAACTATCACAATTGATGCTGGCTCAACATCTGGCATAGCTCGCAATATGACAGTAATTTCCGATGCCGGTCTGATTGGCGTAATTAAAAGTGTTACTCCCAACAGTTCAATTGTTTTATTGATGAATGATCCAACCTTTAAAATTGGCGTTCGGATTGCTGGTACTCAATCGATTGGAGTTGTCTCTGGTCAAGGTGGCGATTCATACCTTTTACAATTATTAGATTCAACAGGTGAAATTAAAGAGGGCGATATTTTAATTGCCCGAGGCAGTGAAGGTAATCGACCATTTGTGCCAGGTGTTCCAGTTGGCGTAGTAAGTGAGGTCCAAAGTAATGCCTCATCAATTACGCAAAATGCTGATGTAGTAGCGATTGCTGATTTAAATCGGGTAGGTGTGGTTGCGGTTGTAATCTCGGCACCAAATGAGGCGCCCCGTACTCCACTATTTCCTAAACCTCAACCAGTCATAACAGTTTTGGTGACGCCAACACCAACGCCCAGCCCAACACCAACTAGGTAATTTATGAGTCAGATAAGAATTGTAAACACCACTCTTTTCTTCTTACTTTTGCTCTTCATTCAAGAGACGGTGGTTAATCGAATCGGCTTCCCATGGCATAGCTTTTCAATCTATTTATCAGCTTTGTTGGTGTTACTAGCATTTGAAGATCGAACCGGTGCACTTGTCTTTGGCTTTATTGGTGGCTTGATTATGGATTTAACCCCAGGATCGGCAACACCATTTGGTCAATGGGCGCTAGTTATGACATTAATTGGCTACCTCTTTGCATTAAATAGAGAGAGTATTGGCGATTTTACCGAGCGGCCACTAGCCCTGGTAAGTTTTATTTCAATCTCTGCAGCTATTTCTATGCTCACCTTTTTATTTATCGGTTTACTGCTTGGCCAAGAAAATGGTGGGATCTCCCATAATTTATCAATAATTGCTGCAAACTCAGTATGGAGCTTCTTCATTACTCCAGTATTTTTGCCATTAATAATTAGATTCCGTAGATACTCACTTTCAAATCGAGATCTCGTATGAGTAATAGATCAAGATTAAGTTTGATCGTATTTCAAACATTAGTTATCTCCCTAGTTTTAGCCTTATTTGCTAGATTGTTTTACATTCAAGTTTTAGACTCTGACCGCTATCAAATTGCCGCCGTCAGTATTCAAAGCCGGGATATTGTTACTCCAGCGGTGAGAGGTGCAATCACCGATATAAATGGTGTACCGATGGTGGTAGATCTTCCTGGTTTAGCTGTTTCGATTAGCAGAGTTGATTTGGATAAACAGGAGGATCAAGGAGTATCTGTTCTATCAAAAATCGCTAGCATCTTTAATCTAGAGTACGCCGATATTTTTCAGCGCACTCGGCTTTGTGGTGAGTTGCCTAAAGATAGTCGTGCCGGTTGTTGGAATGGAACTAGATATCAACCCATACCAATTATTGGAAATGCCTCAAATGAGGATGCATTAAGAATTATGGAGAACTCTGACCAATTTCCCGGTATTGAGGTAGCCTCGATTCCAATTAGAAGTTATCCATCATTATCTGGCGAGAATGTGGCACATGTTCTTGGATATGTGGGTGCAGTATCTGATGAGGATCTTCGTAATCCAGAGTTTAATTACTATCGCAGTGAGGTAGTTGGAAAAGCTGGACTTGAGGTGCAGTACAACGATTATCTACGAGGTATCCCTGGCGTTCGAACCGTACTTGTAAATCGCAAAGAGGTTGTAACAAAGCAATCAAAAAATATTAAAGCGATTGCGGGCAATAACTTAATTACAAATATTGATGCAAAGTTACAAGCGGCAACAGAGGAGGCGTTAAAGCGCGCAGTACTGCGTGCCCGTAGTGGTGGTTACAGGGGAGATGCAGGTGCGGCGATTGTTCTTGAGATAAAGACTGGTCGAGTTTTAGCGATGGCCTCATACCCAACTTATGATCCAACAATTTGGCAGCGGGGCCTAACAGTTAAACAAGCAACCGAGCTATTTAGTGAGAAAACTGGCGTGCCAGCACTTAGCCGATCAATTCAAGGATTATTTGCACCTGCCTCGACATTCAAAACTATATCTACAATTGCGGCTGATAAGGCTGGTTATGATTTAAATGCAATTTATGACTGCCCGGCATTTGTTGAGATCGGCACACGAACATTTAAAAACTTTGGCAGTGTTGGTGCTGGCCGAATCAATATGGAGCAAGCAATGGCAATCTCATGTGACTCAATTTGGTATCAGATTGCCTATGATGAATGGGTTAGAGATGGTGGCTTAAGACCTAAAGCAAACGCTAATGATTACTTTTTCAAAGCTGCTGCCGCATTTGGAATTGGTAAATCAACCGGTATTGATCTGCCAAGTGAGGCTGCCGGCAGATTACCTGATCGGGCATGGAAGCAGAGATGGTATGAAAGCAATAAAGATTTCTTTTGTGATTATCGAAACCGAGCAAAGAAGTCTGATTTAACACCTTATCTAATTGAGATTGCCCGTGAAAATTGTTTAGATGGCAATAAGGTGCGCGCTGGAGATGCGGTTAACTTTTCAATTGGCCAAGGAGATACTTTAGTTACACCACTTAAACTCGCCCAGATTTACTCAGCCATTGCTAATGATGGTATTTACTATCAACCACAAGTTGCACGAGCAATTGTTGATCAAGATGGAGTAGTAATTAAGGATTTCACACCAATTGTTGCCGGCAAGGTAGATGTGAAGCAATCAACCTGGGATTTTCTAAAACGATCACTTCGTGCAGTAATAACACGTGGCACGGGTGCAGGTGCATTTGCTGGAT
>CAZVNE010000046.1:0-3699 GCA_964628535.1 uncultured Candidatus Nanopelagicus sp. | reverse complement strand
AGCGGCACACAGCAGCAAGATACATTTTTGTAAAGATTGAGAATTTAAAAATTTATTTTGTGTGGATAAAATAGTGTGCTTAACAATTTAATGGTGGTAGGGTTTTAGCACTTTCAGTCAGAAGGTCGCTCTAAAGAGCTACTAGAAAGCCTCCGTAGAAATGCGGAGGCTTTTTTAATTCGGGAACAAAGGATTAGTTGATTGGATACCGATTGATCTGCCGGTTGGTGTTGGCAGTCCTTGGTTTTGTTACTAAATACCCAAGGTGCCAAGCACAATTACCCAGCCAAGTGCTGACTTAGATACCAGGCTTAGGACGATGTAACTCTTCTCCCCGTATGCATAATCTTTCCACTTGCCGATCTTCTTGTACTGCAACCACATATTGATTGCGAAGCTGTTAAAGAAGATAAAGGTTAGAAGAAAGCCAAATCGTGCATAAACCGGGATTGCATCAGAGATGTTGCTAGTTGAGACCCAGAAGTAGAGGCCACCTAAGATCCAAGGAACGATACCGGCTAAGACTCCGATGTTAAATGGCAGCCAACTTGTTTTATCTGTTAGCTGGTTGTACTTCTCCATTACTAATCCCATTAGATTCATGATGAAGTTAAGGGTGAAGATAAAGATGACGCTGGAGAGTTCGATTAAGCCACCAAGCATCAGTAGAACCACCAGCATTAGTGATGAGCTAACTGCATACTCCCACCAACGTGCTGGATTAATTCCCTTTTGAATATTTTGTTCGTAGCGGCGCACATAGTAAGGAGAGGAGATAAATAGGTGCGCGAATGCGGATAACCAAAGGAAGATTGGGGCAATTAACGCAATTGGAAACTCAAATAGAGTTTCACTTACTGGAAGTATTCCATCTGGGGTTTCATCAAAAAATCGAGTGATAACTGGGATTGTGGTTTCAGTATTTAGAATAAAGAAAAGTACAAATCCCTGGATTAGGTGGGTAACACCTGCCCATCTATTGAGGTTTTGTAACTTTAGTCCAAGTGTTGTCTCTGGTTTCATTTCATCTCCTTTGAATAGGTGAAGTTTAGAGGATGAAATTGGGTATTTCTTTCCTACTTTTTAGTGGCGTATATGGCAAATCTTCAGGAAGGGTTACACTTTCTCTCAATATGAAAAAACTTTTAGGGCTAACTAGATACGCCGTAGTAATTCCTTCAATTGCCGCCATATTAGGAGCACTTCTTCTAATGGCCAGAGGCTCTGTCGAGATGATGATAGTAATTGTTGAGAGTATTGAGAATAAGTTAACTCTCAAAGAGTCAATTGTGGATGTGCTAACAGCGGTAGATGCGATTTTACTAGGAACTGTGCTGTTGGTAATTGGATATGGTCTATATGAATTGTTTATTGATGCCGAGCTGGCGGTGCCACAGTGGTTAAAGGTTTATGACTTAGATGATTTAAAATCTAAATTAATTGGTGTGGTAGTTGCAATTATTGCCGTGGTCTTTGTTGGTGTATTTGTTGATTCAAATCGTGGCGGGGATGTAATTTCATACGGTGTGGGTGCTGGTGCATTAGTTACTGGACTTGCGATATTTGCCTTTGCTACACGTAAAGATGGTACAAAAAGTAAGAGTAAGTAATCGCCTACCTTTGCACCATATAAACAAGTAATGGCACAGTTATAAAGTAGATAAGCACAAATACAAACAATATTTTCATCTAATTATGCCTTTCCCAAGCCTTGTGGTTAATTCCTAACGCGGTATGGCAAGGGTAACACCAACCCTTTGCTTAAGTGGTGCGGATGAGCGTTTGAGAAGTTACTGTATGTGCAGTGAAAAATTCAGAGATCAGAGTTGGCCTGTTGGCCTATGGCGCAATTGGCGATGAACACAATCAGGCGGTTAGTGCAGCTGATGGTTTAGTTGTTACTGCAGTTTGTGACACCAACCCCGAGCGGATTGCGGCGGCGCTTAAGATCGCACCCTCTGCCAAAACCTTTACTGATGCTGATTTAATGTTGAAATCTGGTGAAATAGATTTAGTAATCATCTCTACTCCCCCTAACTCCCATTACTCGTGGGCAAAGAGTGCGCTATCCCTTGGGCTTCATGTAATTTTGGAAAAGCCAATGGCGCTAACTAGTGATCAATGTGATGAGTTAATGGCGCTAGCAAAAAAATCTAATTTGTTACTGGTGGTTTATCAAAACCGCAGATTTGATGCAGATTTCCTAACCATTAAATCAGCGATCGATCAAGGTTTGATTGGCGATCTCTTCTCATATGAATCCTTTGTAGGCGGATACTCAAAGCCTTGCGATTTCTGGCACTCAGATGCGCAGGTTTCAGGGGGCGCCATATTTGATTGGGGCAGCCACTTTATTGATCAGATCTTGGCGATTGTGCCGGATGAGATTGAGTTTGTAAGTGGGGTTAATCAAAAGCGGGTATGGGATCACATAACAAATGCTGATCATGCGCAGGTAAGTATTAACTTTAAAGGTGGTGTGCAGGCAACATTTATTAACTCAGATTTAGCAGCTGCTAGAAAGCCAAAGTTTTATCTACTTGGCACCAAGGGTGCATTGGTTGGTAATTGGGATGAAAGTGGCGGTGGTGCTGTAGCAGATCGTTCGGCAATTATTACCCTGCACCAAGCCGATGGCAGCTCTAAGGTATTGCCACCAGTAATGGCTGCGCCTTACGCATTTCATAAATCAGTTGCAAATTATCTGCACAATCAGGTGAAGATGGATGTGCAGGCAGGGCAATCTAGAGATGTAGTTGCAATTATGCAGGCAGCAGAGCTTTCAGCTTTAAGTAATGGATTACCTGTTACGCCAAAGTTACTACACCGCTAAATTACGTAGATGATCAACTGGGGCTTTCTTGGCGCAGGCTATATTGCTAGCCAAGCATTAGCACCGGCGGTTAATGCAGCAAGTAACTCAAAGTTATATGCAGTAGCAAGCCGAGATCTAGCAAAGGCGCAACGGTTATCTGCAACCAAGAGTTACACCTCATACCAGGAGTTAATTGATGATCCACTGGTTGATGTGGTTTATATAAATCTACCTAACCACCTACATGCCAAATGGAGTATTGCAGCTCTTAATGCTGGCAAAAATGTGTTGTGCGAAAAACCATTTGCAATGGATTTATCAGAAGCTAATGCAATGGCGGATGCAGCAAAAGAAAGTGGCAAGTTATTGGTGGAGGCGGTGTGGGCAAGATGGCACCCCAGATTTATTAGGGCGGTTGAGATTGTAAAGAGTGGGCAGATTGGGCAACTTACCTCTATTGAATCTGAGTTCTCATTTATGGCAAATCTAGATGGTGATTATCGCAATGAGGTAGGTATGGGAGGAGGTGCAAACCTAGATGTTGGCACCTATCAAATTCATCTATGGAGTGCGCTGGTTGATTTAACAAATAATGTTGAGATTACCTCTGTGGAAAAAAATCTATCCTCTAGTGGTATTGATTTAACAACTGTAGTGCAGGCCAAGATTGGAAAGACGTTATTGGTGAAGGCAAGCTCATCATTTGAACGCGAAGGCAGACAAGAGATCACAATCAAGGGTGATGCAGGTGAAATCGCATTTACCGTTGGTGAGGCATTTACTAATTGGCACAAGCCCAGTGAGTTAAGTATTACAAGTGATGGTAAGCCGCGAACTGAAGTTTTTGAATCGGTTGATCCTTATCAATTAATGGTGGAGTCAGT
>CAZVNE010000045.1:0-3760 GCA_964628535.1 uncultured Candidatus Nanopelagicus sp. | reverse complement strand
TCAATTTTGCATGAGTGGGCATCTAAGGTGGCAGAGGTTGCACCTGTTGTATTTGATCCAAATATTAGGCCTGCGGTTATGGATAATCGAGATTTATATGTGGCGGCGATTGAGAAGTGGGTTGCGATATCAGCTGCGGTAAAGGTAAGTGATGATGATCTTTATTGGTTGTATCCAGGAGAAGATATTGAATCAATTGTTAACCGCTGGTTAGCAGATGGTGTTGCATTAGTTGTTGTTACATATGGCGCTAAAGGATTGACTGGTTTTAGCTTGGCTGGATCGGTTGCAGTGGATGCGGTAAAGGTTGAGGTAGTAGATACCGTTGGGGCAGGAGATACGGTTGGGGCGGTTTTAGTTGAGGCGATTGTGGAAAAGGGATTAAGTAATTTAACTGGTGATTTGTTGAGGCAAACTTTAATGCGGGCGGCAAAGGCTGCGGCGATTACATGTTCGCGTACTGGGGCCAAGCCGCCAAGTAAGATGGAGATTGCATAAACAATGGAGGATTTAAATTGTTAAATATTGATGGGGATCAAATATCAATTGGGATTGATCTAGATCAAGGTGCTCGTCTGGCATCTGTGCAGTGGCGGGATATGCAGTTTGCTGTTCCCTTTGCAGGAGATCCTCGTGGTTGGGGTTGGTATGCGATGGCGCCATGGGCGGGGCGAATTAAAAATGGAGTTGTAAAAGATAAATCTGGGGCAAAGATTCAACTGCCAACCACCTTTGATCCGCCACATGCAATTCATGGATATGGATTTTTCTCCTCTTGGGAGGATTTAGGTGAGGGGCGACAATTACTAGAGTTTCCAGCGCCATACAAAGGTGCATCTGTTACCCAACAAATTGAAATTTTAGATGATGCGATTCGTTGGTCATTAGATTATGAAGCAGGTGATTGTCAGCTGCCATTTTCACTGGGCTTTCATCCATGGTTTGCTCGCGATATTGGTCGTGGGGATACGGCTGAGATCTCATTTGCAGCGCAGAAGATGTTTAAACGCGGATCAGATTATCTACCAACTGGTGAGTTAGTAGAACCAACTGGACAGCCTTGGGATGACACATTTAAGGATGTAATTGGTGTACCTGAGATTGTTTGGCCAGGGGCGGCACGAGTAACAGTTGAATCTGATTCACCTTACTGGACTGTTTATACCGAGCACGAGGATGGCATTTGTGTAGAGCCAGTAACTGCTCCACCTGATTGCCAAAACTTAGGAATTGTCGGGGATACCTACATTGAAATGCTAATCACCTTCGCCGAGGATTACTAACTCAGAGTAGTTTTAAAATGATGTACTATTCAGGAGTTCTTCGTTACGGAACCGCTCTATCCATTGAGCTACATGGGTAGCGGACGAAAAATACTTAATTGGTTTGAGTTGAAAATTGCAATTTGTCGTTGATGTGGAAAGACTAGGGCTGTGCAAAAACTTGGTGGTGTATTTAATGTTTTATCAACCCCTTTAAATAATAATGATGAGTTTGATTTAGCAGTATTTGAAAGAGAGATTGAGTGGCTTTTAAAGTGTGGAATGAATGGCGCTGTACTTGCAATGGTCTCAGAGGTTTTACGTTTTAATGCCGCGGAGCGACGCCAACAATGGAAAGCCGCAATTAAGTTTTTAAATGGCAGAGCCCCTCTTGTTGTAAGTGTTGGAGCTGAAAGTTCGGCAATTGCGGTTGGGTTGGCCAAGGATGCGCAATCAGATGGTGCCAGTGCGTTGATGGCAACGCCACCAAGTGCATTTGCTGCAACCGCTGATGAGGTAAAGAATTACTATATAAAGATTATTGAGGCGGTTTCAATTCCAGTGATTGTGCAGGATGCCAGCAATTACTTAGGCAAGCCAATTGAGTTAAGTACCTATGTTGAATTAATTGATACCTATGGAAATGAACGAGTTCAATTTAAACCAGAGGCAAAGCCGGTTAAAGAGCGGCTGCAAGAGTTGAATAAGATCAGTAATAATCGAGCAAAGGTATTTGAAGGCCAAGGCGGGATTGATCTCCTAGATACCCATCCATTGGGAGTAGTTGGAACAATGCCTGGGGCAGAGGTCTCATGGGCGTTAGTTGCGCTCTGGCGATCATTAAATGAAAAGAATCTAGATCTTGCTCATGCAATCCATGCGCCATTATCAAAATTAATCTCATTCCAAACATCCCTTGATGCCTATGTAGCGGTGGAGAAGTATTTATTAGTAAAGCAAAAGGTGTTCACAAATATGAATCAACGCGGTCCAGTTGGCTTTAAGTTAACACCAGAAGTTTCAAAGGAGATTGACCAAGCTTATGAAGTACTGGCATCTGTTGTAACACCAGTCACCATTTAACGAACTCGGTACATCACATCCTGGCCAGACTCAGCAAAGCCCAGTGATTTATACAGATTAACCGCTGCTTGGTTATCAGAGTCCACATAAAGCATTGCAGTACTCAAACCATTTCGTTTCAAGTAAGCCAGCGCGGTTTGGGTTAATACCTTGCCCAGGCCGGCACCAGAAGTAGCAACTGCAGTTATATAAATTTCACCAATTGGATCATGATCATGTTGCTCTGTTTGATCCTCATGTTTATGCGAATGGCCACCGTGGATCTTGGTCCAAGTAAATCCAATTAATTTTCCATCTTCAATAGCTACAAAGAATCCTGCTGCATCAAACCATGACTCATTTAATCTAGTTTGTAGATCTTTAATGCTCCAACCACCCTGTTCTGGATGATCTATAAATACCTTATTGTTTAAGGCTAACCACTCCTCATTATCAATTCCGGGCAGAAATGTTCTTATCTCAAAATCATGTTGAAGTGGTTGAAGATCAGCTAATGATTTGCGCATTTGAATGACAGTTCTAATTCGCTCAAAGCCATTCTCTTCAGCTAATTTTTGAGCCGCTGATAAATCACCATGTGCCCACAGTCGCATCTTGGAGCCACAAATCTCTTTAGATTTACTTAACAACTCTTTACCTAAACCACTTTTGCGATGATCGGGGTGAACTACTAACTCAACACTTGGACCGGCAACTAAATCGGTGGCATCAATATGGGCGTATGCAATTACTTGGTTTTGTTGCTCCACAATTAAATGTGAATCAGATTTATCACCGCCATGGCGCAGGTGCAGGATTATGTGTTCAGAGATTGGTGGTGTGCCATCCTGTGCGGTAGCAGCATTTATCAGGGCGATTACGCCATCGATTTGAGATTGCGATAAAGAGTTTAGGTGTTGCAAAGTTTGTTAACTTAGATCTGCAGTTGAGTTGTCATCAGATGTAGCAAAGCGATATCCAACATTTCGAACGGTGCCAATAATTGCCTCAAACTCTGGGCCAAGCTTTGAACGTAATCTTCTAATGTGAACATCTACAGTTCTAGTTCCGCCAAAGTAGTCATAGCCCCAAATCTCTTGCAGCAATTGGGATCTAGTAAAGACTCGGCCTGGGTGCTGGGCTAGATACTTTAATAATTCAAACTCTTTGAAGGTTAGATCTAATACCCGTCCCTTTAACTTTGCAGTATAGGTTCGCTCATCAATAACAACATCACCACTTCTAATCTCTTGTGAGTTTGGGTTACTAGCCAGCAATTGCGCAGCTGTGTTTCCAACAACAATTCGAATTCGTGCTTCAACCTCTGCTGGTCCTGCAGTATCCAAGATGACATCATCCACATTCCAATCTGCATTAATTGCAGATAATCCACCCTCGGTTGTAATCACAATAATTGGTGAGCTAACACCGGTTGC
>CAZVNE010000044.1:0-4007 GCA_964628535.1 uncultured Candidatus Nanopelagicus sp. | reverse complement strand
GCTCATCTCTTTGCGCTGGAGTCCTCCTTGCGCGTGAAGGTGTGGTACGCCAGCAGCTTGTCGATGAGGTTCACGTGCGTCAGGATCATGCGGCGGCAGCAGTAGCGCTTGAGGCCCAGGTCGTTCATGGCGACGCTGCGCGGGGCAGTGAGGAGGGGCAACTGTAGAGGGTGAGCTGAGCGTGATCAATTGGGCTGGTAATGCGCGCGACGGGTCATCATCATCATCATCATCATCATTGCATAAGCGCTTATAGCCCTCTGGGCTCTGCGCGGTAAAGTTGTGTATCTCGTGCATGATCCACCGGCCAGGACGGCAGCGCTCGCCCGCAGCTGTGCAGCTGCGCGCAAGGGCACGTACGGCTCGGGGAAGGGCGGCGGGTTTGCGGGGCGCGGCAGCCAGCGTCGTGGCTACGAGCCGCTGCTGCAGCGGCCGCTGGTCAGCCAATGCCCGCGGCGGGCGGTGGGGCAGCAGCGCCGTCGCCCGCGCGTACCCGGTCCTGCAGCTCCGGTGGCGCGCCGTACCCGGCCGCGTCCGCGGCCTCTGGTTCGGCGTCCGGCTCGATCCAGGCGTTGTCCGGCGGCTCGTCCCACCAATAGACAGATGGGGAGTCGCTGTCGGTGTCCGCCCAGGAGCTGGAGCTCCAATCGGAGTCGGTGCAGTCGCTGGCGTCCCCGTTGTCGGCGTCCAGCGGCGGGGCGGCGTTGTCGCCGCCCCACTCGCCGGGCGCCGCCGGGCCAGAGAACCAGGCTGCCACCACGCGTGTGACCCAGCGACCCGCCCACTCAAGCCAGCAGTTGGCGAGCGGGCGGATGCGGTGGGGCTTCACGATGGTGTTGTCGAAGATGGCCCCCAGGGCGGCCGCGAGCGGCGCCGACTCGTCAGTCGGCATCGACGCAGCATCCCACGGGGAGGCGGCCAGGAGGCGGTACAGCACGAAGCGGCCCTCGGCGGACGCCCAGTCAGTGTGTTGCACCACGCTAGCGAGCGCCTGCGCGGCGGCCGCGCCGGCGCTGTCAGGCGCCGTATGTCCGCCTGCGACGGCTGTGGCTGCCAGGCGCGCCAGCTGCCGGATGAAGGTTGGCAGCGAGGCGATCAGCTCAGCACGGGCCGCTGCCGTCGGTCCGTGCGGGCATTCGGTGAGGACGTGGTACGGGTCTTCGGCCTCCTGCGTGCAGCGCATGCACGCGGTGTGGCTGTGGACGCGCTGCTCCCACGTCTCGCCGCTGCCGGCCGCTGCTAGCGTGCGGCGCCAGCGGCCCTGCGGCGCCAGGGGCTGCTGGTACAGCGCCTTCTTGCCCAGCCGTAGGGACATTACGGCCTTGCGGCGCGCCGGGTGGATCCGCTTGTCGACGGCCATGATGATGGCCGAGCAGCACCCGGGGCCGTGCTGGCTGATGGGCGTGACGGAGCGCGCCAGCCCCGCGCCTGTGAGCGGCTGGGTGTACTCCTGAGCGTGCCACGCGTAGACCGCGCTCGGCGGCCCGACCGGCGGGCGCGTGTGGACCGTGAACGCGGGGGGCGGGACGCCACGTGCGCCAGCGTCGCCAGCATCATCGCCTGCGACAGCGGGGGCCAGGTTGGGCGGGCGCGTCGCGCGCCCGTGCTCCTGCCAGGCCCGAACGTCGACACAGCGCCCGTACGCGGCGGCGGCAGCCGGGAACTCGCGGAAGTTGGACGGCGCCCGAATGGTGTTGGCCGGTAACGGCCCGACCAGGCCGGGCGGCGCCAGTTGTACACGCTCCGATGCTGCCAGGTCGTCCATCCGCCAGAACCAGCTGTAGTCGCGTGCCCGCGAGCCAATGTGGGCGTAGCCGCGCCGCGCCCCGCCGCGCGCGCGCTCGTCCATGATGGCTGCGTACACGCGCGCGGACAGCCAGTCGGCGTCCTTCGGGTACCGCAGCTGCAGGCGCAGCCGCTCACGCTCGCGCGCCATGAGCCCGAGCGCGCTGGGCACGCGCCCACAGCCCCAGACGGCTTGAACGGGGTCGTTACGTCCCAGGCGTGCAACCGCGCGGATCGCCCGCTTCGTGAACGAGTCGATCGTGTCACGCGCGGCGGCCGTGGGCTCGGTCGTCGCCAGCAGGTAGTTGCTGGCGCCCAGCACGACGGAGCGGTACACCTGCATCGCGAAGGCAGGGGACGCCTCCCGCACGAACTTGTTGGCCGTGAAGTACCGCGCCCAGTTGCGCTTGAGGCCCTTGGCCATGCGCGCCACGAAGCCCGTCTGCGACAGGCGCGGGCGCACGAGGTAGCCCAGGTACCGGTACTCGTCCACGAAGCGCACGGTCTCGGGTGGCTCGCGTGGTCCCTGGTTCTCAGCGAGGTGGCGCCACTCCGGGTCCACCGGCCGCGATTCGCGCGGGTTCAGCACGATCGGCTCGCGGTGCAGCGCGCCAACGGCTTGACCCACGTACGGGAATGCCATCGCCTCCGTCTTGCCACCGCCGAGCCCCATCTCCAGGCCCCAGAAGCGCGCCCAGCGACGCACCACGCGGCCGCCTCGCGCGACGTCGTCGCGGCTGGCGCCCAGCACCACCACGTCGTCCGCGTACAGCAGCGCGTGCAGGACGACGCGCAAGCCGTCCCTGCCCACGTCCACGCCCGGCAGCGCGCGCTTGAGCATGCGCGCCAGGCTCTCGATGAACAGTGAGAAGAGCAGCGGTGAGAGCACGTCACCTTGGCCCACGCCCATCTGCATGGGAATGGGATCGCTGCGCACGCCGTTCGTGACCACCACCGTGGAGCGGCGACGGTTCCAGTCCGCGAGCATGTCCACGAGGCCGTCGGGGAGGCCCATGCGGCGCAGCGCGATCCACAGCGCCTGGGGGTGCACGCGGTCGTACGCCTTCTTGAAGTCCACGAACAGCGCGTACGTGGCCTTCTTGCGCCGCCAGCGGTGGCGCACCGTCTCCGTGAGCGTGACAACGTGCTCCTCGGCTGACCGGTTCTCCTGGAAGGCGATCTGCTCGGGGCCGAAGATGCCGTTGGCGGCGGCCCAGTGCGAGATGCGCGTGACCAGGACCAGCTGGAAGATCTTGAACAGCGTGCCGCCCACGGAGATGGCGCGGTACACGTCCGGGTTGGCCCAGTCGGGAACTGCACCGCCGCGCACCGCCTTGGGCAGGTAGCTGGTGCGGTAGCGCAGCCACTCATCCGGGACGCGGCCCTCCCGGCGCACGGCGTCGAACACGTCCGCTAGGGCCGTGGACAGCTGCATGCGGAAGGCGAAGCGCTCCTCGAGCGCCTCGGGGCGCGCCCAGCGGATGGTACGGGCGTAGATGCCGTCCTCGCCGGCCGATGCCGTCGTCTTGACGGACGGGCGGTGTTCCCACACTTCGCCGCCCCACCCGGCGTCGTCGTGGTCGCCGTCGAAGGACTCCAGCCAGGCGGCGTACTCGCGGCACTTCACGCAGGCGGGGCCAGCGCCCGCGCACGAGCGCGGCGGAGCCCGCTTGCTGGGCGGGAACGTGACGCGGTACACCTCGTCCGGCGCGATGGGAACGTCGAAGACGCCGCGCGCTGACTCCGCGCCGCCCGTGGGGAACGGCAGGAAGTGCAGCAGGTCAGCATCCCGGGACGGGAGCCCGTCCGGGCCGTCGCGCGGCGCAGCGGCTGCGCCCGCGGCGGTCGGCCCGCACGCCCGGCCCATGCTCGCCGCATCCCGTAGTGCGTCCACCACGGGAGGGTCGGCGGGCACCTGCGCGAACTGGCTCCTGGCGTGTCGCGCAAAGCGTTCCGGCGCGGGTGGGTGGCCGGGGGCGTCAGGCTTGTGGTGCTTGTCGGCGCGGAACTCGCCGTCCTCCTCGGGCACCACTTCGCGCAGCACCTCGTGAAGCCGCTGCGCGTCGCGCTTACGGAGGTGCTCCAGGCCGCGGAACACGTTCGACTCCCAGGCGTGGTAGTGCGTCCGTGCGCCGCGGCACTTGAACTTGAAGCTGATAACTATATGTGCATCTCCATCATGATCAGCTATCTGTCGTCGCTTTCTTAGTGGGCCCGTCTCC
>CAZVNE010000043.1:2964-4090 GCA_964628535.1 uncultured Candidatus Nanopelagicus sp. | reverse complement strand
GAGATTAAAGCGGTTGCCGCCCAAAAAGCTAGAGCGCTAGCTATTAAGCGAACAAGTAATCGCATTTATTAAAGAACCTCTTCGCGGCGGCGAATCTTTGAACCAAGCCAGCGAACAGGATCGTACTTAACATCTACCACGCGCTCCTTCATCGGAATGATTGCGTTATCGGTAATACGAATATGTTCTGGGCAAACCTCAGTACAGCACTTTGTAATGTTACACATGCCAAGGCCGTGCTCCTCTTGCGCCTTTTGCTTGCGATTGCGCAACATATCAAGTGGGTGCATATCAAGCTCTGCAATGCGGATAAAGAATCTTGGGCCAGCAAATGATTTCTTATTCTCTTCATGATCGCGAATAACATGGCAGGTATCTTGGCAAAGGAAGCACTCAATACATTTACGGAACTCTTGTGAGCGCTCAACATCGATTTGCTGCATACGGGCCTCACCAGGCTTTAGATCAGCTGGTGGCTCAAATGATGGAATCTCCATCGCCTTTTTGTAGTTAAATGAAACATCGGTAACTAAATCTTTGATTACTGGGAATGCGCGAAGTGGAGTGACGGTGATGGTTTCATCCTCTGCAAAATTTGCCATCTGTGTCATACATGCAAGACGTGGCTTGCCATTAATTTCAACTGAGCATGATCCGCATTTACCAGCTTTACAGTTCCAGCGAACGGCAAGATCTCCCATTTGGGTTGCTTGCACGCGGTGAATTACATCTAAAACTACTTCGCCCTCATTGGCATCTACAGAGACATCTTGCAGGGAACCAGTTTCACTGTTGCCACGCCAAATGCGCATCTTTATTTTGCGGGTCATTGCTTCACCTTACCCCTGATCATTTCCTCTGGTGTCATGTACTTCTCTAACTCATGTGGATCAAAGAGCTCAAATAATTCTGCTGGCATATCTGGCAGAGATTGTTGTTTAACCACAATCTCTTTGCCGGTAAAGGAGGAGATGTTATTTACCTGGCGCCACTTTGGATTCATGCCTGGGAAATCATCACGGGTATGACCGCCGCGAGACTCCTCGCGAACGATTGCAGATTTAGCGGTGCTCTCGGCGATTAACAACATATTGTCTAGATCAAATGAGAGGTGAAAGCCTGGGTT
>CAZVNE010000043.1:0-2864 GCA_964628535.1 uncultured Candidatus Nanopelagicus sp. | reverse complement strand
GTAATTTTAAATGTCTTACCAACGCCACCAGTTGCAAGAACTACAGCGGGTGCTTCAAATAAAAGTTCTTCGCCATTTTCACGACGGTAGCCGTAAACACCAGCGACCTTGCCGCCCTCTTTTAAGATCTCAGTAATTGTTACCTCGGCGAAAACCTTGATGTGGCTCTCAGCATCACCATGATCGCGCTTATCCTTTTGTTGCAAGGCAACGATGCGTTGTTGCATGGTGCGGATTAATTCAAGACCGGTGCGATCGCCAACGTGGGCAAGGCGTGGGTACTCATGTCCACCAAAGTTACGTTGAGAGATCTTTCCCTCTGTGGTGCGATCAAAGAGTGCGCCCCATACTTCAAGCTCCCAAACACGTTCTGGGGATTCTTTAGCGTGCAGCTCCGCCATTCGGTAATTGTTTAAGAACTTTCCACCACGCATTGTGTCGCGAAAGTGAACCTGCCAACCATCACTGTCATTTACATTTCCCATTGATGCAGCAATTCCACCCTCAGCCATAACGGTGTGGGCCTTGCCAAATAATGATTTACAGATGATTGCTACGCGAAGACCAGCCTCACGTGCTTCAACCGCTGCGCGAAGTCCGGCACCACCGGCGCCGATTACAACGATGTCGTAGTTGTGACGTTCCATTAGAAGAAGTAGTAATTGGTAATGGCGCCGCTGGCGACCTGACGGACATAGAAATCAGCGAAGGCAACACCAATTAGTGAGACCCAAGCAAAGTTTGGATGGTAATGATTTAAGCGAGAGACGATGCTCCATGCTTTATAGCGAACTGGATGTTGTGAAAAGTTTTTTAATCTGCCACCAATTGTGTGACGACAGGTGTGACAGGAGGCTGAGTACAACCAGAGGAAGGTGGCGTTAGCTAGTAAAACTAATGTGCCCACACTCATGTGGCCCCACTCGCCTTCAGGATTTTTAAAAGCGATTATCGCGTCGTAGGTAAGAATTATGTTAAAAACTAAACCGGCGTAGAAGAACCAACGATGACCATTTTGTAAGATTAATGGCGCTCTAGTTTCTCCTGTGTATTTCTGGTGAGGCTCTGCAACTGCACATGCAGGTGGTGACATCCAAAATGAACGGTAGTACGCCTTGCGGTAGTAGTAACAGGTAAGTCTAAAACCTAGTGGGAAAATTAAAATAAATAATGCTGGTGAGATTAGTAAGCCAAAGATACTTACCGCACCAATTGGTGTGCCAAAGTGAGCGGCGCCTTCAACACAAACAGTTGATAAACATGGTGAGTAAAAAGGTGAGATTAAAGGTTCGGCAAAGTAATTTTTGTTTTCAAATGCGCGAAATGTTGCATAAATAATAAATGAGATTAAAACACCAACTGTGATTAAAGGTTCGACCCACCATTTATCGGTGCGCAGTGTGCGATCTGAGATTAATGCTCGGCCGGCTGAGAAGACCCCGGTCTTTGCTTTTCTAGTATCTATCGACGACATGGGAGAAGTTTCTCGCTAGATGAGAGGGATTGCTAGGCAGATTCCTGCGTGCTGGTTATGAACTCAGCCACAGATGGTTATTTAAATAAAGCCTTTGCTTGGATAAAAATCTGGCGGAGGGCGTGGGATTTGAACCCACGAAGGTTTCCCTTGCCGGTTTTCAAGACCGGTGCACTCGGCCGCTATGCGAGCCCTCCGTGGGCAAACTTACCTGCAAAGTGGCGAGCGCCAAAATCTCTTACTTATCTCATCTTAATTATCCGAGCCAGCGCAATGAGTAGCTGTTTATTCAGGAAGTGATAACAATCTTTCAATTACCTTTGCAACACCATCCTCTTGATGGGCATCGGTTTGAAACTTTGCGTACTTCATTAAATCAGGATGTCCATCCGCCATTGCCCAAGATCGGCCGGCCCAGGACAACATAGAAAAATCATTTGGATTATCACCAAAGGTTACACAATCCTCTGCAGTTAAATCTAACCGGCCAGCAATCTTTGCAAGTGTGGCACCTTTGCTAACACCATGTGCTGAAATTTCCAGAAGTGAATCAGTTGAGTTTGAATGTGTAACAGTAGCAATTCCAGTCAGTGCATGATGTGCTAGTTCGAGCATTTGATCAGATGAGAGTTCACCATTTACACAGCGGGCAAGAATTTTTAAGGCGGGCGACTTAATCGCCTCTTCTATTTTTTCCACACCAACATTATCTGCGCCGATATCCCATCTTGGGACATACTCCTTTTCGCGGTGAAACTCTTGGTTTGCCTCTAATGCAAAGGTAACTGATGGAATAGCTACTCTTAACTTTTTAGCGATCTGAATTTGATCATCTACTGGAATTAACCACTCCTCTAAGATCTTGCCATTTATAAAGTCATACAACATTGCGCCATTGCCACAAATGCCCATGCCAAAATCAAAGTTTTCTTTAATCTCCTGCATCCAACGGATTGGCCGACCTGTTACAAAGTAGATATGTATTCCTTGCTGATGGGCTTGTGCAAAAGCAATCTTGGTGCGCTCTGAGATAAAGCCGTAATTAGCAACAATGGTGCCATCTAAATCTGTACCGATTAACTTTGGTCGCTTACCTGGAATGTTCAAGCTGGTACCAAAGTATCCATACCTAAAAATGGAATCAACGCCTTTGGTACTTTTACACTGCCATCTTTTTGTTGGTGATTTTCTAGGATTGCCACAATGGTGCGCGGAACTGCAACTAATGTGCCATTTAGGGTAGCAACTGGTTTTGTACCACTCTCATCCCGGTATCTAATATTTAATCGTCGAGATTGAAACTCGGTGCAGTTAGAGGTGCTGGTGACCTCACGGTATGCATCCTGGGTTGGAATCCATGCTTCGATATCAAATTTACGAATTGCACTGG
>CAZVNE010000042.1:0-4126 GCA_964628535.1 uncultured Candidatus Nanopelagicus sp. | reverse complement strand
GTGACCCAGAGTATGACTTAGCTGTCGTTTCCGTAAGAAAGGGAAATTTAACTGTCATTGCTCAAGGTGACTCCAGTGCAGTGGCAATCGGAGATGCAGTAGTTGCCTTTGGCTCTCCTCTTGGCTTATCTGGCACCGTCACAAGTGGAATTATCTCCGCTTTGAATCGGCCAGTTACAACTGGTTCAACAAATATCACCTCATATATTGATGCAATCCAAACCGATGCTGCAATTAATCCAGGAAACTCTGGAGGGCCATTGGTTGATTCACAAGGAAGAATTGTTGGCGTTAACTCTGCTATTGCAACACTTGGCGGTGGCGCTGCATCTGGAAATATCGGACTTGGTTTCTCAATTCCATTTAATCAGGCAAAGCGAATAATCAACGAGATTATTGCAACAGGTAAATCAACTAAACCAATCTTTGGTGTTTCATTTGACTCTACCTTCGCTGGCAATGGCGCAAGAATCGGTGCGCTAACAGCTGGAAGAGGTGCTGAAAAGGCTGGAATTCCAGTGAACTCGGTTATCAAAAGTATCGATGGATTTAAGGTTAACAATGCTGTCTCTGCAATCGTAAGAATTCGTGCAAAGGCTCCGGGCGATCAGGTCGCTGTAATTGTTGAATTACCAAACGGTACTTCAAGAACCTACACAGTTACATTGGACTCTGCACCATCGCTATAACCAGATAACTCTATAATGGCCGCTTCAAACAATTGTTGGGGGCGGCCTAAATTAAAAAGAAGAAGAGCTTTGAAGGTAAGGCTGGTCTAGAACTTCTATCCGCACTCTCTGGTGTTTTGATTGCGATTCAATCCCGAATTAATGGTGAATTATCTCTGCGTTTAGGTGATTCACTCGAAGCAGCGATGGTCTCATTTTCTACCGGCCTGATCTTTGTCACCATAATTGTTATTTCTAGAAGAAAAACCCGGGCAGGATTTGGCTTAATCTTTACTGCAGTTAAATCTAAAAAGTTGCCAGCTTGGCAATTGGGTGCAGGTGTTCTTGGCGCCTCCTTTGTTGCCATGCAAACACATGTTGTACCAATAGCTGGTGTTGCATTATTCACGGTGGCCTCCCTCGCTGGGCAAACCGCTATTTCATTATTTGTAGACAAGGTTGGTTTATCTGGTGGTAAAAAGAGCGCTATCAGTAAGCGCCGAGTAATTGCCGCGCTGATTACAGTAATCGCAGTAATTGTCTCGGCTTGGGATAGATTTTCTATAAGCACCTTTTCGGTTGCCGCAATCTTTCTAGCAGTCCTTGCTGGTACTTGGGTTGGTGTGCAGCGGGCGCTAAATGCCCAGATTAATGTTTACTCAACCCAATCCTTTGCTACCTCGCAATTAAACTTTATTACCGGCACATTATTTTTACTGATCCTATTTTTTATTAGGTACTTTAATACCGGTCAGCCATTATCAAAGTTGGTTAGTGCTCCTTGGTGGGTTTACTTAGGCGGCTCAATTGGTGTTCTTTATATAGCTTTCTCAGCCACAGCTGTTCAACATATGGGCGTCCTGGTCTTTACTCTTTTTAGTGTGGGCGGCATGTTGGTTGGATCATTAATTATTGATCTAGTTGCCCCAACAAGTGGAACAGATATTTCCTGGTACTTAATTGCTGGAATTCTACTTACCTACCTTGGCGTTATCGCCAATGGTCAATCGCGATTTTCGCGAAGGTAATTAATCACACCTGAAATAATTGAGGCCAGAATAAAGAAAACAGCTACAGAGTAAGTAATGTTTTTTAGCCAAGGGATTGACCCGCTGAAGTAACCAGAAATAGTTATTCCAACACCCCAGAGCAAAGCACCCAAGACATTTGCCGATAGAAATTTGTAGTAATTCATCTTTACTGTGCCGGCAATTGGCGGAACAAAGGTGCGAACCCATGGAACGTAACGAGCAATGACAACCGACCACCAACCATACTTATCGTAAAAGATTTCAGATCTGACTAACACCTTCTTCATAATTGGCGACCTAGCTCTTTGAAAGTAAGGCCTACCCAATTTTCGACCAATTACAAAGCCAACTTGGTCGCCAAAAAAGGCAGCTAAGAAGATTACTGAAATCAAAATTACAATATTTACATCATCTCGTGCTGCTGCAACTAAACCTGCGCTAAATAACAATGAGCTGCCGGGTAAGAAAAAACCAAATAGTAAGCCAGCTTGAATGAAGACAATAGCGCCAAGTACTAGGTAAAAGAGAAAGGGTGCTACCGGGCTTAATTGAGAATCAAAGGTTGCAGCGAAATTACTCAAGATTTCTTCTTTACTGATGCAGCAACCTTTTGCACAACATTTTGGTCAAAGACACTTGGCACTATGAAGTTAGCATTTAATTGATCATCACTCACACAGGATGCAATCGCCTCAGCTGCAGCCACCAGCATCTGATCGGTTATCTTGGTAATTCTGGCATCTAACAAGCCGCGGAAAATTCCGGGGAATGCCAAGACATTATTTATTTGATTTGGTTGATCAGATCTGCCAGTTGCGACCACAGCTGCATACTTTCGGGCAATTGCTGGATCAATCTCTGGATCTGGATTAGCAAGTGCAAAGACAATTGAACCTTTTGCCATAGATTTAATGTCCGCTTCAGTTAAAACATTAGGCGCACTTACCCCAATAAATACATCAGCATCCTTTAACGCCTGATGGATATCACCGCGGAAATCACCTGGCGCACAATTTGTAATAAACCATTGGCGCATCGGATCGTTCTCTCCATTTTTTTCGGCAACTAAGCCATCCTTATCAAAGCCAATAATGTGTTTAGCACCCTTTGCTACTAATAACTTAGCCACAGCGGTTCCAGCTGCGCCAACGCCACTTAACACAATTCGTGCGTTTGATAGATCTTTTTTAACCAGCTTCAATGCATTAGTTAATGCTGCCAACACCACAATTGCTGTTCCATGTTGATCATCATGAAAGACTGGAATATCTAATAATTCACGTAATCTAGCTTCAATCTCAAAACAACGGGGCGCCGAAATATCCTCTAGATTTATACCACCGTAAACAGGAGCAATAATTTGTACAGTTCTTATAATTTCATCCACATCTTGGGTATCTAAACAAACTGGCCAAGCATCAACATCGGCAAATCTTTTAAATAGGGCGGCCTTTCCCTCCATTACTGGGAGTGCAGCACCCGGCCCAATATTTCCAAGTCCTAGAACAGCAGATCCATCAGTAACAACCGCAACAGTATTTCGTTTAATTGTTAAGCGGCGAAGATCTGACGGATCCTTTGCAATTGCCTGTGAAATTCGGGCAACACCTGGCGTGTAAGCGCGGGATAGATCATCACGAGTTTTTAGTGGCACCTTAGATGCGATCTCAATCTTGCCACCTAGGTGAAGTAGAAATGTTCGATCCGAAACCTTACGAACTACTAAATGAGGATTTGCTGAGATCGCTGCAGTTACCGCTTCAGCATGTTCGGCATCAATCGCATCACAGGTAACATCGATAACGACTCTATCCAAAACAGATTCAACAACATCTAATGCGGTAATTGATGCACCCGCCGCCAAAATTGCTTGGGTTATCTCAGCTACTGGTTGCGCAGATACCGGGCCTTCAACACGGATTGTGATTCCATAACCAGGACTAGTACTTGCCATTTAAACAACACCGTACAGGCGATCGCCGGCATCTCCTAAGCCAGGAACGATATAGCCATGCTCATTTAATTTTTTATCAAGTGCGCCAGTTACTAACTTTATCGCTACCTTTGAATCAGCAAATGCTTTCTCTAAAACTGCAATTCCTTCAGGTGCAGCCAAGATACAGATTGCGGTTATATCGGTTGCACCCTTTGCCAACAAAAACTCAATCGCTGCAACCAGTGTTCCACCCGTTGCAAGCATTGGATCCAAGATGTAACACTGACGTCCAGTTAAATCTTCGGGCAATCTATTTGCATAAGTGGTTGCCTGCAAAGTTTTTTCATCGCGAACCATTCCTAAAAATCCAATTTCAGCTGTTGGAATTAGGCGAGACATTCCTTCAAGCATTCCAAGTCCTGCACGCAAGATTGGGACAACAACAGGTTTTGGCTTTGCAAGGTGTAATCCCTGCGCCATTGCAACCGGTG
>CAZVNE010000041.1:0-4181 GCA_964628535.1 uncultured Candidatus Nanopelagicus sp. | reverse complement strand
ATATGCACAATTGCAACCGCTAATTCAAATATCAAGCGAAGTGCAAGAAGTGCTAAAAATCCAATTAGTAAACCAGCAACAGCCACCATTGGATACACCGAGTAATCTTGATTTAGGCCAAAGGTGGTCGCTGCAAATATTGGAACACCAGCAGCAACTAGGCCAACGACTAGTATGAAATAAAATGTGTAGAGGTAACCCGCAACTTTACGAGTCAAATACTCATTTAATTTAAAATCTTTCAAGTGGCCCAGGACTAATTGAATATCCTGCTTCCAAGAGATCCAGGCCCAAAGCAACGCAATCAAACCTAAAGTTAAAATTAGCAGTTTTAAAGCGATTGAAACTACCCCTAAAACCAGCAACCAAATCAATGTTGAGTTAAGGCCAGAATTAACCTCACCGCGACTTACATCGTAGTAATCAATAAGGGTTGTAATCATTATGTAGGCAGAGGCAACGTAGGCAATCCCTGACACAGCTTGAAAACCAATTCGGTGGTTTCTATTTTCTGGCTGACGTAGGAAGTTGATCAGTGCGGTTAAGAAATTTGCAACTCTCGTTTTTTGAATGATTAGTGAAAGGATCAAAGGAATCATTGCGATTAACGCAAATAACTCTATGTAAGGCGCATCGTTAGTTTTGATAAAGACATTTTTCAATAATGTTGGGAATGAGACCTCGTTGGCTCGCCAGATATCGGTAATCCAGACCAGGAAGTACACCCTGGTAACAATTGCGACAACTGTTAAAAATGCTCGCATCTCTAGCTTTTGCGCAAAGATTGCAAAAAATAATGCCAGATAGCTAACCAATAACCAGGTAAGTCCTGTGCTCCCAGTAATCGCATTAAAGGTTGTTTGAAATGAGGTGTAATCATCTAGTGAGTACCAATAAAAGGTATCTGGGATTACTAAAACAAGTGCGATTGCGAGGTAAACACGGTGCAGTTTCTCAGTTATTAGGTTCATCCCTAAAGGGTACCTTACGCACTTGTTTAAGCAGTTAAAGTAATTAAAGAAACCTCAGGTGGTGATGCAACTCTTATACGCGCAAATGGGCTTGTTCCCATTCCTGCGGAAACATTTAGCCAAGGTTCATCATTTACTCGACTCACACCGCGAGATCGCCAAGTTTCTAAATCACAATTTGTTGTTAGCGCTTTACTTTCACCAAACCAAGGCAATCTAACCTGACCACCATGTGTGTGACCAGCAAAAATTAAATCTAACTTATCAACCGCCATTGCTGCTAGAACTCTTTCATAAGGTGCATGGGTTACACCAATTGCGATATCTGCTTTTTTATTTGCGTCCCCTGCAACAAGTGAGTAGTCATCTAACTCTAGGTGGGCATCATCAGTACCACGGGCTTCGATACTTACCCCATTTACCTTAACAATCTCTTTTTGGTGATTTAAATCGATCCAACCATGATTCTTCAAGGCCTTACGTAAACTCTCGACAGGTAGTTTTTTACCTAACTTACGTCCACCATGATCCTTGCGTAAGTACGAAAAAGGATTTTTAAACTTTGGTTCATAATAATCATTAGAACCAAAGACAAATAAACCGGGCAGCTTTAGTAAATCTTTCAGAGCATCCAGTGTTGTGGTGACAGCCTCTTTATGGGCTAGAAAGTCACCAGTGCTGATCACTAAATCAGGCTTTAATTTTATGAAGCTTTTGATATCTGCAATCTCTTTTTTCCGATTTGGCGTTAGGTGCAGATCTGAGAAATGCAGAACTCGAATCTCATTACTTCCCTTAGGCAGTAATGGCAGGGTTGCTTCGCGCACTTTGTATGCCATAGGCATGAGAAGATACCCCTATGGGACTAAAAGAGAAACTACAAAGTGATCTAACCGATGCGATTCGCACTCGGGCAGAGGTCAAATCAGGAACTATTCGGATGTTACTTGCTGCAATTACAACTGAAGAGGTTTCAGGTAAGGCTGCTCGTGTTTTAAAGGATGATGAGATCATCACAGTTTTATCTCGCGAAGCAAAGAAGCGCCGTGAAGCTGTTGAAGCATATGTTGCGGCCAAACGTGATGATTTAGCAGATAAAGAGCGGGCAGAGGGTGAAGTGATTGCTCAATACCTACCTGCTCAATTAACTGAGGATGAGATCAAAAAGTTGATTGCGGAGGCAATAACTGAAACTGGTGCAGCAGGGCCTGCTGGCATGGGATTAGTTATGAAAGTTTTATCACCTAAGATTGCTGGTAAAGCAGATGGTGGAGTTGTATCCGGGTTAGTTAAAGCAGCGTTAGGACAATAAATGAAATTTGAATATGTAACAGTTCCACTACTTACTCATGCAACTAAACAAATATTAGATACTTGGGGATCAGAGGGTTGGGAGCTAATTCAGGTAATTCCTGCTCCTGGCGGCGGCGATCAATTAGTTGCCTACATGAAGCGAGAGCTTAAGTAAGTTAACGACCTCGTTTAGATAAACGCTCGTAATCTAAAACAACAACTGCTCGTGGTTCTAGGCGAACCCAACCACGACCTGCGAAATCAGCGAGTGCTTTATTTACTGTTTCCCGAGATGCACCCACTAATTGCGCTAACTCCTCTTGAGTTAACTCATGGTTTACATGCAAGCCATCATCTTTTTTTGTACCAAATCTCTCGCCAAGATCCATGATTGCTTTGGCAACACGTCCTGGGACATCTGCAAAAACTAAATCAGCAAGTACCTCGTTGGTGCGGCGCAGGCGCCTGGCAAGACGTTTAAATAATTGAAGTGAAACCTGTGGGTGAGCGGTTACCCAACCAATTACCTGATCATTTGCTAACGCTAAAACTCTTGCATCAGTCACGGCAGTTGCAGTTGCAGTACGTGGTCCTGGATCAAAGAGTGAGAGTTCACCAAACATGTCTCCCGGGCCAAGGATTGATAGAAGGTTTTCTCGGCCATCACCGGAGGAGGTACCAAGCTTTAACTTTCCTTCAACAACCACAAATAGGCGATCACCAGCATCGCCCTCTTTAAATAATGTTTGGCCTTTGCTGACCTTTACCTGAGTCATAGATTCACGCAATGTGGCAGCAGATGCATCATCTAGCGCGGTAAATAGTGGCGCCCGACGTATTACTTCCTCATCATTTTTTTGTGCCATTGTGCGGCAAGGATACTCCCGGTAGGAAGTTAATTCCAATCGGGCTAATCTTGATCAGGTGCGAGAGAGCTTTTCAAATAAAAAGGTTAGAGCCGGCAAGATCTATCGGGTTTTAACCAAAAGCTACCCAAATGTTAGGTGTGAGTTAGATTTTAAAAATCCATTTCAATTACTGGTTGCAACAGTTTTATCTGCCCAATGCACCGACAAAAGAGTAAATCAAACAACGCCTGCTTTATTTAAAAAGTATAAGTCAATTAAAAAGATGGCTAACGCTGATCTATCTGATATTGAACGATTGGTTAAATCAACTGGTTTTTTTCGCGCAAAGGCTAAAAATATAAAGTCACTTAGTGAAAAGATTATGAGAGATTTTGATGGTCAGGTGCCAGATCGGTTAGAGGATCTAATTACATTGCCTGGCGTTGGCCGTAAAACCGCAAATGTAGTTTTGGGACATGCATTTGATACTCCAGGTATTACGGTGGATACACACTTTGGCAGATTAAGTAGAAGATTTGGCTGGAGTAAATCAATTGATCCAGTAAAGGTTGAGTTTGAGGTTGGTGATCTAATTCCACAAAAAGATTGGACCAATCTTTCTCAGCGATTAATTTGGCATGGGCGGCGAGTATGTCATTCACGCAAACCAGCATGTGGTGCCTGTCCATTAAGTAAGTTATGTCCATCGTTTGGTATCGGTGAGATGGATCCAGTTAAAGCAACGCGATTAGTAAAGGTTGAGGCGGATTTTAGATGAAGAGAGTTACCTTGTTATTTGTTTTTACCTTGCTTCTATCCGGTTGCAGTAGCCAAAAAACAGATTCATCAATGATGGTTGGCGTTGTTCCAGATTGTTCAGAAATTGAGCGAGTAACGACAGAGACAAAATCACTTGAAATGCCATGTTTAGATGGCTCTGAGATTATTAATTTTCATGCAATTCGTGGACCGATTGTGGTGAATGTGTGGGGATCGTGGTGTGTTGGTTGCCGGGAAGAGATGCCTTACTTTGTTGATCTATATGCAAATGATTACTTCAAAAGTGGTG
>CAZVNE010000040.1:0-4523 GCA_964628535.1 uncultured Candidatus Nanopelagicus sp. | reverse complement strand
GTGGCATGGGTGGAGCCCAACCACTTGCTGTAACTATGAATGGTGGCGTCTGTTTAGTTGTAGATATTGATAAAAGTAGATTAGAAAAGCGAATTAAAACTAGATACCTAGATGAGATTGCCAATAATTTAGATGATGCCGTTACTCGTTGCTTGAAGGCTAAAAATGCTGGCACGCCATTATCTGTTGGTCTAGTTGGAAATGCAGCGGAGGTGTTTCCTAAATTATTAAATATGGATGTCGCCTTCGACATTGTTACCGATCAAACCTCTGCGCATGATCCTCTTTCATATATTCCAATTGGTGTTGATTATGAAGATGCAGAGATGTTGGCAAAGGATAATCCGGCTGATTTCACCAAGCGCAGCCAAGAGGCGATGGCTAAGCATGTTGAAGCGATGGTTGGTTTTATGGATAAGGGTGCTGAAGTATTTGATTACGGTAATTCAATTCGTGATGAAGCCCGCCAAGGTGGATTCAAACGCGCATTCGCATTCCCTGGTTTTGTTCCTGCATATATCCGTCCATTATTTTGTGAAGGTAAGGGGCCATTTCGTTGGGCGGCATTATCTGGTGATCCAAAGGATATTTATCGAACAGATAAAGCGGTACTTGATTTGTTCCCAGAAAATGAGGCGTTGCATCGTTGGATCACAATGGCACAAGAAAAGGTTGCCTTCCAAGGATTACCAGCACGTATTTGTTGGTTAGGTTATGGCGAACGCGATAAAGCAGGATTAGCTTTTAATGATCTAGTTGCAAAGGGTGAGGTTAAGGCGCCAATAGTTATTGGCCGCGATCACTTAGATTGTGGATCAGTTGCATCTCCTTATCGAGAAACAGAAGCGATGCTAGATGGCTCTGATGCAATTGCCGATTGGCCACTTCTGAATGCAATGGTAAATGTGGCATCAGGTGCATCTTGGGTTTCAATTCACCATGGTGGTGGAGTTGGTATGGGACGTTCAATTCATGCTGGCCAAGTCTCAGTTGCAGATGGCACACCACTTGCAGCGCAAAAATTAGCTCGAGTTTTAACAAATGATCCAGGCATGGGCGTCATCCGCCATGTTGATTCCGGGTATGAGATTGCAGATAAGACTGCACGTGAAAAACATGTGCATATCCCAATGTTGGATACTGAATAAAGAATTAAATAGCGAAGCAACAAAATGTCCCAAACTCTGATTAAAAATATTGGCCTGCTTGTTACCAATAATTCAGAGATCGATGGAACACCCCTTGGCATAATTAACAATGCAGCACTGCTTGTTGAAGCTGGCAAGATTAAGTGGGTAGGGGCTTCAGAGAGTGCACCAAGTGCTGAAAGAAGCGTAGATGCATCTGGAAAGTGTGTAATTCCGGGATTTGTAGATTCACACAACCATTTAATTTTTGCTGGAGATCGAAGCAAAGAGTTTGCCGCCCGCATGAAAGGGCAAAAATATGAGGCAGGCGGAATCGCTTACACCGTCGATTTAACTAGAAAAGCTAGTGATGGAGACTTATTGAGTAATGCCCAACGCCTGCAACATGAGGCGTTGCACAGTGGGACCACAACAATTGAGATTAAATCAGGATATGGCTTAACTGTTAAGGATGAGGTGCGCTCTCTTTCAATTGCTAAACAGTTAACAGCTGAGACCACATTTCTAGGCGCCCATGTTGTGCCAAGTGAGTACAAGGACAAAGCTGATGATTATGTTGATTTGGTGTGTGGTCAGATGCTTACCGAGGTTAAGCCGCATGCAAAATGGATAGATGTCTTCTGTGATCGCGGCGCATTTACAACTGAGCAAGCACGCAAAGTTTTAAAGGCGGGAATTGCAGCTGGATTGCAACCAAGATTGCATGCAAATCAATTAGAGCAAGGTGATGGCGTGGCATTAGGTGTTGAATTAGATGCCGCTTCCGTTGATCATCTTTCCCACTTTAATCAAAATGATATTGAAAAATTAGCGGGGTCAAAAACTGTTGCCACCCTGCTGCCAGGTGCAGAGTTTTCAACTAGATCTAAATACCCAGCTGCAAGGAGATTACTTGATGCCGGTGTTACCGTGGCACTTGCGGCAGATTGCAATCCAGGAAGTTCATACACAACAAATATGCCATTGATGATTGCGCTGGCTGTGCGCGAGATGTTTATGACGCCCGAGCAAGCTTTATGGTCTGCTACAAAGGGTGGAGCACAAGCACTTCGCAGAAATGATGTTGGTCATTTATCTGTGGGGGCTAAAGCTGATTTTGTAATTTTAAAGGAGAGTTCATATATTCATCTGGCTTATCGGCCAGGAGTTAACTTGATAGATGAGGTGTGGCAGCATGGCACAAAAATCTAAAACAGTTGTACTAAATACATTCGGAGTTAGCTTTCAAGATGTGATAGATGTTGCACGTTATGGCGCCAAGGTTGAAATCAGTGATGAAGCTAAGAAAGCAATTGATGCCTCCCGAAAATACATTGATGATTACACCAAAGGTGGCAAGGCAATTTATGGTGTTTCAACTGGCTTTGGTGCACTTGCCGATAAATTTATTGAACCAGGAGATCGGGTTCAATTACAAAAATCATTAATTAGATCCCATGCTGCAGGTGTTGGTGCACCGGTAGAGCGTGAGGTTGTTCGCGCACTTATTTTCTTGCGCCTTCGCACTATGACATCTGGTCGAACCGGTGTTAGATATGAATTAGCTAAAACCTATGCGGATTTTTTAAATGCCAATTTAACGCCAGTAGTACCGGAGTTTGGCTCTCTTGGTTGCAGTGGTGATTTAGCACCACTTTCACATTGCGCACTTGCCATGATGGGTGAGGGCAAGGTTCATGATGAATCTGGAAATATTGTTGATTCTGCAGTTGCCATGAAGAAGGCGGGCATCACACCAATTGAATTACAAGCTAAAGAGGGTTTGGCATTAATCAATGGCACCGATGGCATGTTGGGTATGTTGATTATGGCAATTGCTGATCTGCGCAATCTTTGTAGCGCTGCTGACATCACAACCGCCATGAGTATTGAAGGCCTACTTGGAACTGACAAAGTATTTGCACCAGATCTGCATGCACCACTTCGCAAGCAAATAGGTCAAGCAGTATCTGCCGCCAACTTATTTGCACTCCTTAAGGGCTCTGAAATTGTGGCCTCCCACTTTGAAGGAGATACTCGTGTGCAGGATGCCTACTCACTTCGTTGCGCACCACAGGTTGCAGGTGCCGTCCGCGACACAGTTGATTACGCTGAAATAATTGCTGGACGGGAATTAGATAGTGCAATTGATAATCCAGTTGTGCAACCAGATGGCCGAGTTGAATCAAATGGAAATTTTCATGGTGCACCTGTTGCATATGTTCTAGATTTTCTTGCAATTGCAGCAGCTGATTTAGGTTCAATGGCAGAGCGCAGAACAGATCGGATGTTAGACCCAGCAAGATCTGTTGGCTTGCCCGCATTTTTAGCCTTTAACGCTGGCGTTGATTCTGGTTTAATGATTGCGCAATACACACAAGCTGCATTGGTAAGTGAGAACAAACGCCTTGCCACACCAGCAAGTGTTGATTCAATCCCAAGCAGTGCAATGCAAGAGGATCATGTCTCAATGGGCTGGTCAGCAGCTCGCAAGCTTCGCAAAGTTGTTGATAACCTGACTCATATTTTAGGAATTGAGTTACTAACCGCAGCTCGTGCGATTGAATTGCGTAAAGGATTAAAACCAGCGGCAGCAACCGCTGCAGTAATTGCTGAACTGCGCAAGGTTGTTGATCCAATCGGACCAGATCGTTTCTTATCTCCAGAAATGGAAGCAGCCTCTGCAATTATTCGTGATGGTGTTGCAGTAACAGCGGCAAAAAAGGTTGTTACTAACTTAAATTAACGAGAAGCAACTCCAGCTGCAAACTCAAGAACCAACAATGCAGCTAAGCGAATTGTTCGTTGATCTGCTGAATCTTTTTTAACATCAATTTCAGTTATATCAACTGCGCGGACCTTGCTGTTAGCACCAGCATAAAAAGCTGCCTGACGTAACTCATCTGCACTTATCCCACCAGGAACAGATGCAGGGCATGCTGGAACTGCGGCACGATCACAAACATCAACATCAAGATCGACATAGATCTCATCAACTCTGCGATTTAAAACGGAGAAGGCCTCTTTCATTGCATCTTTTATTGATTGGCGGCGAAGTTGATCACGAGAAATTATGTAAATGCCTTGCTCCTTTGCACGTTCGGAATATTCGCGGCTGTTTGCAAAATCAGAGATACCAATCTGCACAATGTTTTTGCCAGGCAGACCTGCTTGAATCAATCGCCAAACTGGTGAGCCATTAGACATACCATCACGCAGATCATGGTGAGCATCCAGGGTTACCAAGCCAACCTTTGATAAATCTTTAAAGATTGAGGATGCAACAGAGAAGGTAATTGAGTTATCGCCACCAAGTGCGATCAGGGTTTGGTAACTCTCTAAGACATTTTCTAACTTCTTTGCCACACGTTTTTTGCCATCTTGACCATCAGGATT
>CAZVNE010000039.1:0-4625 GCA_964628535.1 uncultured Candidatus Nanopelagicus sp. | reverse complement strand
GGTGCGGTGGTGTCTGGGGCGGCCAATAATTCAATGAATACAGACCCATGTGTTAGTGCCGTAGAAATGGAGTTAAGTTGATTTGTTCCCGAGTTATATGATCCACCTCCACCTCCAGCAGCATGTCTTGCATTTGCGCCTCCACCGGAATATCCACCACCACCACCGGCACCATATTGACCACCAGCACCGCCACCACCAAAAGCACCAGTACTAAAACTATTTGCACTACCTCCAGCACCACCATTTAGAAATGATTTGGCACCACCAACACTTGCATCGCCAGAATATCCGGATCCAGGAAAACCATTCCACGATGAAACTGTTGCACCACCAGCACTTCCATTAGTTCCACCAACTCCTCCTGTTTCGGTTCCTGGGTAAGTAGTTCCAGGCCGTCCTGAGGTTGTAATACTTGCATCTTTAGTTGATGACGGGTCTGTCCAGGACCATCCGCCACCAGAACCTGATCCACCACCACCGCCTGCAACGGTAAGAATTGTGGAAGTTGACGACTCCACAACAAAAGTTCCGCCGCCACCACCACCACCACCGGAATTACTTCCGTAGTGCCCAATTAGAATTTTTAAAATACTAGATTGCGATAGGTTAAATTCACCTCGGATTGATGCGCCGTAGCCGAGAGTTGAACCAGAAGTATTAGATCCATGTCCGCCAATTGCAGTAATTCTGTAGGTGCCAGATGCAGGAACCGTCCAGTATTGAATTCCTGAAATATTTTTGTAATAACTATCGGTATCATCCCAAGTAGTTGAGTATGCAGATCTGCATGCAGATTGCGAAGGACCAGCAGGGCCAGTGGCAGAGCAATTTGTAAAAGTATGTGAAGTGAATGCATAAAGTGATGCTTGTGCGGGTTGAATGAAAAGTAAGTTTCCGGCTATAGAAACCAGAACTAAACCAAAGTATTTCCACTTAGAACGCATACCTTTAGTTTAAACGCAACCCTCCACTACCTTTCTCATATGGATTTGAAGCCAATCAACCTAAATCGAGCAGAGATTGAGATCATCGAGCAGGATTTTCAAGGGCTCTACTCAGGCAGGTTAGGGCTTAGCTCTATACCGGGCGGGCAAAGCGCAGCAAATACCGCGTTAGAAAATCTAGATATAACTAATTATGCAAATTTAAGATCTGAGGTACTGCCAAGAGGTAAACGTGGTGCCACAGTTTTGTCACCATATATCCGCCACAACATTCTTACCTTAAGTCAGGTATATCAAGCGGTTAAAGGTGCACCTTTTCGCGATCTAGAAAAGTTTAGAGATGAGCTTTATTGGCAGGAGTACGCCCGCCATCTTTATGCACGAATTGGCACAAGATTATTTGAGAACCTGCGCTTTGATGCGCAGCGGGATGCAACAGGTGATGGTTGGAATCGTGAGATGTTGTGTATTGATGAGGTGGTTGGTGAGTTAGAGAGTGATGGTTGGTTAGTAAACCAAACCAGGATGTGGCTCTCATCCCACTGGAGTGTTAGAAACAATAAGGGTTGGTTGCATGGGCAAGAGCGGATGTATCGCGAGTTAATTGATGGTTCAAGAGCTGCAAATCTTTTAGGTTGGCAGTGGACAGTTGGTGCTGGCACAGGAAAGCCATATGGATTTGCAAGGTGGCAGGTAGAAAAGCGCGCACCAGGTTTGTGTAACAAATGTCCGCTTAAAATGAACTGCCCCATTCAAGAGTTTCCAGATGAGATTACGCCAAGGCAATTAGATAAGAATCCATTACTTGATGCAGATCCCGATCTTGCTCGAACAACTGGACCGGTTTCAGTTGTTAACAATGCAGATGTGAAGATGGTTCTACTAACTATTGATTCGATGGGGGATAGCGATCCTGCGCTCGTTGCAAATCCAGAGCTGCCAGTGGTTTTTGTCTTTAATCAAGCAGCGCTTTCAAAACTACAGTTAAGTTCAAATCGAATCGGTTTTTATCTGCAAACACTAAAGGATTTGGCTAAGCGAAGAGAGCTGCAGGTTTACTTAGGAGATCCATACCTATTTGCCCAAGAAAACTCAGTTGCAGTTACCTATGCACCGGTGCCCTCGTTTGCTAAGTTTAAAAATCTAGCGCAGATTCATCCATTTCCATGGCTTAGAAAACCCCATGCAGGATCGGTTAGAAGTTTCTCCTCTTGGCGGCAAAAACTTAAGTAAGATTTTTATCTTCCGCGGCGGTAACGCCGAGAAAATAACTTTCGAATGATGAATTGAATTCTCACTGCAATCTTTGATTTAAATGAGCCAATACCTGAGTGCTCTGTTGGAACCCGCTCGCGAATGGGTTTTGTATGTTTAAGAGCGCGTTGAAAGCTCTCCATCGATATCTGTTCCTCAATATTTTCAGGTGGTTGATACATACGAAATTTGTAAAGCGATTCACCGCCACAAGATGAGCACTTAACACTCTCATTAGGCACAATTTTTTGGCATTGTGGGTTGAGACAAATAGCCATACCCACTCCTTTACTAAAGAATTTACAACTTAACCGACAGTTGCTACACCTTTAGAAACCTTTATTGGCACACGCCTTAATCCAGTAGTTGCCGGTCCTAAAACCAAATCACCATCTGGCTCAAACTTTGAAAGGTGAGCACTACATACCCAGCCTTCTGGAGTTTGATCAACAATTACTCCTTGATGTGGGCAGGATAAATTAAATGCAACATAGGTTGAGGGACCAGTTCGGGCGATTGCTACCGGTATTTTTCTGATTAAACCGATTCGAACTGAACCGCCAACCTTTGCAAGTTGCGGAACACCACTTAACTTTACAGAGAGACGACTTCTTGGAAGTTTTTTAATTGACGCACTTGCGGCTTGAGGAACCAGTGAGCTACCAACCAAAAGAGCGGCACAGGCACCGGCAATTAATCCGCGTCTTGAGATATCTTCCATCTCTTTAATCCCTTATCTAGTCCGAGCAATTTTTGTATAAAGTGCTACATCAGTACTACCAAAGGCTAGACCATCTGGAAGTGAGCTTGCTGGCAAATCTAGCACTGTTGCAATTGTGACGGCTACACCAGGAGAGAGAACTAAGGTGGCATCTTTATATGAGGTTGTGCGCAATCCAGCCTTACGATCATTAGTGATCTTTGGCTTTAATGTTGCAGCATTAGTAATTGTCAGGATTGAAAGTGATTGATTTGCTGCCTGTGGCACAGTTGCAGTAACGACACCTTTTGCAAGATCAATTACTGGGTTACTAAGCACAAGTTGTAAATTATTGGCGGTATTGAAAAATACAATATTGCTACCTCTGTGTTGAACTCCAGCTCTATTCGCTGTTACTGGAATATGGAAAACTAACTGACCATTTGTTGAGGCGATTGAGTCTCCGATTACAGATGAGGTTGCCCCGCCTTGAACATAAATAACAACACCAGCAGCTTCCAATGTTGAAGCAATTCCAGCAGCTGTTTTCATGTGGGTCATGCTCTGACCAGGCTTCGCTGCATCCGCTGTTGCCTCTGCGGTTCCAGAGAGAATTAGCGCGGCTGAAAGAGCCAGAGTTGATAACGGTTTTAATTTCATGAGCTGCTCCTTCGAAGTTGATTTGATGCTTTAAAGGTTAGGGCAGGCACTCATTGTTCTCAATTTCAGCAGCGCTTGGTTTGGGTGAGATATACAACTCTCAGCCTTTATTAAGAGAGTTTTGCAATCACATACTCGCAGGTCTATTGTGAAAAGATACAGTCAGAGAAACGATAGGGGAAGTCAGTGTTTGATCTAATTACTGGATTACCGATCCACCCACTGATCAGTCACGCCGTAGTTGTAGTGGTTCCACTTGCTGCAATTGGCGCTTTGATTCTTACCTTTGTTGCTAAGTGGCGTAGTACTTACTCACCCCTAGTTTTAATTGCGGTCCTACTATCCCCAATTAGCGCTTTCATTGCTACTCAATCCGGTGAAGCTTTATCGGAAAGAGTTGGTTTACCAAAATCTCACTCAACCTTGGGCGAGCGGTTGGCTTTAGTAGTACTAGCTTTTGCGATCATATTTTCTATCTGGTTTGCAATTGAGAAATCAGATCGGGTTCGTACCAAAGTACCGAAGTTATGGCAGCAAGTAGTTAAAGTCTTTGTCCCTTTACTTGCAATAGCCAGCTTAGTTTTGACAGTTTTGGTTGGTCATTCTGGTGCTGAAGCAACCTGGAAGAATCGAATTACACAAGCAGAGGTACCAGCATTAGAAGATCCCGCTCCAACTGCCAGCGCTGCTGCGGGCACCATTAATTTATCAACCGCCGAAGTTAAAAGGCATAACACCAAAGATGATTGTTGGAGCATTGTCAATGGCAAGGTCTACAACCTGACTAGCTATGTTCAAAAACATCCTGGTGGTGCTGCAGTTATTTCAAATATCTGTGGAAAAGATGGCACCAGCTCCTTTACTAATCAACACAATACTCAAAGCAAACCAAACTCAGTACTAAGTGGATTCTTATTGGGCTCTCTAGGAGCATCAATAACAAAAGAGGCGGGTCATCAAGTTATTGCACCTCCGGCATCTAGCAACAATGAAGAATCCAATGAAGAGTCTGACGAAGATTAAGGGCATTAAGTAAAACAACTTCAAGTGGGTTGTGAGGGACT
>CAZVNE010000038.1:0-4670 GCA_964628535.1 uncultured Candidatus Nanopelagicus sp. | reverse complement strand
ACTGTCATTTCTTACTGTAACTGCGGTATTAAGTACATCAACACCGGTTGCGCCGCTCTTTACTAGCGCACAAGTAGAGATTGTCTTTGGTGGCACTTCACCGCTGGGGGCAATATTGGCTTCACCAAAATTAATCACTAAACCAACTCTGATCTTGCCAGCCGCAGCGGGAGTATCGGCACACAAGGTTGCAAAATCTGCGCTACTACTAGGTGCAACCGCTGGAACCTCTGCATTGCTGATGCTGAAAGAGTGACCTTCTACTGCACCATCTTTAAGTTCTACTGTTGGTCCGGTCATTGCCGCAACCCAAGTATTACTTCCTGGTACTGCTTGAAAGTAGCCCCAATATCGATAACCCTTATCAGCAGATGCTGAATTAATTAAGGTAAGCGGGGATAGGGCGGTGATTATTACAACTAGCCCAATTCGAATTTGTTGATTCTTCTTACTTACTAATCTAATCATGTAAAGCCTCTCTGGGATGAGAGTCTTACGAGGGCAAAAGAGACTCAAGCCAATGAGTTTCTCCGCACCGTAATCCTCGACGGTTGGATAGAACAAGAAGAAAGTAGGTAATCCGACTTAAATCAATTATTAGTAACTTGATTTTCACGGTTGCGGGTCAGCGTCGGTTTTGCACCGACTTCCCCTAGCTTTCAACCTTTACTGCCTTTAACTTCAATATTCACTTTTTACCTGATTGATTCAGGATAGCCATATCTTAGATCGAAAAATGGGGTAGCCAAACAGCCACGCCTACCGATTGCATCTGATCCCAGTTATTGCCTTAATCCATTTTTAAAGTAAGGTTCAAATATGGAACATAGACGACTTGGCAGTACCGGAATGTATGTATCTGAGATTACCTATGGAAATTGGATTACCCACGGCTCGCAAGTTGAGGCCGAAGCGGCAATCAAATGTGTAAAAGAGGCTTTTAACCAAGGAATCACAAGTTATGACACCGCTGATGTTTATGCCGGCACAAAGGCAGAGTCAGTCTTAGGTAAGGCGCTCAAAGGTTATAGGCGCGAAGGTTATGAACTCTTTACCAAGGTTTACTGGCCTACCGGTGCTGGAAAAAATGATCGCGGACTTTCCCGTAAGCATATTGTTGAATCATGCAATGCCTCTCTTAAGAGATTAAAGACCGATTACATAGATCTTTATCAGGCACATCGCTTTGATTATGAGACTCCATTAGAAGAGACGCTCAGCGCATTTGATGATCTGATTCGGCAGGGCAAGGTTCACTACATCGGATTCTCAGAGTGGAATGCAGAACAAATAGCAGCGGCATTGAAGATTCAAGATTCAAAGGGATATAACCGATTTGTCTCTAGCCAGCCACAGTACTCAATGCTTTGGCGCGTGATTGAAGCAGCAGTAATTCCACTCTCTGAAAAAGAGGGAATCGGCCAAATAGTGTGGTCGCCAATTGGACAAGGAGTATTAACTGGCAAGTATCTGCCAGGTAAGAAAGCGCCAGCTGGATCAAGAGCTACCGATAAGAAAGGTGGCGCAGATATGATTTCAAGATTTATGAATGATCAGGTACTTACTGCTGTTCAGAAATTAATTCCAATTGCTAAGAAGGTTGATTTAACACCAGCCCAGTTGGCAATTGCATGGGTACTGCAAAATCCAAATGTTTCGAGCGCAATAATTGGCGCAACCAAGCCCGCGCAGATAAAAGAGAATGTGAAAGCGAGCGGAGTTAAGTTAGAAGCTTCGATTATGAGTGAGATCGATCAGGCAATTGGCGGGATTGCAGAGAAGGACCCTAGCAAGACAATCTCGCCTAAGCCTCGGGCTTAATTAACCTTTTCGCCAACCTTTACCTGTGGGGCAGGTGCTCTCAATCTGCGCATTTGAGTTGATCTCAACCAGGCGTACATGCCGACGCCGCGAAGAGATTCGCCAGGAAATTTTTGGGTAATTAACTTCTTCATCCGGCGGGCTAATAAAAAGCCATCAACAACGGCATAAAGCATGGCGGAGTACATCACAGCGATTGCAAAGATTTGAATTGTAGGGTTTGGAATAATTGTTAGGAATAAAACAAACATAATCAAAACTAAAAAATACTCTGAGATTGTTCGTCGGCTATCAACATAATTTCGAATAAATCTCTTGGCCGGCCCTCTATCTCTTGGTGGTAGAGCACTCTCTTCGCCACGCATAAAAGCAGCACGTGATTCCAAACGTCGAGCTCGAGATTGCGCCTTTAATTTCTTCTTATCAGAGGATGATGCATTAGGGGAGAGGATTGAACTCTTAGTTTTTGCCTCTGCCTCTTTGCGCTTTGGCGTTGGTTTGCCTTTTTTGCCAACACTCTTTTTCTCTTCAGATTTGCTCATGCGGCTACGGTAGAGCCAACATTCGATCTAGTGCAACTTTTGCATGCATCGCTGTGTCGGGGTTCACCGATATTTGGTTAACTACCTTGCCTGAAACCAATGACTCCATTGCCCAAACTAGGTGTGGTAAATCAATCCGATTCATTGTGCTGCAGTAGCAGATAGTTTTATCAAGAAATATCACATTTTTCTCAGGATTCTCATTAGCCAATCTCTGTACCAAGTTTAATTCAGTACCAATCGCCCAACTCGAACCTGCTGTTGATTGCTGCACAGTTTGAATAATCATCTCGGTGCTGCCAACAACATCAGCTGCAGCCACCACCTCATGCTGGCACTCTGGATGAACAAGTATTTTTACTCCAGGCAACTTGCTGCGAGCATCTTTAATATTATCCAAGGTAAATCTGCCATGCACTGAGCAATGCCCACGCCATAAAATCACCTTAGCTCTTTTAACCTCTTCATCTGTTAATCCACCATTGCGTTTCCAAGGGTTCCAAACAACACAATCATCTAGGGATAACCCCAACTTTAAAACTGCAGTATTTCGGCCTAAATGTTGATCGGGCAGAAATAAGATCTTTTCACCCTTCTCAAATGCCCACTTCATTGCACGTTCTGCATTTGATGAGGTGCAGACTGCGCCGCCATTTTTCCCAGTGAAAGCTTTTATTGCAGCAGATGAGTTCATGTAGGTAATCGGAGTTGTTTTAGCTGCTAAATTCAATTTTTCAAGTTGTGCCCAGCAATCACTTACTTGCACCGCTGTGGCCATATCTGCCATAGAACAACCTGCTGAAAGATCAGGCAAGATAACCTGCTGTGCAGGCTTAGTTAAAATGTCAGCACTTTCGGCCATGAAATGCACACCGCAGAAGATGATGTACTGAGCATCAGGGTTATCAGCTGCAGCTTGAGCCAACTTAAAAGAGTCACCTCTGATGTCAGCAAAATCAATTACCTCATCACGTTGGTAATGGTGTCCCAAAATCATTACCTGATCACCAAGGCGGGCACGTGCTTTGATCGCTCGCTCTACGAGTTTTGGATCACTGGCTGATGGCAACTGCCCATCACAGGAGACGCCACGCTCGCTCTTTGGATCACCCTCTTGACCAAGCAAAAGTAGTTCAGTCAAACTCATGTCCCAATCCTAAAGGCTTCAGGCTTTCAAGGAGACAATTATCTTGTTTCACTAGTAACCTTGCCCTATAGAAGTTGCCGCTGTAGTGGTGGCAGTGGTTCAAAGTAATTTAAACCGATAGAAATGGATCAAGATGAGCACAGATGCATCACCAGCTACAGATGTGAAGATCACATCAGCAGGTATTTCATTAACTCCAGTTGCAGCTGAAAAGGTTGCTGCTTTGTTAGGACAAGAGGGTCGGGATGATTTAGCCCTGCGAGTTGCTGTTCAACCTGGTGGATGTTCTGGTCTGCGATACCAACTTTACTTTGATGATCGAGCCTTAGATGGTGACACCATCACTCAATTTGGAGCGGTCAAGGTTGTCACCGACAAGATGAGCACTCCTTTCTTGATGGGCGCCTCAATTGACTTTGTAGATACTATTCAAAAACAGGGCTTCACTATTGATAATCCAAATGCCGGTGGTTCATGTGCATGTGGTGACTCCTTTAATTAATCTTTATTCTTAAAAAATTAATTTAAAATGAGAGTTGCTATCGCTGGCTCCGTGGGTGGCGACCACATCATGAGCTTTAACGGAAAGTTCACCGACTCACTAGTTGCTGGCTCCTTAGCAAAGGTTTCCCTCTCTTTTTTAGTTGATACCCTAGAGATTCGCCGTGGTGGCTGCGGCGCAAATATCTCCTTTGGTATGGGTGCACTTGGTTTAAATCCAATTCTGATAGCTGCAGTTGGTAAAGATTGGGTTGATTACCAGGCCTGGTTAAATCGCCATGGCGTAGATACATCCCATGTTTTGGTCTCAGAAAAACTGCACACCGCAACCTTTATGGTGACTACCGATACTGAGTTAAATCAGATCGCATCATTTTTTCCGGGCGCAATGAGTGAGGCCAGAAATATTGAGTTAGCTCCAATCATGGCAAAGACTGGACAGTTTGATCTACTTGTTATTTCTCCCGATGACCCCGAAGCGATGATGCGCTATAGCGATATGGCACGTCGACTAAAGATTCCAGTAGCGGCTGATCCATCACAACAAATGGCACGAATGAGTGGTGAGGAGATTGCCCAATTAATCGATGGCGCAAAGTACTTATTTTTAAATGAGTATGAGCTAGCACTTGCGATTCAAAAAACAGGTTGGACCGATC
>CAZVNE010000037.1:3487-5041 GCA_964628535.1 uncultured Candidatus Nanopelagicus sp. | reverse complement strand
TTCCAAGAGGTAAATAGCGGGCGGCCTTCGGCATATCCTGCTGCTGATTGAATACCAATTACTGCTTTGTCGTGGAACTGCGCTAATGAACTTGCGCCAGAGTATGTGCAGGATGAGCGAAGGCCGGCGATGATTTCATCAATTAGGTCTTCAACTCCTGGCCTGGTTGGATTGATATACATTCTTGAGGTTGAGATTCCCTCTTCAAATAATGATTTACGGGCACGATCAAATGCATCCTCAGTTGCGGTTCGTGCAGCAACTGCACGGGCTGAGGCCATACCAAAAGACTCTTTATATAAACGTCCATCATTATCTTTACGTAGATCACTTGGTGATTCATATGTGCCAGCAAACCAAGAGCCGATCATTACTTGAGCAGCACCGGCAGCAAGAGCAAGTGCGACATCGCGGGGGTGGCGAACGCCGCCATCTGCCCAAATTGTTTTGCCATGTTTTTTCGCCTCAGTTGCGCACTCAAAAACGGCAGAGAATTGTGGGCGACCAACACCAGTTTGCATACGGGTTGTGCACATTGCACCTGGTCCAACACCAACTTTGATGATGTCAGCACCGGCTTCAATTAATTGTTTTGTGCCTTCAGCTGTTACAACATTTCCGGCAACAATAGGAATCTTTGGATTTAAAGCCTTGATTACTTTAAGTGCTTCAATCATCTTCTTTTGGTGACCATGGGCAGTGTCGACAACCAGAACGTCGGAACCTGCTTCAATTAAAAACTTCGCTTTTGCTGCTACATCACCATTGATGCCAACAGCTGCTGCAACCTTTAACTTATTGTTGGCATCTACCGCTGGCTTATACATGGTGGCGCGAAGGGCGCCGGTGCGGGTGATGATGCCGACTAACTTTCCGCTCTTATTAATTACTGGGGCAAGCTTTCGCCCCTTTTGGGTTAGGTACTCAAATGCTTCACGTGGTGATAGATCATCAGTTAGGGTAATTAAGTCACGGGACATGATTTGTTGCAGTTGGGTAAAGCGATCAACATTTTCACAATCAGCCTCGGTGATGATCCCAATAGGGGCATCATTTTCAACAACTATAAGTGCGCCATGAGCACGTTTAGTAATTAGATCAATTGCATCTGCAACTGTTTCAGTTGGCTTTAAAGTTACGGGTGTATCAAAGATTAGGTGGCGAGATTTAACCCAGTTAATTACATCAGCGACAATCTCAAGTGGGATATCTTGTGGGATAACCGCCATGCCGCCTCGGCGGGCAACGGTTTCTGCCATACGACGGCCAGAGATTGCGGTCATGTTGGCAACGACTAAAGGAATGGTGGTGCCGGCGTTATTTGGTGAGCTTAGATCCACATCCATGCGGCTTGCGATTTCAGAGTATGACGGAACCATGAAGACATCGTCATAAGTAAGGTCGTAAGCGGGGGTATTTAAGAAACGCACGTGTCGAAATTATACGCAGTTCCTAGGTGCGCCCTAGCCAGATTGGCCCGCACCGATGGCTGGAAATTGCTAGGGTTCTAGTACTTCAGAGCGATAAGTACAGCTAATAAAAAGGAGTCAATTG
>CAZVNE010000037.1:1684-3477 GCA_964628535.1 uncultured Candidatus Nanopelagicus sp. | reverse complement strand
CCGACGACGACGATATAAATTCGGAAGAGATAATTACCGAAGAGATGCTTTGGGAGCGAATTCCAGAGGTTGAAGGATTAGATCGTGCAAATACTTACTATGAATTAAGTGCGCGTATCTATGCACGTGGTCAATATGATGAAGCGCTAGCGCTCGCAGAAACTGCGCGGGATATTTACTCAGATTTAGGTGCAGTAGCACCAACAGAAGGTTTAGCTCAGGCCTACTCAGCAATTGGTTACAACTTAAATCAATTAAAGCGGATGAATGAAGCTGCTAATGCGATGAGCAAGGCGGTTGAACTGCTGCGCGAGACAAAATCACCAATGGCGATTGAACTAGCTTGCACCTTAGGTGAGTGGTGGTTTAACTCAAAGGAGTATGACAAAACTATTGATTGCATGAATCAATGTGTGCAGGAGCATCTAGTTGATGGCAATGATTCAGGGGCAGCAAATGATTTACATTTAATTGGTTGTGCCTACCGAGAGTTAAAAAATTACGATAAATCACTAGAGGCCTTCCGTGAGGCACGTGCCTTGTTTAAGAGATTAAAAGAGGTAATTAATGTTGCAAGGTGTGATCAAAAGATTGCGCACTGCTTAACAGAGCTTGGCGATGCCGAAGGTGCCTTGATTGCCGCACAAAAATCATTAGATGTATTTGTAACCGCTCATGATCACCGCCGCGAGACCTACTCGATGTTTGAGTTAGGAAAGGCGCAGATTGCCTCAAACCTAAACGAAGAAGGTTTGATGAGTCTTGAGAATGTGCTTGAGACAGTGACCGAGTCTGAGTTTAAGGATTTTGAGTTCATCATTGATATTGAGCGAAAGATTGCGTTAGTGCTTCGAAAGCTAGATCGAAATGATGAAGCACAAGAGATTGAACGCAGATTAGATGCGGTTACCGATGTAATTGATGAGGCTTAAATCTTTTTAAGCTTTTGGATGATTTACTGGATTTAAATGTTGCATCGCCCAGGCATACATTGCAATTGCACCAGCTGCGGATGCATTCATAGATCTAGTTGATCCATACTGCGAGATAGCTAAAACAACCTCACAAACAGCAACACCCTCATCACTCATGCCAGCACCCTCTTGGCCAAATAACATCACACACTTTGCTGGCAGATCATAATTTTCAATCTGCTTTGAGATTGGCAGATTATCAATTCCAATAATTGGTAACTTGTTTTGACCACACCAAAGCTTGAACTCTTCAACTGTTGGGTGGTGATGAACCGTTAAGTACTTATCAGTCACCATCGCACCGCGTCTGTTCCAATCTCGCTTACCAACAATGTGAACAGCTGAGACATTAAATGCATTTGCAGTTCTAACAATTGAACCGATATTTAAATCATGCTGCCAATTCTCAATTGCAATTTGCAGATCATGGCGCTTGGTATCGAGATCTGCGACGATCGCCTCAACCTTCCAATATCGATACTTATCCAACACGTTGCGCCGATCACCATTTTCCAATAATTCAGGATCAAAGTGCTCATCTGTGGGCCATGGTTTAGAGTGTGGGCCTACGCCAACGACTTGGTAGAACTCACCAGGTCCAACAGTACTTTCCGACATAACTTAACTTTAAGGGCACAGGTAGATGAATCTGAAATTTAGGCAAGGAATTCTTATCAAAAGAATTTCAATTGCAGTTATTTCAATCCTGGCATTAACAGCGCAACCAGTTAATGCTGCAGATCCACTGCCTAATGCATTTTTTAATCACTTAGGATCAAAGTACTTAGCCAATCCTGGTGTTATTTTTATTGATTCCAG
>CAZVNE010000037.1:0-1584 GCA_964628535.1 uncultured Candidatus Nanopelagicus sp. | reverse complement strand
GGGCTCTCGCAACAAAATAGAATCTCAGCGGCTACCGTTTCACAATTACTGTTAAAGATTAGAAGTGAACCAAAGTTAAATGTGGTTTATAACTCTCTACCGGTCAGCGGTATCTCTGGCACCTTGGCAAATCGTTATCAAAAGAGCGCACCTGATGCGATTGGTTTGGTTAAGGCAAAGACTGGTTCAATTAAAAATACTGTTGCACTTGCTGGTTACGCCACCTCAGGATCGACAGAGTATGTGTTTGTAGTTATCGCTAATCAAACTGGCAGAACGCGTGGCAGTCAGGATGCGGCAAGAGGTGCAATAGATAAAATGCTGGGAAGTATCACAAAACCTCCTGTTATCCCTGCCACAACAACTACGGATACAAGTACAGTTTCTAATTAGCAAATCAATTTCACCGATAGAGTTAGCAACATGCTAGCTAATTACATCGCGCTTATGAAGTTGCGGGTAGTTGAGCTGTTGTTGGTAACAACTGTGCCAGCCTTATTTTTAGCAAGTAATGGTGTGCCAGATCTGAAGATCACAATTGCAACATTAATTGGTGGCACCCTGGCTGCAGGTGGGGCAAATACTTTAAATATGATTTTGGAAAGTGAATCAGATAAGTTGATGGCTAGAACTGCAGATAGACCGGTGGCAACTGGTGTGATCAGCAAGAGCCACGCAACCTGGTTTGCAATTGCTCTCGTTACTTTATCCCTTTCAACCTTTATTGTTTTTACAACAGTATTGGCAACCTTGCTAACCGCATTTGCCGTACTTTTTTATGTTTTGGGATACACCATGATGCTTAAGAAAAATACATCACAAAATATTGTTTGGGGCGGGATCGCTGGTTGTATGCCAGTTTTAATTGGCCAGGCAGCGGTTACCAACTCCTTAACCTTGACCTCCTTCCTATTTTTCTTGGTTGTGTTTTTCTGGACTCCGCCACATTTTTGGGCACTGGCAGTTAAGTATCGCGATCAATATAAATCAGCGGATTTTCCAATGTTGCCAGTGGTGGCACCAATGAGTTCTGTAATTAAGCAGATGTGGTTTCACTCAACATTTATGGTGATTACATCAATTGCAGTACTGCTAAGTGCAGATATTTCAATCTGGTTAATCCTTGCTGCATCAGCATTGTCGGTGGGTTGGAAGTGGCAATTAATTAGGTTGAGTAAGAGTGAATCTGATATCGATGCCAGTCGATTATTTAACTGGTCGATCACATTTCTCAGCATTTACTCATTATTAATTGTATTTGGAGTATTGCTTAAGTAATTTTTCAAGGTTGATCTGCGACAATAGGCACATAATGAAAACCGCTATTGATGTTCGTGATCTCAGTAAAAAGTATGGTGATCGGCTAGCGGTTTCGCATGCAAATTTCTCGGTACCGATGCGAAGCATTTGTGGCTTTGTTGGTCCAAACGGTGCTGGCAAGACAACCACTATTCGAATGTTGCTTGGTTTAATTACTCCATCTACTGGTGACGGACATGTCTTGGGTGAGGAAATTTCAGAGCCAGAGAATTACCTGCCACGAGTCGGAGCGATGATTGAAGGGCCAGCTTTTTATCCAGCCCT
>CAZVNE010000036.1:1441-5117 GCA_964628535.1 uncultured Candidatus Nanopelagicus sp. | reverse complement strand
AAATTATGAGCAGGGCAATTTAGGTTCGCATAAAAGTTTGCGAACCAAGACAGGAGATCAGTGTCAAAGGTTCGCGTTTACGAATTAGCAAAAGAGTTAGGGCTTGAAAGTAAAGAGCTGCTAGCTAAATTACAAGAGGTCGGCGAGTTTGTCCGATCCGCATCATCAACTGTTGAAGCGCCAGTGTTGCGTAAGTTGATGGATAAGTTCCCAGAGCTAACACCCAGCGAAGATGCGCCAAAAGCTAAGAAGGCTCCCGCTAAAAAAGCAGCTGCGAAAAAAGAGGCGGCTAAACCATTATCAGTTGAGGATCTACCTCCTGAGTTGCAAGAGGCTGCTAAAAAATTAGTAGCAGACCAACCAAAATTAAATCCAGTATCACCAGTTACGCCAGTAACACCGGTGGCACCAGTTTCACCACCAGCAGCATCTGCATTACCAACATCTCTGCCACGTCCACCACGTGCAGGAAATAATCCATTTTCATCTGGTGCATCAATGCCACGTCCACCTGCTAGACCAATTCGTCCAGGTGAACAACGGTTAGCACCAGGACAACGTCCACCTACACAAGGTGGTGCACGTCCACCAGGACAACGTGGTGATATGCAAGGTTCACGTCCAGGATCTGTTCGTCCAGGTTTTGCAGCACGTCCGCAAAATGCAGGAAGTGGTGGACCAGGACAACGTCCAGGTGGTGCACCAGGTACACGTCCACAAGGAAACTCTCCTTATCGTTCACCATCATCTACAACTCCTGTCGGTGGCGCACCATTTGCCGGTAAGGGTGGCGGTCGTCCACCACAACGCGGTGGCGCAGCTGGTGCATTTGGTAAAGGTGGAAAGAGCAAAGGTAAAAATCAGCGCAGTAAGAAAGAGCGACGCGAAGAGTTTGAAAACTTACCAGCACCAACATTAGGTGGTGCCGTAGTTCCACGTGGTGATGGCAAAACGGTAATTCGCATGCGCCGCGGTGCCACACTCATGGATTTTGCCGAGAAGATAAAGGCAGATCCAGCTGCATTGGTTTCAGCGCTATTTCACCTTGGCGAGATGGTTACTGCAACTCAATCAGTTGATGAAGACACCTTTGCAATTTTGGGATCTGAACTTGGCTTTGTAATTCAAATCGTCTCACCAGAGGATGAGGATCGTGAGTTACTGCAAGAGTTTGATATTGATTTAGATCAAGAGCTATCAGAGATTGATCCAGCAGATTTAGTTGTGCGCTCGCCAATTGTGACGGTAATGGGTCACGTAGATCATGGTAAGACTCGATTACTTGATGCAATTCGATCAACTGAGGTTGTTAAATCTGAGGCGGGTGGAATTACCCAGCACATCGGTGCTTATCAAATTCACCACGAACATGATGGCAATACTCGTGCCGTTACCTTTATTGATACACCGGGCCACGAGGCATTTACCGCTATGCGTGCGCGAGGTGCGAAGGTAACTGATATCGCAGTTCTAGTAGTTGCAGCTGATGATGGCGTAATGCCACAAACCATTGAGGCGTTAAACCACGCCCAAGCTGCTGATGTACCAATTGTGGTTGCAGTTAACAAGGTGGATAAAGAGGGTGCAAATCCAGACAAGATCCGTCAACAATTAACTGAGTACAACTTAATTGCCGAGGAGTACGGCGGACAGACCATGTTTGTTAATGTTTCAGCTTTAAATGGTCAGGGTATTGATAAGTTGCTAGAAGCAATTTTGTTAACCGCTGATGCTGCAATTGATCTACGCGCAATCGCAGATGATGTGGCACGCGGTGTTGCAATTGAAGCAAATCTTGATAAGGGTCGTGGTCCAGTTGCAACAGTTCTAGTGCAACGCGGAACTTTGCATGTCGGAGATGCGATTGTTGCCGGTGGTGCATATGGTCGTGTTCGTGCGATGTTAGATGAGCATGGTGAAACAGTTGATGAAGCTGGTCCATCTCGTCCAGTACAGGTACTTGGCTTTACCTCAGTTCCTGGTGCGGGTGACACATTTATGGTGGCCGAGGATGATCGCACCGCCAGACAAATTGCAGAGAAGCGTCAATTAGCGCAACGAAATGCATCCCTTGCAAAGGCACGCAAGAAGGTTTCACTGGAAGATTTCCTAGAGCAATCAAAGGTAAGTACCTTGAACTTGATCTTAAAGGGAGATGTATCTGGATCGGTAGAAGCGTTAGAGGATGCATTAGTACAACTAGATGTTGGAACCGATGTTGATCTTCGTGTTATTCACCGTGGCGTAGGTGCAATTACTAAGAATGATGTAACGCTGGCATCTGCATCAACTGCGGTAATTATTGGCTTTAATGTTAAACCAGAGCCACAAACCGCGGTCTTTGCCGATCATGAGGGTGTTGATATTAAGTTCTACACCGTTATCTACAAAGCGATCGAAGATATCGAAGCATCACTTAGGGGACTTCTCAAGCCAGAGTTTGAAGAGGCGGTACTTGGTAATGCTGAAGTTAGAGATATCTTTAAATCAAGCAAGGTTGGAAATATTGCTGGATGTATGGTCTCTGATGGAATTATTCGCCGAAATGCCAAGGCCAGAACAATGCGTGCTGGTGTTGTAATTGGTGAAAATCTCACCATCGATTCACTTCGTAGATTTAAGGATGATGCAACTGAGGTCCGTGATGGATTTGAGTGCGGTATCGGACTTGGATCATTTAAAGATCTACAAGTTGGCGATGTAATTCAGGTTTATGAGATCCGAGAGAAAAAACGAGCATAAGTAAATGGCAAGTAAGCGGGCATTAAAGGTTGCCGATCGGATTAAAGAGCTGATCGCAACCACGATCGAGACACGGATTAAAGATCCGCGGCTTGGTTTTGTCACAATCACCGATGTTCGCGTAACTGGTGATCTGCAACAAGCCGCAATTTTTTATACAGTTCTTGGTGATACGCAAGCACATGAAGCAACTGCAGCAGCATTAAATAGCGCTAAAGGAATGTTGCGCTCTGAGGTTGGTCGCGCCCTTGGTATTCGAGTAACACCATCACTTGAATTTTTCCTAGATGGACTTGAAGACTCTGCAAAAGAGATGAATGATCTAATTGAGCAGATGCACAAAGCTGATGAGGAGCTAGCAAAGCTACGTGCTGGTGCTAAACCAATTGTTGAAGATCCCTACAAAAAACACGATTAATTAAATGGATGGCTTTCTACTAATAAATAAAGCAGGCGCCATGACTAGCCATGATGTGGTTGCTATGGTGCGCAAACGTTTAAATACTAAACGAGTAGGCCATGCCGGCACATTAGATCCAATGGCAACTGGGGTGTTAGTTCTTGGGATTGGTGTTGCTACCAAACTCCTTCAATACATTACAGATGGCAAAAAGGGTTATGAGGCGGTGATCTCATTGGGAAGTGCCACGCACACCGATGATAAAGAGGGAGATGTAATCTCAACTGCAGATACCTCAAAGATTAGTGATGATCAAATTAAGGCAGAGCTAGCAAAATTTATTGGAAAGATAAAACAACGACCATCCTCTGTGTCGGCGATTAAAATCGATGGCAAATCTGCACATCAACGGGTTCGAGAGGGTGAGGTTTTAGACATACCTGCCAGAGATGTTGAAGTATTTGAGTTAACGGTAGGACAGATCAAACACTTGCCAGATGCAATTGAGGTAGCAATAACAGTTACCTGTTCAGC
>CAZVNE010000036.1:0-1341 GCA_964628535.1 uncultured Candidatus Nanopelagicus sp. | reverse complement strand
ACCGCTGCGGTAGATAATCAAGATCGGTTTTATGCGTTGCTTGAAAATAAAACACAAAATGGTGCGGTGGTAGCAGCGCCAATATTAGTTAATGCCGCCTCAATTAATTGAGTATGAAACAATAAGCAGATGAGTATGGTTGTTGCGATCGGCATCTTTGATGGTGTGCATCTTGGCCATCAACAAATCATCTCAACCGCTCGAGATCATGGTGATGTAACGGTGATTACCTTTGATCCACACCCAGTTTCAGTTGTTGCACCAGAGCGCACACCGACCCAGATAATGTCACTGAAAGATCGGATTGAACTACTAAAGAGTGCTGGTGCTAAAGCGGTTGAGGTAATCAACTTTACAAAGGAGTTTTCCCATTTAAGCGCCGATCAATTTATTGAGGATATTTTAATTGGTCGCTTTGCCGCAGAGCATGTCGTAATTGGGCAAAACTTTAACTTTGGTCATAAGGCACAAGGCACACCAAAGTACTTGGCACAGGTTGGTCCGAAGTATGGTTTTGATGTAAGTATTGTTAAGTTGGCAGAGGATCGTGGATCAGCTATCTCATCTACTCGAATCCGCTCACTAATTATTGATGGTCAATTAGAGCGAGCTAATGAGTTGTTAACTCGTAATTACTACTTAATAGGTCCCGTAGTTCATGGTGAAAAACGTGGGCGGGAGATTGGTTATCCAACCGCCAATATTGGTTTAGAAAAACTTGCCACAATTCCAGCAGATGGTGTTTACGCCGGTTGGCTTACTGTCGAAGATCAACGATGGGCAGCTGCAATTTCAATTGGTACAAACCCTACATTTGCTGGTGTTCGTGGTCGTCAGGTAGAGGCGTATGCAATTGATCAAATTGGTTTAGATTTATATGACAAAGCAGCAAAACTTGAGTTTGGTTTTAGATTAAGAGATACATTGAAATTTGATGGATTAGCGCCATTGCTGGATCAGATGAAGATTGATTGTGATCAGGCCCGCAAATTAACTAGCAATTAAGCGGAAAATTACGCTGGATTTTCCCTATCACTTATGCGCTGGTAATCTTTACCCACTAAAGCGAGAAAGTGTGCCTTCGTGAATTACACCGAGGCCCTCGTGACAAGAACAGAAGGAGCAATACAAATATGGCATTATCGCCAGAGGTTAAGAAGGAAATTATTTCCAAGTACGGCTCATCTGCGACTGACACAGGCAGCCCAGAGGCACAGGTAGCACTTTTATCAAAGCGAATTGATGAGATCACAGAACATTTGCAAACAAATAAGAATGATCATCACAACCGTCGTGGTCTGTTATTAATGGTAGGAAAGCGTCGTCGTATTTTGCAGTACC
>CAZVNE010000035.1:0-5177 GCA_964628535.1 uncultured Candidatus Nanopelagicus sp. | reverse complement strand
CAAAAAACCAAGAGTGAGTTAAGTGGAATTGGTGAGATCATCGCCCCTCGCCTAGTTAGAACAACCTAGTGAGAACCACATAATGCTTACCGGCTACCAACGATCAACTGGCAAGTGGGGCTTTCGCAACCATGTTTTGATCCTGCCACTGCATCAAATGCTCTCCGCCATTGCCCGCGAGATTGAAAGTACCGCACCTGGTTGTGTAGCGGTCTCACATGATTGGGCGCAGCTGCCCGAGAAGGATCAAGATCGCATCCTGCACACCATCAGCGGTGTGCCAGCTAATCCAAATCTCTTTGTCACCATTGCTCTGCGCCTTGGCGCGCCAATTGAGGATCAATTACTTGCGATGGCTAAAACAAAGGGTGCCACCAACATTATTGAGATCTCACTAAGTAATGAGAAATCCTTAAATCAATTACGGGATACAACTACCAAGATTGCACTTGAACAATTACAACTTGCAAAACAACAAGTGCGCACACCCGCCCCAATCTCAGCCATTAACTTAGGTCTTGAGTGTGGTGGCTCCGATGCCTACAGCGGAATTACGGCAAACCCAGCATTAGGTGTGGCTAGCGATAAATTAGTTGAACAAGGCGCTACATCTATTCTTGCGGAAACGATGGAGATCCTAGGAGCAGAACACTTACTTGCGAAACGCGCAATTACTCCTGCGGTTGGCCAACAAATAATTGATGTGGTTGCCCGTTATGAGAAATCAATTACCTATGAAGGAATTGATATTCGCGGCGCTCAACCATCAAGGGGAAATATTGAGGGCGGCCTTTCCACATTAGAGGAGAAATCATTAGGTGCTGCTAAGAAAGCAGGCAATGCTCAATTTACTGGCGTACTTGATTTCGCAGATCAACCAACAGAAGCTGGCCTTTACTTTATGGATACACCAGGCCATGACATTGAACAGTTAACTGCATTTGCTGCCGCTGGTGTAAATATCACCGTCTTTACCACCGGCCGCGGAACACCAACTGGCTCGGCGGTTATGCCAACTATCAAGGTGGCAACCAACACCCAAATGGCTAACGCACTTGCCGATCTAATTGATATGAACTCCGGCACCATCGCAGATGGCACACAAACTCTTGAAGAGAATGGCCAGCAGATCTACGAGTTAATAATCAAGGTTGCAAATGGTCAATTAACTAAAGCTGAAATTGGTGGCCACCACGAGTTCAACCTCTCTCGCCTTTATGGCTCAACCCTTTAAGAACTACTCCGAGTAATCAAACTATTGATTATCTTTGGTGCTAACTAGCCACCAGGAGGGCTTTGATGAGATCAAAAAAAGACTCAAGTGATGATGGGTTTATTAGATCTATAGATTTAGATAAAGAGATTGTGATCGTAGATGGGCAGCGCCTAACTGAAAAACGGGCTGCGCAAATGGGAGAAGAGTTAATTCAGGAGTTATACAAAATCAAAGGTAGGGATTACATCTCACCATTAAAAAATAGATTGGTTTAAAGCTAACTTCTAACCTGGATCTCAGCTAATTTCCCTTGGATCTCGGCAAATACTGCTGAATTTAATTTAACCGCAAACTCTGGCAAAGAAAACAAGCCAGCCACATCCTGGGCTTTGGCCAGTGGAATCAGCTTTTCTTTAAGCGGATCATTTACCCGATCACTCTTACTTAAGTAATCTACCCAGATCGCCAACACCTGCGATAGGTAATTAGTTGGCAGATTCTTCTCAATTAATTGATTAATTGTTGTAAAGATTCGATGTGGCAGCTTTTGTGAGCCATCCATTGCAATCTGCTCACTTCGATGTCCCAGGGATGGATTAGCAATCCGCTTTCTAATCGCAGCGCTGTAAGTAGCTGCACTCTCTCCCACTGGCACCACAAAACTACTTGCTGCTTGCTCCTGGATGTTTTTGACCAACTGCTCATGCTTTTGCTCTTTAATTACCTGGGCCACACACTCAATACCTTCTAACTCACCGGTATAGGCAAGGGCTGAATGCACCCCATTAAATAATCGCAGCTTCATTAACTCATACCCCGACACATCATCAACGAATTGGATTCCAACTCCACCTAAATACTTCTCAATTGGATCCTCTTCAATTACCCATTGCGTAAATGGCTCAGTGACCAAAACACCAGCCTCCTTTGCCGCCGGCACAATTCGATCCACCATTGTGTTTGGAAAGCGCACCTCTTCATCTAGCCAAGTAATAAATCTGGCATCCCCAATTAATCCTGCACTCTTTAAGACCAATGCTTTTGTAATTGCACCATTACCAGACAGGTTATCGCAGGAGATAACTGCGATTCCCCTCTTTGTCTTTAAGTAACGCGCATGCAACAGATAAGCCAGCCGGCCTGGCAGCGTTGCCTGCAGATCATCGCTGTAGACATAAGCCTTTTCAGTTGCAGTTATTGTGATCGCTAGAAAATCCTCATCTGCAACTATTTGACCTAGCGCTAAAAAATCCTTTGGATAAAAGTAGGTAGCAACAATGGATGTGATCTCTTCATCGGTGCTGCTCACGCCATCGCCCTGTCTAACTAAATACTTAAATCCCATATCGGCAAGGGTTGTTGCCTCCTTTGGATCACGCTGTGAAACCGCAGCAATAGCTAGCCTTTGCCCATTATTAATTGCTCGCTGCACATACACCGCCTGGTGTGCCTTATGAAAGGCACCAAGGCCCATATGCAAGATATTTATCTTTTGATTACCCATTACAGATTAAAGAAATCCTTAGATAATTTATATGCCACATCCGCTGCCAGCTCTAGCGCCTCTGATTTACTGATGCGATGGCGCATTACCTCTTTTGCTAAATACCCAGCATCAAATCTTCTCGCCACATCATGTCTTACCGGCACTGAACAAAATGCACGAGTGTCATCAATAAAGCCAACTGTGTTGTAGTAACCAGCTGTCTCAGTTACCGCATCTCGCCAGCGGGCCATGCCATTTAAGGAATCTAGGAACCACCAAGGTGGCCCTAATCGCACAGATGGATACGCCCCGGCAATTGGTGCCAGCTCTCGGGAGTAAGTTGCCTCATCTAAGGTATACAAAACCATCTTAAAGTTCTTACTGCTGCCAACCTCATTTAATAATGGTTGCAGCTCTTTGGTAAAGGTAAGGGAGACTGGAATATCAAAGCCACGATCTGCCCCATATGTATCAAAGATCTTCTTGTCATAATTTCTAAGTGAGCCAGGATGTAATTGCATAACCAGTCCATCATCAGCACTCATCCGGGCATGCTCCATCAACATCACAGCGCGATACTTTTCAACTACAGCAAGATCTGCCCCACCTTGCATTACCTGCTTAAACAAAGCCTCTTTTTCCGCATCACTAGCCACCAATGTCTGCGCACTAAAGACACCATGATCTGTAGCGGTTGCCCCCATTGATTTAAAGATCACCCGTTGCTTACGCAGCGCCTCAAGTAAAGACGCAAATGATGTAATCGCCACACCACTTACCGCACTTAACTTTTCAATAGCGGATAAGAAATCACCCCGCAGTGGATCTGAAACATCATCTGGTCTAAAGGTTGGAATTACTCGACCTTTAAGCCCTAAACCACCAATTGCCTTATGCGCACTTAAATCATCAGCTGTGGCATCAGTTGTTGCTAATACCTCGATATTGAAGCGATTAAATAAGGCTTGTGGCAAGAAATCTGCACTCTTTAACTTGCTATCAATTACCTCATACAAATTATCAGCATTTTCTTTACTTAATACCTCATCAATATCAAACAAGGTATACAAAATCTCCTGCACCCAGATGCGAGATGGTGTTCCCCTAAATAGATGCCACTTATCAGCCAGGATGCGCCAAACCACCTTTGGATCAACAGCTGCACTTGATCCATCCTTTTTTGGTATCCCTAAACTCTCATATGAAACCCCTTGGCTATAAAGCATCCGGGTGATGTAGTGATCTGGAGTTACCAATAACTCAACTGGATTAGCAAAAGCTTTATTCTCCAGGATTACCTTTGGATCAATATGTCCATGTGGTGACAGGATTGGATACTGCTTCATCACCTCATATAACTCACGCGCCAGCGGCAGCGCACTTACATCATCTGTTAAATACCGATCACTTAACATTTTCATCCAACCAATCAAAGGCATCATCTTGCATCTGCGCGGTAAATGAGTGCAGCACTGGATAGGTACTTCCCTTGTACTTACCCGCTGGATAATTCTTCACAAAGTAATCATCAGCATCCTGCATACCCTGCTTAGTAAACAGTTGATCATTGCCGCAGTACTGCACAAACAATGGCTTTGGCGCCCCCATCATCGCCACCGCTGGCCAATCCCCATACTTTGCTAAATCCTGTGGCCAAAACATCCAGGAGTGGCCCGCCACATGTTTATCAATCATTGATTCATAAGTTGCCATCGCACCCACCGGCACACTTGCAGCAATCTCATCCACCGTTGCATGCATATAAATTGTTCTGCATCCCCCACCTGATAAACCCATCACCGCAATCTTGGAACCAATCTCAGGCAACTCCTTTGCCACAGCAAATGCCACCCGATCATCAAAGTTAAGCAAGCCTGCCAAGGTAGTACCAAATAAACTTAAGTACTTACTTAGCGCCATCGACTCATGCATTACCGCAAGCCGCTCATACTCCTTAACACCCAATATCTCAATCAATCGCTCTGGCATCTCATCCATTGAAAAACTACGAGAGCCCCACATAAAACAATCAAAGGTTAAAACTGCATACCCACGCTTTGCTAATAAGTTAGCTGGCGCTCTATCCCCATAATGATTCTTTCGCAGCCAGTCATACTCAGCTGGCATAACTGTGCCACCCTCAACCAACTTCTCTTTGCCATAAGCTTTAACATCATCATGGCTATGTAAAAATAAAACTCCAGGCAGTGGTCCAACCGCATCCTCTGGCACCAACAAATAACTCTGCGTCCTTGGCCCATAACCAGTGCTCCAACTTAACTCGGTAATACGAACCCCATCATGCACCCATGACTTACCGCGCTCTAACTTAAAATCAGTTGGAAACTTAGGCAGTTTGCCAAATACTTCAAATAACTGCGACTTACTTATCTTCGCATCTTTATCAGGTGCAAAACCCAACGCACTTGGTAGATCGGTGTACTTACCTAGATCCATGTGGGCTCCATCATTGAA
>CAZVNE010000034.1:0-6420 GCA_964628535.1 uncultured Candidatus Nanopelagicus sp. | reverse complement strand
CTAGTTCAACCACTGCACCACGTAACTGTCGCAATAAATCTACTATCTGTTTCATGTTACGAACGAAGTCACCCACGGTTAGGTCATTATCTTTAAGAACTGCGGTGAGTGAATTACCACTCGCCCATCTTTGCGCTACCCAACTAAATCCAAAATCTGGTGCCCTCATAGGTTCAAGGTTATGATCATTCTCAATTGCAAAAATTTCTCCGTAGATTTTGGAGATTTGAGACAACGCAATTGCAACATCTCCCCTTGGCACCTTAGCTGCCTCCTCATTTCGCGATTCATAAATGAAGCAGGAGATCACCGATACTAGATCCACGGCGGATAATTGTGCGAAAACACCTCTTCGAATCGACTCAGCAATTAATAAATCAGTTTCGCCATAAATTTTAGCGAGCATCTTTCCGGAAGGCGCGACCTCACCCTTTGAGATATAACCCAATTGATCCAAGATAATCTGTATCCGATCAAATCGCTTGGCTATAACATTAGTGCGCGAGTTTATTCGCTCCTTCAACCCATCAATCTCTCGTTGCAAACGGTGAGCTTTCTCGGTAAATCTGGCGTGGTTCTCTCTGTCCGGACAGGCATGTGAGGAGTGATTACGCATTCTCTTTCGAATAGAGGCTATCTCCTCATCAGAGTCGATGCGACGGCGGCGATCACGTTTGCTGATCACCTCAAGCTTCTTAATGTCAGCACGCATTTGGGCGTAATCTACAAAATCACCAAGGTGGCACTGACTCTCTCTAAACAATTCATCACGTGCAATCTCATTTTTTCGAATCTGTTTGGCTAATCCAACTACCGCTTTATCCGCTTGGAACTGAGCTAATGATGACTCTAGTGATGATCTAGCCTTATCTGATCCAAATTGGGAAATCAGATTAATGCTCATGTTGTAGGTTGGTTTAAATGAACTTTTTAGTGGGTACGTACGGGTAGATGCTAAACCAGCAACAGAGTTTGAATCGAGATCATTATTCCAGAGGATTACTGCGTTGCCCTCTATATCTATTCCCCTGCGACCTGCACGACCAGTTAATTGCGTGTACTCACCAGCAGAGACTGCAACATGGCCTTCACCATTCCACTTTGATAATTTCTCCATTACCACAGTTCTCGCCGGCATATTAATTCCCAAAGCTAAAGTTTCAGTTGCAAAAACCGCCTTAACTAAACCAGATTGAAACAGCTCCTCCACTGTACTTTTAAAGGCTGGAAGCAATCCGGCATGGTGCGCGGCGATACCCCTTTCCAATCCATCTGCCCACTCATAAAACCCTAGAACAATCAAATCTTCCTGGGCTAAATTACTAATGTTCTTATTGATTATCTTGCGGATTATCTTGCGATCGTCCTCATTTGTTAATCTGATTCCGGCTTGTAAGCACTGTTTAACAGCTGCATCACAGGCTTTTCGTGAGAAAATAAAGGTGATTGCGGGCAGTAATCCCTCGCGATCGAGTTTCTCAATCACTTCCGGCCTACTCAAATTTTTTGGCGACTTTGGTTTGTCGCGCCAATTCCCACGAATCTGTCGGTAGGTGTCTCGCTCTAGTTTACTTAACTCAGGATTTAACTTCAGATTCTCATCAAATAGATCTAGCAACCTGTTTCCAAATAAAACATGCTGATAAAGTGGAACTGGCCTTACTTCCGAAACAATTACCTCAGTTTCACCTCTGACGGTTTGAAGCCACTCGCCGAACTCCTCCGCATTAGAAACGGTTGCTGATAGCGAAACAACTTGCACAGAATCAGGCAGATGGATCAAAATCTCCTCCCAGACAGCGCCACGAAACTTATCCGCAAGATAATGAACCTCATCCATCACTACATACTTCAACCTCTTAATGGTGTGCGAGTTTGCATAGATCATATTTCGAAGAACTTCAGTAGTCATAATCACGATATCAGCCTCTGAGTTAATTGAGGTATCGCCAGTTAATAATCCGACCTTTGCTTCCCCGTATCGAGCAACTAACTCTGAGTACTTTTGATTGGAAAGGGCTTTAATTGGTGTTGTATAAAAACATTTAGAACCAGATTGAACTGCAAGTTCAACTGCAAATTCACCAACAATGGTTTTTCCCGCTCCTGTTGGTGCAGCAACCAAGACACCCTTCCCCTTTTCTAAGGAACGACATGCAGCGATTTGGAAATCATCAAGCTCAAACTCTAAGGTAGATGTAAATTTGCGAACTTTTGGGAATGCATTGATCTCTTTATTTCGCTGATAATTTTCTGAAGCAGAAATACTCATGATGCGACCCAGGTTGACACAGCCTTTGGAATTACCTGAACATCCACCGGAAGATCTCCAATAAACTCGCCATCGGCATACGCTCGCGTTCTTCCGATCACCTTAAATTGACTGGATCTGAGTTTTTTAACCTTTGGATGATTGATATGTGTACCCGTATATACCTTTGGAAATATAGACAATAAAGTAAATCTAGAAACAGGTTCAATATAAATAAGATCAAGGAGCCCATCTTCATATGAAGAGTGTGGTGAAATTTTCATACCACCCCCGTATGTAACTCCATTAGCTATCAGAGTTAACATGGCTGAGATTATTATCCTCTCATCATTGAATATAATCTGATATTGAATAGGTTTAAATTTAATAAGGATAATCAACATCGAGATGGTGTATCTAGCTCGTCCCTTGGGCCATCTTATTGAATTTGCCAGGGCATTAACTTCTGCATCAAAACCAGTGCTCATAATCTGTAAATACCACTTCTCGCCAGTTGAACACCTGACCCTTGCCGCATCTATTTGTCTGGCCTGGCACTGTGTGATCAGATCAAAAATCTCTTGTTCAGATTTTCCAAAAACACCAATTCCTCTTGCGAAATCATTGCCAGTTCCGGTTGGGACCACCATAAAATCAACCTGTTTCATCGCAATGGCTTGTAAACAAATGGACACCAATCCATCTCCACCAAAGGCAACAACTACTGAGATAGAGCTTCTAAGCAAAGCTGTCTTGATGCGATCTTGTGTTGCTTCTGCATCAACTTCAGCAACCCTTTGAAAGGCGATGTTGTTTCTCTGGCAAATAGATTCAAACTCAGCTAGACGGGCACTACCACCACCCTTGCCCGCTTTTTCATTGAAGACCAACAACCACATCAGATTGGTTGCGCAGGATCTATCGGCCCCACATCAACTGAATGCTCAACTGATCTCTTTGCCCTGCTTTTATCAATAAATAGAGCGATTACGCCGGCTGCAAAGTAAAGAATACAAAGTGGGATAGCTAAGACTGTCATGGTGATTGGATCTGGAGTCGGGGTAAATGCAGCCGTAAAGAGAAATATTAAAAAGACCGCTATCCGCCAAGGCTTGAGTAGTGATCGACCGCTGATTAGACCCAGAATATTCAAAGATAACAGGAGTAACGGAAGCACAAAAGCAATTCCGAAGAGAAGGATCAATCTCAGAACAAAATCAAGATACTCATCAAATCTTATTAGATTTCCTAAATCACTCGGAGTAAAACCGAGCAAAATCTTTACTGCATGAGGCAAAATTAAATAGGCACAGGTGGCACCCAAGGCAAATAATGGGGTGGATGTGAAAGCAAAAAATATCGCGAAGCGACGCTCTCTTTTATGTAAAGCAGGGGTGATGAAGGCCCAAATTTGATAAAGCCAAACTGGTGCTGATAATAAAATTCCAGAGATAAAGGCAACCTTCAATCGAAGAGTAAATGGCCCGATTAACCCATTTATATAAAGATCTCCGCAATACTCCTGTGTTTGAGATTGACCAAGCGAACAAAATGGAGCGGCTAATTGCCTGATTATGGAATCGTAGAAAATCCATCCAACAATCGCCGCTAGCCCGGCAGCTAATAGGGATTTTAGGAAACGATTACGAAACTCCTTAACATGTTCAAGCAGAGGCATCGATCCACTACGCATCTTTCGCATGGAATCAGAAACTCTTACTGATTATTTGTCAGTGGATGAATCGCCGTCTTTATCCTTCTTATCATCATTATTCAGCTCTTTCATCTCACTTTTGAAAATTCGAAGAGATCGCCCTAATGATCGAGCAGAATCTGGCAATTTTTTAGAGCCAAACAAAACTAAAACCACTATTAATAAAACAACGATATGCCAGGGTGCGAATGAGTTCATAGGCCAAGCCTACCCCAAAGCTGGAAGACCATTGCCAAGGTTGGTTTACTTATACAAGCGGAGAGTCCTTTGGGCTCTCTCTCCTAACTCCTTCTTTAACTCTACAGGTTCAATAAGTTGGATATCCGGCGCGTTGCTAATAACCAATCTCTTTAGCCATTCGGGGTTACTCATCCTTCCTTGCACATGATAAACATCCCCTTGCTGAGATATATCCGTGAACAGTTCACTATACCTTTCCGTTAAGTACTTATTCCTCGTAGTGATACCAAAATTGAATAGATCCGAATCTTTACTATCTGCTAGTTGTTCTCGCTCTAGATGATCTGATAATTCACAACTGATTATCATATCCATCCGAAAATGACGTTCCTGATTACTCCTTTGATCTAATGCAATGAAGTAAAAATTCCCTTGTGCAAGATACATGCTTCTAGGAACCACGGTTCGTAGTGAAACTTCATCCCGAGAAATTGAATTGTAGGTCAAATTAAGAGAGCTCCCCTCTCTTATTGCTGAACTTACTAGCTCATAAAACTCTGGTTTGTTGCTCGTTGAGAAAGAGATGTCTTCGATTGAGGAGAACTTCGCTGCAATCTTGCCCTGTAAACCGTTGATAGTATCTAATTTTTTAGGATCGCTGATCACGTTCTTCATAATGGAAAGTCCGAGGATGAGCACGGCCGCCTCAATCTCATTGAAAAGACGAGGTTTATCTAAAACTTGGGGATCGATCACCGTCACTACCCCGTCCTCGAAGGTTAAATCAATTAACTCATAGGGGGTGTAGCCAGGTAATCCGCAAAGAAATATCAATTCTAGATCAGCCAGCACCTGTTTCTCAGTAATCTGAAATTTTTTGGCCAGCGAAGATACTTCTATTCCTGGATTCTCAAGAATAAAGGGAACAAGATCAAGCACCCTAGTGAACCGATCTACGGCAGATTCACTCATTGAACTAACCTCCGTAATCGGTCGACGATCTCGTTCTTCAATGCAGTTGGCGCAATAACCTGAACATCATCTCCATTCCAGAGCAAATCTCTGATCATTTGCTCTTGGTCTGTGAAATCCATTTCAAGACTCTCCCACTCTCCGTTATGCGTTTTCACCAACGCATTTTTTCGAAGATTGTTGCACCTACCAATACGGATGAAAGCTTGTAGTTTCTGTGGGCTCATCTCTGAGTTATCTGCAAATTTGCAATTTTGCATCAAAAGATCTTTGTTAAAGGGTTGCGTATCGGTAAGGATGGTGACGGATGATTCAAATCTAATAAGCTTGAACTTTTTAACCCAATTATCCTCGATAGCAGAGAGGTACCAAAAACCTTGTGTGTTCTCCATTTTTATTGGGGCAACTGTCCGATGCAATGATTTATATGTGAACTTAATGAATCGATGAGAATTGATCGCAGAAATTAAAGCTCTTACTTGAGCGGACTCATGATTAAAGTTTTGTACGAGCACTTGCCCGCTATTTGCGTCAATCTGCTCCACAACCCCTGAATCAATTGATGCGATTTTCAAAAGAGCATTTTTAGCTGAATCATCTAGATTGGATTGCGACCAGTAATTTGCCGCTAAAACCATCAGAATCAGTTCGGCCTTCGAAAAATCATGGGGTTGAATCTGAATTTGCGAGCTGCGAATTAAATAGCCCTGTTCATCCTCAAACAATGGATCTAATCCACCTACCTCAATGATTATGCCAGCACTACGTAACTCATCCTTATCCCGCTCAAACATTCTCTCCATACTTTCAGCGGTGCCTGAGTAACCAGCTATGGTGCGGAAAATCTCATTCTTGGTTAAATATCGCTTACTTGCGAGCAAGCCCAAGGTGAGATTGACTAATCTTTCAGTTTTTTCCGAACTCATCACCGTAGATTAACCATTTTTCATACCTTTGATAGACTGCGTTGTGATTAGAAAAGAGATAGGTTCCATGAGAAAAGTACTATCCACATTGTTAATTTTGGCTCTTCTTACCTCCTGTTCAACCGACGGCGGTTTGGACTCCATGCCTGGTGGGCAAGTAACCAACCAACAGACACCTGGAGATAAAATGGGCACATTTGAATTCCCTTCTGTAACTGCCAATGCTGGTGAAGAACCAAGTATCGGTGAGTTGATTGGAGCCGCACCTGACACTCTGCAAATCAAAGATGTAATTGTCGGCACTGGGACGACAGCTAGTGCAGGTTCAACCCTTGAAGTTCACTACACCTTAATTTCATATAGCAATGGTGCTTTAG
>CAZVNE010000033.1:0-7679 GCA_964628535.1 uncultured Candidatus Nanopelagicus sp. | reverse complement strand
GCGATCGCACTAGATGATGTATGACGGCCTCGACCAGTTACATCATTTACATCACCAGTTGCTCGACGTTCATCACCTAATAATTTATTAACCAGGGTGGATTTACCAACACCTGAGTGACCAAGTAAAACTGTTACCCTCTCTTGTAGTTGAGCACTTAAAGTGGAGAGATCGCTAGCTTTATCAATTTTAAAGATTGTAATATCAAGATCCTTGTAAGTATTTAAGAAATTTGTACCATCAGCTAGATCCTGTTTAGTCATAATGATAATTGGCTTTATGCCTTGATCAAATGCAACCACCAGTGCGCGATCAATAAATCCTTCACGTGGCTCAGGATTAGCAGCCGCTACAACTATTCCCATTTGATCAACATTTGCCACAATCACTCGCTCATCATTTACATGATCATCAATTGTTCGAGTTAAGGAGTTTTTTCTAGGCAAAACTGTTACTACTCGAGCAAGGGAGCCCTCCTTGCCACTTAAATCACCAACCACTGAAACCAAATCACCAACAACAACTGATTTTTTACCAAGCTCACGTGCCTTCATGGCAATTACCTCAGTGGCTACACCGCCAACCAGTAAGCACTTAACACGTCCACGATCTACCTCAATAATCTTTGCACTCTGCGCCTCTGAGTAATCTGGGCGATCCTTCGTTCGCGCTCTGGCCTTATTACTGGCACCAAACTGTCTTGATTGATTTACTCGTACATCATCCTCATCCCGATAACGCTTACTCATTAATCTGATTCACTACTCTCAAGGTTTGATTCCGCGCATTAATTTCATTCATTAATTAGCGCTACCGGCTGAGCCCAACATTTGGCTCCATAACTCTGGGAAATTAGGAATGGTTTTCTTACTAGTTTCAATATTTTCTACAACTACACCTGGCACAGCCAGCCCAATAATTGCACCAGCGGTTGCCATCCGGTGATCCTCGTAAGTTTTAAATAGGTATGGCGCTATCGATGAGCTAACTGATAATGGTTTTGGCTTTATTACTAAATCTGTCGCACTCTCAATTACCTCTCCACCTAACCGATTAATCTCAGTAGCAAGTGCTGATAAGCGATCAGTCTCATGCAGTCGAAGATGTCCAATATTTCGCAAGGTTGATGGTGTACTAGCAAGAGCTGCAACCGCTGCAATTGATGGGGTTAGCTCGCCAACATCATGTAGATCAATATCTATTCCAGATATTGAATTAAGTGGTGTGCTGGATGAATTACCACCCGCTGAGTTACCACCGGATGAGATTGATAAACCCGCCTGTGTAAATTTAATCTCTGCACCCATTTTGGTAAAGATCTCTCTTAATTGATCACCAGGTTGAGTACTCTGCTTTGGCCAATCTCTAATTACAACTGTACCGCCACAAACCATCGCGGCTGCCATAAATGGCGCTGCATTTGAAAGATCTGGTTCGACAATAAAATCTTGGCCAGTTAACTTTCCAGGCAAAACTCGCCATGAATCCGTAGATTTACCAGATGCATCTGAGTTAACTTCAACAGTTGCACCAAAGAGACGCAACATCGAAATCGTCATATCAATATGAGGTTGTGATGGGAGTGAGGCACCAACATTTTTAATGGTAATACCAAGCTCTGTTGCTGGCGCCATTAGGAGCAATGCCGAAACAAATTGGCTAGATGTCGATGCATCAATCTCAACAACGCCACCCTTAACCTTGCCAGCACCATTGATCGTGATAGGTAATCGGTGCTTATTTCCATGCTCAATACTTACGCCCAACTGTTCTAGTGCGGCAATTACTGGAGCTAATGGTCGTTCATGTGATCTGGCATCGCCATCAAAGTGAATCAAGCCAGTTGCAAATGCGGCAATTGGTGGCAGAAAGCGCATGACAGTTCCGGCATTACCAACATCAATTTGTGCTGGCCCCATTAATTTTTTCGGTGTTACTACATAATCAAAGCCATCCTCACTCTTGACCTCATCTATCTGGCACCCAAGTGAACGTAAAGCTTTAACCATTAAGTCAGTATCACGTGATGAAAGTGGCCGGCGAATAGTTGAGGGAGTTTGGGAGATAGCAGCAAGTATTAATGCGCGATTGGTGACAGATTTTGAACCAGGAATTGTGATGACTGCATTTATGCCACGAGAAGGATTTTTCTTCTCAATAAAGGGTGCTGGCCAATTTGTCATTGCGCTGATTCTACCCGTAATCCATTGTGGGGCGAGATTGAGTAATCTTCTGCTTATGTGTGGACGTTATGCGATTTCTAAGCGACCTGAGGAGTTAATTGAGGAGTTTGAGATCACCGCCGGTCATGTCGGAAGAGCGCTGCCAGCGGATTGGAATATATCTCCGACCAAGGAGATATATGTAATTAGAAATAACTTTGATGCAAAACGTGAATTAGTAAATCTTTCTTGGGGCTTAATTGCACCCTGGAGTAAATCACTCAAAGAGGCGATCAAATCCCAAAGCTCTGCGATCAATGCTCGCACCGAGAGTGTTGATGTTAAACCAACCTTTAAAAATGCTTTTAAGTATCATCGCTGTTTGATACCAGCTACTGGATATTATGAATGGGCGACAGAGCTTGGAGAGTTTCCTAGCAAACAACCTTTTTATATTCACAGCAAGAATGAAAAAACATTAGCCTTTGCCGGAATCTACTCATCATGGCAGGATGAAAGTGGAGTCACTAGGCAGAGTGCTGCATTAATTACTAGGCCAGCGGTAGATTTTCTGGCGAAGATTCATCATCGGATGCCGACATTTTTGCCAAATGATCGTTGGGATATTTGGCTAGACAGTAAGAGAAGCAATGTGGCTGAGTTAAAGGCGCTTCTTGATTTTCCAGATGAAGCAAAGGGTTTGATCGCTGATCCGGTTTCAACCATGGTTAATGCCACCAGAAATAATGGCCCAGAGTTAATTGCACCTATTGAGATAGGTGAGCCCCAAACCCTTTTTTAAGTATAAATTTGAAGCTTTGCATCACGGGGAATAGATCTGGCTCACATTTTGTTTAGAGTTTTATGCCACAAATTTTGCATCCAAATGGGCTGGCACAGGCTGGTACCAAGGTGGGCATCGCTCTTACTGAGAGTTCGCAGAAACAAAAGAGCAACTTTGATAATAAATTTGAAATTACCTCCTCCCCAATCGGAGTAGCCTTTGCTCAAATGCGAGATACAAAAAGTGATAGCAGCAATCAAGGTGGCGATAATCAGAGTGCCAATAATTCAACTGAGATTGATCTAACCGCTATGGATGCAAATTTACCGGTGGTAATTGATCGGCAAAAAGAGAGTCAAGTAGAACGAACTGCCAGATTTGAAAAGGATGCTTTAATTTTTGCATCAGCGCTTTATGGCGCAGCACTTAGATACACAAAAAATCCGCAAGATGCACAAGATCTTGTTCAAGATACATACGCTAAGGCATTTACTAGCTTTCATCAGTTTGAGCCAGGAACAAATCTAAAAGCCTGGTTATATCGAATTCTCACCACAACATTTATAAATAATTATCGCAAGGATCAGCGCCGTCCACTATTGAGTGGCAGCGAGTTAGAGGATTGGCAGATTGCAGATGCCGCCTCACATACAAGTGATCTTGGTAAATCTGCAGAGGATGAGGTTTTAGAGAATATTGCAGATCGTGATGTCAAAGATGCACTTGCTGCCATGCCAGAGGATTTTCGAATGGCGGTTTATCTCTCAGATGTTGAGGGATTTTCCTATAAAGAGATAGCTGAGATCATGGGTGTTCCTACCGGAACAGTTATGTCACGTCTGCACCGAGGTCGTAAATTGCTAAGAGAATCCTTAGCCGCGTACGCCAAAGAGCGGGGTTTTACAGTTAAGGGTGGTGATCAAAAATGAGTTGCGGAAACCACCATGATGTTCCTTGTATTGAGATCCGACCATTAATTGTTTTATTTATTGATCAAGAGATCTTCGATGCTCATCAATTAGATATTGTTGAAGTTCATTTTGGTGAATGTCCACCTTGTAAAGATCAGATGGAGCGGGAGAGTCAATCTTTGTTACTAATGCGCAACCTACTATCTCGCTGTTGCAATGAACCAGCCCCTGACTCGTTACATGAGCGATTAATTGAGCAGACCCAACAGCTGCATCAAGAGATGGTTATGCGCACGGAGATCACATACACCGAGAGCACTTACACAGAGATAACAGTGGATGGGCAAACTCAGATTGAAATTACCAGCAAAATTCGCAGAGAGTTTCCACGCGAATAATTAATTAATCACTAATCTTGTGATTATGAAGGCTGAGCAGGTAATCGGTACGGTGGGTATGTCTACTATGACTATCCGGCCAGGTGATACCTCTGTTGCACAGGGGATCAATGATCTACCGGTAGCTTCAACCAATAATATTTTAAGTTTAATGGAGAGCGCGTGCAGCGCCTGCATAATTGAATTTTTAGATTTTGGTGAGACGACAATTACTGAGAATTCAACTTTAAATTTTTTTGGGGCGGTTGGTGTTGGGTCTGAGATTCACGCTACTGCTCGCTGCTTAAGCTTTGAAAGTAGTCTATTAATTTTTGAGGTTCAAGTGCATCAACATGCACGTCTGATTGCTAGTGGGCAGGTAACTAGAAAGTTTGTAGAACGTGTTTCATTTATGGCTCGCGCCGCCGCCGAAACAATGGTGGCGGAGCGACCACAAAGCTCTGTCTCTTAGTTTTTAAACTACTTCTTTGTCGCCCAAAATACTTCGGCGATCTCATCAATCTTGCTGATTAATTTGTCAGCAACTGCAACATCATTAGTGCCCTTGCTGCCACCAGCTCCGGCTAACTTGGTGGCTTCATTAAACAAAGCATGTAGTTGTGGGTAGCTCTCAAAGTGATTTGGCTTGAAGTAATCAGTCCACAACACCCAAAGGTGGTGCTTAACTAATTCAGATCTCTCCTCCTTGATTGCAACTGCGCGGGATTTAAAATCTGGATCGCTGCTTGCAGCGTACTTCTCCATACACGCCTTTACAGATAATGCCTCAATCTTTGCTTGCGCTGGATCGTAAACTCCACAAGGAAGATCACAATGTGCAAATGCGATCTGCTTGGGTTCGAAGCTTGAAGTAATGAACTTCTTGATCATCTTTCCTCCATTTTTAAATTTTAACTAGTGGTGCGAGGATACCCGTCATGTTGGGATTTAGCACGGTTCAGCTTTCAGGCTCCTCGATGTCACCCACCTTTTTGTCAGGTGATTGGTTGCTGGTTAAAAAAGTAGGTAGTAACTCACACCCGCTTAAAGTAGATACGGTTTGTTTAATCGCTGACCCAGAGCGACCAGGCATAAAACTTTTAAAACGAGTTAAGCAGGTTAGAAATGAAGCGGGTAGGTGTATCTATTGGCTAGAGGGCGATAACCCAGCCAGTACCGACTCTCGTAAGTGGGGTTGGATTGCCGCTGATGCCATTACTGAAAAACTTGTTTTTAGATATCGAAAAGGGGCAAGTGCTTTATAAAAATGAGAATTAATTAACGGGTAAAGGCTTCCATCATTAATGCATGTTGTTCCTCTTCATGCAGGTGATGATTTCCAGTCGCAGGGCTTGCAGTTGCTCGACGAGAAACACGACGCAGATTTCGACCATTTAACTCTTCATGGGATGGGAAGCTCTCTTGCGCAGTAGCTGAAACAAATGGCCAAGGACCCTGATTTGCTGGTTCATCTTGTACCCAAAGCAATGTTGCTGCTGGATGCTTCTTAGCTTCAGCAATAATTTCATCAATTGGAAGTGGATACAGCTGCTCAATTCGCACAATCGCAGTTGAGCTCTCACCTAATTTTTCTCGCTCTGCTATTAAATCGTAGTAAACCTTGCCTGATGTAAAGATTAATCTTGATGCATTACTTACCTTCGGATCGGTAATCAATGGTTTAAATGTGCCATTTGTAAAATCTGCTAAACCGCTAGCAGCAGCTTTAAGACGCAACATAGATTTTGGTTCAAAGACAATTAATGGACGGCGGGCTGGATTTTTCATGTGCCAACGAAGTAGATGGAAGTAAGAGGCTGGTGTTGATGGCTGTGCAACCGTCATATTTTGCTCAGCGGCCAGAGTTAAGAAACGCTCGATTCGACCTGATGAGTGATCTGGTCCCTGTCCTTCATATCCATGTGGCAAGAGAAGTACTACAGAGGAGCGCTCGCCCCACTTTTGTAGCGATGATGAGATGAACTCATCGATAATTGTTTGTGCGCCATTAGCAAAATCACCAAATTGCGCCTCCCAAATTACTAAAGCATTCTCACGTTCAACTGAGTAGCCGTACTCAAAGCCCATCACTGCATACTCCGATAGGAATGAGTCATAGATATGGAATTGATTTGGATCTGATACTAATCCACGCAATGGGAATAGATCAGCGCCAGTCTCTCTATCAACAACTACTGCGTGACGATTACTAAATGTGCCACGTCGAACATCCTGACCACTCATGCGAATTGGATGTCCCTCCAATAGGAGTGACCCAAATGCCAACATCTCACCAGTTGCCCAATCAACTGTTGCCTCATCCAGCATCTCAACGCGCTTACTTAATTGCGGAAGTAACTTTGGATGAACGGTGAAGCCAGCTGGAATTGCGGTTTGAGTTGCAACGATTTTGCGAAGAACTGGTTCAGCTACTGATGTATCAACAGTTTGTGGTGCTGGAACAACTGGCGCCTTCCAATTTGGATCCTCTTCTGGTTGGGTATTGTGAACCGATGCAAACACTGCATCTAACTGCTCTTGGTAATCTCGCAGAACCGCTTCAGCTTCATCAACTGTGATGTCACCACGACCAATTAATGCCTCGGTGTAAAGCTTTCGAGTTGAACGCTTAGCATCAACTAATTTGTACATAAGTGGTTGGGTAAAGCTTGGCTCATCACCCTCATTGTGTCCGCGGCGACGGTAGCAAATCATGTCGATCACTACATCTTTTTTGAACTCTTGACGATAAGCAAAGGCAAGTCGAGCAATGCGAACACACGCCTCTGGATCATCACCATTTACATGAAATACCGGTGCGCCAATCATCTTTGCAATATCGGTTGAGTAGGTTGAGGAACGAGCAGCATGTGGAGATGTGGTGAAGCCAACCTGGTTATTAATAATGATGTGAATTGTTCCGCCAGTGCGGTAACCCTTAAGTAGTGAGAGGGATAAAGTTTCAGAGACAACACCTTGTCCAGCAAATGCCGCATCACCATGAAGCAGAATTGGCATAACGGGGAATGAGCTCTGTTCATCAACAGTTAGATCACCAGCTGCAGCACGCAACTTATCCTGCTTTGCGCGAGTAATACCTTCTAATACTGGATTAACTGCTTCTAAATGTGATGGATTTGCTGCGAGATAAACCTTGGTTGTTGCACCTGATTCTGCGGTGAAAACTCCCTTAGTACCTAAGTGGTACTTAACATCGCCTGAGCCATGAACCTCATTCTCATGATAATGACCTTCAAACTCTTGGAAGATTTGTCCATATGATTTACCAGCGATATTTGCTAACACATTTAAGCGACCACGGTGTGGCATACCAATTGTGACCTCATTTAAGCCAGCATCAGCAGCAGCAGAGATAGCTGCATCCAACATTGGAATTACAGATTCGCCACCTTCGAGTGAGAATCGCTTTTGACCAACAAACTTT
>CAZVNE010000032.1:5276-7882 GCA_964628535.1 uncultured Candidatus Nanopelagicus sp. | reverse complement strand
AAAAAGCTTTTCGTTCAATTGCGATCTCATAACAGCTGGTGTGAAGCCATGCTCCCCGGCCAGGCAGTTTATGAAATTGGTCGACCTTTATTACATTATCAACCAAAACTGTCCGAATTAAATCTGTCCAATTTTCTACACCCCGACATGCAATACAACTGCGCTGTGGGATCTTCTTGCTGAACATTGGCAACCTTACCCTAGGCCCCTTGATCAGGTGAAATATCAGCGTTAACTTCAGGCTGATCTACCGCCGGGGCCTTAATCTGCGTAACTGGATTATCTGGATGAATATCAATTCGCCACTGTGTCAGCCTTGCTGCAAGTCTGGCATTCTGCCCATCCTTACCAATTGCAAGTGATAATTGATAATCCGGGACAACTACCTTCGCTGATTTTGTTTCTAGATCTACTATTTCAACCGATGTTACCTTTGCTGGCGCTAGCGCATTAGCAACATATGTTGCGGGATCCTCACTGAAATCAATTATGTCGATCTTCTCGCCATTTAACTCATTCATCACATTTTGCGCACGAGAACCTTGTGGACCAATTAATGCACCCTTTGCGCTAACACCTGCGCGGTGTGTTCGTACCGATAACTTTGTTCGTGCACCAGCCTCGCGGGCAATTCCGACAATATCTACGATGCGATCTTTAATCTCTGGGCACTCAAGGGCGAATAACATCTTTACAAATGCGGGATGTGATCTGGAAAGTGTTACCTCTGGACCTTTTTCACCCTGCTTAACATCAACCACAAAACATTTAATTCGATCACCATGCTTGTAAACCTCACCCTTAATCTGTTCGGCCGCCGGCACCTTTCCTTCCACCCGGCCAAGATTTACATAAATAATCTCTGCATCTCTTCCCTGTTGCACAACTCCGGAAATTACATCACCAACACTGCCACTGAACTCAGTTACAACTTCAAGATCTTTTGCCTCACGCATCTTCTCTTTAATTATTTTTCGTGCAGTCTTATCAGCTAATTTGGCAAAGCCATCTGGATTATCAGTTATGGTGTCGATGCGATCACCATCTGGTCCTAGAACTGGGACGTAAATTAGTATCTCACCTGTTTCGCGATTTAAAACCGCTCGACCATGTGGCTTATGTTCTGGCAGTGCGGCGTAGGCGACAGCTACCTCATTCTCAATTGAGCTAATTAACCGCTCAAGTGGTAATTTTTTCTCAGCTGCTAATATTTTAAGTGCTTCAACATCAACACTCACTTGGTTACCTGCTTAAACTCAATCTCAAGTGTTGCTCTTTTAATATCGGCAAAGTTAATTTTGCGCTCATCCACTGTGACATCTAATTGTGTTGAATCTTTGATTCGCCCCAAGATTTCACCATTATCATTCAAAATAATTTTAATAAGGCGATCCTTGTTTTTCTGCCAATGTCTTGGCTTGGTAAGTGGACGATCTAATCCAGGTGATGTCACCTCGAGCGTAAATGGATTACTTCCCAGAGTTGGTAGATTTTCGACAATCTCGCTAATCGCCTTTGTGGCAACAGTTACCTGATCAAGAGATAGATGGGTATCGCCATCAACAATCACGGTAAGCATGCTGCGTCTGCCAGCAGAGGTAATTGCTATATCTTCTAAATAAAAACCAAGGGATTCAATCGCCGGTGTAATCGCGGCGGCAACCTGCTCTTTGTTACTCATTCTTTCTCATCTCTATATTAAGTTTTTTTAAAGCGTTGTGGGTAAATTCTAACTTATAAAGGTATCCCAAGCAACGCGCACAATTAGCAAGGTAGCAACGATCAAAAATACTTTTCTAACCAATGAGGATCCACCCTTGATTGCGAGTTTTGATCCAATAATTGCACCAGTCACATTTGCAACAGCCATAATTAAACCTAATTGCCACCAAATATGGCCAGTTAGTTGAAAACTTAAGATAGCGCCGATATTGGTTGAGAGATTAACTAACTTGGCAGTGCCAGAGGCCTTGAGGAATGCGTAACCAATACCTGAAACTAGAAAGAAAACTAGGAAGGTACCGGTACCTGGGCCAAAGATGCCATCATAAAAACCAATTGTTAAACCCATCAATGCGACAAAAAATAATCTGCGATTGCGGGTGTACTTTAAATTCTCAGCCATTCCAATCTCTGGTTTAAGCCAGGTATAGATCACCATTGCCATTAGCAGGAAAACAATAAATGGTTTGAAGAACTGCACCGGCACAGATGCAGCAAAGTAGGCGCCACCAATTGAACCGATAAAGGCTGGAACCATCATGGTGAGTGTTAATGGAATATCTGGCTTAATATTTTTAAAGTAATTACGAGCAGCAGCTGCGGTGCCGAAGGCAGATGGCACCTTATTTGTTCCTAGTATTAAAGGTAACTCTTTATTTGGTAGACCTAAGATTAAGGCTGGTAGTTGAATTAATCCCCCGCCACCTGCCATTGCATCAACAAAGCCAGCAAAGCCAGAGGCAATAAGTAAAAGAATTACTATCTCAATATCCATTTAAAACTTACTAACTTCGAAATGCTTTTACAACATCACCAACTGCAACCTCTGATTTATCACCAGATTTGCGATCACGTACCTCTACCTTGCCATCTGCTAGCGCCTT
>CAZVNE010000032.1:0-5176 GCA_964628535.1 uncultured Candidatus Nanopelagicus sp. | reverse complement strand
ACCACAAAGCGAGCATGGGTATCCTTTTTATTTGCACCAGTAACCCAATCTGATCCTTCAACAATCCGTGGGTCAGCGTAAAGTTTTAAACCAAACTCTTTGGCATTTTGCGGACCGATATAACCCTTTACCAACTTTGGATACTTTGCAAAATCTGCATCTTCAAATAGTGCCAGCTCAGTTACGCCAGCAAGATTTGCCTGTACTCGTTTTAGATCAACCTCACGGTCCCCTGGAACCAATACACAAATCGGCTTCCCATCCGCCATTAACATTACATTTTTTAAGGTATTTGCAGCGGTGATATTTGCCTGGTACTTTGAATTTAACACCTCAACTAAGAGATCAATAGTTGGTGTATTTGGCGTATCTAAAATCTCAATTGCACCTGCGGCCTTTCCAGCAAATGGTTTAACGACAGTTGTCATCGCCTCGACATTTGCTGCGTATCCACAATCATTACAAAGCACATATGTATCTTCACCAGTGGGGCATGGTGCTAAAAACTCCTCAGATTTAGAGCCACCCATCGCACCGCTCATGGCAGAGACGATGTTGTACTTAAGTCCTAAGCGATCAAAGGTTTTAATGTAGGCGGCGCGATGTGCGTTGTATGAAGCCTCAAGGCCAGCATCATCTACATCAAATGAGTAAGAGTCCTTCATAACAAACTCACGGCCACGAATAATTCCACTGCGTGGACGTGGTTCATCCCGATACTTTGTTTGAATTTGATAAATAGATAGTGGTAAATCCTTATAAGATGAAAACTCACCTTTCACCATCAAGGTAAACATCTCTTCATGAGTTGGTCCTAGAAGAAAATCATTTCCTTTGCGATCTTTTAATCTAAATAGATCTGGACCGTACTCTTCCCATCGATTTGTTGCCTCGTAAGGCTCCTTTGGCAACATCGCTGGAAAGTGAACCTCTTGAAATCCAGCTGCATCCATCTCTTCGCGAACAATATTTTCAATCTTGCGATAGGTGCGATAACCAAGTGGTAACCAACTATAAATTCCAGCAGCAATTCGGCGAACATATCCGGCACGAACTAGTAATCGGTGGGAGGCGACCTCAGCATCAGCTGGATCATCACGCAAGGTGCGCAGCAATAAGGTGGACATCCGCAACATGCGGGTAAGCCTACCTACTTAACAGTGACAGATGGTTCACCTGAAGCGACACCAGCGGCTTCCATCTCATCGGCAAGGCGCATCGCCTCTTCGATTAAGGTTTCTACGATTTGTGCCTCGGGAACAGTTTTAATTACTTCACCCTTTACAAATATTTGACCCTTGCCATTTCCAGATGCAACACCAAGATCTGCTTCACGTGCTTCACCAGGTCCATTAACTACACAACCCATAACTGCAACACGAAGTGGAACAGTCATTCCTTGCAATCCCGCCTGCACCTTTTCAGCTAGTGAGTAAACATCTACTTGGGCACGGCCACATGATGGACAGGAGACGATTTCGAGTTTACGTTGACGTAAATTTAATGATTCGAGAATTGAGATTCCGACCTTAACCTCTTCAACAGGAGGAGCTGAAAGTGATACTCGAATTGTGTCGCCAATTCCTTCAGCTAATAAAATACCAAATGCGGTTGCAGATTTAATTGTGCCTTGGAATAGTGGGCCAGCCTCGGTAACACCAAGATGTAATGGGTAATCACACTTCGCCGCAAGTAACCGGTAAGCCTTAACCATTGTTACTGGATCGTGGTGCTTTACTGAAATTTTAATATCAGAGAAGCCATGCTCTTCAAATAAGGATGCCTCCCATAATGCTGATTCAGCTAATGCTTCAGGTGTTGCCTTGCCATACTTTGCTAACAATCTTGGATCTAATGAGCCAGCATTAACACCAATTCGAATTGGAATACCAGCATCCCCCGCCGCCTTGGCCACCTCTTTAACCTTGTCATCAAATTGTTTAATATTTCCTGGATTAACTCGAACCGCAGCACAACCAGCATCAATTGCAGCGAAAATATACTTTGGTTGAAAGTGAATATCGGCAATCACTGGAATCTGTGATTTCTTAGCGATCTGCGCCAGTGCATCTGCATCATCTTGAGATGGAACTGCAACTCGAACTATTTGGCAACCAGATGCGGTTAATTCGGCGATCTGTTGCAAGGTGGAGTTAACATCTGAAGTAAGTGTGGTGCACATAGATTGAACTGAAACAGGTGAATCACTGCCAACTAAAACTGAACCAACCTTTAATTGCCGGGTCTTGCGACGAGGAGCAAGTGTTGGTGGTGGCGCCGATGGAATTCCGAGATCAACCATGGTCTTACTTTAACCTAATTAGAGATTTAATCTAATTGGATTAAAGATATCGGCGGCGAGTAAAACAATTGATAAGCCAGCCATGAGTACAAATACCACCATTGTGATTGGCGTTAACCGCTCAACATCAATTGGTGCTGGCTTTGGCAAACCCCGTCGTTTAGCGATTAGGTTGCGAATCCCATCTGCAATAGCTACCGCCATGTGACCGCCATCTAGTGGCAGTAATGGAAGTAGATTAAACATGCCGACAAAGATATTTAGGGATGCAACAATTAAAATAAAGGTGGCAATTTTTTCATTAACTGTTAACTTTTCAGTACTTGCAGTCTCACCACTTACACGTGCAACACCAACTACTCCAACTAGGCCTTCTGGATCTCGCTCGCTGGCACCAAAGGTTTGGGATAGCAGATCTGGAATCTTGGTTGGCAATGTGATTAAAGCGGTAATTGAGTTTTGCAAAATCTGACCAGTAAAGGAGAAGGATCGTTGGGTGGCTGCGATTGGATTAAATCTAATTGTGCCAACCTCATTAATAACACCAATCACACCAATTGGTTGACCATCAACCATTCGAGTAGCTGGGGTTAATTGAATCTCTAATTGATTACCATTGCGATCAATCAACAAATTAAGTGGTTTACCTGCATTGGCACGAATTACCGTTACCGCATCTGACCAAAGTTCAAATCTTTCACCATTTATTTCTACAACCTTATCGCCGGCGAGTAAACCTGCATTTTTTGCTGGTGATGGAGTTGAGGCGGCACCACAAACCTCTGTTGCACTTTGCGGTACACATTGCGAAACCTCTTTAACTTGATTGGTTACAGAGGTGACACCAACTGCGCCAAATAAGGTGATAAGAAGTACAAAACCAATTACAAAGTGCAGAAATGAGCCAGCACCTAAAACTATTAATCGTTGGGTGATTGTTCCCTTAATAAAGGCGCGATCAGCATCTGCTGGTGATAACTCCTCGCGCGGTGACATGCCAACGATTCGGCAGTACCCACCCGCTGGGATCGCCTTAAGCCCAAACTCAGTTTCACCACGTTGAGTAGACCAAATCTTTTTTCCAAAGCCTAGGAAAAACTCAGTTACCTTCATGCCAAATTTTTTCGCAGTTAGGTAGTGCCCAGCCTCGTGGATCATTACTGAAAGTAATAATGCGACTACAAATGCCAGGATGCCCAAGAGGGACAACATTTAAATTAGCTCCTTAATTAAGCTCTCTGCTTTACTGCGCGCACTCTGCTCGATAGCACTGACATCAGCGATATCTCTAATTGTAGTTGGCGTATTACTTCCATGCAGTTGTACTACCTGCTCAACGATCTCAATTATTGCTGTGAACTTAATCTTTCCGGCCAAAAATGCAGCTACTGCAACCTCATTGGCGGCGTTGAAGATTGCCGGTAATCCACTTCCTAACTCACCACAACGACGAGCTAAATTAATTGCGGGGTAACGCTCATTATCAATTGGAGAAAAATTCCAGGTGTGTAATTGGGTCCAATCAATTGCAGCTGTCGCCTTATTAATTCGATCTGGATACGCCAATGCATATGCAATTGGCCCCTTCATATTTGGTGGTGATGCTTGTGCAATTGTTGACCCATCATTGAACTCAACCAATGAGTGCACCACAGATTGCGGATGAATTACCGCCTCAATTGCGCTGTATGGCAGATCAAATAGGTAATGCGCCTCAATAATCTCAAGCCCTTTATTTACCAATGTCGCAGAATTAATTGTTACTACCTCGCCCATCGACCAAGTTGGGTGGTTTAGCGCATCTGCCACAGTTACATCAGTTAAATCTGCACGATCTCTAAATGGCCCACCACTTGCTGTCAAAATTAATTTTTTAACATCACTTACCTTGCCAGCAAGCATTGCTTGGAAAATTGCGCTGTGTTCAGAGTCAACTGGAAATAGATTCTGGCGACCAAACTTCATTACTAAATCACCACCGGCAACGAGTGACTCTTTATTTGCTAGCGCCACCTTATTTCCAACACCAAGGGCAGAAAGTGTTGGGCCGAGGCCAATTGAGCCAGAGATGCCATTTAAAACTATGTCGCATGGCAGAGCAGCTATTTCTACCGATGAGTTATCGCCATCAATTACCTGCACCCCGTCTACCGCCGGAGCTAGGGCCATACTGCCCACAATTGGAACATTAAATTTCTTTGCCTGCTCCATTAATAATTTAGGATTTTTTCGACCTGCGCTCATGCCAACTATGCGAAATTTATTTGGGTTTGCTGAGATTATTTCCAAGGCCTGAACGCCGATTGAGCCGGTCGAGCCCAGCACTACTACATCTCTTATTCCGCTCACCTGCGTATAGTATTTAACCATGTACTCAGAGGCTAAATCACCGCTCGCACAAAAGCGCAATATTGTTACTGCAATCCCAGGCCCGAAATCTCAGGCGTTAATTGAACGTCGCAAAGATGCAGTTTCAGCATCCCTTGGAATGGCGTTGCCAGTATTTATTGAACGAGCAGATGGTGCAATTATTCTCGATGTCGATGGCAACTCAATTATTGATTTAGCTGCTGGAATTGCAGTTGTAAATGTTGGTCATGGAAATACCAAGGTAATTGAGAATGTAAAGCGCCAAATTGATGCCTTTACTCATACCTGCTTCATGATTGTTCCCTACCTAGGTTATGTTGAAGTTTGCGAAGCACTAAATCGTTTAACACCTGGAAAGTTTAAGAAAAAATCAGTTTTGATGAACTCAGGTGCTGAAGCGCTAGAGAACGCCGTAAAGATTGCCCGCAGTTACACCAAGCGCCAAGCGGTTGTTGTATTTGAACATGGCTACCACGGTCGCACAAACTTAACGATGGCGATGAC
>CAZVNE010000031.1:0-9138 GCA_964628535.1 uncultured Candidatus Nanopelagicus sp. | reverse complement strand
ATTAAACTGGAATTAAAGTATTTGCATATATTTGCCAAGCCAGCGCTGATTTAGCAAGAAGTGACAAGGTGATGTAGGTGCGCTCACCATTTAGGTAATTACTCCACTTGCCAACCTTCTTGTATTGCAGCCACTGCACAAGTGCAAATGAGTTAAAGAATAGGAAGATCGTAAGCACGATAAAGTAAACAAAGGTAGGTGCTGACTCTTCGCCAACGCCACCGATTGAAAATACATAAAATAGAAGTGCCAACCATGGGACAGCTCCGGCTATGCAGCCAAAGATAAATGGTAGCCAGCCACCATTTCCTGGATTCTCATACTTCTCTTGTAACCAACCAAACAAGATCATCGATGCATTAACACCAAAGAGAGAAATGATCGCAACTACATCAGCAACACCAGTTACCTGTGCAATTAAGACCACCATTACTGATGAGCTAATTGAGTACTCAACCCAGCGGAAGTAATTTCGTTGCGCAGCTAGGCCAGCGCTGTAACGTGGGAAAAATCTTGGTGATGCAACAATAAAGTGGGCCAGAGCTGATAAGCCTAAGAAGATTGCCACAGTTAAACCGATTGGTGTTTCAAATAATGTTACTTGTGGGGCGAAGGTTGATCCTGGTGGGCCAGCCATATATGTGGCGTTGATTGGCAGGGCAAAATCATTGCTCATCATTAAGACCGCTGCCATTTGTGCTGTGTGCAGCAATCCAGCGTAGATATTTAACTTACGTAGGCTGTTATGTGTGATCTCTTTTTTCATGTGATCAGAGTATCGGCAACTGGGCTAGAATTAGGGTGTTGTATTTCGGGGTCGGTGTAATTCCGAACCGGCAGTTAAAGTCTGCGACCCGGTCAAAGCCATTGACCGGTGGATTGGGTGAAATTCCCGAACCGACGGTTAAAGTCCGGATGAGAGAAATCCAACTGATGTGTACTCAACCTGGGTACACATTGCTTGTATTTGCCTTGCCCCCGAAAACGCAACACAAAGTTTTCAACTGGAGGGCAAAATGCAGGATCAACAATTGATGCAACGGGCAATTGATCTATCCTGCTTTGGCTTAGGCAAAACCTTTCCAAACCCAATTGTTGGTGCAGTAATCGCAGATAAAGATGGCGAGATAATTGGTGAAGGATTTCATCAAGGTGCCGAACATGCTGAAGTTTTAGCAATTAAAGATGCTGGTGAGATTCCAGAGGGAGCCAGATTATTTGTAACGCTGGAGCCATGTAACCACACCGGTAAAACCCCACCCTGCACAGATGCAATTATTAAATCTGGAATTAAAAATGTAATTTACGCAGTAGCTGATCCAAACCCAATCGCAGCAGGTGGAGCAGTTAAGCTGCGTGAATCTGGGGTCAAAACTGAAGCTGGGTTGTTGGCCGAGAGTGCGCAAGCAGTAAATCAAGATTGGCTAAGTAAATTAGCAAATAATCGTCCAAGATTTATCTGGAAGATTGCATCCACCCTTGATGGCAAGGTTGCTGCCGCAGATGGCAGTTCAAAGTGGATCACATCCAGTGACGCAAGAGCAGATGTGGCAAAGATGCGCAGCCAAGCAGATGCGATTTTAACCTCAACTAAAACAGTGATCGCAGATAATCCAACCTTGACCAGTAAAGGCATAGGCAAAAATCCCCACCGAATTGTGATGGGAGTAAGTGCGATTGATCCAGCCGCAAAGATTTTAAATGATGATGCACCGACGGAGTTGAGTAACTCGCAAGAGATCTCAGCCTTAATTGAGTTTGTAAATCAGGCGGGCTTTAATCGAGTACTAGTTGAATCTGGTCCAATCCTGGGCAGTGCATTATTAGCAGCCGGAGTAATTGATGAGGTAATTTTGTACCTAGCTCCTACTATTTTTGGCAGTGGCACTAACTCAATCGCCGATATCGGCATAAAAAATATCAGCGATCGCCTAGATTTAACTTTAATCTCTAATGAGGTAATCAAATCTGATCTAAAACTTACCTATCAAATACCTACCAAAGTAAATGCGGGGGTTAAGTAATGTTTACCGGTTTAATCCAATATGTTGGCAAGGTAGCAAAGATTGAACAAGCAGATACCAGTGCCCGATTAACCATCACCTGCCCGCCAATTACGACTGAGATTAAGGTAGGGGATTCCGTTAGCGTAAATGGTGTTTGTTTAACTGTTACTGAGTTTGATAACAACTCATTTGCAGTTGATGTAATGGTGCAAACTTTAAATCTATCTAGCATCGGCAAATTGGTAGTGGCAGATGCGGTAAATCTAGAGCTTGCCACCAAATCCCAGGACCGCCTAGGGGGGCATATTGTGCAGGGCCATGTTGATGGCTTAGCGCAGATTGTTGCTATTACCCAAGAGCCAAAGTGGCAGCGAGTAGATCTGAGATTGCCAGATAAGTTAATGAAGTATGTGGTTGCACAAGGCTCGATCGCATTAGATGGTGTCTCATTAACAGTGGGTGAGTTAGCTGATGCAAAAAATCAGGTGACAGTTTGGTTGATCCCAGAAACTTTAGCTAACACCAACTTAGCCAGTAAAAAAGTTGATGATTACTTAAATGTTGAGGTAGATGTCCTAGCAAAGTATGTAGAGCGATTGATCGCACGTGGTGATAAATCATGAGTAATTTAACAACCGCTCTCTCTCAATTTAAGGCGGGAAAGTTCCTGATTGTCACCGATGATAAAAATCGGGAGGATGAGGGAGATTTAATTCTCTTGGCACAATCTGCAACCACAGAACAAATTGCTTTTATGGTGCGATACACATCTGGTGTTATTTGTGCGGCCATGGATAGTGCAACTGCCAAGCGATTAAAGCTGCCACCAATGGTAAAGCGTAATGAGGATAACCATTCAACCGCATTTACGGTCAGTGTTGATCTAATCAAAGATCGAACAACTGGAATTTCAGCCCAAGAGCGAGCCAATACCTTGCGTGCATTAGGCAGCAGTAATTCAGTGGCTGCAGATTTTGCAAGACCTGGTCATATCTTTCCGCTGATTGCAGTTGATGGTGGTTTACAAGAGCGAGCAGGTCACACGGAAGCAGGAGTGGCGCTTTGCCAATTAACCGATACGAATCCAGTGGCGGTAATTTGTGAGTTAGTAAATGATGATGGTTCGATGATGCGCGGAGCCCAATTAGCAGAGTTTGCAAAAGCACACCAAATCGAGATTATCTCAATTGCGCAGCTGCGCGAGATTGCGCCAGTAGTTAACAAAGCGTCAAAGCCAGGCTTTACTTGGGCCAAACTGCCACTTAACAATGATCTATGGCAGATCACCACCTTTACCTCAAACTTTGGTACCGAGCACGCCATTCTTAAATTTGGTGAATTAACCGCAAAGCCATTGGTGCGGATTCATTCAGAGTGCTTAACTGGTGATGTCTTTGGCTCACTGCGATGTGATTGCGGTGATCAGCTGCTTAAATCTATTGAGTTGATTACAAAGCATGGAAGTGGCTTAATAATTTACCTGCGTGATCATGAAGGTCGTGGCATTGGACTTGCCCAAAAGATAGCCGCTTATGAGTTGCAAGATAAGGGTGAAAATACAGTGCAGGCAAATATCTCATTGGGACATGCAGTAGATGAACGAAATTACCAGGATGCGGTTTTGATATTACAAGCATTAGAAATTAAAGAGATTGATCTGCTAAGCAATAATCCAGAGAAGTTTTCCCAGCTAATTAAATCTGGGATTAAGGTCAATCAACTGCCAATTCAGACTGCAGCCAATTCACACAATCAAAATTACTTAAAGAGTAAGAAAGAGATCCTCAACCACGCACTAGGAGATATCTAATGAGCAACGGCGCACCTAAGATCCAAATTAAGCAACATCCAAATTTGAAAGCGGTAATTATCTCAGCATCATGGCACCCAGAGATTTGTGATGCATTAGTTGCTGGCGCCAAACGTGGATTGGCTGCGGCTGGAATAACATCACCAACAGTCAAAACTGTCGCTGGCTCCTTTGAACTGCCATTGGCTGCGCAATTAGCATTTGATCAAGGATTTGATATTGCAGTTGTTGTCGGTTTAGTACTTCGTGGTGAAACCCCACACTTTGATTATGTTTGCCAGGGTGTAACAGATGGCGTTATGCAGGTTAGCCTGAATAGATCAAAGCCAATTGGTTTTGGTGTTTTAATGTGTGATCAATTATCTCAGGCACAAGATCGTGCCGGCCTTGCCGGAAGTAAAGAGGATAAAGGGTATGACAGCGCATTAGCTGCGCTGTCGGTACTCTAATCAGTAATCGAAATCTCCGCCTCGGCCCGTAACTTTTTTACCGCGCTTGCGCTTACCCTCATACTTAAAGAGTAGGAACAAAACAAAGAGACCGAAGGCGGTAATAATTAAAAATTGCGTGGTCATTAATTAACCTAGAATTGACCAAACTACCAAGGCAAATACCGCAAAACCAAAGCCGATAATTGCAGCAGCTGAGATCTTCAAAAAATCACCAGATGCAGCAATTTGCTTGCCGAGCTCAGATTTGCTCTTCACATTGTTCAGATCAACTAGTACTGCCTGACCCTCGCGCACTGCTGCGTACTGGCTCATCATGGAGAGAATTCCAGTAATTGCTGCAACACCAACTGCTAAAAACTTAGTGGCATCTGATGCATCAGCAAACTTATCAAAGCTAGCGAGTGCAACTAGTGCGGTTAAAACAAGTGCTGGCGCCATTTGCGCAGTAATTATTTGTGAGCGCATGCCATTCCATAACTTAATTAAGGCTTTCTCATCCATTTATTAACTCCTTCTCAGATAACATTTTTGCTATCTCTTACCCACAAATATACAGGTGGGATTTGATATATATGGGATTACAGTTAAGCCATGCAGCGAGTTAAGGGATTACTTAAGGCATCTCACTTTGGGCCGACCCTTTTAGTTACCGCAATCTCATTTGGCTTCGCTACCTATTACTGGTGGGAGGGCCCAGCTTATGTAATCGCCTTTGGAGTATTTACTGGGCAATTAGTAGTTGGCTGGAGCAATGATCTTTATGATTTTGCAGATGATTTAAAACATAATCGACAGAACAAACCTTTGGTAAGTGGTGTTATTACAAAAGAGTACTTACAAAGGTGGCTGCGCCTTATGGTGCCATTTTCATTTATCGCAAACCTAGGTGGTCCACTTGGAGTAAATGGTGGCCTGGTTTATATGCTTGGTGTTGCCTTTGGTGTGGCATACAACTTCTACTTTAAATTCTCACCACTTTCGCCACTTCCATACGCCATCGCCTTCGCCGCACTGCCCTCATGTATCGCGATCTCAAAAGATCTAAACCCACCAACTTGGATGTGGGCAGGGGGCGCACTCTTTGGCATGGCCGCCCACTTTATAAATGTAATTAAGGATATGAAAGAGGATCAGATCAGCGAGATAAAGGGTCTGCCGCAGATACTTGGCACTAGAAAATCAATTGTTGCCGCCACATTATTGATAACACTTGGTATCGCAGTATTGATTTACTCATGAATGGTTCACTGGCTTTAGTTGGCTCTGGTGAGTATCTGCCTGCAATGGCAGAGTTAGAGAGATCTTTAGTTGAAGATGGCGTAAAGAATGGTAAAGCGGCTACCTATATACAAATACCAACCGCTGCTGGACAGGAATCTCAATCGAGGCTTAATTACTGGCGAGATCTAGGAAGAGAACAGGCAGATCGACTGGGTATTGAATCTATATTTTTACCAATCTTTACCCGCGAAGATGCTTTTAATCCCGAATATCTAAATCAAATTCAAAGCAGCTCGCTTATTTATATCTCTGGTGGAGATCCACATTATTTGGCGCAAAGCTTAATTGGGACACCACTGTGGGATGTAATTGATCAATCTTGGCAATCTGGTTCATCCCTTGCTGGTTGTAGTGCTGGTGCGATGGTTCTAAGTTCACAGATTCCTAACTTTAGATTCTCAAAGAAGGAGCCAACTCCTGGACTTAATTTAATTCCAAATATTCGAGTAATTCCACACTTCGACAAGTTCTTTAGGTGGATTCCAGATTCAGCTGCCAAGGTTTTGCTTGAAGTACCGGAGGAGACAATTTTGATTGGCGTTGATGAGTTAACAGCGATTGTTAAGCGAAGCGGGGATGATCATTGGATTGTTCAGGGCAAAGCAATGGTGCATGTATTAAAGGGATTGCCTGATCAGCAATTAGCACATAACCAAAGAATTAATTTCTAGTTAGAGCCACTTTATTTAATCCTGATCTAAATGGTTTTGTCCATTAAGTATTTATATTTGCCTCTGCATCGATAATTGAGGCGGCAATTACGCCTAATTTAAGTTCATCAACCTCAAGAGCGTAAGAGAGTTTGGTATCTTGTAATACCCCAGTTACCGATACCTGCTGTCTTATCTGCCCAGCCTCTATTCGGCACTCATCAAATGAGAACCCTTGATTTGAAATCAATACTCGATATTGGGCTCTAATAATTAATTCAAATTGTTTAAGATCAATTGATTCTCTAAATGAAGGCGCAGCAAAGGTGTATGCAGTTTCAAAATCCTCGGCCGCGATTGCATTGATCTGCGCTGAGATATGAGTTTGCGTTAAAACTTTCTGATCATCGGTACATGGGCCATCTGTTAATGCGGCTAGGGGGGATGGGGATGAACAGGCAGATAAGAGAAGTGAGAATGCCAGGAAGATACCTGCCTTTACCTCTAGCCTTCTCATTTTTTAAGTCTACTCTCAGCAAATTGTTGTAACATCTCTTCGTGCGAAAAATTTTAATTTCAACTCTTCTACTTGCTCTTCTTGCTCCAGTTTCAGCCTCTGCCCACCAACCAGTAACACTTGCAGATACTGAGATCTCCGCCGCTCGCGGCCCACTTCTTGTAGATGGGACCATCTCATTTGCGATCCGCGCCGCCTTTACCAAGAGCGGCCAGAAAAAAGGTTTTCGCTTTAATTTAAAAGAGGGTGAAACACTTAATTTTGAATATTTAATTATTGATAAGGCTCCAGAAAATAGATTAAAGAATGCTCAACTGCCTCAGGTAGTAATCACCGCTCCAAATAAAAGTAAAACAACAGTAAGGTTCAATGAAAGAAGCAAGTTTTCCTATGGCGGTACAAATTATTTGTATCTATATCGCTCTACAGCTGTTGGCCAAGGTGGAACCTACAATGTAGATATCACCGCTAGAACAAGAGCTGCAATCACACTTGTAGTTGGTGAGAAAGAGATTCCAGGTGATGTTATTCGCGGCGCAGCTGCCACCAGCAAGCCTTCACCAAGCGCATCTCCAACCAGTAAATCAACGGCATTAACAATGGATCAGGTAAGGCAAAACAACAGCGCCCGCAGCTGCTGGTCAGTTATAAATGGAAATGTTTATAACTTAACTGCTTGGATCTCATCTCACCCCGGTGGACAGGGCGCAATCACTCGTTTATGTGGCACCGATGGTTCTAGAGAGTTCTCATCAAAACATAGCGGGGATGTGCAAGCGGTTTCACGCTTAAACTCATTCCTACTTGGTAAGTTAACTACTTAAGCTCCCAGCTAATAACGGTAGTAACTGAAAGCTTTTGCGTTCCCATATCAAAGCTCGTACCAGCACTACTATCACTTTTGGCTAACATCATTGGTTGTGGGGCTTGGTCTGAGCTCTCGTTGATCGTAAGAATTCGACCTAACCTTAAATCTGCTAATTGGGCGTAACTTTGCGCCTTTGCCTTTGCCTGCTTCATTGCATCAGCACGAGCCTCTTCTATCGCAACAGTTGGATCTAATAGATATGAGGAGATTGAACCTATTTGTAGATTGTCCCTACCGGCAGCAACTAACCTATCAATTACAACTCCGGCATTATCACTATCTTTCAAGGTGATCTCAAAGTTTTGAGAGGCGCGGTATCCGATAAAGCTGCGCACACCATTTACCCCATAGCTGTACTCTGGAATTAACGAGAGATTTGTTGATGAAAAATCATCGGGTGCTACCTGATTTGCCGTTAAAACATCTCGTACCTGGTCTGCGGTTTTAGCTAGATCAGATAATGCCAACGCAGAGCTTTTCTTTACTACAGTCGCTGTAACACTTAACTTAATTGCATCTGGTACCACTTGTGCGTAGCCCGTTGCAGAGAATGTCAGTGATTGTGGATTGGTTAGATTTGAGCTACCGCCACTTTGATTGCCCAGTACAAAGGCTAAAACCAATGACAATGTAATTGGCAGCGCTACTTTAAGAAATCCTTTAATATCTATTTGCATTTGCGCATCCTCCCATGAGAGAGGGTGAAATCGCTGAATATCTGCTGTTAAAACCCCTAAGTAATTTAAATGAGGTTTAATGCTCCTTATGGCTTACTTAAGAAATCTTGGCCAAGTAATTCTGGGCATCGCACTTACCTACGCCGGCACCACACACTTAACAAGCAGCCGCCAAGAGTTTCAAGCCCAGGTACCAAGCTGGTTGCCATTAGATCCCGATTTTGTAGTTATCGCATCTGGCATCGTTGAAATTATCTTAGGTCTAGCACTACTTACTCTTTGGCGTTATCGCAATCAGGTTGGCTTAATTGTTGCCATCTTCTTTATCTTGATCTTTCCCGGCAATATAAGTCAATACCTAAATGGAATAGATGCCTTTGGCTTAGATACTGATCAAGCCCGGCTTACCCGTCTATTTTTCCAACCAGTATTGGTCGCCTGGGCGCTATGGTCAACTGGGGGTTGGCAGATTATTAAGCGTTGGCATAAAGCTTAAAATTTTTTATGTTTTGCCATTTACTCTAATCAGTAAGTAATTTAATACCCCCACAATCACCGAGCTGCGATTTGCCGCTACCCATTTATAACCCTTATCGCCCAGTGGTCCACTTAATTTAAGGATAAGAGCAGCCAAACGGTTCTTACGTTTTCGAAGTAAAAAAGTTACCGCTTTGACTCCACCATACTTTTTCTCACCCTTTATTACATAAAGCTGGGCAGCACACTCTTGGATGGTTAAACCATATTGGGAGAGATCAGCGCTTTGATAAGGGATAGCGGTAACTATTAACTTTTTCTCAACCCAGGCAAGAGCATTCCTACAAAACTCACATTGACCATCATAAATAACAGTTATCTCTTTACTCATAACTTACTT
>CAZVNE010000030.1:0-9237 GCA_964628535.1 uncultured Candidatus Nanopelagicus sp. | reverse complement strand
AAACTCTAGTTTCATTTCATGCTGGTGCAAATGATGTACTTAGACCTAATTACAAGCCAGAGATCTCATTGGCGCAGTATGAATCAGGTGTTAAGCGATTAACTGATGCGGGCGCTACGGTAATTGTTTTTACGGTAGTGGATAAAGTGGATGGCAAGGGCAAGACCGCAGATTTATGGCATCAAAGATTTAGCGCCTTCAATGAAAATGTTAGAAGGGTTGCCAGTAAGTATCCAGTTATTCTATTTGAGGCAAGGGAGGCCGAATTTTTAAATGATCGTAGATTCTTAGCCTTTGATCGCTTGCATATGAACGCAGAGGGACATCGACGATTAGCGCAAGCGGTATTAGCTGGTTTAGAAAAATCGCATGATCCAAATTGGCGCCAGCCCCTACCGCCCGCAAAGCGGAAAAATAAAGTACTTTCGACTGCAACTACTTTTGCCTGGATGATTACATTTGTTTTACCTTGGATCTGGCGAAGGGTGCGTGGTAAATCATCTGGTGATGGGCGAAGCGGTAAATATGAAAGACCAATCCGCTGGCCTTACTCTCATTAAACCAATAAACACCTGCTGATTACCTGTTATTCATCTAACTAGAGCAAACTAGGAGGGTGAATTTACCGATTATTTCAGAGAATCCCAGAGAGCGATTAATTGATCGCGAATTAAGCTGGCTCTCATTTAATGAGCGGGTTCTAGATCTAGCTGAAGATAAAAATATTCCATTACTTGAGCGCTGTCGCTTTTTAGCGATCTTTTCCTCAAACTTAGATGATTTTTATATGATCAGAGTGGCCTCGGTAAAGCGAAAGATAGATAGTGGACTCTTTAAGGCAAACAGTGCTGGATTTTCACCACAAGAGTTAATCAAAGAGATCTCTAAAAAAACTCAAAGGTTAATTGATCGTCAATCGATTTGTTTTCAGGAGAGCATTCAACCTGAGCTTGCAAGTCATGGCATCGAAATTACAACCTGGGATCTGCTTTCATCAGATGAAAAAAAGTATGTCTCAAAGATATTTACAGATCGAATCTTCCCAGTATTAACTCCACTTGCCGTAGACCCATCTCATCCATTTCCATACATTTCTGGACTCTCCCTAAATTTAGCGGTCTTAGTTAAGCGACCAGATACTCAGGAAGAGCTATTTGCTCGAGTAAAGGTTCCACCATCACTTCCAAGATTTATTGAAACTCAAGAGTTAGAGATCGGTAAATTTATTTCACTTGAGAATGTGATTATTGCAAATTTAGAGCATCTATTTCCCGGCATGGAGATCGAGGATTACTACGCATTTAGATTGACCAGAAATGCAGATTTAGAGATTGAAGAGGATGAGTCTGAAAATTTATTAGAGTCGATGGAGCAGGAGTTACTCAGGCGTAAGTTTGGTCCGCCTGTCAGATTAGAGGTTGATATTGATATTAAATCAGATTTAGTTAAGCGGTTAAAAGAGGAGTTGTCGATTAAAGATGAGGATATCTCGCGCTATCCAGAGCCTTTAGATTTAACGGGATTAAGCCGCATAGCAGATCTTGATCGACCAGAGTTAAAGTTTAAACCCTTTAAAAATCAGATTGCAAAAGAGCTACGTGAAGTAGATCCAGAAAATAGTGATGAGTTCTTCGCCGCAATTAGGCGGAAAGAGATTCTGTTGCACCACCCATACGATTCATTTAACTCATCTGTCGTAAAGTTTTTAGAGACAGCAGCCAGAGATCCGAATGTACTTGCAATTAAACAAACACTTTATCGAACCTCAGGTGACTCACCAATTGTTAGTGCTTTAATTGAAGCGGCTGAGGCTGGCAAGCAGGTGCTGGCAGTAATTGAAATTAGGGCTCGATTTGATGAACAAGCAAATGTTAGATGGGCTAGAAAATTAGAGGATGTTGGTGTTCATGTTGTTTATGGCTTAGTTGGTTTTAAAACCCATGCCAAACTCTCCTTAGTTGTTCGAGAAGAGGCGGGTGTTGTAAGGCGTTACTGCCATGTTGGAACTGGTAATTACAATCCAAAAACTGCGCGAATGTATGAGGATTTAGGTTTGTTAAGTAGTGAATCTGATTTAGGTGAGGATTTAAATAAGTTATTTAATCAATTATCTGGCTTTGCACCTTTATCTGAGTATAAGAGATTGCTGGTAGCCCCACGCACGGTGCGATTAGGCTTACTTGAAAGAATTAATAGAGAGATTGAAAATCACCTAGCTGGAAAGCCGGCGGGAATAAGATTTAAATTAAACTCAATTTTAGATGAGGAGTTTGTTGAGGCGCTTTACCGTGCTTCAAAATCTGGAGTAAAGATCGAGTTAGTAGTTCGTGGAATCTGCGCAGTTCGTGCCGGAATTCCTGGCATCTCAGAGAATATTAAAATTCGTTCAATTCTAGGAAGATTCCTTGAGCACTCTAGAATTTTTCACTTTGTAAATGGTGGCTCTGATGAGCTTTATATTGGATCAGCTGATCTGATGGATCGAAATTTGAATCGAAGAGTTGAGAGCCTGGTACGAATAATTGAACCAGATCATAAAGCTGCATTAATAGAGCTGCTAGATGAGTATTTAAGTGATGCGATCGCTAACTGGCAGATGCTGCCTGATGGAACATGGCAAAGTATTTCAAAATTACCAGATGGCACAGCTGTTGATAATGTTCAACAACTTTTAATTGATAAGTATCGGATCGGACAATGAGTTCGGTGATAATTGCAGCCGGAGCGGTGGTTTGGCGAAAGAATTCTAGAGGAGTAACTGAGATAGCGGTCATTCATCGACCTAAATATGATGATTACAGTTTGCCAAAAGGAAAAACCGAACCGGGTGAATCTTTGATTTCAACTGCATACCGAGAGGTGTTTGAGGAGACTAATTTAATAACTCAGTTTGGACCCTTCCTAGGATCAGTTGAGTATTTTTCACCATTTGGATTGAAACAGGTTAGTTACTGGGCTGCTAAATCAATTGGAGAAGAGAATATTTTTATACCTAATGATGAGGTGGATAGATTAGATTGGATAGTAATTAGTAAAGCAGTGGATAAATTAACATCTGAGAGCGATAAAGAGATCCTTGGTCGGTTTGTGAATACTTTTTACGATACTCAGCCATTAATTTTGTTACGCCATGCAAAAGCTTTGGCACGCAGCGAATGGCTTGGCGATGATGATGATCGACCGCTGGATGATTTAGGACAGTTACAGTCAAGTAAATTGACCAGCATCTATCAAATATTTAATCTGAAGGAAATTCATACATCTGATGCTATCCGCTGTTATGACACTGTAACTCCACTCGCAAAGAGTTTAGGAATACAGCTTGAAGTTACTGGCAAATTAAGTGAGAGCTCATTTAAGAAGGATAAAGAGCGGGCTTTTGATTACCTAAAAGAGGTTATTAAGTCCAACAAGAGCGTATTGCTTTGTAGTCACAATCCAGTACTACCAAAACTACTAGCCAAGGTAAGTAAGAAAAATGAGTTAACCCCAGATGATGAGAAATTGCAGCCAGCTGATGCTTGGATCTTGCACAGAGCAGGTAAACAGGTTTTACAGATTGATCGGATTAACTCACCAGTTAATTAAGCTTCCATCCAATCCATCCATTTTAGTACCACACCCTCACGTAGCGCCCAAGGGCAAACCTCAAGATTTTTAAGGTCTAGATTACGCATCACACTCTCGGCCACAAATGCACCGGCAACAATTTGAGATGCTCGATTTTCTGAGACGCCCGGCAATTTTGCACGAGCAGCTGTATCCATATCTGCCAACTTATTTGAAATCTTTCTAATCGCATCAATTGAAATGTTGTTGCCATTACCATCAAACCAATCACCACATAATCTAGCTAAGGTCCGTAATGTTTTGCTTGTCGCAATAGCACGATCTGACTCTTGATGCTTTACTAAAGTTGGCAGAATTTGCTCCAGCGAACTTTCAATTTTATCTCGTAAATTTCTAATACTTTTATCGGAGTAAGGATCTGATTTCAGGAAATCTTTGGTTAATCGAGCTGCGCCTAGTGGTAGTGAGATTGCAATCTCTGGTGATTCATCTGTACCAACTGCCATCTCGAGGGAGCCGCCACCAATATCAACAACTAATAATCGACCACTCGACCAACCAAACCATCGTCGCGCTGCCAGAAAGGTTAACTTGGCCTCCTCCTCACCACTAAGCACTTGCAAATCAATTTGAAAATCCTTATTTATGTGGGCAATTATCTCTTCGCCATTTTTTGCTTCGCGCAAAGCTGAGGTAGCAAAAGGTAGTAGCTCTTGGGTTTTAGCAGTTTGTGATTGAATTATTGCGTTGCTAATACACTCTCTTAACTTGCTGATGCCCTCATCTGAAATTTTATGATCATCACCTAGATATTGAGTTAGTCGCAACTCCTCCTTGTAGTTGAAGGTGGGGTTAGGTCGAGCCCCAGGGTGTGTATCAACTACCTGTAAATGCACAGTATTTGATCCAACATCTAAAACCCCAAGGCGCATATCGGCAACTTACTAGATTTTCACCCTTTAATATGGGTGAACTCCTGCAATTTATTCGTGGCATAATTACGCCTCGCAAGTTGCAGTACACGCCTCTCTAGCTCAGTGGTAGAGCAGCCGCCTTGTAAGCGGCAGGTCGTCAGTTCAATCCTGACGGGGGGCTCCATAGATCTCTTCACATTTAGTAAATCGTAAGTACAGTTAATTCATGTTCAAATCAAAAGCCGGCCACGATTTTGATGTTGTAATTATTGGATCTGGCTTTGGTGGATCTGTTGCCGCTCTTCGATTGACTGAAAAGGGTTATAGGGTCGCAGTGTTAGAAGCTGGTCGAAGATTTTCCGATAAAGATTTTCCAAAGACCTCTTGGCGGTTAAGTAAGTTTTTGTACATGCCACGATTAGGACTTCGAGGAATTCAACGAATTCATATCCTGCCCGATGTCTTAGTTTTAGCTGGCGCAGGTGTTGGTGGTGGCTCACTTGTTTATGCAAATACTTTATATAAACCGCCTGCATCATATTTCAACGATAAGCAGTGGAATCAAATTACAGATTGGGATGATGAGTTATCTCCTTGGTATGACCAAGCTTCAAGAATGTTAGGTGTCGCCAGCAACCCATACTTCTCACCATCTGATGAGGCGATGAAGCAGGTAGCTGACCAAATGGGTGTTGGTCATACATTTAAAATGGCACCGCTTGGCGTTTACTTTGGCGATGGCAGTGGTGTTAAATCTAAGGATCCATTTTTTGGTGGCGTCGGTCCAGATCGAGATGGTTGTTTGCAATGTGGCAGCTGCATGACTGGCTGCCGGCATAATGCAAAAAATACTTTGCCGAAGAATTACTTGGGTTTGGCAGAAAAAGCAGGCGCAAAGGTTTTTCCAGAACACACTGTGATTAAGAGTGAACAGTTAAGTGATGGCAACTGGCAGGTAACTGCTCGCAAAAGCTCGGCCTGGTTTGGCGGAGTTCGAAAATTTACAGCAGCACAGGTAGTAGTTGCAGCTGGCACTTACAACACTCAAAAATTAATGCATAAGATGAAATCAGATGGCACTTTGCCAAAGATTTCAGATGCACTTGGGAAGTTATCTAGAACAAACAGTGAGGCGTTGACCGGCACAATCATGCCAAGGGGCGGCGTTGATTACAGCAAGGGTTCTGCAATCACATCCTCATTTTTTCCAGATGATCACACCCATGTAGAGCCAGTTCGATATGGCAAAGGAAGTAATTTCATGGGCTTGCTTCAAACAGTAATGACAGATGGCACCAATATTAAAAAACGTCGCCAGCAATGGTTCAAGCAGATAATCACTAAACCATCACTGTTACTTAAAATTATGGATGTGCGTCAATGGTCAGAGCGCACTGTGGTTGCACTGATTATGCAAAATGTGGATTCATCACTAACTGTAAAAGGAAAGCGCGGTTTGCTTGGCTGGCGTCTAACTTCTGAAAATGATTCAGAGACTCCCAACGCTACATATATTCCAGCAGCTAATGAGGTAGCACGCCGAATTGCAGAGAATAAAGGTGGCATTGCTGGTGGCCATATTGGTGATTTAGTAAATGCACCATTTACCGCTCACTTTGTCGGCGGCTGTGTAATTGGTGCAACTGCAAGTGATGGAGTGATTGATCCATATCACCGAGTTTGGAATTATCCAACGATGCATATTGTTGATGGCGCAAGTGTTACTGCAAATCTTGGCGTTAATCCATCATTAACAATTACTGCGCAAGCAGAGCGAGCATTTTCAATGTGGCCTAATAAAGGTGAAGCAGATCCACGTCCTGTACAAAATTCAAAGTATGAAAGAGTAAGTGCGGTTGCACCGATCAAACCATTTGTTCCTAAGGGAGCGGTTGGAGAGTTAAGGCTTTCCTAGTATCCCTGCCTGTTTTGATTTTCGACGGTTTGGCATCTTGGTAATTGGAAACTCAAGTGATTTGTAGAAATCCTTAATTACCGCATGCATCAACTTTGGCTTCTCTTTAACTAATGCATGTGAGGTGCCTGGTATTACTGCTAACCGACCATTTGGAATCGCCTCATACATTTTAAAGGTTAACTCACTTGTAAATGGTTCATCATCTGCTGCTAAAACCAGTACTGGGCATTTGATTCTCTTTAAATCTTTTAACTTTAATTTCGGCTCGGTTGCCCAAACTTTGAAGGCTTTACGGACAATGGTGATTAGTAGCTCTGGATCTTGCTTAGAGATCTTGGCAAAGTTAGCCTTCTCTTCATCGCTAACAGAGACATTATTTAAATCAAAGCTGATGCCACCTTTATATGTGTAGTTCATTCCAATACCAACTAATGATTTAATTAAATCTGGACGTTTAATTGCAGTAAGCAAACCAATATTTCCACCATCGCTCCAACCAATTACGTGGACCGGATTTTTTACTACCTTTTCAATATAGGCGATAAATTCATCAACTTGAAAATCAAAGTGCATAAAGCCATCTCTAATTTTGGTGCGACCGTGCGCAGTTCGATCGTAAGCAAATGGCTGGTGGGTTTTTTCTACCGCTGGCAAAATCTCTTTTTCCCAATTTTCAGTATTGCTTAGGCCACCGTGCAGCAAGACAACTGGTTCGCCATGGTTGCCCCACTGTTTGCACCAGATTTTGTGACCATCGATAGTAAGAAACTTTTGTGAAACCAATCGAGCCATTTAAATTATTGGCCATCCATGATGTGACGGTTTCCGCGATCAAAGGTTAGGTAATTCCAGGTCCAATCTGCCATTGTGCCAATCTTGTTGCGACCACCTAATAAATAAAATAGGTGCAGCCACAACCAGGTGAGCCAAGCAATAGTTCCAGTAAGTTTCAAACCTTTTACCTCAACCACCGCTTTGTTTCTACCAATTGTCGCCATCGAACCTTTATCTAGGTAAGAGAATGATTTAAGTGGCTTGCTATTAGAGATACGATCAATTTGTTTAGCAATAAATTTTCCTTGTTGGATTGCAACTGGTGCCACCATAGGAAGAGGCCGGCCATCTTTACCAACTGCGCCAGCGATATCACCAAGTGCCCAAATATTTGGGTAATTTTTAATCTGCAAGGTTGGCGCAACAGATAAGCGATTTCCAACTACCGGAAGGTTTAATTGTTGCATTGCAGGTGAGCCTTGAACGCCAGCAGCCCAAACTGTAATTTCAGAGTCCAACGAAGTTCCATCTCGTAAAATAATTTTTCGGTGCTCGATTGCTTTAACAGCACTGTTTAACATCACCTTAACGCCAATTTTTTCTAAATCTTTTTTGGTGCGGGCAGATAAGGATGGTGAGAATGGTGGGAGTAATCGATCCCCAGCCTCTAGTAATTGAACATCAATATGTGCCGCTGCATTTGCTTGATCTGATTTAAGTGGTCCACGAACTAATTCAGCAAGAGCTCCAGCCATCTCAACACCAGTTGGTCCACCACCAACGACAGAGATAGTTAGGCGGGTGTTATCTTCAAATCTACATAAATCTTCAAATCTGCGCATGACTTCAGCGCGAATGGTTAGCGCCTCATGAACAGATTTCATTCCCAGCGCATACTCAGTTACACCTGGGATCCCAAAATCAGCGGTGGTAGAGCCCAATGCAATTATTAAATGATCAAAATCTAAAAGCTCGCTGCTATCTAATTTAACCTGTTTATTTTTATGGTCGATTGAGATTGGAGAAGCCATTCGAAATTTAGCGCCAGTTTTTCTAAGCGCACCGCGAATTGGATATGCCACATGATCGGCAGCGAGTCCGGCGGTTGATACCTGATAGAGCAAAGGTAGAAAGGTTTGAAAGTTGTGACGATCAACAACTGTGACGTCTGCGGTTTTAGTCAGCGCACGCGCAGCGGTTAATCCGCCAAAGCCACCACCTAAAATCACAACTTTTGGTTTATTCATGGCTTAAGTCTACTGTTTCTACCATGAATGATGGGCGGAAAATACTTGTTACCGGAGCCTCAGGCTATGTTGGTGGCAGATTAGTTACATCACTCCTTGATGAAAAATTAAAGGTACGCGTATTTGTTAGAGATATCAATAAGGCACAAAGTCATGCTTGGGCCAGTGATGTTGAAATTGCAGTTGGAAATGCCTCTGATTATCAATCGACATTAAATGCATTAATTGGAGTTCATACCGCTTTTTATCTTCTGCACTCAATTAACACTGGTAAGCATTTTGATGAGGTTGAAGCGCAAATGGCTCGTAGCTTTGCAAAGGCTGCGAATGAGGCGGGCGTTAAGCAGATTGTTTATTTAGGTGGAATTGCAAATGATAAAAAGACAAGCAAGCATCTTCAATCACGGGCTAACACTGGAAAAGAGTTAGCAACAACTGAAGTTCCAGTAATGGAGCTTCGTGCCGGAATTATTATAGGAAGTGGATCTGCATCCTTCGAGATGTTGCGCCACTTAACTCACCGATTACCAATTATGACCACGCCAAAATGGGTTATGAATCGAACACATCCAATTGCAATCAGAGATGTGCTTTGGTACTTAAAAAATGCTGCCAAGTTAGAAAAACCGGTATCGGGAATCTTTGATATTGGCGGACCAGAAATCTTGTCTTACGCAGATATGATGCAGAAGTTTGCTGTGCTTTCTAGATTAAGAAGGCGAGTAATTATTAAGGTGCCAGTTCTTACGCCAAATCTTTCAAGTCTTTGGATTGGCTTGGTAACTCCAGTTCCAACTGCATTGGCCCGGCCACT
>CAZVNE010000029.1:0-9468 GCA_964628535.1 uncultured Candidatus Nanopelagicus sp. | reverse complement strand
CTACTTTGATGCACCTGCCAATGATGGACAAACCCCAGTTCTCTATTACACCGCAAGAGCAAACCCTGGAAATGCAACTGGCATTACTCTTCAAAGAGGCTCTGGCTCAATCACGATAGGTGGCCTAACTAAATCAACCACCTACACATTTACCATCACCGCACATAACATCAACGGTACCTCAGTTGAATCAAAGCCATCTCTACCTGTGACTACTCTGGCAAATAAAATCATCAGAGTTGCACCAGCATCATCCTCAGGTGGATCAACCCTTGCTGCTCCGGCGTTTACTCTTTCAAGAAATGCGGAAACAAGGACGGTAGGGATTACCAATGCAGGTTATTCGATAACCCCATCGGGAGGCACAATTGACAGTTACACAATTACCCCGGCACTTCCTGCGGGACTAACTTTTAGCAGTTCAACTGGTTTAATTTCGGGAATTCCAACTGAAACTAAAACAGCAATTACGCATACGATTACTGCAACAAATGCAACAGGATCTGCGAGTAGAACGTTGAGTTTAAGAGTAACTGGAGATATTGGTGATGTTGGTCCTGGTGGCGGAAGGATTTTTTATTACTCAGCAGCTGGATTTAGTTGTGGGCCAACAAGAGCAGCAACTTGTAAATACTTGGAAGTTGCGCCAAATGGTTGGAATGGTGGCGCGGACTCAGCGGTAACTTGGGCACAAGCCCCATTCTCATCCAACGCTGCAGAGAACAGATTAAATCTAAGTACATTGCTTGGATACGGATCTCAGAATACGAAGGCAATTATTGATCAGGGAAACACAAACGTTGCTTCTTCCGCTGCTGCATTTGCCCAATCTTATTCCGCAACAGTTGAAGGTGTAAACGTCAACGACTGGTTCTTGCCTTCCGAAAATGAATTGTTAAGTCTTTACACTCAGAGAGTCGCTGTTGCAATCCAATTTTCCAGTGGCTCGGGTATCCATTATTGGAGCTCCTCTTCAAACAATAATGAAAATGGAAAGTACGTACACGTAGCCACCAGTTTTGTCGGTACTGCGTCAGGAGCTGTAAAGACAACTCCTCATTACGTCCGCCCAATCCGAGCTTTCTAAACCAGAGTTGCTGTTCAATTAACTTTACTTCTCTAATTAGTCTCCTAAATCAGGGGTTGCGCCAACAACCTTAATTACTCCCTTGTTATCTGCACGCACCAATACTCCTTCGCCAGAATCAACGCCTACCCCAGTAAGTGCTGCAATATTTACATAATGGCCAACTAATACCAATAAGCCGGTTTTGTTGCGATGATTAATAATTTGCTGGCGAACTTTTGAGGTTTGTGGATGTTTTGTTGCATCTGCCTCTTGAAATAATGAGTCAAGATTTCGATTTAATTTAACCTTGCCCAGATTAAGTAATTGAGCAGTCTCCTTTGCCCGGCACCATCTGCTTGATTCAACTCGTGCAATCTTTACTTCACGGCGCTGCAACCATTCGCCAATCTCCTTGGCATCTTTTCTTCCCTCTGCTGAAAGGTTTCGTTGAGTAGAGCAATCATTTAATTTGAAATTGGCTGGATCACCCACGCCTGGTGCCAAGCTGTGGCGAAACAAAAGAACATAACCCTTTGGAGCTTTTCCTTGTAATTTATCCCAGATAAGCAATTCATTTGCAAAAGCGGATTGTGCAGTCAAGGAGGAGATTAATGAGATTACCAATGCAAATAGAGAACGTTTTAGCATCGCGGTATTAATCCTTAAGAAACTTTAATTTTGTTTAGTAAATCTCTCATTTGTGCAATCTCTGCTGATTGAGTCTTTATAACATTTTCACCAAAGCTCTTGATCTCTGGATTTTTTGCATCATTGATCATTCCAACCATATCAACCGCTCCATCATGGTGAGCGATCATCCCGGTTAGCCACAGCTCGTCAAACTTTTTTCCAGCTGACGATTCAAGTACCATTAAATCTGAATCTGACAGCATCCCAGCCATGCCATCCATAGAGTGGCCTGGATCGGTTCCAGCATTTGCTTGTGAGAGCCAAGCCTTCATCTGAGAAATCTCTGCGGATTGCTCTCTCAAAATATTCTTTGCCAGCGCAAGTAACTCTGGATTAGTGGATTGCTTTAGCGCTAAATTTGAAATATCAACAGCTTGTTGGTGGTGTGGAATCATCATTTGCAAGAACATAACTTCAGAGCCAGTTAAATCTCCGGCCGCAGAGGTGACCATTCCGCCATGAGGGCCATGACCCACATCGGATGAGCTATCGTTTTGAAGAGTTAGTAGGGCAACGATCACCACAATAAGTGTGGCAATCACTCCCAGAAATAAACCACTTTTCTTGTCAACTTTAATTTCCATTAATACCCCCTATAGAAGCGTAGACCCTCCTACGCATACTTTTTAGGTGAATTTCTAAATAATGAAATCAAAATGCGGTAATTCACATTCCGTGTGCTTAATCTTGTTAAACTACGAAGAGATTTAGCGATCCGAGCTATTTAATTTTGAGAAGATACTGAGAGTAGGCAAGCATGAGTCTTTTACTCTTTGCACTAGCTGGTTCAATTGCACAATTAGTTGATGGCGCACTTGGTATGGGATTTGGATTACTCAGCTCAACCTTGCTTCTGACCCTTGGTGCCTCTGCTGCACTTGCATCAACCGCTGTGCATATGGCTGAAATATTTACCACCCTCGCCTCTGGCGCCTCTCATTGGCATGCAGAGAACATAGATAAAAAAGTTTTGTTACAACTTGCGATTCCAGGTGGGATTGGGGCCTTCTTAGGTGCGATGTTCCTTTCATTTATTGATCTGTCCACTGGCAAGGTATTTATCTCAACTATTTTGCTATTTCTTGGCTTCCTTCTTCTATACCGAAATCTCTTCGCCTCAATGAGCTCAAATATTGTTGAGATTAAAAACCCAAGATACTTCTCTTACCTAGGTTTCTCTGGCGGATTTGTTGATGCATCTGGCGGTGGTGGCTGGGGCCCAATCGTGACACCAACGATGATGTCTACAACCTCTTTAGAGCCACGAAAGATTATTGGAACCGTAAGTGCGGCAGAGTTTATTGTTGCGGTCTCTGCCTCAGTTGGCTTCTTAATTAACATCAATCGAATTGAGATGGATTGGAATGTTGTGGCGGGCCTTGCTATCGGTGGCGTCCTAATGGCCCCTATTGCAGCCAAAATTGTTGGAAAGCTGCCACGTAAGCAATTAGCAATTCTGGTTGCCATCGCAATTATTGCGATTAATGGCTACCGACTTTTAATTTCGTAGAAGCCCTACTCTGTAACTATCCATCGCTTGAAGTTGTAATCAGCAAACACATAAACAGTAACTGGCCGCTTCTTATAGATCGCGGTGAAGTCCTTGCCTCCTCGATAGCGCATCGTTCCCAACAAGATTAAGTACGGAAAGCCAGTACCGGGTGCTCGAATGCCCCTTAATACCTCGGTCGACCAAGGCTTGGCATAACTCTTTTTACTAATTAACCTCTCTTTACTAACTATTAACTGCTTGAAGTGCAGGGCAAATATCTTTTCAATAAGGGATAACTTTAAAACTAATTGATTTCCTTGCTCGATTACCTTTGCCATCTTCTAACTATACATAAGCATAGAAAAACCCCACACGCTAGGCCGTGTGGGGTAATTCCTATTGAGTTACTTGATCTTTGCTATTTGTTCCTTCGCTTTGTCATATAACTTTCCAGTGATTTGGGTGTAACCCTTTTCTGGAAACTTCTTAGGACATTGCTCTAATAGATATGTGTGCCACTGCGCAACAATCTTTTGCTTCTCAGGATCTTTGCCAGCACTTGCTGGATAGACCAATCCGTATGAAGCGGTTCCAAGCGGGTAAGCACCCTTAATCGCCTTTTGGTAAGGAGTATCAAGGCTTCCATTTGCATTGATTATTCCGCCACCAAGGAAGGCAGATGTTCCGGCAGAGGTTGGCGCTACAAACTCACCAGCCCAGTTTTGAATTAATGCTGTTGGTAACTTGTTATCGGTAAACCAGCTAACTTCACCGTAACCGATGGCACCAACCTTGCTCTTCACGCCGGCTGCAACTAGAGCAGATCCATTTGCACCTTGAAAGTTAAAGAAGTTTGAAAGTGGGTTTGGTGTTGAGTTTGAGAATGTTCCAGTTGCTCGCTTTGGCCAAAGTGCTGCGTTTTCACCAGCATTTGCACCTTGTAGGAACTTAAGGAACTGCTCTGATGTTCCAGATGAATCGCTGCGGAAGTAAACTGTAATTGGAACATTAGGTAGATTTGGGTTCGCATCAACAACATTGTATCTAGTAATTCTTGGCAGACCTTTTGCATCAAGTACAGGAACTGTACGTGAAACATTCTTTCCACCGACCTTTACAGTAATTCTCTTGGTTGCAAATACTGGAACGCGAACTTGACCATCATTTACAGTTCTGATTCGAACGTCATTCCAGTTTGTAATTTCACCAGAGAAGATCTGTGCAAGTACTGCAGGAGATAAGTAAATGGGTGTCTTTACAGTTGGCAGGTTGTAACCAATCGCAATAGGTGCTGCATAAACTGGTGCGTACTCTAGGTGACGAGGAAAGCCTGATGTATATGCTGAATCTGAAGCAGCAAAATCAACTAGGTTGTTAGTGAAATCTGTACGTCCCTTACCTGATCCGCCAGCTGTGTAGTTAACTGTGTGGCCAGTATCTTTTGTAAACTCAACCTTACAAACATCGATAAGTGGTTGAGCAAATGTTGCACCGCTACCGTTGATCGAACCGGCAAATGCTGGTCCAGATGAAAGTATCAATGCAGCAGCTGCGATTGAAGCAATCGCTACTCTCTTGCGTAATTTCATAAACCCTCCGTAACTTGTCTGTGTGGTTGAAAGTTAGCGAGATCAGGCAAACAACCAATACGGATTAGGCAAATTTCATGTGGCGCTTAAGTTAACAATAGGTATACAGATCCGCGCTCAAATTGCCGCAAAGATCGCTGTATAGATCGAAAGGTTGGCGGTTTAGCCGAATCTTCCTGATACATAATCCTCGGTTCGCTTCTCCCTTGGATTAGTGAAAATATCATTAGTGGATCCGCTTTCAATCAAGCGACCTGGTCCACCATCAGATAGAAAAAATCCGGTGAAATCAGAGACTCGAGCCGCTTGTTGCATATTGTGAGTGACAATAACAATGCTCATGGTGGCTGATAACTCACGGATTGTCTCTTCAATGCGAAGTGTTGAACCTGGGTCAAGTGCTGAACATGGCTCATCCATTAATAAAACTTGCGGATTAACCGCAAGGGATCTTGCAATACATAGACGTTGTTGCTGTCCACCAGAAAGAGCACCGCCATACTCATTTAGGCGATCCTTAACCTCATCCCATAATCCAGCACGACGCAAGCAGCTCTCCAATAACTCATCTGCATTCTCAATCTTTAATTGAGCCAACTTTAAGCCCGAGAGAACATTCTCTTTAATTGTCATAGATGGGAATGGATTTGGCTTTTGGAAAACCATTCCGACCTTTAATCTAATCTTTGTAACATCAACACCAGGATCGTAAACATCATTACCATCTAAAATTACTTGACCAGCAAGGGCTGCGGTTGGAATGAACTCGTGCATGCGATTTAAAATTCTAATAAATGTAGATTTACCGCAACCAGATGGCCCAATCAACGCAGTTACTGTTCCAGTAAAGAAATCTAATGAGATATCTTCAAGCACATGCTTTTTACCAAACCAGGCATGAATTCCTCGAGCTTCAAGACCGGTAGATGAGATGTTTGGCGTACCAACCTTTGAGAGCCGAGCATTTGCTACATCAGCCAGTGAGTGAGAAGAGACCGACCTGTTGTTGACATTTCTATCCTTGGTGTTGCTGGTCTGACTTCCGGTTGCCTGACTCATACTTTCCTCTCGATCATTGGTGGAATCTGGATTATCTTGATTGCTCATTTAAATCTCCTCTTTGCCGAGCTGAAGTAACGGGCCATAGCAAAAAAGATTAGAACTAAAACCATTAATACAAAGAGGCCAAGCCAAGCTCTGCTGATCGCATTTGGACTCCCAATTAATAGATTTTTCCAAACATACATCGGGAAGGCTGACATATTGCCCTCGAGTGGATTTAAGTTAATTGCATCTGCCCCACCTATGGTTATTAATAGGGGTGCAGTCTCACCAACTACTCGAGCAATTCCTAAAATAATCGCGGTTACCAAACCGCTTTTCGCTGCTGGAATAACCACATTGGCAACAGTTCGCCATTGCGTCGCGCCCAAGGCAAGCCCGGCCTCGCGCAGATCTTGTGGAATTAATTTCAAAACCTCTTCAGAGGTACGAGCAACTGTTGGAATCATTAAAACTGTTAAAGCAAAACCACCAGCAATACCGCTGTAAGCATTGCCCATTTGAATCATCCAAAATGCAAATATAAATAAGCCAGCCACAATCGATGGCACACCGCTCATCGCCTGTACAAAAAATCTTACTAAGCCAGAAAATCTTCCCTTGACCTCGACAATATAAAGTGCAGTTAATACTCCAATTGGTGTTGAAAGTATGGTTGCGAAAAATACGATGTATGCAGTTCCAATAACTGCATGCAGTAAGCCACCCTCACTCAGATCTGTATCTGATGCCGTCACCGACATATCCTCTGTAAATATGCGAAGTGAAAATCCAGGGACTCCTAATCTGACAACCTCATAAAGAATGGAGGCAAGGGGAATAATGACAAAGGCTGAAGCGATATAAACCAAAACTGTTGTGGTTGAGTTCATCGCAGCTTTTCGATCTTTGCGTATCCAACTTACCGTTGTAGCTGTGATGATTGCTAACGTAATTAAAACGAGTGAAAAACCTAACTTTCCCTTCAGTGGTGTGATAGCAACAATTGCTAAGCTGCCAAAGACTGTAAATAAGGCGCCCAATACATCTGGAACCAAATCCCTAAGCGTTAACTTCCATGGCCGGGCAGGCTTAACAGCGAATTGAGTTTGGCTCATGCTTACTCCCTCGCCGTCTTATTGATAATAAAGTTAGCGATGAAATTTACAATTAATGTAACTAAGAACAGTACAAAGCCAGCTGCCATTAATGCTTGTAACTCTACAAAATCTGCCTCACCAAACTTGTTAACAATCATCGAAGCAACATTGCCACCAGAGCTAAGTAGAACCTCAATTCTGATGTCATAAACCAGATTCAAAACCGTGTATACAGCGACAGTTTCACCCAATGCTCGACCAAGACCCAGCATTGCACCGCCAACAACACCGCCGCGGCCGTAAGGAAATACAACAGCTTTGATCATTGACCATTTGGTTGCACCAAGTGCATACGCTGCTTGAATTCGCTCTGGTGGGGTTTGGGCAAAGACTTCACGTGAGATCGCAGTAATGATTGGTGTAATCATGATCGCTAAAACTAGACCAGCGATAAATGGTGATCGAGTAAACACTGGAGCCGGCATATCAAAGATCGGAATAAAGCCTAAGTACTTGTGAATTAATTTTGCCCAGTACTCGGCGTGTGGCATCAATACGAAAAAGCCCCACAAACCGTAAACAATTGATGGAATCGCTGCCATTACATCTACAACGATAACCATTGGTCTTTTCAACCACTCGGGTGCGTAATAAGATAAAAACAAAGCCGTTCCAACTGCAATTGGTACACCAAATAACATGGCAATAATGCCAGTTACCATTGTTCCAAATAACATTGCACCAATGCCATATCTGGCATCCTGGCCAATCTCTGGAATTGCATCTTCCCATTCAAAGCCAGTTAGGAAACTTAATCCTGCATTTCGAATTGCTTCAAAGCCATTAGCGATTAAGAAGTATGCAATTAAACCTAGTAAAACAAGTGAGATCATTCCGCCGGCAGTAACAACACCGCGAAAAACTTTGTCGGTAAATCGTGGCTCCGTTGTGATAACCCTTGGTGGCGGGGTTACTTTCTTTTCTGGAGTCACCATCGTCATGGGCAAATCATGCTAAAGAGTGTGCTTTTTAAGGTTTAATCGGAATAACGCCTAGATGAACGGAAGGTGAATTAGATCAGGGCACCACGCCTGCCCTAGGGTTGGGCGTATGGGAAATGATCTGGCAAACCTGATCTGGGTCGATTGCGAAATGACTGGATTAGATCTGAATAAAGAGGCATTGGTGGAGATCGCAGTCCTAGTTACCGATGCCCAGTTAAATATCTTGGGTGAGGGTGTCGACCTTGTTATCAAAACCTCGCCAGAGAAGTTGGCGGCGATGGATGAGTTTGTTAGAAATATGCACACCGAATCTGGTCTGATCAATGAGATCCCAAATGGTGTCTCACTTGAAGAGGCCGATGCCGCCATCATCGCCTACCTAAGTAAGTACGCACCTGGTGAAGGAAAATCCCCACTTGCTGGAAATAGCGTTTATGTTGATCGTGGATTCATCGCTCGAGATCTACCCCTCTTAAATAAGTATCTGCATTACCGAACAATTGATGTCTCATCGATTAAAGAGTTAGCCCGCCGCTGGTACCCAAAGGTTTACTTTGCCGCCCCCGCAAAGGATGGCAACCACCGCGCATTAGGCGATATTCGGGATTCAATCGAGGAGCTTGAGTACTACCGCAACAAAATCTTCATTCAATCGTGAAGTAGTATTGGCCTGTAACAAACATGGTGGGCGTAGCTCAGCTGGTAGAGCACCCGGTTGTGGTCCGGGATGTCGCGGGTTCGAGCCCCGTCGCTCACCCCACTATTTCAATCAAACAAAGCAACATTTAAGAATCTAGGAGAGTTAAATGAAACCGATGATCTTTGATGTTGTAATTGAGATTCCAGCTGGCTCTAGAAATAAGTACGAGATCGATCACAGCACCGGCCAGATTCGACTTGATCGAATGTTATTTACATCAACCCGTTATCCATATGATTACGGCTTTGTTGAAAACACACTCTCCTTAGATGGCGATCCACTTGATGCTCTCGTCATGTTGGATGAACCAACATTTCCTGGCTGCATTGTTTCCTGTCGCACCATTGGCATGCTTCGCATGACTGATGAAAAGGGTGGCGATGACAAACTACTTTGTGTTGCAGCTGGTGATATTCGCAAAGATTACCTAACTGATATTTCAGATCTGCCAACCTTTGAATTAGAAGAGATTAGACACTTCTTTGAGGTCTACAAATCTCTCGAGCCAAATAAATCAGTGCACGGTGGAGATTGGGTAAACCATGCCGCTGCCGAGGAGGAGATCAACAACTCTTACAACCGCTTTAAAACACATTAAGCCAGAAAATACCCTTAATAAAAGGAATAAAACAACAATAAAACGCTGATAGGGTCGGCCAGTACAAAAGACCGGGTTGTTAGCTCAGTTGGTAGAGCAGGTGACTCTTAATCACCGGGTCGGGGGTTCGAGTCCCTCACAACCCACTTGAAGTTGTTTTACTTAATGCCCTTAATCTTCGTCAG
>CAZVNE010000028.1:0-9737 GCA_964628535.1 uncultured Candidatus Nanopelagicus sp. | reverse complement strand
CCCTTGTGCCCAGCTAAACCATAGCCAGGGTACTTCTTATCTAAATCAATCATGATCCGATCTCGAGTGACCTTAGCCAAAATAGAGGCTGCGCTAATAGAGATCGCCACCTGATCACCTTTCCACACCGCTAAATTTGGAGTTAACAAACCTGGTATTGCATATCCATCAGTTAATACATACTCCGCATCAACTGCTAAAGCATTTACCGCTCTGCGCATCCCCTCGATATTGCACTTATGCAAACCCAATGTGTCGATCTCATCCACACTTACCTCAATAATTGAGTGAGCTAATGATTGTTCAATTACCACATCAAATAATCGCTCGCGCTTTGCTGGAGTTAACTCTTTGGAATCTCTGATCTCACGAAGAGCATCTGATTGTGGATCCTTTAAAATAACCGCTGCAATAACTAATGGACCGGCACATGGACCACGGCCTGCCTCATCAACACCAGCAATATTTTTGATGCCAGCATCAAGTAATTGTTTTTCAATCATATTTACTTAAGGAGCAGTTTTAACCGGCAACTTCCCCAGATCACTACCCTTTTCAAGAAAATCTAGATTTGAAATCGGCCAAACAATAAAGGTTGCTCTACCGACCACCTTGCTTAATGGCACCATTCCGGCATTTACATCATTTGTATGAAATCTTGAATCTGAACTAGCGCCGCGATGATCCCCCATTACCCAAATAAAGCCCTCTGGTACGGTGACATTAAAGTTTGACTCACTTGCTTTGTCATTTTCATAGACATAAGGCTCGGCAATAGATTTGCCGTTAACCGTTAACCTTTCCTGGTCATCACAGCAAATAACGGTATCGCCACCGACGCCGATCACTCTTTTAATTAAATACTGCTTTGCCGGATCTGGGACAACACCAATTGTGATCAGCAAGTTTTTACCTTGACCCATTAAGCCACTGCTTTGATCATCTGGGGCTTGCCCTAACCAATTATCGGGATCTGCAAAAACAACAATCTCACCACGTTTGATCTCAGAGAATAGGGCGCCAAACTTATTTACCGCGATCCGGTCGCCAACCTGCAAGGTGTTTTCCATTGAACCGGTTGGAATAAAGAAGAAGTGAAGAAAGAAAGTTTTAACAATTATGGAAACAATTAATGCCGAACCAATAATTATTGGGATTTCGCGAAGGAGGGAGCCCTTCTTAGTCATTAAAGTATTAAAACTTTAAGCTTTTGGAGTATCTTCAGCTGGTGCTTCAACTGGTGCTTCGACCGCTGCCTCTGCAACTGGTGCTTCGACAACCGCTTCAGCAACTGGAGCTGTCTCTTCGACTAACTCTTCAACCTTAGCCGCTGCAACCTCTTTAACAGGTGGCACATAAGCTGGCTCAACAATAATTTCACCATCTGCACCACGACGCTCTTTAATCTTGGTTGCCTTACCAGTTAGGTTACGTAGGTAGTAAAGCTTTGCGCGACGAGCTGAGCCGTGGCGAACAATTTCAATTCTTTCAATTACAGGGGTGTGAACTGGGAAGGTACGTTCTACACCAACACCATATGAAATTTTACGGATAGAGAATGTCTCGCGAACTCCGGCACCTTGACGGCGAATAACAACACCTTGGAAGATCTGAATACGAGATTTGCTTCCCTCGATAACACGTACGTGAACCTTTAACTCATCGCCAGAACGAAAAGATGGGATGTCGGTTCTAAGTGAGGCGGCATCTACAGCATCTAACACGTTCATTTTATTTCCTCATTATTTTTCTATTGAAGAGAGTTTGGCTTACGAAGATGCGTATCTTGCCACAGTGAGGGCAGATAGATCAATTTGAGTCAGAATTGGCGCAATAACTGGGCATGTAATGCCGGCCCAGCGCATACGACCATATCCCCATCAGGTGCGCCACCTGCGCGCCCAGAGATGATCGCCCCAGCCTCGGTAGCAATTAATCCGCCAGCTGCAAAATCCCACTCCTTTAATGAGCTTTCAAAGTATCCATCAACTGCGCCCATTGCAACATAACAAAGATCAACAGCTGCTGCGCCATTGCGTCGAATATCTCTAATCTTTGGAATTAACTTTTCAATCCGACTTCCTTGCTCCTTCCGAAGAACAAGATCATAGGAAAAACCAGTGGCAAGTAATGCCATATCTAAAGTAACAGGGTCATTGCACTTAATTGCCTGATCATTAAGAAATGCACCACCACCCTTACTTGCCCGCCATAGTGAATTAATTGTTGGTGCGAAAACAACACCAGCAATAACACCGCTTTCATCCTTTGCCGCAATTGAGATATTCCAACCAGGTAGACCGTAAAGGTAATTAACTGTGCCATCGAGTGGATCAATTACCCAAGTGATACCAGATTTACTATTTTTAGCCGCACCCTCCTCGGCAATAACTCCATCATCTGGGCGAGCTTTAAGTAATGCGCTAACAATTAACTCTTCAGCCTGCTGATCCATTTGGGTTGCAAAATCAACTGCGGAACTTTTCTCGGTGAGGGTAAAGGCGGCCGGGCGCTTCATTAAAACTTCACCAGCGCTTTGGGCCACAGCACTGGCAAGAATTACTAATTCATCCCTTAAATTTAGGCTCACAGAGTTATCTAAGCACGCCAACTACCACCTGCTAAACCAAAACCTGCACCCTTTGTGGCAATCTACTCTCATGAGTGATTCAACCGACTTACGTTTAACCGGTCGCTCCGTCGATGGTACTGAGCTTGAACTAGTTGATCAAGATGGCAACTCATTCTCCTTAAGAATTAGTGACTCACTTCGTGCAACGGTAAACCAACCAAGACTCTCAGCTGTATCGGCGTATCAAGAGGAGATCAGCACAACTGTTAAAGAGGTACAAGCAAGATTACGTGGCGGTGAATCAATTGATTCAATCTCTCGCACAACTGATTGGTCAATTGAAAAGGTCGAGAACTTCGCGGGTCCTATTTTGCAGGAGCGCGCATTTATTATTGCTCAAGCACTAGCAACTCAAATTAAACGCGAACCGCACGCACCATATTTAGAGACTGCGGTCTCAACAAAGCTAGCTCCTCGTGGTGTTGATATGTCTACCATAGAGTGGAATACCTTCCGAAAGCCAGATGGAAATTGGCAGGTAACTTTGTATTATCCAATTCGCGAGGAAGCATTTGGTAATTCAGATAACTCACCAAAGGGTGAAGCTACCTGGTTATTTAATTTAAGTCGCCGCTCATTGCTAGCTGATGATGATGGTGCAAGATGGATTGGAGGCGAAGAGAAGCAACGTGCCCAATCCACAGTTGGAATGGTTTACACCGAAGCGCCAAGATTGGTTTCAATTAAAGAGGATGTAACACCTTACGCACCGATCTCAATTGTTGAGGATGATTATGAGGATGCAGAGGATCTGCCAGATGAAGCGGCGAAGAAAGATGGCGTTACCAAGCGAATAAAGATTCCTTCATGGGATGACATCATGTTTGGTAAGGATAAAGAAAAAGAGGATTAGCAGTACCTTTGTTACTTACCTGTAAGTAATGGAATATTTATCTCTAGATCTGTCAGACCACCATGGTGTCCAACCATTCCACTCTCCTGTCGAATGCGCTCTGGATCAATCAAAATCAAATCATTATTTGGAATAGCGATTAGATCTCCCATTCGATCCATCGCATCTTCAGAGACCACATCTCCAAATAGATTTGCTGCTACCGCATCTGCTTTGCTAAATACTTGCACCTGGTCTTTGTAAAACTCACGCCATTGCAAAATCGTTTCGGTCTGCGTGCCATCTTTGAGGTAGATGTGCCTTGCTCTTGGCTCGCCGCCAATTAAGGTGACATTGTCTAGTAGCTGATTATCCTCACCTAAAATACTTTGTTGAGTACTGTTTACCATTCCATGATCTGATGTAATCCAAACCCGAGTTCCAACTGGTGCAGTTGAAATAATCCGCTCAATTAACTCAGCGACTTGCTGTAAGGCGGTCAGCCATTTATCTGAACCGACGCCATCATTATGGCCAGCTGCATCTAAGGTATTTAAGTATGTATAAACAAATGATGGTTGTGACTTAAGTGCTGTTGCTACTGCAGTAGCCATCTCATCGGTTGAATTAGCACCAACATAATTAGCCCCACGTAATGCGGCCTGGGTAAAACCAGTTGCCTGATAACGTTTAGCTGCCACATGAGTGACTGCAACGCCAGCGGCTACTGCTCGCTCAAATAAGGTTGGCACCTTCTGCCACATAACGGGGTCAACTCGTTCATCCCACTTCAGTGCATTTAATAATCGATTATCACTTCTAGGGACTCGAACTGTGTAACCCAGCATTCCATGCACACCTGGTAACACACCAGTTCCTAGGGTAGAAAGACTGGTTGCCGTAGTTGAAGGAAAATTTGCGATTAATTTACTTTGAGTTTTCAACTGTGAAAAGATTGTAAATTGATCGGCATACATATCCAACGCATCTTGACCCATGCCATCAATTAAAATTAAACACTCTCGTCGCTCACCTACTCCTAGATTTAAATAATCTGTGGTCATTGGAGTAGAAAGTGAGTTAAAGATTGAGTTAGTTAGATGTGAAAGCCCAAAGAGATTACTCATTTATAACTGGTGCTTTCTAAGTTTTATTAGGTTCTTACCGAGCATTTTGCTCTCTTGTAGGCCAAATCTTATCAGCGTTAGATTTTGATTACACATTTTCGCTTGTCGCTCCCGCAGATCAGCGGCATTCATTGGCAAGATACTCCCCATGGCCAAAACTCCTAAAGCGGTTCTTCCGAAAGCTGGTGAGAATCCTGGTCGAATCATCGATATTGATGTTGCCGCCGAGATGTCAGATTCATTTCTGGAGTACGCCTACTCTGTTATTTACTCACGTGCCCTTCCTGATGCACGTGATGGTTTAAAGCCAGTACAGCGCCGCATTCTTCATCAGATGGATCAGATGGGATTGCGCCCAGATAAAGGACATGTGAAGTGCGCCCGTGTTGTTGGTGATGTAATGGGAAAGTTACATCCACATGGTGATGGTGCAATTTACGATGCGATGGTTCGTATGGCACAAGCTTTCTCCATGCGCCTGCCATTAATTGATGGGCATGGAAATTTTGGTTCTTTAGATTCAGGTCCTGCTGCAATGCGTTATACCGAGTCTCGCCTAGCAATCTCTGCCATGTTAATGGTTGATGAATCAGATGAGGACACCGTTAACTTTGGTGCAAATTATGATGGTCAAATACTTGAGCCACAGGTTCTGCCCGCAGCATTTCCAAACCTATTAGTAAATGGCGCAACTGGTATTGCAGTTGGTATGGCAACCAATATGGCCCCACACAATCTTGGTGAGGTAATTGGTGCAACCAAGTATTTGATGGAGAATCCAAAGGCAACCTTGAAGCAGTTAATGAAGTTTGTACCAGCACCTGATTTTCCAACTGGTGGCTACCTAGTTGCAACCGAGGGAATTGCTGATGCCTACTCCTCTGGCCGTGGCTCATTTAAGGTTCGTGCGACAACTACCATTGAGAAGATCACCGCTCGCAAACAAGGAATTGTTATCACCGAGCTGCCCTACAACATCGGCCCTGAGAAAATTGTAGAAAAGATCGCTGATTTAGTTAAGGCGAAGAAGGTGCAGGGAATCTCTGACATCGTAGATCTATCAGATGGTCAATCAGGTACCAAGGTAGTAGTCGAGATTAAAAATGGATATGAACCACAAGAGGTGCTAGAAAATCTTTATAAGTTAACCCCGATGGAGGATGCCTTCTCAATTAACGCAGTTGCCTTAGTTGATGGCAAGCCACTAACCCTTGGTTTAAAGGATCTGCTTCAAGTCTTTATTGATCACCGAGTTGAGGTTGTTACCCGCAGATCCAAGTTCCGTAAGGCAAAAGCACAGGCGAGATTGAACTTAGTGGATGGATTATTAAAGGCGATTGTAGATATTGATAAGGTAATTAAATTGATTCGCGCCAGCGAGGATGCAACTGTCGCTAAGGCATCCTTAATCAAAAGCTTTAAATTATCTGATGAACAAGCGACCTATATTTTAGATATGCCGCTTCGTCGATTGACCAAGATGAGCAAGATTGAACTTGAAACTGAGGCTAAAGAATTAAAGGCTACAATCGCCTCTCTAACTGCGATCCTAAAATCTGAGGAGAGCATCAAGGCGAAGGTATCTGAGGAGCTAACTGAAATTGAAAAGAAGTATGCATCACCTCGTCGCACACGTCTTGTTGCCTAAGCAACTTTGATATCAACCAACGCTCTCGAACTTCGTGCTGCCGCCAAACTTCTGGTTAAGGATGTAACAGTTCGCATAAATCATGGTGATCGAATTGGTTTTGTTGGTCGAAATGGTGCAGGCAAATCCACACTAGCTAAAGTTTTAGCTGGTGAAACTATGCCCGCAGGTGGCGTAGTAAATCGAACTGGAAAGATTGGTTACCTGCCACAAGATCCCCGCACTGGTGAAGATCAAGGAACAGTGCTTGATCGAATTCTCTCTGTTCGTGATTTAGATCAGATTGTTAAACGCATGCGCGCTGTTGAAGAGGAGATGGCAACCTCTGAAGGTGCCGCGCTTGAAAAAGCGATGGAGCGTTACACCCGAGTAGAACATGAGTTCAGCGCAGCTGGCGGTTATGCAGCATCTGCTGAAGCAGAGGCGATTGCATCCTCACTGGGCGTGCCAAATAATTTATTTGATCAAGAGTTATCAGCCTTATCAGGTGGTCAGCGAAGAAGAATTGAGTTAGCTCGGATCTTATTCTCTGGTGCTGAAACCTTGCTGCTAGATGAGCCTACTAACCACTTAGATGCGGACTCAATTATTTGGTTGCGCGAGTATCTATCAAAGTATTCAGGTGGGCTAGTAATTATTTCCCACGATGTAAATCTAATTGAAACTGTTGTAAATAAGATTTTCTACATAGATGGCAATCGAAATGTAATTGATGTCTATAACATGGGCTGGAAGAACTACCTCCTGCAGCGCGAACAAGATGAGCACCGCCGCAAACGTGAGCGAGCAAATGCTGAGAAAAAGGCGGAGATTTTGCAAAAGCAGGGCGAGAAAATGCGCGCTAAAGCATCCAAAGCCACCGCTGCCCAAGGCATGTTACGTCGCGCTGAAAAGCTGCGTAGCTCACTTGAGGATGTTCGTGTCAGCGATAAGGTAGCAAAGCTTCGTTTTCCAACACCATCACCATGTGGCAAGACTCCCCTATCTGGTGAGGAGCTTTCAAAATCTTACGGCTCACTTGAAATCTTTACCGATGTATCAGCAATTATTGATAAGGGTTCAAGAGTTGTAATTCTTGGTTTAAATGGCGCCGGAAAAACCACCTTATTAAGGATTTTAGCGGGCGAGCTTGAATCAGATACAGGCAGCGTATCTCACGGTCAAGGATTAAAGATTGGTTACTACGCCCAAGAGCATGAATCCCTTGATTTTGAACGAACAATTTTAGAGAACATGATGAGCGCAACCGCAGATATTCGAGAACCAGAGGCGCGTAATGTGCTGGGCTCATTTCTATTTACAGGAGATGACGTTCATAAATTAGTAAAGGTTTTATCAGGTGGTGAGCGAACCCGGCTTGCCTTAGCAACACTTGTAGTAAGTGCAGCAAATGTTTTATTGCTAGATGAGCCGACAAATAACTTAGATCCAGCATCCCGTGATGAGATTTTGGCCGCCTTAGCTGAGTATCAAGGCGCAGTTATTTTGGTATCTCATGATGAGGGCGCAGTCCAAGCATTAAAGCCAGAGCGGGTTATTTTGCTGCCAGATGGTGATGAGGATCTTTGGAAAGAGGAGTACTTCGATCTAGTTACGATCGATTAAAGATTAATTAAGCATCGATCCGTTCGCGATCAATCTCAGCGGTAGAAATGAACTCTTTTCGAGGAGCAACCTCATTACCCATCAATAACTCAAAGATCGCCTCAGCCTTGGTTACATCCTTCATCGTAATGCGGCGAAGTGTGCGCTTTTCTGGATCCATAGTTGTCTCACGAAGTTGATCTGCATCCATCTCACCTAAGCCTTTGTAACGTTGAATTGGCTCCTTCCAACGTTTGCCATCCTTCTTGAGTCCTGCAATAACCTTTTTCATCTCATCATCACTGTAGGTGTAATGAACCTCGCCCTTTTTGCCACCAATTACATCGATGCGGTGCAGAGGTGGGATCGCAGCAAATACTCGACCTGCCTCTACTAGTGGTCGCATATATGAATTAAACAAAGTAAGAAGCAAGCAGCGGATATGGGCGCCATCAACATCAGCATCTGACATCAGGATAACTCGACCATAACGGGCATCATTTAAATCAAAAGATTTTCCACTACCGGCACCAATTACCTGGATGATCGATGCACACTCATTATTCTCTAGCATCTGCGATAAAGATGCCTTCTGTACATTTAATATCTTTCCGCGAATCGGCAGAATTGCTTGGAACTCAGAGTTACGGGCCGCCTTAGTTGTGCCAAGTGCTGAATCTCCCTCAACAATAAACAACTCTGTTCGAGCCGCATCATCTGATCGGCAATCCGATAACTTAGTTGGCAGCGATGAGCTCTCTAATGCATTTTTGCGGCGTTGTAGATCCTTGTGAGAGCGGGCTGAAATTCGAGTTCGTGAGGCGTTGGCAATCTTCTCAAGCAAAGTACGACCAGTTTGCTTTTCAATTCGCTTGCTGGATGCAAAGAAGTTCTTCATCTCATCTGCAACAACTTGGCTAACAATCTTGCTGGCCGCTGCTGTTCCCAGGACCTCTTTGGTTTGTCCCTCAAATTGTGGCTCTGACATTCGAACAGTTACCACTGCGGTTAAGCCCTCTTGCACATCATCCTTGATTACATCTGGTTCGCTATTTTTTAAGGTTTTAGTTGCACGAAGTGCATCATTTACCGCTTTGGTCATCGCCCGTTCAAAGCCCTGCACATGGGTGCCACCCTTTGGTGTTGAAATAATATTTACAAAGGATGCAACTGTTGCTTCATAACCATTGCCCCATTGCATCGCAATATCAACGCCCATTTCCCGGTGAACCTCAGTTGGATTCATATGTCCCTTTTCATCAAGGACTGGAACAGTTTCATTGTATTCACCAGTGCCAGAGATGCGGATTACTTCACCAACTGGATCATCTGGGCGAAGGAAGGTACAGAACTCTGAAATACCACCCTTATGAAAAAAGGTCTCACTTGTCTTGACCTTAGCTCTGCGATCATTTACAACAAGTGTTAAACCAGGAACTAGGTATGAGGTTTGGCGAGCGCGGGCGTAAATATCCTCAATTGATAACTCTGCCTCTTTTAAGAAGATCTGTTTATCAAACCACCATTTAATTCGAGTACCAGTAACCTTTGCAGATACCTTGCCAATAACACGTAATCCAGATTTTTCAGTAAATGTTGCATTCGGCCCATCGCCTTCGAAGATTCCGGCATTACCGCGTTTAAATGACATCCAGTAAATTTTGCTATCTCGATCTACCTCAACATCTAATCTAGAAGCCAATGCATTTACTACTGATGCGCCCACACCATGCAAACCACCAGAGGCTGCGTATGAGCCGCCACCAAACTTTCCGCCAGCATGAAGTTTGGTCATAACAACTTCAACACCAGTTAAGCCAGTCTTTGGCTCTTTATCTACAGGGATACCGCGACCATCATCATGTACTTCAACCGAGCCATCTGATTCAGGATTAATCTCAATTGTTTTGCAAT
>CAZVNE010000027.1:0-11496 GCA_964628535.1 uncultured Candidatus Nanopelagicus sp. | reverse complement strand
GGTCAACTTTCGAACGGATTTAGGTAATTATTCACGGGAATCAGTAAGTATCTGCGAGAATACTCTCCTGCCCCAGGATTGGAATCTTGATCATGTTACGTTGGTTAACCGCTGGTGAATCACATGGCCCAGTGTTGTCAGCAATTATCGAGGGATTACCAGCACATATTTCAATTACCACTGCCGATATTGATAAAGAGTTAGCAAGAAGAAGATTAGGTTTTGGTCGCGGAGCTAGGCAAAATTTCGAGGCAGACAAAGTAAGTATTATCGGCGGTGTTCGCCTGGGGCAAACTCAAGGTGGCCCAATTTCAATTCAAATTGCTAACTCTGAGTGGCCTAAATGGGAAAAGATCATGAGTGCTGATCCGGTACCAGATGAAGAGATTAAAAATCTTGCTCGAAATGCACCGTTAACCCGACCACGACCAGGACACGCAGATCTAGTGGGAATGCAAAAATATGATTTTGATGATGCTAGAGCAATTCTAGAGCGCGCTAGCGCCAGAGAAACCGCATCAAGAGTTGCCTTGGGGGCAGTAGCAAAGGCATTTCTAATTCAAAGTGTTGGTATAAATATCATCAGTCATGTTGTCTCTATTGGAAAGATTGCGCTGCCTGAAGATTACTTTTTACCTACCTATGAAGATCTTGCAGATATTGATAAGAATGAGGTTCGTTGTTTTGATAAGAAGGTTAGCACAGAGATAATTTCCGAGATCGAACAAGCCCACAAGGATGGCGACACATTAGGTGGCGTTGTGGAAGTTTTGGCATATAACTTGCCACCGGGATTAGGTTCGCACACCCATTGGGATCGCAGAATTGATGCAAAGTTAGCGGGTGCGATGATGGGAATTCAAGCTATTAAAGGTGTTGAAATAGGGGATGGTTTTGTAACAGCTACTCGTCGAGGATCAGTAGCTCATGATGAGATAGAAAAGAACCAAGCGGGAAAGATTGTGCGTCGAACAGATCGCGCTGGTGGTACAGAAGGCGGCATGAGCAATGGTGAAATTCTTCGAGTGAAAGTTGCAATGAAACCAATATCAACTGTTCCAAAGGCGCTAGATACAATTGATGTAGCAACGGGTGAAAGTGCTAAAGCGATTAATCAAAGATCAGATGTTTGCGCAGTCCCAGCGGCAGGAGTTGTTGCTGAAGCGATGGCCGCCCTTGTTTTAGCAGATTTAGTGTTAGAAAAATTTGGTGGCGATAGTGTGGGTGAGACTCAACGCAATTATCAAAATTACATCAATAACCTAAGAATCAAATAAGGCTAATGTTGAGTGACAAGATTGTTTTGATAGGCCCACCCGGCGCTGGTAAATCAACAGTGGGTAAGGCGTTGGCAAAAGAGCTTGATTGTGGTTTTGTAGATAGTGACAAAGAGATTGAAATGAAAAGTAATAAAAAGATTATTGATATCTTTGTTGAGGAAGGGGAAGCTGCCTTTCGTGTCATGGAAGAGGCGGTAGTCACTGAATTGTTACGAGAGTTTCAGGGGGTTATAGCTTTGGGTGGCGGCGCTCCTATGAATCAGGAGATTCAAAAAATTTTGAGCAAGGCTGATTATCCAGTTGTTTTTCTTGAAGTTTCGATCTCACAAGCTGCTAACAGAGTTGGTTTTAACAAGGAGCGTCCCTTGCTGTTGATTAATCCAAGACAACAGTGGATAAATTTAATGAGCACCAGACGGGCCACTTACGAGGGATTAGCCAAAGAGATAATTTCTACTGACTCTAAGAAACCAATAGAGGTTGCGAAAGAGATAGTAAATCTTCTGGAAATTAACGCATGAAAAGACTCAAGGTCGCAGCTGAAATTAAGTATGAAGTTGCAATAGGTCATAATTATTTATCTGCTTTGGAAGAGATCAAGAAAAACCATCAGAAAGTATTGATTTTGATTCCCGGCAAGATTAAATCCCTAATTAAGATAAAAAGTTCAAAAAATCTTCATTTAATTTCCCTGCCAGATGGTGAATCTCAGAAGGATCTCACATCACTATCTCGAGTTTGGAAGGAGTTGGCCAAGTTAAATTTTGGTCGCCTTGATGCAATTGTTGGTATTGGTGGAGGAGCAACAACAGATCTAGCAGGATTTGCAGCGGCAACCTGGTTACGTGGAGTTGCTTGGTATGCGGTACCAACCTCTCTTGCTGCCATGGTTGATGCTTCGATCGGTGGTAAAACTGGTATCAATGCATCAAGTGGCAAGAATCTAATAGGCGCGTTTTACTCTCCACGCAAGGTGATAATTGATCTTGATTTTCTGCAACATTTACCAAAGCGAGACATATCAGCTGGCCTAGCTGAGGTTATTAAATGTGGTTTTATTAAGGATAAAGAGATTCTTGCCTCTCTTCGAAGTGATGTCATTGATTTTGAAGAGATCATTTATCGATCTGTTAAGGTAAAAGCAAAAGTTGTTGGTAGTGATTTTAAAGAGAGTAAAGAGCGAGAAGTACTAAATTACGGTCATACGCTTGGCCATGCCATTGAGAGCGATTCGAGGTACAAATTAAGGCATGGTGAGGCGGTATCAATTGGATTGGTATTTGCTGCTGAGCTTAGCCAGATTCTCCGCGGACTTGATCAAGAGGTAGTCACTGAGCATCGCGAGATCTTGAAATCATTTAATCTACCCATCTCCTACCCTAAGAGTAGGTTTAAAAATCTATTAAAGAATATGCAGGTTGATAAGAAGGTTAAGAACGGGCGAATGAGGTTTATTGGTTTGGATGATATTGCAAAACCGGTTTGGCTTGAAGAGGTTACTAAGGCTGATATCGCAAAGGCTTATGAGAGAATTACCAAATGAAGATCCTCATTATTAATGGACCAAATCTGGCACGATTAGATTTAAGGGATTCTGACATCTATGGTGGTTTCTCCTACTCAGAGTTGAGTGAATTGGTAACTAAAGCGGCAGAGAAGCTGGGTATTTTGGTTGATATTCGGCAGAGTGATAGCGAAAGTGAGATTATTCATTGGCTTCATGAAGCCGCAGACAACAAACAACCGCTGATTATCAATCCAGCAGCTTTTACTCATTACTCATATGCAATCAGAGATGCAGTTTCAATGTTAAAGGCTCCATCTATTGAGGTGCATCTGTCTAATCCGTTGAGCAGAGAGGAGTTCCGACATACTTCAGTAGTATCCGGAGTAGTAAATGGAACGATCGCAGGTTTTGGGGTACACAGTTACATTCTGGCTTTGCACGCAATGCAAACTTTACTAAATTAACAGGGTAGAATTACGATCTTCAATCGATCTGAACCCAACTTTTTTAACTTGAATGGATATGTAGATGGCAACCACTAATGATCTTAAGAATGGCATGACCTTAAATCTTGATGGACAATTATGGACGGTAGTTGAATTTCAACATGTGAAACCTGGAAAAGGCCCAGCTTTTGTCCGGACAAAGATGAAACAGGTTTTGACGGGCAAGGTTGTTGAAAAAACTTTTAATGCGGGTATTAAAGTGGATGTGGCGGTAGTGGAAAAGCGGGATATGCAGTATCTGTATAAAGATGGTGATGATTATATGTTTATGGATTCAACCTCATTTGATCAGATTTCAATTTCAAAGGTTACGGTTGGCGATGCAGTTGACTATATGCTTGAGAATGCGGATGTGATTGTTGCAATGCACGAGGGCAACGCGCTTTATGTAGAATTACCAGCCTCAGTTGAGTTAATGATCACTTATACCGAACCAGGAATTCAGGGTGATCGATCATCTGGTGGTACAAAACCTGCCACACTTGAAACCGGAATCACAATTCAGGTTCCGTTGTTTATTAAGCAAGATGAGAAGGTTCTCGTTGATACTCGCAATGGTTCATATCTCGGTCGAGCAAATTAATGAGTGCCGCCCGTAGCAAAGCTCGCAAACGGGCATTAGATTTTCTTTATGAAGCTGATGTTAAAAATGTATCGGCCCGAGAGTTGTTCACTCTAAGAGGTGCAAATGAGTTATCCCAAGAGAGTTATGTCGGGGATTTAATAACTGGTGTAGCTGAACACATCGAGAAAATTGATGAGTTAATTATTACATACGCACAGGGTTGGGATATGGATCGGATGCCACCGATAGATCGCAATATTCTTCGATTATCACTCTTTGAAATCTTATGGGGAAATGCAATACCAATAGAGGTTTGTATTGATGAAGCGGTTGAGCTAGCTAAGAGTTTGTCTACCGATGATTCATCTTCATATATAAATGGAGTGCTCGGACGGGTTGTGAAAATCAAGGATTCTTTAGCTATTTAATTGCCTTAAAGGCTGTGCCACTCCTTATTTGAGCAGGTAGTTGTTATCCTCTAAGTATTTGAGACTCTCCTCGGGTGTACTGTCCTGCAGGATTGCTAGAAGTGAGAGATCTTCGTGGCGTAGTGATAACAGCTCGCCATTCCAATCCCTTCTCTTGGCGCAGATGTAGGCGATCATTCGCTTGATTCCGAACAAGGCACCATCATTACTTTGCGATATTTTGCGTTGGTCTAAAATCAAATTTGATGACTTGTCTGCACCGATATTGGTTGGAGTTAGGGTAAATAGGGCGGTAATAGGCACTTGATAGAAATTCATCAAATCAATCGTTTTTTTCAGAGAGATTGCGCGGTCACCCCGCTCGTAGGATCCGACTACTACCGCCTTCCACCTTCCACGGGATAATCTCTCTACATCCTGAAGGGACCAACCTTTAGATTTGCGAATTGATCTTAATTTAGCTGAGGTACTTTCTTGGTTATCTGTCATATTCAAAGAGTAGCCACTCCGAATATTTGAGATTTCTCTTATCCACAGATTTGATGGTAATCTCTGCCCGTTCCTTTAACGATCCGTCCCGAGAGGCGGCGAAGGAGTTGCAAATGGCAATTTTATTATCGAGCGCTGATATCGATCGCGCTATTAAACGCATCTCTCATGAAATTATTGAGCACAACCATGGTGTTACCGATTTAGTTCTTCTGGGAATACCTACGCGGGGCTCATTTTTGGCTCACCGCATCTCAGCCTTTGTCTCTGCGATTGAATCTAAAACCCCAGTTGGCTCTTTGGATATCACTTTACATAGAGATGATCTACGTATGCGACCACCAAAACCTCTTTTACCTACTCAAATTCCAGATGGTGGCATTGAGGGGAAAAATGTTGTTTTAGTTGATGATGTCTTATTTTCTGGTCGAACCATAAGAGCGGCGCTGGACGCGATAGGTGAGATTGGAAGACCTAAATCTGTGCAGTTAGCGGTACTGGTTGACCGAGGTCATCGACAATTACCGATCAGAGCTGATTATGTAGGGAAAAATATTCCAACCTCTTTGCATGAGAGCGTTAAGGTTAATCTGATTGAGATTGATACCGAGGATTCGGTCGAGGTTCTCAAATGAGTTCAAGACATCTGATTTCAATTGAGGATCTTTCAAAGGTACAAGCTCTGGCTCTACTGTCGACCGCTAAAGAGTTAGCACGAATCACAGAAGGCCCAAATAAAAAACTTCCTACACTGCGGGGTAAATCCATTGTTAATCTCTTTTTTGAAGATTCAACCCGAACACGTATTTCATTTGAAACTGCAGCCAAACGTCTATCAGCTGATGTTATTAATTTTTCAGCCAAAGGTTCTAGCGTTAGTAAGGGTGAAAGTTTGAAAGATACCGCCCAAACATTGCAAGCCATGGGAGCAGATGCAGTAGTTATCCGACATGGGAGTTCTGGTGCAGCTAAACGATTAGCAGATACCCAATGGATCTCAGCTACTGTAATTAATGCCGGAGATGGAACTCATGAACATCCAACCCAAGCTTTACTGGATGCATTCACAATCAAAGAACACCTGAGAGCAGATGCGCAGGATCTATCCGGAGTGCATGTTGTAATTGTCGGAGATATTTTGCACTCAAGGGTGGCGCGAAGCAATGTTCTGTTACTAGTTAAACTTGGCGCAAAAGTAAGTTTGGTGGCTCCACCAACTTTGTTGCCAGTTGGTGTTACAGAGTGGCCAGTTGAAGTTTCTTACAATTTAGATGATGTAATTGATAAGTGTGATGTGATTATGATGTTGCGAATTCAGCTAGAACGGATGCAAGATTCATACTTTCCAACAGAGCGAGAGTATGCAAGACGCTATGGTTTAAATTCCAATCGTCTGAGTAGATTGAAATCAACCGCAATTGTTATGCATCCCGGTCCGATGAATAGAGGGCTTGAGATCTCAGCTGATAGCGCTGATGATGTTCGATCTGTGGTGGTTGATCAGGTAAAAAATGGTGTCTCAGTCAGAATGGCAGTGTTATATGAGTTGCTAGGGGGAGCACCGATTAATGTTGAAGCAGGTGAGAATAAATGATGAGAATTTCAAATGCCAAAACTGTAGATGGGAAGATTATTTCGCTAGAGATTGAGAACAATCTAATCTCCAAAATCACTGAATCAAGTGATATCGATGAAAAAAATAGCTTAAATACAATTAATGCAGGAGGTAAATTATTATTACCGGGATTAGTTGATCTACATACTCATTTACGTGAACCTGGACGTGAGGATTCTGAAACTGTTGCATCAGCTTCAAAAGCTGCCACCGCTGGCGGATACACAGCAATCTCGGCAATGGCAAACACCAATCCAGTCGCTGATACTGCCGGCGTCGTTGAGCAGGTTTATCGATTGGGTGTCGAGTCTGGATATTGTGAAGTAAATCCGATTGGGGCGGTTACTAAGGGCTTAAATGGAGAACAATTAGCTGAATTAGGCGCAATGGCTGACTCTATTGCTCGGGTTCGAGTTTTTAGTGATGATGGAAAATGTGTATCTGATCCGCTATTAATGCGAAGAGCGTTGGAGTATGTAAAAACTTTTAATGGATTAATTGCTCAACATGCGCAGGATCCAAGATTAACGATTAATTCACAGATGAATGAGGGAGTTATCTCTTCACGAATTGGTTTAGTTGGCTGGCCAGCTGTGGCAGAGGAATCAATCATTGCCCGCGACATTTTGTTAGCGGATCATGTTGGCTCTCGCTTACATATCTGTCATGTAACTACAGCTGGTGGAGTTGCGTTAATTAGATGGGCAAAACAAAGAGGCATTCAAGTCACTGCTGAAGTAACACCTCACCATTTACTTTTAACCGATGATTTAGTTGAGAATTATGATCCGATTTACAAGGTTAATCCACCCCTTCGAACTGAAAAGGATGTTTGGGCACTCCGCGAAGCGTTAGCTGATGGAACTATTGATATTGTTGCAACAGATCATGCACCTCATCCAAGTGAGGATAAGGATTGTGAATGGCAGGCAGCAGCCTTTGGCATGGTCGGCCTTGAAACCTCCCTCTCGGTGGTGGTGAAAAGCATGGTTGAGAGCAAGTTAATGAGTTGGAGCACCTTGGTTGAGCGGATGTCTTCCAAGCCGGCGCAGATTGCTGGTTATGAGAAACAGGGAAGAGATATCACGGTCGGAGCACCCGCAAACCTATTTTTACTAGATCCTTCAACAAAATGGCTGGTCAGACGGGATAGGCTCAACTCCAAGAGCAAGAACACACCTTTTGAGGGAATGGAGCTGCCAGCTGTGATTACCGATGTTTTTTACAATGGAATTCAAACCATCTCCGATTCAAAACTTGTTTCAATTCCAACCTCTAACTCTTTAGATTTTAAATCTTCGAATCAAGGCAAGGATTTGAGTTAGTGCAGGATCAGAAAAATGCATTTTTGGTATTAGATGATGGTCGAATTTTTGAAGGATATGCCTGGGCCAAACATGGCGAAACCTTTGGAGAAGCGGTATTTACAACTGGCATGACCGGTTATCAAGAGACATTAACTGATCCCTCATATCATAAACAAATAGTTGTTATGACAGCGCCCCATATCGGCAATACAGGAGTTAATCCAGAGGATTATGAATCTGAGAAAATTTGGGTTTCAGGTTTTGTAGTTCGTAACCCATCTCCGGCACCAAGTAACTGGCGAAGTAATGCTTCTTTAGAGCAAACTTTAATAGATGCAAATGTGGTGGGAATTGCAGGTGTAGATACGCGAGCTCTCACCAGACATATTCGTGATCGAGGTGCGATGCGGGTTGGTATTTTTAGTGACACAACTTTAACTCGCGAAGAGATGGTTGTGCGTGTTCGCAAAAGTGCACAGATGGAGGGTGCATTTTTAGCTGCAGATGTCAGCACAAAGAAAAGCTATATTGTTAAACCACCTGATGGTACGAAAACGATACTAAGGGTTGCAGCGATCGACCTGGGCATTAAAGGAGCTACCCCAAAATACTTAGCAAAGTTGGGCGTAGAGGTACATGTTATGCCAATGAGTTCAACATTTGAAGAGATTCAACAAATTAATCCAGATGGTGTCTTTTTATCAAATGGACCAGGTGATCCGGCCACAATGCTAGATGTGATCTCTCTAGTTCGTACTGTTTTAAATGCCGGTATTCCATTATTTGGTATCTGCTTTGGTCATCAAATTCTTGGTAGAGCACTTGGCTTTGATACATACAAGTTACCTTTTGGTCATCGTGGAATTAATCAACCTGTCATTGATTTAACAACTGGCAAGGTTGAAATCACCTCTCATAATCATGGTTTCGCGGTCGCAGCACCAAAAGAGAGCACCTTTAACACAGTTTATGGATCAGGCCATGTAACCCATATATCTTTAAATGATTCAGTAGTTGAGGGAATTGCTATGAATGATACGCCAGCTTTCTCTGTTCAATACCATCCAGAGTCAGCAGCGGGTCCGCATGATTCAACCTATTTGTTCCAGAGATTTGTAGATCTAATGCTTAAACCGCGATTGCCTGCCAAAGAGGATTTGGTTAAGTAATGCCAAGAGATACGAGCATTGAAAGCGTCCTAGTAATTGGCAGTGGACCCATTGTTATTGGGCAAGCATGCGAATTTGATTACTCTGGTACGCAAGCTTGTCGAGTTCTACAAAGTGAGGGTATAAGAGTCATTTTAATAAACTCAAATCCTGCCACGATAATGACCGATCCAGAGTTTGCAGATGCAACCTATATAGAACCGATAACTCCAGAGGTAATTGAAAAAATTCTGGAGAAAGAGCGACCATCGGCGGTATTAGCAACACTTGGCGGACAAACAGCTTTAAATGCCGCTATGGCACTACATGAACGCGGTTCTTTTGAAAGATTCGGCACCAAATTAATCGGCGCAAATATTGATGCAATTAAACGCGGAGAGGACCGCGAAATATTCAAAGGAATTGTGGCAAAAATTGGCGGTGAATCGGCTAAATCAATTATTGCTCATTCGATGGAGGAGTGCTTGGCGGCAGTAAAGGAGTTAAATTATCCCGTTGTTGTTCGCCCATCCTTCACCATGGGTGGTCTTGGATCAGGAATTGCTTATAGCGAAGAAGATTTGCGACAGATTGCGGGCGCAGGGTTGCGACACAGTCCAACTACAGAGGTATTGCTTGAGGAATCAATTATTGGTTGGAAAGAGTACGAACTAGAGGTTATGCGGGACCATAAGGATAATGTCGTGATTGTTTGCAGTATCGAAAATATAGATCCGATGGGTGTGCACACTGGAGATTCAATAACAGTTGCTCCAGCTATGACATTAACTGATTATGAGTATCAAAAACTTCGCGATCTTTCAATTGCAATTATTCGCGAAGTTGGTGTTGCAACAGGCGGTTGCAATATTCAGTATGCGGTGAATCCAGCTGATGGACGAATTGTTGTTATAGAAATGAATCCAAGAGTTTCAAGATCATCAGCCTTAGCCTCGAAAGCAACTGGATTTCCAATAGCCAAGATTGCAACAAAATTAGCGATTGGTTATACCTTAGATGAGATTGAGAATGACATTACAAAATCTACCCCTGCCTCTTTTGAACCGGCACTTGATTATGTCGTCGTAAAAGTGCCTAGATTTGCCTTTGAAAAGTTTCCGGAAGCTGATGATCGTTTAACTACGACGATGAAGAGTGTTGGCGAAGCGATGGCAATTGGCAGATCATTTCCTGAAGCATTGCAGAAGGCCTTGCGTTCAGTTGAAAAATCAGGTTACTCCTTCTCTTGGAGAGATGGGGATCTAGCAAGTTTGATGAAGCAGATGCGCGTCCCAACCCAATCAAGATTGCAACAAGTTCAGCAAGCATTGCATCTTGGAGCAAGTATTGATGAGGTTTTTATTGCCACAAAGATAGATCCATGGTTTCTGGGTCAAATAGTTGTAATAAATGATTTGGCAAAGGAGCTGAGTGCCAAAGGTGAATTAAGCAAAGAGTTGTTACGAGCAGCGAAACAGATGGGCTTCTCTGATGATCAGCTCGCAGAGATCAGAGGTGTATCAACTGTTGAAATTTATGCACTACGTCAGAAGTTTTCTCTGCATCCAGTCTATAAAACAGTTGACACCTGTGCTGGTGAATTTGCTGCAATCACTCCTTACTATTACTCAAGCTATGAGGAAGAGAGTGAGGTACTCACTAGAAGTAAAGAAGCGATAATTATTTTAGGAAGTGGTCCTAATCGGATTGGTCAGGGAATCGAGTTTGATTACTCTTGTGTACATGCCTCATTTGCTTTAAGAGCAGCTGGCTTAGAGACAGTAATGATCAATTGCAATCCAGAAACAGTCTCCACCGATTACGACACCTCAGACCGCTTGTACTTTGAACCATTAACCCTTGAAGATGTGTTAGAGGTTATAAATGCAGAGATAGCTGCTGGCCCAGTACTTGGTGTAATTACTCAACTTGGAGGTCAAACTCCACTTGGATTGGCTCGTGGCCTAAAGGAGGCGGGAGTAAATATTCTAGGAACATCTCCAGATGCCATCGATCTAGCTGAAGAGCGTGGTGCATTTGCGAAGATTTTGATGGAGAGTAATTTAAAGGCGCCAGAGTTTGGTATGGCCAACTCCTTTGAAGAGGCGGCAGTTATTGCATCTCGCATCGGTTATCCAGTTTTGGTGAGGCCTTCATATGTTTTAGGTGGAAGAGGCATGGAGATTGTTTATGATGCCGATACCTTACAAGGATTCATAACGGCGGCCACAGAGATCACGCCAAATCACCCAGTTTTAATTGATAAATTTCTAGATGATGCAATTGAAATTGATGTGGATGCGCTATTTGATGGCGAAGAGCTATTTCTCGCTGGAGTAATGGAGCACATAGAAGAGGCTGGAATTCATTCAGGTGACTCAGCATGTGTTCTGCCAAGCATCTCGCTAAATAAGGATCAATTACAGGAGATTAAATCTGCAACTACCAAGATAGCAAAGGCGATTGATGTCCGAGGTCTGATAAATATTCAATTTGCAGTCACGCTAGCTAACAACACCCTTTATGTAATTGAAGCCAATCCGCGGGCTTCTAGAACAGTTCCCTTTGTTGCAAAGTCGACGGGAGTCGCGTTAGCTAAAGCAGCAGCTTTGATTTGTGCAGGTCGAAAGATTAAGGATCTACGAACAACT
>CAZVNE010000026.1:5473-12113 GCA_964628535.1 uncultured Candidatus Nanopelagicus sp. | reverse complement strand
TTTCACCAGCGGCAAACTCACTTAATACAAACTTAGAGATCCAAGCCATTACAGATAGCAACACAGGTGAGGTTCGCCTTACCTTTAATTCAAAAATTGCCAGGTCAGCTGTTCGCTCATACCAAATTACCGCAATACCAAACACACCAAATGCCGCCTATTACTCCAAGACCTTCACAAGAAAAGTTAGTGGATATGTCCTGCAAAGAGTTACAGCCTTAACACCAGGAACTGATTACAAATTTAGAGTAAGTATTAGGACTACCAATAATCGGGTCATCAACTCAGCTGATTTCAATTTCTATACCCGCTCCATCAAACCAACTACTCCAGTAATTACTACAGCCTTTGAAACTGATTCTGATGAAGCAGTTGTCTACTTTGATGCACCAGCTAATGATGGCCAAACCCCAGTTCTCTACTACACCGCAGTTGCAACTCCAGGGGGCGCTACTGGCACAACTCTTCAACAAGGATCTGGCTCAATCACGATAGGTGGCCTAACCAAATCAACCACCTATACCTTCACCCTTACCGCTCATAACATAAACGGCACCTCAGTTGGATCAAAGCCATCTCTACCTGTTACTACTCTGGCAAATAAAATCATCAGAGTTGCACCAGCATCATCCTCAGGTGGATCAACCCTCGCCGCTCCAGCATTTACCCTTTCATCATCATCTCAAAGCGTGACTGTTAACAGTGCAATTACTACCGTAACAAATAACCCGACTGGCGGAACCATTGCTTCTTATGCAATCTCACCTGCCGCGCCTGCTGGCTTAACCTTTAGTAACTCAACAGGGCAATTAAGTGGAACGCCAACCTCAATACAAACTGCAACCAATTACACAATCACTGCAACAAATGCCGCAGGCTCGGCTACAGCCACATTTACGTTAACCGTGACAAGGTTAGAGGCAAAGCTTTCTCTTTCTCGTGTATCAATTGGAAATACGGCCGGGGTTGCCTTTACAACACAGCCTCAAATTACAATTCAGGATGCCGATAACAACACAGTAACAACTTCATCAGCAACCGTTACAGCCACAATAAGCGCGGGCGGCGCATTGGTCGGGACAAAAACAGCTGTTGCATCCGCTGGAGTTGCCACCTTTACAGACTTGGGTATTAGAGGATGGGAAAACACTACGTACACAATTACTTATTCTGTAACAGGTTTAACAAGTGCAACACAATCGGTTACTACATCTTCCGCTTATGCAGTGGGCAGTACGGGTCCAGGCGGTGGCGTAATCTTTTATCGAAGTGCTTCAGGGTGGACTTGTGGACCGACACTCAATGAGAGGTGTTACTACCTAGAAGTTGCACCGCCTGCTCTTGGATTGGCGAGTTGGGATAGCGACACAGTTAATTCTGTAAGTCGAACTTGGGCACAATCAGCCTATCAAACCACCAGGGTGCCTGACTTTGGGGATACAACTACTGCTCAGGCAATTGGGCATGGGTATCGCAATACTCTGTTAATTATTAACCAGGGCAATTCCGATTCAGCTACATCAGCTGCGGCTTTAGCACAGTCTTTCAGAGGTGGTGGATTCTCTGATTGGTTCCTCCCATCCAGGGCTGAAGGACGCGCACTGTGTGATTGGCACCAACCTGCTAACTGTAGTGGCAATGGAGGAGTGAATCAGAATCAAGCTGCGGGAGCTACTGGATTTGTGCAAGGACCTTACTGGACCTCGTCGGAGTTTAGTGCGACTATTGCCTATATCAGAAACAATGTATTAGGTGGCCATCAAGGCGGTAGCACAAAGAGCACCTCAGCTCTTGTTCGACCAATCCGAGCCTTTTAATTTAAGAAATATTTTTAACTAGTGAGCACTCTGCTTTAAATCCAACGGTTTTTTCATCGGATTTGTCCTATCTGCCTTACTCCCGCTAATCTACGGGCTCGAAGTTCCGCGAGGGATAAAACCGTTATCGAGGGAGAAGTAAAATGGCTGAAATTTCAATCAAAGGCGCACGCCGTACTGAATTTGGTAAGGGCGCATCGCGCAGAGCTCGCCGTGATGGATTTATACCGGCGGTAATTTATGGTCATGGTGAGAAGCCACAACATGTGCAGCTTCCTTCTCGCGAACTTGGTGTCGCATTAAAAACTTCTAACGTTTTGATTGATGTAGTTCTAGATGATCACACTGAATTAACCCTTCCTAAGTCAGTTTCTCGTGATCCATTAACTGGATTGCTTGAGCACATAGATTTAGTAATTGTTCGTCGTGGTGAGAAAGTTGTTGTATCAGTTCCAGTTCATACTGAAGGTAAGTACGATCAAGATGGTATTTTGGAACACGTTAATACCTCAATTGAGGTTGAAGCAGATGTAACCAGCATTCCAAGCTTCTTGATTCTAAACATGGAAGGCCTTGCAGCCGGTGATTCATTAACAGCAGATAAGGTAGAACTGCCTGCTGGAATTAAATTAATCAGCGACCCAAAGATGACAGTTGTTCACTTATCAGTTCGTTCTGCAGAGGTTGAAGAGGTTGCAGTTGTTGCCGCTCCTGCTGAAGGCGCTGCTCCTGCTGAAGGCGCTGCTCCTGCTGAAGGCGCTGCCGCAAAGGATGATAAAAAGTAAGTTAAAGAGATTAGCCAACCGCTAGCCTTAACTTATGACGGCTCGTTGGTTGGTAATCGGCCTGGGTAATCCAGGTCCTGAGTATGAAAAAACCAGGCACAATATAGGTCAATTCTTGCTCTCTGAATTAGCAGAAAAAAATAAATTTACAGCTCATAAATCTCGGATGGAGATCTGTGAGATCAGAGTTAATGAAAATACTTTAGTGTTGGCGAAATCTCGTGGTTTTATGAATGAAACGGGTGGGCCAGCTAAATCATTAATTGATTTTTACAAGATTCCGGTAGATCAAGTAATTGTGGCTCATGATGAGCTAGATCTTCCATTTAATTCATTACGTTTAAAGTTTGGCGGTGGCGATAATGGGCATAACGGTTTGAAATCATTGACCTCATCCCTTGGTACTGCAGATTACTATCGAGTCCGAATGGGAATTGGTAGACCACTTGGAGAACAGGATCCAGCAGATTTTGTCTTAAAGCCGTTTAGCAAAGAGGAGAGAAGTGAATTACCTAATTTTATTGATAGAGGCGGCCAGGCAATAAAGGCGTTAATTGAGAATGGAATAGATAAGGCACAAACCGCTTTTAACTCTTGATGATTTGAGCACGGCCAGCTACTGGAAATGGATAAACAAATTGCTTAGCCACTTTAACTCCAATCCAACTCTGCAAAGAGCATAATCAGCCAGTATTTCTAAGACCAGCAGCCACACCATTAATTGTTAACAGGAGTGCCCTAGTAAGCAATGGATCTGGCGTAGCTTGAGCACGCACCTGTTTCAATAAAGATACTTGAAGTAATTGCAGGGGCGCTAAGTAGGTATCTCTTACCGCCAAGGTTCTGGCAAGAATTGGCTGATTGCCAAGCAGCTCTTTTTTATTTGTTAGTGCCAATAATTCAGCAACGGTAAGTTCGTACTCAGCTTTGATCTGATCAAAAATTTTGTGCAAGGCAGGATCGACCAGTGCTTCAACATATCTTTGGGCAATCTTTAAATCTGTCTTTGCAATTGTCATCTCTACATTACTAATAAAGGTTCGGAAGAAGTGCCACTCCTTAAGTAGGTCAACAAGTAAATCCCCGTGGCCAGCCAAGCGTGCAGCCTTTAAACCAGATCCCACACCAAACCAACCTGGAACAATTTGTCTAGATTGTGTCCAGCCAAATACCCATGGAATGGCTCTTAATGAGGCAAGTCCACCACCAGCATCAGCTCTGCGAGATGGTCTTGATCCTAAAAATAAATTACCTAACTGTTCTACTGGGGTTGATTGGTAGAAGTAATTTGGCAGATCAGGTTGATCTACTAAATTTCGATAGGCTGTGAAAGCGGCATCACTTATTAAATCCATACAGGAATCCCATGAGTTTAATGAGTTAGAGCTCTGTCTTGGTTTTCGATTTAACACAGTTGCTTCAAGTGCAGCGGCGAGCGTTAACTCAATATTCTCTTTAGCTAATGCAGGTAAACCATACTTATCGGAGATAACTTCACCCTGCTCAGTCATCTTTATCTGTCCATCAATTGAACCCCAAGGAAGGGCGATTAAAGCATCGTAGGTTGGCCCACCACCGCGACCAACAGATCCACCGCGACCATGGAATAAGCGCAGCTTAACCCCATGTTTAATTGAAACATCTCTAAGTTTGCGTTGTGCTTTGTGAATCTCCCATTGACTGGTTGTAATTCCGGCATCCTTATTTGAATCTGAGTAACCAAGCATTACCTCTTGGACATTTCCACGAAGGGAGACAATCTCGCGGTACTCCTTATTACTTAACAATTTATCTAGAATCTCATCAGCTGCTCGTAACTCAGAAACTGTCTCTAAGAGTGGTACGAAGTTAATCTGGGCAAACTTTGTTTGCCCAGTCAGGTTTATCAATCCAGCGTACTTCCCAATCAAAACCGCTGCTAAAACATCTTCAGCTGATTTAGTCATTGAGATGATGTAGGTTTCAATTACTTCAGGGCCAAATTGCTGAATTAACTCACCAATTGCCAAAAATGTTTCAAATGTTTTTTTACTTGGCTCATCTAATTTATTAAGATCTAATTTTGCATCAGAAATTAAGGCAGCACTTATCTGCTTCATATCTAACCTGCCTACTGTTTGTTCAAGTAATTTCCAGTGTGCATCTGAGTGCTCTCGAACATCCATAGTTGCATGGGTTAAGCCAAAGGCGGTAATTGCCCTTGTTAATCGCTCAAGTAAGCCGCCCGCAATTAATTCACCATTGTGTTTAAGCAGGGAATCTCGCATGATGGTGAAATCAGCCAGTAATTCATTGGTGTCTTTGTAATCGCGTCCTGGTACATGAGCAGATGAACTGCGATGTCTGGCTTGCGTAATTAATAATTTATGTCGGATCGCTGTTGCCTTCAAGCGATAAGGTTCTTCAACATTAATTCTGCGGAACCGCTGTTCAATCTCCGGAATTAGCTCTAAATCTTGGGCTACAGATTTAAGTAACTCTGGTGATACGCCAGCCAACTTTGTAGAGACTGACAGCCCTTGGCGAAGCTCATCCAATAGGTGAATCACGGTTCGGGTGAAGTAAGCATTTTGTAACAAGATGGCAGATTTTGTTACATCTGCAGTAATAAATGGATTGCCATCGCGATCGCCACCTATCCAAGTACCAAAGGTCAAAGGTTTAGCGGTTAGACCAACCTTAATATCAATTCGATTTAACTCTTTAGCAAATTGATCAAGAACTTCCGGAACGGTAAATTCAAGTAACTCATCTAAGTAGTACAAAGCGTTAACCGCTTCATCTAATGGTTCTGGTTGTCCAATTCTTAACTCATCGGTTTGCCAGAGCAAATCTATGGTTTCAGCTAATCGGGCATCTTTAACTTTGCCATCTGGCGCATCAAGCAGCTCTGAGATTGTGGTCAGCTTACTTAGAACCGATCTACGTGCAGCCTCAGTTGGATGCGCGGTAAACACAGGTCTAATCGAAAGGCCATTTATCCAACCTTGTAACTCTGCTTTAGAGAACTCATTTTTATTAAGTGCAGCTTCAATATTAGATACTGCTTGGCTAATCCAACTTCCACCTAGATGTTGTTGGTTTGATAAGAGTTTTACTCGATCAACCTGTTCAGCAACATTTGCTAAATTAAAGTAGGTACTAAAGGCTCTAACAAGTGAGACTATCTTTGCTACCGAAAGATCGCTAAGTGCTTCATCGGGCCGTCCCTCTTTAACCGCCAAACGAACCGATTCAACTAAATCTAAAAGCTCTGGTCCTTCTTGACGTGTCAGGGTTTGACCAAGTAGATCCGCTAACCTTCTAACATCATTTCGAAGGGCTGAGTTGTCGGAGTCCATGGCGTAATCATTACAGGTATCCGTGGTCGAATATGCCTAATTTATTCAACTAGAATTTACCCAGTTCAAACACCCCCCTTCTTTTAGAAGTGGGGGTAACTGGCGTTATTTGAGCAATTTATAGATTGGAGCCCTTCATGCGCAGCGAAGTTAAAGCGTTGGAAGCTGTAATCAATAAGTACTTATTGGATAAAGAGGATCCACTAGTTGCCCCAGCGGCGATCCATTGGTTGCTAGCAGCGGTTGCATCTAATGAGCAGCCTTTATTGTTGGTGACAAGCTCTACTAGAAAAGCTGATGAGTTAACTGCAGAGTTAAAATCATACTTACCAGCAAATTCAATCTCTAATTTTCCACCTTGGGAAACTCTGCCACATGAGAGATTAAGTCCTAAAAGTGACACCGTTACAAATCGCTTCAAAGCTTTAAATGCTATTGCTTCAAATCAATCACAGATTGTTGTTACATCAATTCGTGCTCTACTTCAACCAATAATTGCCAATAATCTAAATGAAACAAAACTCTCGCTAGCAATTGGACAGCAGCTTGAATTAAGTGAGCTGGTTGAGAAATTTTCAACCTTTGGCTTTGCACGAGTTGATCTAGTCGAGCGCCGTGGTGAGTTTGCCGTACGCGGTGGGATCGTTGATCTCTTTCCCGCCGATCATGAACATCCGGTGCGAGTTGATTACTTTGG
>CAZVNE010000026.1:0-5373 GCA_964628535.1 uncultured Candidatus Nanopelagicus sp. | reverse complement strand
GTACAAATCTTTAATTCAATACTTGCCAGCTAAAACTCAAATTTGGTTAATTGATCAACCGCGACTGACATCAAGGGCGATTGATCTCTTGGAAACAAATCAGGAGTTCCTAGAGGCTGCCTGGTCAAATTTAGCTTGGAGAGATTTAGCCGGAGAGAAGGATGGGACAAAGCAAGCCCCGATTGATTTAAGTAAGGAGTTAGATAAGGCGAGCTTCTTCACACTTGATTTTATTATCTCTGAAAGTAAAGCGGCTCACTTCTCATTGCGAGCATTAAATCTTTATCAAACCGACCCTGATGATCTTGAGATTAAAGAGATTACTCAGATTGAAACCTTCGGCAATGATTATGAAGCAGCAATTTCGCAGATTAAGGAGTGGTTTAAAGACGGGTATCAAATAACCTTCTCCGCCCCTGGTTTAGGCACATTAAATCGATTTCATGAATTACTAAATCAAGCAGATTTACCAAACTCTATAAGTGCAACTGAAAGCTCTGTTATACATTTAATTCAAAGTGCAATTGCAAATGGATTTATTAGCAAATCAGAAAAAATTGTTTTTCTAACGGAAAAAGATATCTCTGGGCAGCGCGCCTCTGATAAAGATTTAGCGAGAATGCCATCGCGGCGGAAAAAATCTATTGATCCGCTACTGCTAATTCCCGGAGATTATGTAGTTCATGAACAGCATGGCGTAGGTCGATATGTTGAGTTAATAAATCGAAGTACTAATGGTGTTACAAGAGAGTACTTAGTACTTGAATACGCATCTGCTAAACGTGGTCAGCCAGCAGATAAATTGTTTGTCCCAACCGACACCCTAGAACAGGTGACTAAGTATGTAGGCGGTGAAGCGCCATCACTACATCGAATTGGTGGTGCTGATTGGCAAACGACTAAGCGAAAAGCAAGAAAGGCGATCAAACAGATTGCAGCAGAGTTGATTAGATTGTATGCGGCGCGAATGAGTGCACCTGGTTTTGCTTTTTCCCAAGACACGCCTTGGCAAAAAGAGCTAGAGGAGAGTTTTGCATTTGTTGAAACTATTGATCAACAATCCACGATAGATGAGGTAAAGCGTGACATGGAAGCGCCTCATCCCATGGATCGAATTGTTTGTGGTGATGTTGGGTATGGCAAAACAGAGATCGCAGTACGAGCGGCATTTAAAGCGGTTCAAGATGGAAAACAGGTTGCCATCTTGGTACCAACAACATTGCTTGTACAACAACACTTAAATACCTTCACATCTCGCTACTCTGGCTTTCCGATCAAAATTGCCGCACTTTCAAGATTTAATACGGCAGCACAAAGTAAATCGATTATCACTGGCTTAGCAACAGGTGAGATTGATGTTGTTATTGGAACCCACCGGTTGTTATCTAAAGATATTGCCTTTAGAGATCTTGGTTTGCTAGTCGTTGATGAAGAACAACGATTTGGTGTTGAACATAAAGAGGAGCTAAAGAAAGCACGAACCAATGTTGATGTACTAGCTATGTCGGCAACACCAATTCCACGAACGCTTGAGATGGCAATTACTGGGATTAGAGAGATGTCCAATATAACTACGCCGCCAGAAGAGCGTCATCCAGTTCTGACATATGTTGGACCATATGATGAAAAACAGGTCAGTGCAGCTATCCATCGCGAGTTACTGAGAGATGGTCAGATTTTCTTTATCCATAACCGAGTGGAGAGTATTGAAGCGGTTGCAGAGCGGCTTAAAAAATTGGTACCTGAATTAAAGATTGGAATTGCACATGGCCAGATGAATGAGCGAGTTCTGGAGGATGTAATTCTAGGATTTTGGAATCGAGAGTTTGATTTACTGCTTTGCACAACAATTATTGAAAGTGGAATTGATATTCCAAATGCCAATACTTTGATTGTTGATCGATCAGATCTATTTGGATTGTCACAATTACACCAATTACGAGGACGAGTAGGTCGAAGTCGCGAGCGAGCGTATGCATACTTTCTTTATCCAACAGATAAACCGATCACCGAGTTAGCCCACGATCGATTAACCACAATTGCAACTAACACCGATCTTGGTGCTGGCATGCAGGTTGCATTGAAGGATTTAGAAATTCGTGGTGCTGGCAACCTATTAGGTGGGGAGCAATCTGGTCATATTGCTGAGGTTGGTTTCGATCTTTATATGAGGATGGTCGCTGATGCAGTAGAGGAGTTTAAGAGTGGCTACTTTGAGGATCAACCAAAGAAGATTGAGTGCAAAGTTGAATTACCAATTAACGCCCATCTACCAGTTGATTACATCGAGTCAGAGAGATTGAGATTAGATTTGTATCGCAGAATTGCTGATGCAGTTGATAATGCAGCTTTAGATGAAATCAAACTTGAGTTAATTGATCGATTTGGTAAGTTACCTGAACCGGTTAATGAGTTGCTTGCGGTCGCTGCTCTTCGAATATATGCAAAGAGTTTAGGAATTAAAGAGATCGCCTTAGCCGGCAAAAATCTAAGAATGCAGCCGATCTTTCTGCCAGAGTCAGCGCAAATAAAGTTAAATCGCCTATATCCAGGTTCAATCTATAAAAGTGCCAGTGAGACGGTTCTTATCGCTCGCCCACATACGCCCAATTGGATTGAAGCGGGTCAGTTAGGGGATACTTCTACTCTTGCTTGGGTCGATTCAATTCTTAAGAATTTAATTGAACCATTAGCTAAAAATTAAGAGATGTTCGAGCCAGATTCAACTAGTGGAAACAGAGGACGCAATTGTTCAACCAGGTAAATAAATTTAAAAAACTCTTTGCTGGATTAATTGCCTTAGTGGTGTTAACTGGCTGTAGCCAGGTTGGCTCAGGTGTTTCAATTGGTGACTCTGAGGTCAGTTCTGCTGAGATTCAAAAGTATGTTGATGAAATTCTGACAGAGCGCTCAAAGGTGGATACCTCCCAAATGGATTTGGATACTGGTGCTGTTTTAATCCGTACTCAAGCGCAGTTTCAAATAATTTCAGTAATTCTTGATCAAATAATCGCGGATAAGAAAATTACAGTTACACCAGCGGATGTAGCGGCTAGACGAGCAGCGATTGTGAATCAAGTAGGTGGCGAAGATGAAATGCCTAGAGCATTAGTTGCTGCTGGTTTAGCACCATCAAACTTTGATAAGTACCTGAAGATTATTTTAATTTCTGAAAAACTTAATGAAGCGGTGTTAGCGGAAGGTGCAACAGAGCAAACTGCTGGTGAAGCAGTTACTAAATTAGTTACAGATGCTGCTAAGAAATTAGGGGTAACTGTGAACTCTCGATATGGCAAATGGAATGAATTAACTGCAACCATTGATGAAGCTGATAATACTGATGGCGCTGTTACGCCAGTTCCATAATTATCAATATAAAGTAAAAATCTGAAGTACTTGTGAGCTCACAGTTAGTAAGACTTCGCCAGGTGATGAACCAACTCCGATCACCTGGAGGGTGTCCTTGGGATGCAGAACAGGATCATCAATCTCTTTTAAAGTACTTACTTGAAGAGTCATATGAGTTTATTGAGGTAGTTGAAGCTGGTGATCAAAAAGCTATGCAAGAGGAGCTTGGGGATCTACTACTTCAAGTTTTCTTCCACTCAAGAATTGCAGAAGAGCATCAAGATTCACCTTTTGATATTGAGGATGTGGCAAGGACAATTGCAGACAAATTAGAGCACAGACACCCACATGTTTTTGGTGGTGAACAAGTGAGTTCAAGTGCTGAGGTGCTAGAAAATTGGGAGAAACAAAAAGCGGTTGAAAAGGGAAGAAGCTCAGCGATCGATGGTGTGCCAGTAGGGCAACCAGCGCTGCCGCTAGTAGCTAAGTTGCTTTACCGAAGCGAAAAATTTGATTATGAGTTGGATCTGCCACAATCGGTGAAGTTAGATCCAAATATAAAATCAGATGAATTTGGTGATCTACTTGTTGGAATTATTGCTCAGGCAGTAAATCTTGGAATTGATCCAGAGGCGGCGCTTCGCACTGCATCAAAGGGCTTAATCAGCAATATCTTGCAGTATGAACAAGGTAGAATTGCCCCATAAATAATCTAACTTTTCTAGGAGCATTTCATGGCAATAATTGAAACCATTCATGCAAGAGAAATTTTAGATTCACGAGGAAACCCTACTGTTGAAGTTGAAGTTGTTTTAGATGATGGCAGTACTGCCAGAGCGGCTGTGCCAAGTGGTGCATCAACCGGAGCTTTTGAAGCGGCAGAACTGCGTGATGAAGGCAAGCGCTACTTAGGCAAAGGTGTTGAAAATGCCGTTAAAAATGTAAATGAAAAAATCGCACCGGTAATTTGTGGATTTGATGCTCAAGATCAACGCTTAATTGATGATGAAATGATCGCTTTAGATGGCACAAAAAATAAATCAAAATTAGGTGCAAATGCAATTCTTGGCGTCTCTTTGGCAAGTGCTCGTGCCGCCGCTGAAAGCAGTGATTTATCATTTTTCAAATACATTGGCGGACCAACAGCGCACACCCTGCCAGTTCCAATGATGAATATTTTAAATGGTGGTGCTCACGCCGATACAAATGTGGATATTCAAGAGTTTATGGTTGCTCCAATTGGTGCACCAACATTTAAGGAGTCCCTGCGATGGGGTGCTGAGATTTACCACAGTTTAAAAGCGGTCTTAAAAAAGCAAGGTCTAGCAACAAGTATTGGTGATGAAGGTGGCTTTGCACCTGACCTAGCAAGCAATCGAGCAGCTCTTGATTTAATTTTAGAGGCGATTGAAAAAGCGGGATTCAAACCAGGTAAAGATATTGCGCTAGCAATGGATGTTGCAGCGACCGAGTTCTTTGAAAAAGATAAGTACCAATTTGAAGGTAAATTACTTACCTCAGATGAGATGGTCGCCTACTACAGCGATTTAGTTAACTCCTATCCACTTGTCTCTATTGAAGATCCACTTGATGAGGATGATTGGGTTGGTTGGCAAAAAATGACCGCACAATTAGGAGATCAAATTCAAATTGTTGGTGATGATCTATTTGTGACAAATCCCGAGCGCCTTTCTCGTGGAATTGCCAGCCAAACTGCTAATGCTCTTCTAGTTAAGGTAAATCAAATTGGAACTCTCACTGAAACAATGGACGCAGTAGCCCTTGCTCATCGAAGCGGATATCGCTCAATGATGAGCCATCGATCTGGCGAAACTGAGGACACCACAATTGCAGATTTAGCTGTGGCACTTGAGTGTGGACAGATTAAAACTGGCGCACCTGCTCGCTCTGAAAGAGTTGCTAAATACAATCAATTACTTAGAATTGAAGAAGAGTTAGCTGATGTCGCCTTATATGCTGGCCGAAATGCTTTTCCAAGATTTAAAGGTTAATTTTGGCTCCTAG
>CAZVNE010000025.1:0-13429 GCA_964628535.1 uncultured Candidatus Nanopelagicus sp. | reverse complement strand
CTTATGTTGCTTGCCCTCGCAACTGGCATTGGCTTTCGAATTAGAGCCACTCAGGGGCGGATCAAAGAGAAAAAGGGATTACAGATCTCAGCCACCGAGATCGGCACCGCATTTGGCCGAAGGGCAACCGTAGTTCAATTCTCAACCACCTTTTGCTCATCTTGCAGAGCAGCTAAAGCTTTAATCTCAGATGTGGTTTCAAAGAGAGATGATGTTAAGTATGTTGAGATTGATGCTGAATCAAATCTTGAATTAGTTCGCAAGTTAAATATTAAATCTACTCCGACTACTATCTTTGTTGATGCAACAGGGTTTGAGATAGCCAGAGCGGTCGGAGCACCTAAGCGGGATCAGGTGACAGCGGCTGTTAATCGGCTGTAATTGCTTTTGCAATTTGTTCGCAGGTATTAATTTCAATACTTGTTTAGACTCTGGCCATGACTCAAACTTCGCAACCTTCAGCACCACAGACAATTGATGCCCGTGGTCCAAGATTCTCTGCCTCCATCACATTATTAGTTTTATCAATTGCTTTACTCACCAACTCAATTTATGTAATTGGTTTTCAATTACTTGTCTTTGGTATCGCCGCATTTATCGGATTAAAAAAATCACCGTATGGAATTATTTATCGCAAGTTAGTGCAACCGAGACTTAGCGGACCGGTGCCGCTAGAGGATCAACGGCCACCACGATTTGCACAATTAGTGGGATTTCTCTTTGCACTAGTTGCATTTGTGGGCCTATTAAGTGGTGCTGAATCAGTATTCACAATCGCAACTAGCTTTGCACTGGTCGCAGCCTTCCTAAACTCCGCATTTGGCTTCTGCCTAGGATGCAAGATGTATTTAATTCTGGTGAGGATCTTTAAAAGAGCCTAGACTTACCTCATGGCAAAACAGCATGAGTTACGTGAGAAGGGGCTTCGCCTTACTCCACAACGTGAATTAGTTTTACAAGCTGTTCGCGAACTAGGTCATGCAACTCCTGAAGAGGTTGCTGAAAAGGTTAGATCCACACATCCTGGAATTAATTTATCTACCGTATATCGCAACTTAGAAACTTTAGAAAATGTTGGATTGGTATTACACACCCACCTAGGTCATGGTGGTGCTACCTATCATGCAGCCGAAGAGTTAACTCACCTACATTTAGTTTGCAGCGTTTGCGGCTCTATCGGGGATGCACCAATTGATACCGCGGCAAATTTTGTTAATACCTTGGCGGATGATTATGGATTTAAAACTGATGTTACCCACTTTGCTATTTACGGCACCTGTCAGAAGTGCAGCAAGTAATTGAGCGCTGTATTAGTTGAGGATGGTCCAGATAAGGGTGCGATCTGGCACTTTGGTGAACCAAATAAGGAACAAAAAGCTTTAGTTGCCGGCGATGCCTGGGCACAGTTAATTAATAAAGCGGTCATCACAATTACTGGCGAGGATCGCCTAACCTGGATGCATGCTTTAACAACACAGCATCTAGAAAAATTACCAGCTGGTGAGTGGAAAGAGGCATTGATTCTTGATGCCCAAGGACATATTGAAGAGCAGATCTTTTTAGTTGATGATGGTGCAATTTTGTGGCTGCATACCGAGAAAGAGCGAGCTGCTGGATTAGTCACTTATTTAGAGAAGATGAAGTTTATGTTGCGGGTAGAGGTAGCGGATGTAAGTGAAGAGTACGCAGTGCTTCGTGCACCAGGCATTGCGGATTCAGTTGGTGGACCTTATGCACTTGTGCCCAGGACAGAGCTAGCTGACACAATTGAAGCATTTAGACAATCACATACCGAGGTTGGCATGTGGGCGCTTGAAGCAGAGCGAGTTGCTGCAGGACGTGCAAGATTATTATTTGAAACAGATCATAAATCGATTCCCAATGAGCTTGGCTTTTTAAATTCAGCAGTGCATATGAATAAGGGTTGCTACCGTGGCCAAGAGACTGTGGCAAAGGTATTTAATTTAGGACAACCACCAAGACGATTAGTTTTACTGCATTTAGATGGCTCTATGGTTGTAATGCCAGGACATGGCGCAAAGGTTGAATTAGATGGCAAGGAGATTGGTTTTATCGGCACAACAGCTAGGCATTACGAGTTAGGTCCAATCGCACTTGCCGTAATTAAGCGAAATACTCCATTAGATGCGGTGTTAAATGTAGAGGGCGTACCAGCATCGCAAGAGGATTTAGCAACTAAATAGTAATTGTCAGCCCACCTCTTTACTATGGCGTCCAACCGGGCGACAATATGCACAGGGGGTAAATAATGTTCAGGAAAATTGTTCAGGTCGCATTACTTTCAGTACTCCTTTCATTGTTTATGCCAATTGCTTATTCAGATGTTTATGTAAAAGTGGATGCCAACGGAAATGCAGTGGGCGGTGCAATCATCTGTGATGCAGCTACCTGCGCACCAGATAGCCTTTATTCACAGCTGACCCTGCAACCTGGTGAAAGATATGTGCTTCAGGGTACTGGTCAGGCAGGAATTGGAAATAACAATCCTGGAATAGATGTAAAGGTTGATCTTGAAACAAATATTTGGACTGTCACAGATTCCAAATCAAATACGGTTGTACAACAATTTACTCCTGAAACAAGTCCGGGTAATGATCGACCACAAGTACCACCTACTTCAATTCAGGACACCCAAACCGTCACGACTGATACTGGAACCGTAACTACTGACACTAGAACAGTAAGTACAAAAATTGATACCCCAACCGCAATTTCAATTAAAGAAACCGTAACAATTAGCAGTATTAAAGACACTCAAACCATTAACTCCGTGGTTGCTAACCTCTCTATAAATGAAAAAGAGGAGCAGCTTCAGATAGATTCAAGAGGTAATAAATCCACTCTTATAAATGTCTCCACCGAGTTTGCTGGTGCGCCATTGAAAATTACGGCTACTCGGCAGGGCTATAAATCGATCACAATAAATCTGAGGACCGATCTAGACGGCAATGCCCAATTGAGTTCATCTCGGAATTTACGCGGATTTACAGTGGTTCTCTCCATAGGTAAGGTGAAATTAGATACTGACCTAGTTAGAAAATAGATTTATTTTCCTAACCAGTTATTCTTAAGGCGTGGAGACGCTTACAACTGTTCTATTAATTGCTGCCTCCCTCGCGTTATCAATCTTCTTTATTGTTAAGGGCGCAACTGGTGCCATTAAAAGCTGGCGAGAGGGCGATAAGTAATGGCATTTACGATTCCAGAGAATTTACATTCAGAGTTAATGCCACTGGCTTGGCTGGTTGGTACTTGGCGAGGTAAAGGCCGTGGTGAGTATCCAACAGTTGCACCATTTCAATTTGCGCAAGAGGTTTCTTTCAATCATGATGGAAGAAACTTTTTAAATTACTTCTCTCGCTCTTGGATTATTGATGATAATAATGAGATTGTTCGGCCCGCTGCATCCGAGGTTGGTTTTTGGCGCATGAAAGAAAATAATGTTCTTGAGGTGATAATTGCTCACAACACTGGAATTGCTGAAGGTTGGGTTGGATTAGTGCAAGGCCCAAAGATTCAACTTGCGATGGATCAGGGTTACTCATCACCAACTGCCAAAATTGTTACAGCTGGATCAAGGCTTTATGGATTAGTAGAAGGTGAGTTATTCACCTCATACGACATGGCGGCCGAGGGACAAACATTGCAAGCGCATTTGTGGTCATCACTAGAAAGACAATCTGAAAATTAATAACAACTTTGCTGGTGATGTATTGGCAGAGGTAACTCGCGATGGTGTGATTGAGTCATTACATCTTGGTCATTTAATTGCATTAAATGCTGATGGTTCAGTCTTTATCTCTGCCGGCTCCCCTGATTTACCGATCTTTCCTAGATCTGCAATTAAAGCGATTCAAGCAGCAGCGATGTTACGTGCTGGGTTAAAGGTCGATGATCAAAAGCTTGCTTTGATTTGTGCCAGCCATTCAGGTGGACAGATTCATATTGATTTAAGTAAAAAGATATTAGCTGATGCTGGCATTGCAGAGAGTGCTATGCAAAATGCGGTAGATAAACCCCTTGGTGAAAAAGAAAAAGTAGCATTGGGGGATGCTCCAGGAACTCAGTTCACTCAGAACTGCAGTGGCAAGCATGCTGGAATGTTGGTTACCTGTCAGGTTAATGGCTGGGATTTAAAAAGTTATTTAGATATAAATCATCCACTGCAACAGGCGATTAAGACAGAGCTAGAGGATATGGCCGAGGAGAAGGTTTCAACAATCAGTGTCGATGGCTGTGGTGCACCACTATTTGCAATTACAACTATTGGATTAGCTAAAGCAATTAGAAAGGTAGTTATTTCTAAGGATCCGGTTTATCAACAAATTGTTAAGGCAGCGACAACATATCCAGAGTTAATTGCAGGTGAGGGCAGATTAACTACACGAATGATGAAAGCAGTTCCTGGTTTGTTTATGAAGGAGGGTGCTGAAGGGATCGAGGTTTGTGCATTAAGAGACGGCCGCACAATTGCAATGAAGATTATTGATGGTTCATGGCGACCAGTTTCGACAATTATTCAATCAATCTTTGATAAGTGGGATGTGGTTATGCCAGATGAATCGGTGAAGATTTACGGCGGGCCTAGGGTTGTGGGAACGGTAATTTCAAAGATTTAGTTGCTCTTTCTTAAGTTAGAATTGGCGTATGAAATCCCGCATCGCCACCTTGATGGTGCACACCTCACCTCTTGATCAAGCAGGTACTGGTGATGCTGGCGGCATGAATATCTATGTAGTTGAAACTGCAAAGAAGATGGCTGAAAGCGGAGTACAGGTAGATATCTTTACTCGAGCAAATAAATCTGGGATGCCGGCATCAGTTGAAATTGCAGAGGGTGTAACGGTAAAACATTTAGAGGTAGGTCATCATGAGGGGTTATCAAAAGAGGAGCTACCTGGCCAGATAAGTGCTTTAACTTCAGAGTTTATGAAGTTGCAACGGAAATTACCAAAAGATTATTACGATGTTATTCACTCTCACTACTGGATATCAGGTCAATTAGGTTGGATGATTTCAGAGCAAACTGGAGTTCCATTAATTCACACAATGCACACCATGGCTAAGGTGAAAAATTTAAATCTTGCCGAGGGTGAAAAACCAGAGCCAAAGATTCGTGCACTTGGCGAGATGCAGGTGGTAAAGGCAGCAACTGGATTAATTGCCAATACCGATGCCGAGGCCGCATCCTTAGTCTCTTACTACGATGCCTGTCCAGATAATGTCTTTGTGGTTGCACCAGGCGTTGATCTACAAACCTTTCATCCAGGCGCTGGTAAATCAGTTGCCAGAGAGAAATTAAATATTGCACCAGATGCCATTGTGCTTACCTTTGTCGGCCGAATTCAGCCACATAAAGGCCCAGATGTATTAGTTAGATCAGTAGCTGAAATGGTTTCACACTCACCACATTTAAAGAGCAAGTTAGCTTTGATAATTATGGGTGGACCATCTGGTGCTGGTTTAGATGAGCTAGATAAGTTAAAGGCGCTTGCTAAATTTTTAAAGATTGATGAGATAACTCATTTTGTTGATCCAGTACCAAGAGATCAACTGCCTGATTGGTATCGTGCATCTGATTTAGTTTGCGTGCCAAGTTACTCTGAAAGCTTTGGTTTAGTAGCACTTGAAGCACAATCTTGTGGCACACCAGTTGTCGCAACCGCTATTGGTGGATTGCGAACCGCAGTTTCTGATGGAATCTCTGGCTCACTAGTAGATGGCCATGATCCACGTGCTTGGTCAGCTGTTATCTCTAGATTAATTGCTGAACCACAACGTCGATTGTTGTTATCAATGGGTGCGGTTGAACATGCATCCCACTTTGGTTGGGAGAATACCGCACGGAAAACATTAAGTGTTTATGACTGGGCGATCTCACAGCCAGCGGTTGATATGAGGAATATCAGGTTAGTTAAGGATGCTTGATCCCAACGCAGTAATTGATGATTTTTTGCAATCCCATGATTTAGATTATGACCAAAGCAATGAGAACACTTATCTAATTACTCTGCCGGGTGAGACAAAGTTACAGACCCATTGTGCGCTGGTAATTGGTGATCACTCCTTAAGTATTAACGCCTTTGTAATTAGAAAACCAGATGAGAATCAGGCGGGTGTTTACGAGTACTTGTTAAAGAAAAATGCATCGATGTACTCAGTGGCCTTTGCCTTAAATGAGCTAGGTGACATTTATTTAGTTGGCAGATTGCCCCTCGCGGCAATAAGTGAGCGTGAGATTGATCGAATTTTAGGTGCGGTTCTTCAATACTCCGACTCTTGCTTTAATCCATTACTTGAACTTGGTTTCTCATCCTCAATTCGTCGCGAATGGGCATGGCGAGTATCTCGAGGTGAATCATTGGCAAATTTGCAAGCTTTCCAGCACTTAATTTGAGTATGGCAGGATAGGCACATGAAATTAATTTTGCTCCGCCATGGTGAGAGCGAATGGAATGCAAAAAATCTTTTTACTGGTTGGGTTGATGTTGCGCTCTCTACCAAAGGAATAGAGGAGGCAAAGCGAGGCGGCTTACTTCTAAAGGAGCGCAACCTGCTGCCAGATATTGTGCACACCTCACTGCTGCGCAGAGCAATAAATACTGCATCTTTAGCCCTTGATAATTGTGATCGTCATTGGATTCCGGTTAAACGCAGCTGGCGATTAAATGAGCGACACTACGGGGCTTTGCAAGGTAAGGATAAAGCGGCAACTTTAAAGCAGTATGGCGAGGAACAGTTTCAACTTTGGCGCAGATCATTTGATGTGCCGCCACCTGATATTGATGATGATGATCAGTACTCACAGAGTAATGATCCACGTTATGCCGATTTAGGATCAGATTTACCAAAGAGTGAGTGCTTAAAAGATGTGGTCGATCGAATGATTCCATATCTAGTTGGTGAGATTTCAGCTGACATGGTCAGTGGCAAAACTGTATTAGTAACTGCTCACGGTAATTCAATTCGTGCAATTGTTAAGCACATCGATTGCATCTCTGATTCAGATATTGCTGGTGTAAATATTCCAACCGGCATTCCATTGCTATATGAGTTTGATGATGATTTTGAACCAATTAAAAAGGGTGGCGAGTATCTAGATCCAGTTGCAGCGCAGGCTGCGATTGCCGCAGTTGCAAATCAGGGGAAAAAGTAAACTTACTTTGCGTCTGAGGCGAACTCGCCCTTAACTAAAAAGTACACACGGCGGGCGATTGAGACAGCGTGGTCTGCGCATCGCTCGTAATAACGAGCAAGTAGTGTCATATCAATCGCGGTCTCTACTCCATGTTTCCAAGATGGCTCAAGAAGTGTTGAAATTATTCTGCGGTGCAATTTATCCATCTCATCATCATCTGTTTCCAATTCAAGAGCGAGATTGGTGTCGCGTTGTTCTAAAACAACCGCCATTTTTTCAATGATCTTTCCACAAACTCGGCCCATCTCCTCAATTGTCAGAGATAACTCTGGTGGCACTGCAGTACTTGGATATCTCATTCGCGCAGATTTTGCGATGTGATCTGCTAGATCTCCCATTCGCTCAAGATCGGCGCTCATTCGAAGCGAAGTAACTAAGGTGCGTAAATCAGCAGCAACTGGCTGTTGTCTGGCAATTAAATTAATAGTTCTGGCATCCAACTCATGTTGCATATCATTAATTATTGAATCCTCTTGAATCACCTTTTCGGCAAGAGGTAAATCTGCTGTTAATAAAGCTGTGGTTGCACTCTCCATGGCAATCTTTACTAGGCCTGACATCTGAACCAAGGTGGCTCCGACAGCATCTAGCTCTTCATGGAATTGATTACGCATAGGAGAACGTTAGTGGGTCGACCCATAATCTGGCGGGAGGAAAGTGAACAGGTCTTAAATATGGGGTAAAGAATTGGGTTATTTGTGCCTGTCTAACACATAAAATTCCCACTCAATCTTCATAACTCATACGATAGTGCTGTGATGTGGCTATTTAAAGATAAAGAGAATGAGAAGAGTAAATCTGCACCATCAGATGTAGATCTTTCAACTCAAGGTTTTGATTTATTGCAAGCCATCGATGCTGAATCAATTGTGGTTGCACCTGGTGAGTTTGTTATTTACTACTCAAATGGCATTAGCAATTTAAATTTAATTAAAGATGAGCGAGTACAAAACTCTGATTTACTCAATTTAGTTCGCGCAGTTAGAAGATCAGGCGTAATGCAGGAGGCAACACTAGAACTACCCCGAGGCCCAATTGGTGCCGGAACTCATGATTTATTTGTTCGCGTTACTCCACTTGGCGATCACGGTTTGATTGCAATATTAATTTTTGATGACTCAGAGATTCGCAGATTAGATTCAATTCGCAGAGATTTTGTGGCAAATATTTCTCATGAGTTAAAAACACCAATCGGTGCTCTCTCTATCTTAAGCGAGGCGGTTCTTGAAGCTAGCGAGGATCCAGAGGCGGTAATTAAGTTTGCTAATCGAATGCAAACTGAGAGCAAGCGATTAACTGAGCTAGTACAAGAGATTATTGATCTCTCCCGACTTCAAGATGATGACCCACTTAAAGATGGAAAGAGATTTGATATATCCGAGGTTATTCATGATGCAATGGATCAATCCAAGTTAAGCGCACAGGTAAGAAAGATTACTTTGTTTTTCGAGCCAACCGTGAAAGCGCTAGTAAATGGTGATCGCAGCCAGCTCAGTATGGCGATTCATAACCTTATTGAGAATGCCATTAATTACAGCCCAGATTCCACCAGAGTGGCGATTGATTTAAAGGTTACAAATGAAATCGCCGAGATCTCAATCTCGGATCAGGGAATTGGAATACCAGAGAAGGATATTGAGCGAATCTTTGAAAGATTTTACCGAGTTGATCCAGCTCGTTCACGCTTAACTGGTGGCACTGGTCTTGGCTTATCAATTGTTAAACACATTGCACTAAATCATGGTGGCGATGTCTCGGTTTGGAGTGTTGAAGGAGCTGGAAGTACATTCACACTTAGATTCCCAATTGCAACTGAAATTTCAGAGAGCAGTAAATGACAAGAATATTAGTTGTTGAAGATGAGGCCTCTTTCTCCGAGGCGCTCTCTTATGTATTAACTAAAGAGGGTTACCAGGTAACGGTCGCCGATACCGGCGATAGTGCAATAAAGGCATTTGATAAAGAGGGTGCGGATTTAGTTTTACTTGATTTGATGTTGCCTGGCTTATCTGGCACTGAGGTTTGTCGCCAACTGCGAAGTAGATCGCAGGTTCCAATAATTATGTTAACCGCTAAGGATTCAGAGGTAGATAAGGTCGTAGGTCTAGAACTTGGCGCTGATGATTATGTAACAAAGCCTTACTCAAAGGCGGAGTTAATCGCTCGAATCAAAGCGGTCTTGCGACGTGGAGGTTCTGAACCATCTGAAAAAGAGGAGAAGATAATTTCTGCTGGACCGGTTGAGATAGATATTGAAAGTCATAAGGTTAAAGTGCTTGGTGAATTTGTTTCATTTCCACTGAAGGAGTTTGAGTTACTAGAGTTTTTGGTTCGTAACAGCGGCCGAGTTCTAACCCGGGTTCAATTGATTGACCGCATTTGGGGTAGTGATTACTTTGGTGACACCAAAACATTAGATGTTCACATTAAACGGTTGCGAGCCAAGATTGAAAAGGATCCAGCCAATCCAGTATTTATCTTAACAATTCGCGGGCTTGGCTATAAATTTGAAGGCTAAGCCTTAAACCTCATATTTTCAATATCGGTATAAATTCCATCAGCTGTAACAATTAATGCATCAAAATTAATTGGTGCTGCCTTGGCAAAGGTAACTACAACTGGAATTCGATAGCCTGCTAGCGCGGTCATATTTGCTACCGATGCATCGGCATTTGCAATATCGCCAACAAAGGTAATTGGTGTATTTTTCTTTAACTCTAATGAATCAGCGGTTAATACTGCTGGTTGGCCATCGATAGTAATTGATGAAATTGCATCACCATCATCTGCCCAATTAATAAATGTACCGATCAAAACACCAGTTCCATCAACCTGCTTAACAACCAATAAGTTACGAACTTGAATCTCATTACTTTCACCTTCGACGCCATCAGTTACTTGGTTAATCAATCTGGTTTCAGCATTTCCACCAGCTGCACAACCTGTCATTAATATTGCAGTAACAAATGCAGCAATAATTTTTTTAGATTTCGAGGTAATAGTTCTGCTCATGATCAAAGGTTATCTTTTCGCCAAAATAAAGGGAAAATTTGGGGCCACTAGCGCAGGTGAAATGGCTCCCAAAATGCTGGTATCCTTAGCCTCTAGCGAAAGGCTCTTCCTAAATGACATTTAAAGTGGGCGAAACCGTTGTTTATCCACATCACGGAGCTGCACAGATCGAAGCGATCGAGAAGCGCACGATCAAGGGTGAAGAGAAGATCTACCTAGTTTTAAAGGTCGCCCAGGGCGATTTAACCGTTCGAGTCCCAGCCGAGAATATTGATCTAGTCGGCGTTCGCGATGTTGTTGATTCAGCGGGCCTAGATCGCGTATTTAATGTTTTGCGTCAGCCATACACCGAAGAGCCAACAAACTGGTCTCGTCGCTATAAAGCAAATGTTGAGAAGTTAGCTTCTGGTGATGTTATTAAGGTCGCTGAGGTTGTTCGTGATCTTTACCGTCGCGATCTAGATCGTGGCCTATCTGCTGGCGAGAAGCGCATGCTTTCAAAGGCAAAACAAATTTTAGTTTCAGAGCTTGCTCTTGCCGAGCGCACTGATGAAGTAAAAGCTGCCACCCTTCTTGATGAGGTACTCGCCTCTTAAGTTGGCAGTTCACACTTGCCGGTCATGATTAAAAAAACTGCAGCGATAATTGCTGGTGCAGGAAGTGGTCACCGATTAGGCGCAGATTTACCAAAGGCACTAGTTAAATTAATTGATAAAACTTTAGTCGAACACGCGGTTAACTCTCTGGCGCCTGTTGCTCAGTTAATTGTAGTAACCGCTCCAGCGGGTTTTGAAAATCAATTTAAATCAATTCTTGGCGATCAGGTCAAAGTTATCACTGGCGGAGTTTTACGAAGTGACAGTATCCGAGTTGCGCTCGCAGAGATTGGTAATGAGTACGAGTATGTACTTGTGCATGATGCTGCCCGAGCGATCGCATCAACGCAATTAGCAACAAATGTAATTAATGAGTTAGCAAATGGTGAGCAAGCGGTAATTCCGGCGCTAGATGTTGTCGATACTATTAAAGAGATTGATGCAAATGGTTATGTTCGAAATACACCAGAACGTGCAAATCTTCGTGCAGTGCAAACTCCACAGGGCTTTGTGAAATCAGTGCTGGCACACGCACATGCATCTGCGGAAGATGCAACTGATGATGCTGCATTAGTTGAAGCAATTGGGGTAAAGGTAAAGGTAATTGCAGGTGAAGAGCGGGCATTAAAAATCACTACAAAATCTGATCTAGCTCGCGCAGTTGAAATCTTGTTACCAAATACCCAACGAGAAATTCGAGTCGGTATTGGTACAGATGCTCATGCATTTAGTGCAGATACCTCCCGAAAACTTTGGCTTGCTGGCTTGCTTTGGGATGGCGAGATTGGCGTAGATGGTCATTCAGATGGTGATGTTGCAGCTCATGCAATTTGTGATGCACTTTTATCTGCTGCAAATCTTGGTGATTTAGGAAGTAACTTTGGCGTAAGTGATCCAAAGTATGCAGGCGCATCAGGTGCCACCTTGCTTACCGAAAGCTTAAATAAGGTGATTTCAGCAGGCTTTGTAATTGAAAATGTTGCGGTTCAAATTGTCGGTAATCGACCAAAGATCGGTACCCGGCGGGCAGAAGCTATCAGTGCAATTTCAAAGGCATTAAATGGTGCGGTTGTTTCAGTTTCTGCAACATCAACAGATGGGTTGGGTTTTACCGGTGAAGGTAAGGGCTTATCCGCTATCGCAACCGCCTTAATCATCAGCGCTAAGTAAAGTAGCAAGTAGAATTAAATAATGAGCGCACTTAATTTATATGACACTAAAACTCGCAGTGTTGCTCCATTTAAATCATTAAAGCCAAAGCAGGTTGGTATTTACCTATGTGGCGCCACCGTTCAAGCGCCACCACATATTGGACATATTCGAAGTGGTGTTAATTTTGATATTTTGCGCCGTTGGTTAATTGCAAGTGGCTATGAGGTTACCTTTGTTCGCAATGTGACTGATATTGATGACAAGATCTTGCACAAAGCGGTTCATGAAGAGATCCCGTGGTGGGCGGTTGCCATGAAGTATGAACGAGCATTTACCGATGCCTACAACGCTTTAAATGTTTTACCGCCAACTTACGAGCCTCGCGCTACCGGCCATATAACTCAGATGATTAATTTGATGCAGATATTAATTGATAATGGATCAGCCTACGCCCCAGGAAATGGTGATGTTTATCTAGAGGTTCGTAAGTTGAAAGAGTACTTAACATTATCTAATCAAAAGTTAGATGATCTGCAATCTGCCGAAGATGCAGATTTAACCTATAAAAAAGATCCACGTGATTTTGCATTATGGAAAGCGGCAAAGGCTGGTGATCCATCCTGGCCAACACCATGGGGTGATGGCAGACCTGGTTGGCATCTAGAGTGTTCAGCAATGGCACATGCATATTTAGGTGAAGCATTTGATATTCATGGTGGTGGCTTAGATTTAATCTTCCCACACCACGAGAATGAGATTGCACAATCACAAGCTGCTGGGTATAAATTTGCAAATACCTGGATGCACAATGCTTGGGTTACAACCTCAGGTGAAAAAATGAGTAAATCTTTAGGTAACTCATTACAGGTGCAGGAGATTTTGAAAAAGGTGCGCGGCATTGAATTACGTTGGTATTTAGGAAGTGCGCATTACCGATCAATGCTCGAATTCTCCTTTGAAGCATTAGCTGAATCAGCTACAGCTTTTCGCAGAGTAGAAGCATTCCTTGCCCGAGCTAAATCAGTATTGGGGGCTGAACCAGAACCTGTAATTGCTGTCGAGTTTGCGGCTGCAATGAATGATGATTTAGCGGTCCCACAAGCGCTAGCTTTTATCGCAGAAAGTATGCGAATTGGCAATACTTCAGCTGATGATAAAAAGGTAATTTCAAAGACAGCCGGGGAAGTTCGTGGTGCCTTATCTATATTGGGTTGCGATCCATTTGATCCAGTATTTGCAGCTAGTAAATCAAATGATGCCGCAATGGATGGTTTGATTAAGTTAGCGCTAGAACAACGTGAAGCAGCTAGATTACGTAAAGATTTTGCAGCCGCAGATGCAATTAGAGATCAGATTGCATCCCTTGGTGTAATTATTGAAGATACCCCTAATGGTCCAAGATGGAGTTACTAATGGTGCGTCCAGGTAAATCAAGAAAAGATCAACCAAA
>CAZVNE010000024.1:0-16638 GCA_964628535.1 uncultured Candidatus Nanopelagicus sp. | reverse complement strand
AGCGGTGTTGGAACAATCTTGGGTGGCGTTAACTTCATTACAACTATTTTTACGATGCGGGCTCCAGGAATGACAATGTTCCGGATGTCTATCTTCACCTGGAATGTTTTGCTTACCTCGATCTTAGTTTTACTAGCCTTCCCAGCTCTAGCCGCTGCATTTCTTGCGCTTGAGTCTGATCGGCTATTTGGCAGTTTAATCTTTGATCCAGCTAATGGCGGAGCCATGTTGTGGCAACATCTATTTTGGTTCTTTGGTCACCCCGAAGTTTATATTTTGGCATTACCATTCTTTGGAATTGCTACTGAGATTTTGCCAGTCTTTAGCCGAAAACCAATCTTTGGTTATAAAGGATTGATCGCCGCAACCATTGCAATCTCAGCTCTTTCGGTATCGGTTTGGGCACACCATATGTATGCCAGCGGACAAGTTCTTCTTCCCTTCTTCTCCTTTATGACATTTTTAATCGGCATACCAACCGGTGTTAAATTTGTGAACTGGATTGGCACTATGTGGCGCGGTTCAATCTCATTTGATACGCCGATGCTATTTGTGCTTGGCTTTTTAATTACCTTCTTATTTGGTGGTTTAACTGGAGTTATTTTGGCTAGTCCGCCACTCAACTTTGCGGTTTCCGCCTCCTACTTTGTAGTGGCTCACTTCCATTACGTCCTATTTGGTACCGTGGTCTTCGCCATGTTTGCCGGCTTCTACTTCTGGTGGCCTAAGTTCACCGGACGCATGCTTGATGAGCGCTTAGGTAAAATTCACTTTTGGACATTGTTCTTTGGTTTCCACACTACATTCTTAATTCAACACTGGCTAGGAATTAAAGGTTTCCCTCGCAGATATGCAGATTACTTAGCTTCTGATGGTTTTACCGGCATGAATATGATCTCCACTGTTGGCTCAGGATTATTGGCATTATCAATGATTCCATTCTTTATAAATATTTGGCAGAGCAGGAATGCGCCTAAGGTCACCGTAGATGATCCTTGGGGTTATGGCGGCTCTCTTGAATGGGCCACCTCTTGTCCACCACCTCGCCATAACTTCACATCTATCCCAAGAATCAGAAGTGAGCGACCAGCCTTTGATCTACACCATCCACACATGGCAGAAACGAGCAAAGATTAATGAAGGTTGGTTGGCAATTATTTAATGGTTTAGCGCTTTTCTATCTCTTAACAGCGATCTTGTATTGGCAGATTGGTGGAGAAGAGGTTGGGATAACCGCGATTGGATTAAGTGCAGGGCTTGCATTCATCGTAGGTTTTTACCTTTGGTTTACCGATCGCAGATCTGGTGGCTTGTTGCCTGAAGATAATTTAGAGGGTGAGATTGCAGATCGAGCTGGTGAGATGGGCTTTTTCTCACCTCACTCATGGTGGCCCCTTCCAGTTGCGTTAGCTATGACCGCCGTTGGTGTTGGATTAATTATTGGTTGGTGGGTAACTTTGATATCAGCTGGTCTGTTACTTTTCACAACAATTGGATTCGTTCTAGAGTACGACAAACCTTCAAACTCCAATCACTAGCCTCTTGTAAGGAGTAGTTTTGCGAGCAGAGATAATTGATACAGGTGAGCTATATTTTTATAAAGCTCAATTAATTGTAAATAAGGGCGCAAAAGAGATCTTTGATTTTATTGCCCAGCCTAAAAATCATTCGTTAATGGATGGCTCCGGAATGGTCAAAGGTGCGATTGCAGGACCTGCAAGATTATCCCTTGGCGCAAAGTTCGGAATGCGAATGGAGCAAGGCGTCCCATATGTTATTAGCAATCAGGTAATTGAGTTTAAAGAGGGTCAATCTATTGCGTGGCAACATATTCTTCACAATGTTTGGCGTTATGAGTTACGTAAGATTGATGAGAACACAACTGAGGTCACCGAGAGTTGGGATGCTAGAACCGCAAGAGGACTGTGGCTTATTAAAAAGAGAAATCCTCAGAATTGGGTTCCTAAAGCGATGGGCAAGAGTTTGGTTAAATTAAAGGAGATAGTTGAGGCGTAACGCGCTTCTTAACCATCTCCTTTAGTTAATTCATGCTATCTAGTGGTGTTCATTCTCCAACTGTTTAAGATCTTGCGCCGTTGGTTTTGCAACTGACTCTGCATTTGCAGCACTAAATCTTGCCTGCAGCTTGGCTCGGAAGGTTTTTGGATTACGCACGCCAGCTTGATCGACCAATTCAAGCTCGATTGGAGCAAGTTGTTCATGTTGCGTAAGCAGCCATTTCTTTTCTGGCGTTAGCTCTTCATGCACCTCAACAAATTCACCATGCGGCAACATCACCAGGCGACCAGTTTCGCGACCATGTAGAACTAGTTCGCGATCAGCGCGTTGCAACGAAAGACAAATACGTTTTGTAATTACAAATGCCAGTGGCGGCAAGACAATAATGCCAATTCGCGTACCCCACATAATCTGATTAATTGAAAGATCAAAATGGGTTGCAATCAAATCGTTGCCACCATTAATGAGAGAAACGATTATAAATGTTATAGACATCGCACCTAGAGCTGTTCGGTTTGGAACATTTCTTGGACGATCTAGAATGTGGTGTTCGCGTTTGTCTCCAGTGATCCAACTTTCAATAAATGGATACAGAGCCATTCCAGTAAAAATAATTCCAGGAACAATTAACGCGGGAATTAAAATATTCCAAGAAATTGTGTAACCAAAAGCGTATGTTTCCCACGGTGGTGCCATTCGAACAAGACCATCTAGCCAGCCCATGTACCAATCTGGTTGAGAGCCTGCGGTAACTTGGCCGGGCGTATACGGCCCGTAAAGCCATAACGGGTTAATAGAAGCGGTCGCACCGAGCAATGCTGTAACACCAAATACGATGAAGAAGAAACCACCAGCTTTCGCCATGTATACCGGCATCAATGGATAGCCGACTACATTCTTTTCAGTTCGGCCAGGACCAGGATATTGAGTGTGCTTCTGGTACCAAACTAGCATCAAGTGAACTGTGATTAGGGCCAGCATGATTCCTGGAATCAACAAGATGTGTACAACGTAGATTCGTGGGATAAATATTTCGCTAGGGAAGGCACCACCGAACACAAAGAATGAGAGGTAGGTACCAACAACTGGTACCGCTTGAATAATTGCATGTGCGATGCGAACACCAGTTCCAGAGAGTAGATCATCTGGAAGTGAGTAGCCTAAGAAGCCCTCAACGATTGCAAGTGTTAGTAAGCCAACTCCTAGGATCCAATTGAACTCGCGTGGCTTTCTAAATGCACCTGTGAAAAACACACGAAGCAAGTGCACAACAATTGCGGCAATAAAGATTAATGCAGCCCAGTGATGGATTTGGCGCATTAGTAGGCCACCACGAACATCAAATGAAATATTAAGAGCGGATGCGTAAGCCGCAGACATTTCTACATCTTTAAGTGGTTGATAAGAGCCCTCATAAACAACATGCTCCATGGAAGGGTCAAACCAAAAGGTAAGGAATGTGCCAGATAAAAGAAGGATTACAAAGGAGTAAAGGGCAATCTCACCCAGCATGAAGGACCAGTGGTCGGGAAAGACTTTATTAAGATTCTTCTTTAACCACTTAGCTGAGCCAGTTCGCTCATCCACATAATTGGCAACATTTCCAGCTACACGTTCTCTTGCACTCATGATCTCTCCCAGTAACTAGGTCCAACTGCTTCATTAAATGGTTTTTGAGCGACTAAATTTCCATCTGCATCCACGGTAATTGCCAACTGAGGCAGTGGTCTGGCAGATGGACCAAAAATTACTTTTGCAGCTCTTGTAACATCAAAGGTGGATTGATGACATGGGCAAAGCAAGTGTTTAGTTGTTTGTTCATATAGTGCAACGGCGCATCCCATATGTGAACAAATTTTTGAAAAGGCGATAATTCCTTCATAGGTCCAAGATAAGCGCTCAGCATCTAACTGAAACTCTTCAGTGCGCAATCTAATTAAAAGAACTGCATCTTTTGCAATGTCATTCAAGGTTCTCTTTTGCCCTGGTCGCAACTCTGGGAGCACCTGGGCCACTGCACCTACTTCAAGATCGGCAGGCTTTATTGGCCGATCACCTGGGTCAGTTACTAGCCGAGTTCCTCTGCGCCAATTGGTTTCTTCCAGAGATTTACCTGGCATTGGACCTAGATCACCGAGTAGAAGAATTGGAGAGATTCCAACTAAGCCGACTGATAGACCAAGAGTTCTCTTAATCAAAGATCTTCTACCTAAACCTGCAACCTCGGATCTCTCTTTAACGCTAGCAACAAATGCATCTCTATCGGAGTCCTCTGAGCGCATCTCATGACGTTCTGCAATTACCTCTGTGTCAGACATCAAAGTTTTCGCCCAATGAACTGCGCCAAAACCAATTCCCAATAAGGCGATTGCAAGACCCATACCAAGAGCTAATTGGTGTGCATTTGTACTTCCCATTACTGGAATAAAGACAAAGGACTCAGTATCAATAAATAAATAGGCATAGATGAATAACAGAGTGCCAAGAGCTGAGATGCCAAATAAAACTGCAACCTGTTGTTCTGCTCGCTTTTCAGCAACTGGATCGGTATCAGCTTTGCGATGAACGTGGGCTGGCAACCCTGGATCTGAGAGTGGTGCTATCTCATTACTCATAATTAATAGAGCCCTTATCTAGATTTCGCGGTAAGCCAGACAGAAATTGCAACTAGTAAACCTAAGCCAAGTGTCCAAACTAGTAAGCCTTCAGTAACTGGACCAACTCTGCCAAGAGATGCTCCACCTAAATTTGGCTCTGACTCAGCGGATTTAATCCACTTAATAATTGATAACTTCTCTTGTGGAGTAATTGTTTTGTCAGAGAAGACTGGCATCGCTTGTGGTCCAGTAATCATCGCTTCATAAATATGTTTTGGCTCTACACCCATAACTGTTGGTGCGTACTTTCCCTTGGTTAATGCGCCACCTTGACCGGCGAAGTTGTGACACATTGCGCAGTTATTTCTAAATAATTCGCCACCTTCAGCGGTGCTGCCGTCGCGCTCCCAAGTTATCTCCTCATTGGTGATGCTGGCAGGGCCAGGAGCGAGGGTTGCAACATATGCAGCAAGAGCTGCGGTTTCCTCTTCTGTATAAAGTGGTGCTTTTCGCATCGCTTGCTGACTCATATCAGCCATTGGCATACGTCCTGTGCCTACTTGAAAATCTACAGATGCAGCGCCCACACCGATTAATGATGGTGCGATGCTTGCTCCTTCACCATTTAAGCCATGACATGAGGAACAACCCTTTAGAAAAATCTCTTTTCCTTCGGCAATCAAAGTTGATTTAGCGCTGGCTGCTAACTCTGATTTTGCTGGAGATGCGGTTGCTGCTGAAAATGTAAATCCTAAAGTAGATAGTGCGATGATAATTAACATAGGAGTAGCAAATTTGTGGCGGCGATACTTTGATAAATATTTCATGTCGTACCCCTATTTAACCAGGTAGATCGCAGAGAACAGTGCGATCCAAACGATATCGACGAAGTGCCAGTAGTAAGAGACAACAATTGCCATAGTGGCTTGAGAGTGACCAAATTTTTGCGCTTTGAAAACTCGAATGAGGACTACTAAGAATGCAATTAAGCCACCAGTTACATGTAATCCATGGAAGCCGGTGGTTATATAGAAGACAGAACCGTAAGCACTAGATGAAAGAGTTACACCCTCTGCAACTAGGTGGGCATACTCATAAACCTGACCACCAATAAAGATCGCACCCATTAAGAAGGTGAGTGCAAACCACTCACGCATTCCCCACTTTGAAACTTCACGCAAAGTTCCAGTTCTGCGCGCTTGAAAACGCTCTGCGGCAAAGACACCAAACTGACAGGTAATTGAGGAGAGAACTAAAATCGTGGTGTTAGCAGCAGCAAATGGAATGTCCAAGATTGCAGTGGACTCTGCCCAAACCTGCGGTCCTTGCACTGCGCGTGTAGTGAAGTACATTGCAAATAGTGCTGCGAAAAACATTAACTCAGATGCCAGCCAGACTATGGTGCCAACTGCCACCATATTTGGGCGATTGACCCTATTTACAGATCCGGCATAGCTTGTCATGGAGTTCATTATTCCCGATATGCCGGGTAATGGCTTCATCGGAGGCTTCCCCAAAGCCCTCACTTTCAGGTGAAACTGATCACCCAGAATCGGTAACTCTTCAAAGGTAGGATTACAGGTGTGAAAACCGACCGGGCCGTAAGTATCGCTATCTACTCTGATGACTCGAGTGTAAGAGCCAGTGTTCGCTCAGCGCTAGGCAAGGCGATTTCAGAGGATATTTCAATCAAGGAGATTATTGATTTTGCAACCGCCAGCGCCTTGCGACTTTACATCGATAGCAAGAAGCGGGTGGATCTTTTTATTTTAGATGGTGAAGCGGTTCCTGAGGGTGGCATGGGAGTAGCTAGACAACTTAAGGATGAGGTATTCAACTGCCCACCAGTTCTCCTAATCACTGGTCGAGCAGATGATAATTGGTTAGCAACCTGGTCTCGAGCAGAGGGCGTGGTTACACACCCCATCGATCCATTCAATCTAGCAAAAAAGTGCGCTGCAATTTTAAATGCAGCTCAAGTTAATTCAACAAACCCTGCCAATACAACTGCTAATTAATCTCAATGAGTTGGGAAGAGATCTTAACTGCGCTCGCTAACCACCGGGATTTAACTAGTACCGAAGTTACTTGGGCGATGAATAAAATTTTGACTGGGGAAGCGGAGATCTCCCACATTAAGAAATTTCTTCTGGCCTTGAAGGACAAGGGTGAAACCGCAACTGAAGTTATCGCACTCGTTGATCAGATGTATGAAAAATCGCTACCTATCAATATCGCTGAACGCGCCGTAGACACAGTCGGAACTGGCGGAGATGGCGCAAACACAATCAATATTTCAACTACCGCTGCCATCATTACAAATGCGGCTGGCGCACGCGTAGTAAAACATGGAAACCGCGCAGCATCATCTAAATCTGGATCAGCGGATTTACTAGAAGCTTTAGGAGTAAGAATTGATTTAACTGGCGATGAGGTAGCGAAAACTGTCGCAAAGATAGGTATTGGTTTTTGCTTTGCACCGATCTTCCACTCATCAATGAAACATGCCGCGCTAGCACGCAAGGAGTTAGGTGTTGCTACAGTTTTTAATATCTTAGGACCATTATCAAATCCAGCTAAACCCAAAGCTGCTGCGATTGGCGTTGCAAAGGCTGAACTGCTTCCGTTAATTTCACAGGTGGTTGCAAAACAAGGCAAGGAGGGATTCATTTTTCGTGGCGATGATGGTTTAGATGAGATCTCTCTATCTGGTGCAAGCACTGTGTACCAGGTAAGTAATGATGGCGTAAAGATAGAGAGATTTGATCCCGCTGATATCGGTGTGCCAAGAGCTGCACTAAGCGAGCTAAGTGGTGGGGATGCACAATTTAATGCTGCGATAACTAATGAGATCTTTGCTGGCAGGGCTGGTGCTCCGAGAGATGCGGTCGCTTTAAATGCCGCCTTCGCGATTGCTGCATTTAAAGCAGATTTTCATCTGCCGCTGCAAACTCAAGTAGCTAATGCGTATGTATTGGCAAATCAAGCGATTGATTCTGGGGCGGCTAGCTCAGTATTAAAAGGTTGGGTGGAGTTGAGCAGTGAGATCGTGAGTTCTAGGTAGAGATTTGTCCATAAAATTTTTTGCTTTGAGTTCGTTTAGCGCTCTTGGTAAATTCAAGTAGCTTCACATCAGTATCAATTTTCATGCTACCCAATCTTTCAAGTAATCCGTGTAGGACCTCGGTTGTTGCCTTGGCGTCATCTAGTGCTCGATGGTTTGGATCAACGATGGTGCCAAAAAATTGAGCCAGTGTAGATAATTTACAATTCGGAACTTCATCAGGAGTTAGTACCTGCCGTGCCACAACTACGGTATCTAGTGTTCGAAATTTTGGCCAGGCCAGATCTATTGCAATCGCAGCACTTTTTAGAAATGAGAGATCAAAAGGCGCATTATGTGCAACCAAAATTACCTCATTGTGATCCCCGATGAACTCAAAAAAGTTTGGTAGAACATCATCAATTATGGGTGCATTGGCCAGCATTAAATCTGTAATGCCAGTTAAATCTGTAATGTATTGGGGGATGGCTAAAAGAGGATTTACAAATGTTTCAAAGTGGTCTTGAACAACTCCACCCCTAACCTTGACGGCACCAATTTCAGTTATTGCACTACCACTTTTTGGGGATGGACCTGTGGTCTCTAAATCAACAATTACAAAGGTTGTTTTACTTAATGCCGTGCTCACATCATCACTCTATTACAGGTGGCTGACAAGACCTCTAGAAAAAGTACGCTTTAATTGATGCAACAATCATCTCTACGGCAATCGCAGCAAGCAGTAATCCAGCAATTTTTGCAAGTAAATCGACGCCCGCCTCTTTAATCAAAGCCAATATCTTGGTGGAGTACATCAAAGTTAAACCGATAAGAATATGAACAACAATGATTGCGATAAATAAAGCACTGACCTGACCCCAGTCCTTAGAATCTTGTACAAAAAGCATTGTTGTAACAATTGCACCAGGGCCGGCAAGAAGGGGAGTGCCCAATGGCACTAAGGCAACATTTCTACTGGTGCCAGATTTCTCTTCCGGTGCATAACCTGTCAATAAACCTAGAGCGGTTATTAATAGCAACAATCCGCCTGCGCCTTGAAGGGAAGCGAAGGAGATGTTTAAGTACCCTAAAAGTGCGTTACCAAATATGGCGAAGGAGATGATTACCGCCAAGGAGATGAAAGCACCCTGCCAAGCCATTCTGCGCTTACGTTTCTCACTCTCGCCAGCTGTCAATGCAAGAAATATCGGAGTCGCACCAGGTGGGTCCAGGATTACAAATAGGGTGACAAAAGCCTGAGCACCAAATGTGAGTGCAGATATCGTGGCGATTTGTTCCATGAAAGGATTCTAACCTACTTTAATCTCATGAGAATTCAACAGGGATTAGCCAATAATCAATCTAATCTTTTCTCTCAAAAATTCATGGTGAAATCTTGAACGCACCTGCAAATAAAAAATTAATTCGTGCTGGCTGGGCACTTCATGTTTTTACAGCTAGTGGTGTTATCTTTGCAATGCTCTCACTACAGGCTGTGATTGATGGCAGAGTTCGTGATGGATTACTTTGGCTACTTCTTTGCCAAGTTATTGATGGAATTGATGGACCGTTGGCCAGGCGGATTGATGTAGAGATTCATGTACTCAAAATTGATGGCACAGTTCTAGATCTTGTAGTGGATTACGTTACCTGCGTTATCGTTCCAGTTGCTTTCTTGGCCTCTGTTGACTTGTTGCCGAACAATTTAGAAGCAGCTCTTATTGCTCTAATTCTCCTCACTTCGGCGCTCTGGTTTGCTAGGTGTGATCAGGAGACTGATGATCATTGGTTTAATGGATTCCCGGGTTCATGGAACATTGTAATTCCATCCTTCATTCTGCTAAATGTCTCCTCAAATGAAATTATTTTTTATACCTTAGTTTTTGCCTTACTTTCACTCAGTAACTTCAAGGTTCCGCACTTGACCCGAGTTAAGTTTTTAAGAGCAATAACACTGCCTTTTTCAATTATTTACCTAATTAACTTAACCTACCTCTCCTGGAATTATGGAGTTGAGATAAATTCAAATATGAAGATGATGGCACAAGCCGTGTTGCTGATATTTCCGCTATACATTCTTGGTATCTCTACTTACAGAACCTTTGCAAAGAGGTTCGAGTAATTATTTCTACTCTTTCTCCTTTCGCTTAAGCAGCAACTCTTCAATACCAATCCGATTTGCTTTAAAGGAGTTAACCTTGTCATCGCTTGGATAACCTATAGCCAAGCCACAAAGCAGTCGGTAATCCTTGGAAATCTCGAACTCCTGGCGAATCACATCATCCCAAATATTTACCGCTCCTTGTGCGCAGCTACCGAGTCCATGTGCATGTGCCGACAACATTAAATTTTGCATCATCAAGCCGGCATCAGATGCGGCGTATATATGTAGGCTCTTGTGAATGTAAATAAACAATTCAACGGGTGCTCCAAAGAACGAGTAATTTCTGCCCCATTGTTTATCCCGTCCCTCGCGATCGCCACGTTTGACTCCAAATACTTCGTAAAGTTCTTTACCTACACGAGTAGCTCTCGGGCGCAGTTCAGCAACATAAGGTTTAACTATGCTTCGATTACTAGTTGGCAGGCCATAACGTGAAAAAATAAGTGGTAACTTATTTTTTAGCCCTTTACGCATAATCTTTGATAAAGCACTCCAACGGTTTAAGAACTCACCACTGATTCGATCACGCACATCATTTGTAGCTACCGCAACTTTAAATGGTCGAGTATTGGACCAACTAGGTGCAGTTAGAGCGTCGGTAAGAATTTGATCAATAATCTCTTGCGGTACTGGCTTGGAGAGAAAATCCCGGGTACTTCTTCTAGAGGATAAAAACTCAGAGATAGTTTTCGCATCAGGCCGTTGCGTACTCATTTACCTATCATATGGCTAGAAATAGATGATTTATACTTTTGATCTCGTTGATTACGGTAATTTTAAATAATCTAGTAGTTGATCACGCGTATCAACTAAATGTTTGTACTCCAACATTTCTGGCGTCAATGTTGCAAGGGTTGCAGCGAAATTAGCTGCCGCTTGTGGATCCTCTTTGAGCCAGGAGAATGGTTCACTACGGTTTCTAATCGTAAACAATAAGTACTTTGAATCAGCTGATGCGGTTAATGTTTGGCGCTCCGTTCGCCACCAGAACTTATCGATAACTGGTGGGATATCTTTAAAAAATGGCTCATGTAATAACTCACTCTCATGAAGCGACCAATTTTTACGCCAAACAGGACGCTCTGGTTTGATTTTGTTAAAGCTTTCGGTAATAAATGGTTGTAGCTGGGTTTTATAACCAGGAACAGGAGTGTGAATTTGATCCATACTCCTCCCAATTTTCTCTAAAAGGTTCCAACGGGATGGAAAAATTACAACAGCAACAACTAAACGCCACACATTGTCCTCATAATGCAATAGACATAGATCTTCTGCGATTACCTTTGATAGCTGAATAAATGCATGATCAGCTGTAAGATCAACTTTAATTTCTAGATCATTATTCTGGATAGTATTTCCACTTATTGAATAAGCTGGATGGTGTTCAGCGAGATTTTCAATTATTTCCTTTGCAAAGTAATTAACACCTTGATCATGTCCATCTATCTGTTGAAATACTTGGTCTCTGCTTTCGAGAACAATCCGCTTTCGTTCGGTTAGCTGATCCGCCAGATCCAATCCACCTTCAAGCCAGTTTGCCTTATTCAACTCTCTAAGTCCCATGCTAAGACGAAACGGTTTTCCATCAGCTGGTGGTGGGTAAACAAATTTCATCTTTATGCTCCTTGAACGTGTTAATAGAGTACTGCCGACCTGCAGCAGAGCTTTAATTGGCCCATAAGCATGCTCAGAATTATTAAATCAATCTTTACCAATCCAAGGTAAATTCACAGTAGCCGTTTAGGTGCATATTGATCGGTTACCCAAGCGTGGGAGTACTGTGAAAAAATGCGAAAACTTGATTTCCTAATAATCGGGGCGCAAAAAGCTGGCACCACAAGTCTGCGGGCGTTTTTTCAATCTATGACTACAGAGATTTTAATTTCCAATAGTGAGCATCATTTTTGGAACCGCAAGGCTCAATACAAGGATGGTTTAGGAATTGAAAATTACATGAGGAATTTTTCAGAGGCTAAATCAGGACAATTGATTGGGGAAAAATCTCCTAGTTACTTGGGCAGTTATGAAGCGCCAGCCAGAATTCGAAAACATTTTCCTGAAGTTAAGTTAATTTCAATCTTACGAGACCCAGCGGATCGTGCCTACTCCGCATACTGGCACGGACGTCGGGTTGGTGCAATAGATTCAAATACTTCCTTTTGGCAGTCGATAACTCAGTATCGAGAGAATCAAGGCAAACCATATGGTGATCTAGTTACCCCAGGTTTGTATTCTCACCACATCTCTCGCTACCTTGAATTTTTTCCAAGAGAACAGATGTTGTACCTAGATTTCCAGCAACTACTGACCTCTCCGGTTTCGGAGTTATCTAAAGCAGTTACATTCCTTGGATTCGATCTTGAGAAGGTTATCACTGGCGAGGATTTGATTTTTCCAAGAAAGAATGTTGCACGTGTTAGTAGATTTCCAAGGATGAGTCGCTATGTTCATAAAAATCAACTCCTGTCATATCAGAATAAAAATAGAATATTAAAGAGAATCCTTAAAACTACCCAGATCCCGCCGATGATTAATCAGGACAGAGAGTTTCTTGCTGGTATCTACGCAAATGAGAGAACAAAGGTTGAGACTTTGACAGGAGTGAAATTTAATTGGGAGGTCTAGTTTCCTATCAGGGTAAGTTTGGATGGCCAACATTGATTCTCAGGAGATTTAAAGGTTTATGGTGGTGGCTGGTGGCAAAATATGAATTCTGTTAATTGGTAGGAATCTACTTTTGATACTGTAGTGGCATGGATATATCGCTGCTCGTAATTCTCTTTCTAGTACTTTTGGCTGTTTACGCAGTTATTCAATATAACCGCCTAGTGAAATTAAATATTCAAGTTGATGAGGGACTTTCACAAATTGAGGTTCAATTAAAACGTCGCGCTGATCTGATTCCCAATTTGGTTGAAACGGTAAAGGGTTATGCATCTCATGAGAGAGAAGCGTTAGAGAGCGTGGTGCGGGCTAGGGCAGCATCAACAAGCGCATCAACATTGCCAGCAATTGCTGCAGCAGATGGTGCTTTAACCAATGCTTTGCGAGGCTTGCTTGCAGTGGCTGAGGCTTACCCAGATTTAAAAGCTTCAAGTAATTTTTTACAGCTCCAAGAGGAGCTAGCCACGACGGAGAATAAAGTCTCCTTTGCTCGCCAATTTTACAATGAAACTGTTCGAGCGCTGAATACTGCGGTAAAAACAATTCCTACAAGTTTTTTTGTCGGTCTAGCTAAGGTTGGGCCTAGGGAGTTTTACGAGGTAGATGATCCATCTGCTCGTAATGTTCCAAACGTTAAGTTTTAATTATGGCTAATTTTCGCTCGCTGCAAAATGTTAACCGCAGAAAAACTTTTTTTCTTCTGTTTTTTATGGGCCTACTTGTATGGCTGATTGCATATATCGCCATTGCAAGTTTTGGTGGATCAGGAGCAGGGGTAATCCCACTAGCTGTTGGTATTTCTCTCGTTACAGTCTGGGGTTCTTATTACGCTTCAGATAAATTGGTATTGAAAATGACGCGCGCCAAAGTTATTCAGCAATCTGATCATCCACAGTTATTTAATCTAGTTAATGAAGTTTGCATTGCATCGGGTTTACCAATGCCGAAGGTTGCACTCGTCGACGACCCTGCACCAAATGCATTTGCTACTGGCAGGGATCCAAACCACGCGCTAATTGCTTTCACGACTGGTTTGTTAAATTCGATGGATCGAGATGAGTTGCAAGGAGTAGTAGCTCATGAGATGGCTCATGTAGCTAACCGTGACACCTTAGTTTCGGCAGTTGCTGCTACAACAGCCGGAATCGTGGCTTTGATCTCAGACATCTTAATGAGAATGCTTTGGTTTGGCGGAGGAAGGAATCGGGATCATGGCGGAAATCAAATGCCAATGTTCCTTGCCATAATTCCATTAGTTCTTGCACCCATAGCCGCAACCATGCTTAAGTCGGCAGTCTCAAGAAGGCGTGAGTCATTGGCTGATGCAACCGCTGTTTCATACACACGGAATCCAGCCGGTCTTCGATCAGCTTTAGAAGTTCTAGCTAGAGACACCACTGTCGTTCAAGCCCGTTCCAGTGCGGTTGCACATATGTATATTGAATCTCCACTTGATGCATCAGCTGCCTCTAGGTTATTTGCTACACACCCACCAATTGCTGACCGGATTGCAACTTTAAGAAAAATGGAATCAAATCCGGAGCCGATTCAATAACTGCGTGAGAATTATGTTGCTGGTGGACGATACTGGGATCGAACCAGTGACCCATAAGAAGGGGCCAAAACTTCTATGAGCTTTACTGAATCAGAGTTGATAGAGATTGCAAATAAAGCTCTTGACTCCTATTTATTGGATGTCAATGAAGTCTCTTTGATCAACAATGAGTACAACGCAACCTTCAAAGTTGTAACCAAATATGGGCAGCGGTTTGCTCTAAGAATAAATATAAATTCACCAAGAAGCATCGCAAATCTAAAGGCAGAAATAGCCTGGGTCAATTTCCTCGCAGCTGATGCAAGAGTAAATGTTCCACACCCTATCTCCAGCGCAGATGAGCAATATTTCGTAATACTTAACTACGGATCAAATGAGAGCAAGTTCAAGTGTGTTCTTTATTCTTGGTTAGATGGTGAAGAGCTAGGGGATGATCCAACTTTGGAACAATTGCGATCGCTGGGTGCAGCCATGGCTACTCTGCATCTAACTTCGAAAGATTTTCAATTACCAGTGGATGCCCAACTTCCCATTTTTAAAGATCCATTATGGGAGACCGAAGATTTCTTGTTAAGTTCTAAGAGCGTACTGGAACCAGAAGCAAAAGCACTAGTTGCCCAAGCCATGGCAGTGATTACGTCAGAAATTGACACTCTTTACGATCAGCACTCAATGCAAATAATTCATGCTGACCTACATGGCTGGAATGTGAAGTGGAATAACAATAAAGTCGCTGTATTTGATTTTGACGATTGCGGTTATGGGTTGCCAGTTCAAGATCTAGCGACAGCTATTTATTACTTGGATACACCCGAACAAGACGCTGCCCTCAAGGAAGGTTATGCATCAGTAGCTGACTTGCCCGATTACACCGAAAATCAGATGCAAATGTTTTTAATTCAAAGACGCATCATTTTGCTCAACTATTTGTATGAGACCTCTAATGAGGAACATCGAGCCATGATTCCGGATTATCTTGAGGAATCTCTGCGTCGAATCAAGAAATTCCTTCAACTTTAATTTCGATGTGGACGATACTGGGATCGAACCAGTGACCCCTTCCATGTCAAGGAAGTACGCTACCGCTGCGCTAATCGTCCGTGGTTTAAATACTACTAGCGACCAAAGTCATCCTCAATACGTTCAATATCATCCTCGCCAAAGTAGGTTCCGGTTTGAACTTCAATAAAGATAAGTTCATTATTTCCAGTGTTTGCGATTCGGTGTAGCTGATTTACTGCGATATCAATTACTGAACCAGGACATACTTGGGTTATCGTTCCTTCAATTGTTACCTCACCAGAACCCTGAGTTACAAACCAGTGCTCGGCTCGCTTTTGATGGCGCTGATATGAAAGACGCTGACCAGGATTTACATGAATACTCTTTACTTTGTAGTTTGAGCTCTCTTGTAGCACCTCGTATCGACCCCATGGACGATCAGATCTTTCTAGCATGAGCCAACTTTAACCTTTAAACTAACGGGATGAATAATCCAAGCCCAAGCGCCGAAAAGTTACCCTCAAATCAATTTGATCATTTTTATCGAGGCGGAAATCGGATTGGCAAACTTAGAAAAGGTCCAGGTGGGCCGATGCGGCCAGAGGAGTGGATCGCATCAACTACTACTCGATTTGGTGAGAAGGTTAATGGATTATCACTTTTGGCAGATGGCAGATTATTGCGGGATGAGGTTGTAAAGGATCCACAGCATTGGTTGGGAGCTGACCATGTAAAAAAATATGGCAGTTCTACTGAAATATTGGTGAAGCTACTTGATCCAGATCAAAGATTGCCGGTTCACTACCATCCAGACAGAAAATTTGCTTCAGAGAAGTTAGATCTTACCCACGGCAAGACAGAGGCTTGGATTATTTTAGATGCACCAATTGGCGCAAAAGTTGGTGTTGGATTTAACCGAAAAATGAGTAAACCAGAGGTTGCAAAGTTAGTGCAAGATCATGATTCCCAAGGATTACTTGACTCATTAATGTTTCTTGAAGTTTCTGCGGGTGATGTAATTTTTGTGCCAGCTGGCGTTCCACATGCAATCGAGGCGGGAATATTTGTCTTAGAGTTACAAGAGCCAACAGATCTTTCAATCCTGCTTGAATGGGATGGTTTTGCAGTAGATGGTGATAAGGATGGCCATCTTGATCTTGGCTATGAGATCGCTTTGGATGCCTTGCGGTTAGATCCACTAAATGAAATGGAAGTTTCCCAGATAACTACTCGCTTTGATAAAGAGAGAGCTAACTCTCATAAAATCTTTAACTCAATCGCTGATGACTTTTTTAGAGCTGATTACCTAACCGGAGATGAGAGTGTTATAGATGCTGGTTTTGGCATCCTGCTTATCCTTGAAGGTTCTGGAAAGATTGAGTTCTCTGAATCAACCTCTATTCAAGTTGATGCTGGTGATGCTGTAGTTATTGCGAATGCAGCTGGAAGTTTTAGGTTGAAGGGTGCCAAGGGAATTATCTCTAGACCACCTCGAGTTTAATAAGAAGAGAATCTTCATTGCAGTTGATGGAGGTCGGAACGGGATTTGAACCCGTGTAGCGGGATTTGCAGTCCCGAGCCTCGCCTCTCGGCC
>CAZVNE010000023.1:12863-17829 GCA_964628535.1 uncultured Candidatus Nanopelagicus sp. | reverse complement strand
TCTGCATTATCAGCTGGAATTGGTGCGTAATTATCATTTGCTGGAAGTAGCCAGAAGTGGCCCTCTTTTTTCGACCAGGTCTTAACAGTTGCTTCGCCATCAATCATGGCGGCGACGATCTCGCCCTTTTCAGCTGATTTCTGGGCGCGAATAACAACATAATCACCATCGCAGATTGCAGCATCAATCATTGAGTCACCCTTGACCTGAAGTAGGAAGAGATCACCCTTACCGACAATAGATTCAGGAAGTGGCAGAACCTCTTCAACCTCTTGTTCAGCAAGAATTGGATTACCTGCTGCGATGCGACCAACCAAAGGAATTAATCTTGTTTTATCTTGGGGAGCTGCTTCACCATCTTGGCCTGGCAATGTAATTTCAATAGCACGACCGCGGGAGGCATCTCGGCGGATCCAACCCTTTTCTTCAAGGATCTGAAGTTGATAGGTAACGGAGGCGGTAGAGGAGAGGCCAGCCTTTTCACCGATCTCGCGCATTGAGGGTGGGTACCCCTGATCCTCAACAGCGGTTTTGATGACCTGCAAAATCTTGAGCTGGCGAGGGGTTAAGCCATTTTGATCGGCTGGGCCATCGGGCAGTTCAGCGACCTTCTTGCTTGGGGCAGCTGATTTCTTGTTGGATTTAGCGGGTTTAGTAGCCATGGCTAAAGGGTAGGGCATGATTGGAAAAAAATCAAACATTTGTTCGATTTTGGCTAGACATTGTCAGTGGCTTGGTGTTTAATACTCTTTAGAACAGATGTTCGAATCCCCTCGAACAGTGTTCTCACAGAAAGATGTAGGAAGTAAATGAGTACTAAACGTAAAGCAAAGCTAGCCAGAACATTTCTGGGGGCATCGCTATTAGTATTGATTGGTACTGGTTTTAGCACTGTTTCAAATGCATCAGATACAACCGATCCAAATTATCAATCTAAGTATGTAGAGATTGTTGTACTACCAGGTGAAAGCCTTTGGTCGATCGCACAGGTGGTGGCAGAGGGTGGATCAATCCGTTCAGTCGTGGAGGAGATCCTGACTGTGAACCACCTCGCCAGCGCTGATGTGGCTGCCGGTACCAAGTTGATGGTGCCAACCAGGTAGCGATACCTAATTTGCCTTTTTGTTCCTGAGATTTTGCTCAACACGCCGATTAAGGTGCTTTTCAACCCTAAAGGTTGCCTCTATGGTTCACCCAACATCTAGTGGTCAAACCCGAAAGGGCTTCCATAAGTTGTGGTTTTAGAGTATCTTTCGTGATCCTTCCCAGCTATCCCTTTCTGATTGGAGCATACGGTGATCTGTCCCTTCTGCCGGTTTGAGGACTCCCGAGTCATTGACTCACGTCCTGCCGATGAAGGCACCCTAATTCGCCGTCGCCGTGAGTGCACCTCATGTAGCCGCAGATTCACAACCTCTGAGACCAGCGTTTTACTAATTATCAAAAGATCAGGAGCAACAGAGCCCTTCTCTCGCGAGAAGGTAATTTCTGGTGTTCGCAAGGCGTGCCAAGGTCGTCCTGTAAGTGATGATGATTTTGCATTGCTGGCACAACGGGTTGAAGAGTCCTTACGCGCAGATGGTCAGGCAGAGGTTGAAGCTCAAGAGGTTGGAATGGCAATTCTTGCGCCACTCCGAGAACTCGATGAGGTCGCCTACCTGCGATATGCCTCCGTATATCGTAACTTTACCTCCCTCGAAGATTTTGAAGGTGAGATCGCACTTCTCCGTGCCGAACCTTCCAGAAATTCAAATGCATTAAAAAATGAAAAAAATGTTTTAAATAAAGATTTACAAACAGCAGCAGTAAAAAATTAAGTTACTAGGAAACTAAGGGGAAACGTATGTCGATTGTGAACAAGCCAGCACAGACCAAGGTCACTGGATTAAATAAGGCCAATGGTCTGAAGATAGAACGTATTTACACAACAGCTGGTGTTCACCCGTATGACACCGTTAAGTGGGAGCGCCGTGATGTAGTCCAGACCAACTGGAAATCAGGCGAGGTTATCTTTGAACAAAAAGGTGTTGAGTACCCAGATTTCTGGTCGGTAAATGCTTCAACAATTGTTACCACTAAATACTTCCGCGGCGCACTTGGTGCAGATAATCGCGAGTGGTCACTAAAGCAGGTAATTGATCGTGTTGTTTTAACATACACAAAGGCTGGAAAAGAGAATGGCTACTTTGCCACCGAGCAAGATGCCGAGATCTTCGAGCACGAGCTAACCCATATGCTGATGCACCAAATCTTCTCTTACAACTCACCAGTGTGGTTTAACGTTGGAACTGCAGCACCACAACAGGTATCCGCATGTTTCATTCTCTCTGTAGATGACACAATGGATTCAATTCTTAACTGGTACCGCGAAGAGGGCTTTATCTTCAAAGGTGGATCAGGTGCTGGCTTAAATCTCTCTCGCATTCGCTCATCAAAAGAGTTGTTAAAAAATGGTGGAACCGCCTCAGGCCCAGTTTCATTTATGCGCGGTGCAGATGCTTCAGCTGGAACAATTAAATCTGGTGGTGCAACACGTCGTGCCGCAAAGATGGTTGTTCTAGATGTAGATCATCCAGATATCGAAGAGTTTATCGAGACAAAGGTTCGCGAAGAGGACAAGATTCGCGCCCTTCGTGATGCTGGCTTTGATATGGATCTTGGTGGAAAAGACATCATCTCTGTTCAATACCAAAATGCAAATAACTCAGTGCGTGTATCAGATTCATTTATGCGTGCCTATGAAGAGGGTAAATCATTTGGTTTAACCGCTCGCTCAACTGGTGAGGTTCTAGAGACAGTTGATGCAAAACAATTATTCCGCAAGATGGCAGAGGCAGCTTGGGCATGTGCTGATCCAGGAATTCAATATGATGACACGATCAATGAGTGGCACACCAACCCAGAAACTGGACGCATCAATGCATCAAATCCATGTTCTGAGTACATGTCACTAGATAACTCATCATGTAACTTGGCATCAATTAACCTATTAAAGTTCCTAAAGGCTGATGGTTCATTTGATACCAAGAGCTTTATTAAGGTGACTGAGTTAGTTATTACCTCAATGGATATCTCAATCTGTTTCGCAGATTTCCCAACCGATCCAATCGGTGAGACAACCCGTAACTTCCGTCAATTAGGAATTGGTTACGCAAACCTTGGTGCACTTCTTATGGCATCAGGTCTTGCCTACGATTCAGATGGTGGCCGTGCACTTGCTGGCGCTATCACCTCATTGATGACTGGTACCTCATACCGTCGTTCAGCAGAGCTAGCCGGAATTGTTGGCGCCTACAATGGTTATGCACGTAACGCATCAGCTCACACCCGCGTAATGCGCAAGCACCAAAATGCAACTGAGTCAGCTAAATCTGTTGCAACTTTAGATAAAGATGTCTGGACCGAAGCGGTTAAGCAATGGTCAACTGGTAACTCAATTGGCGAGAAAAATGGCTGGCGTAACGCGCAAGCCTCAGTTCTTGCACCAACTGGAACAATTGGTTTGATGATGGATTGCGATACAACCGGTATCGAGCCAGATCTAGCTCTTGTTAAGTTTAAGAAATTAGTAGGTGGCGGATCTATGCAGATCGTTAACCAAACAATTCCACAAGCACTTCGCAAACTTGGCTACTCAGATGAGACCAACGAGGCAATTGTTGAGTACATCGCTCAAAATGGAAATATCATCGATGCACCAGGATTAAAGCCTGAGCACTATGACATCTTTGATTGTGCGATGGGTGTTCGTTCAATCTCAGCGATGGGTCACGTAAAGATGATGGCTGCATGTCAACCATTCCTATCTGGTGCGATCTCAAAGACAGTTAACCTGCCATCAAACGCAACAGTGGAGGAGATCGAAGAGGTCTACTACCAAGGTTGGAAGCTAGGACTTAAGGCGCTTGCTGTTTACCGCGACAATTGCAAGGTGGGACAACCACTCTCTGACTCAAAGGGTAAAACTGATGAGGTTGCAGTTGCAGAGGATGCACATGTTGCAACACGTCGTCGCCTACCTAAGTCACGCCCAGCACAAACCACCTCATTCTCAGTTGGTGGCGCAGAGGGTTACATGACAACTGGTGCATACGCAGATGGCGCACTTGCAGAGGTATTCCTAAAGCTTGGCAAGCAAGGTTCAACACTTGCCGGTGTAATGGATTCATTCTCAATCGCAGTATCTATTGGTTTGCAATATGGCGTACCACTAGAGACCTTCGTAGAGAAGTTCTCAAATCTACGGTTTGAGCCAGCAGGTATGACAGATGATGCAGATATTCGCATGGCGCAATCCATGATGGATTACATCTTCCGTCGCCTAGCACTTGATTACCTACCATTTGAATCACGTAGTGCACTTGGTATCTACTCAGCAGCAGAGCGCGCTCGCGCACTTGAAAGCGGTACATACACAGAGGATGAGAAGCCACAAGCTGTTGCTGCTCCAGCTCCAGTAAGTACTCCAGTTAAAAAGGTTCAAGAGATCAAGATTGAGAAGGCACCAGATGCATCAGCAGGTGTTGGATCATCGATGGAGCTCTTTGAAAAGATGAGTGGATCAAAATCTGATGCACCACTATGTATGACATGTGGCGTAAAGATGCGTATGGCTGGATCATGTTTTGTCTGTGAAGGTTGCGGAAACACATCTGGTTGTTCATGATCTAAGTAAGTAATTAAGGAGCGTCGTAACTAATCGTTACGGCGCTCTTTTATTTTCATAACGCAAAGTAATACTTTGTAAAATCATTAATTAAATATTGACTTTAACAAATTAAGATCTAGAATTTAAATTACAAGAGGCCAGGATTTCTCCCGGCCCCTTGTGCTCCAGGGATAGGCCCGGGGCTAATCTTTATCTAGTTATTGTCGTGGTTTCGCCACAACTTAATGATCTCAATGAACAAGGTTGTGGCGGCCACTAACAAGCTAAATAAAGCAATTAGTTCCATAGGCATCACCT
>CAZVNE010000023.1:0-12763 GCA_964628535.1 uncultured Candidatus Nanopelagicus sp. | reverse complement strand
GTTGTGGCGGCCACTAACAAGCTAAATAAAGCAATTAGTTCCATAGGCATCACCTGCTATAGGTAGCATCACTAAACGATAAAGTGCCCTAGTGAGTGAGTATTCAAAAAAGGTTAGATCTGCTTTAGATGTAGCGGTCGCTGCAATTGGTGGCGAGCCTCGAAGTGGCCAAATAGAGATGGCGGAGGCGGTAGCTAATGCATTATCTAATCGACATCACCTACTTGTGCAGGCTGGAACTGGAACTGGTAAATCACTCGCATACCTTGTACCTGCATTAGTTAGCGGAAAAAAAGTTTTAGTCGCAACCGCAACCCTTGCCTTGCAACGCCAATTAGTCGAACGTGATTTACCAAAGATTAAAGCGGCATTAGATAAAGAGTTGAAGCGGGATATCACCTTCGCAATTTATAAAGGTGTTGGTAATTATGTATGTCTGCAGAAGATGAATAACTCAGAGGGTGATCCAGAAAACCAAGCGGTACTGGAAGTTTCATCCCTTGAAAGTGATGCCAAGCGTCTGCGGGCTTGGGCTGAGTCACCTAAGGCCAGCGGTGATCGTGATGATGCACCAGATGTAGATCGCAGAGTTTGGTTTGCAAACTCAGTCTCTGGCCGTGAGTGTATGGGAGCTGATGAGTGTCCATATGGCCACAAATGTTTTGCAGCTCTTGCCAAAGCAAAGGCACAAACAGCTGATGTAGTTGTTACCAACCACACCCTGTTGGCAATTGAGATTGTTGATTCTCATCCGATTTTGCCAGAGCGAGATGCAGTGATTTTGGATGAGGCGCATGAGTTTATGGATCGCACAACTCAGGCGGTAACTGAGGAGTTAACTGCGCCACGGGTAATTAGAGCAGCTGCTATGGCGCGCAAACACCTGCCGGGAAAAGCAAGTGATGCATTTACAAAGGCTGCCGATAAGTTTGCAGATGCTGTTGATGATTACAGCGAGATGGTTAAATCAGATATCAGTAAATCTGGGCGGTTAGATTCCTTACCAAAGGAGCTTGAATCCTCAATGCGTGCCATCAAAGAGGCGGTTGCAGCAATTCTGCAATTAATTAATGCTGATGCTGAAGTAATAGATATCAACAGTATGGCAGAGCGGGCCCGGGTAAAGGGAGCGTTAAATGAGATCTCACAAACTGTTACTAAATTATTAAAGCCTGGGCACACTCATGTGCTTTGGTTTGAACCAACCTACTCAACCCTGTATTTAGCACCGCTTTCAGTCTCTAATGTATTGCGCCGAAACCTACTTACTGAAACACCAGTAATTGCAACGAGTGCCACATTAACTGTTGGAAAATCATTTGATGCGATCGCTAAAAATATTGGCTTTGTAATTGGCGAAAAGGATGAGGATCAAGAGAGTGAAGAGGGATCAGTAGATCCAGCTAATCTACAAATATTAGATGTGGGTTCACCATTTGATTTTGCTAACCAAGGAATGCTTTACCTACCAAAGCACCTGCCTGAACCAGGCCGAGATGGCCCAAGTATCGAGGCGTTAACTGAGCTCGGTGAACTGATTGAAGCAGCTGGAGGTCGAACGCTGGCGCTATTTTCATCTTGGCGTGGAGTTGAGATGGCAGATGAACATCTGCGCAAAGTATTAGCAGATTTAAAATTGCCAATCATTACACAAAGACGGGGAGATGCAGTCGGCCCATTGGTAGATAAGTTTGCATCAATTCCAAACTCAATTTTGCTCGGCACAATCTCCTTATGGCAGGGAATTGATGTGCCAGGACCATCCTGCACATTGGTTGCGATCGATCGAATTCCATTTCCACGACCTGATGAACCGGTGATGTCAGCACGAGCTGCTGAAGCGGATGCAGCTGGCGGCAGTGGTTTTATGCAGATCTCACTGCCACGAGCAGCGCTTTTGCTAGCACAGGGAACTGGCAGATTAATTAGATCACTGGATGATCGCGGTGTTGTTGCAATTTTAGATTCACGAATAGTAAATAAACGTTATGGCTCAATTTTGCTTAACTCAATGCCACCATTTTGGCGAACTAATGATGGTGAGATTATTAAGGATGCATTGAAGCGATTAGATGAACAGTATTTAAAGCAGTAACTTACTCTTTAATTGTGGCCAGGTTTTAGCAAAGCTAGGATGCAGTACTTGTTCTTCAACCTTATTAATTGATATCCACTTCACCTCAAGTGATTCATCATTCATCTCATGGGCAATAAGAGCTGGATCAGCAATAGCTAAGATGGTGTGGTAGCGCCAAGGGCCATGATCATCTACAAACTCATCTATAACAGTTAATAATTTGGTATCAATACCAATCTCCTCATTTGCCTCACGAAGTGCAGCTTCAACTGGTGTCTCATGAGAATCACGTGCCCCACCTGGAATGCCCCAGGTATCACCATTGTGAACCCACGGCGCACGATGCTGCATCAAAATACTTTGATCGCGGATCAAAATTAAGCCGGCGGCACCAAATAAGCCCCAATGTTTAGAGGCGCAATCACACTCAATCCAACCATCACCATCCCGATGCGCCATGTGGATAGCCTTGCACAGTTTTCAACTATTCACAGTTATTTAAAAACGGGTGAAGGCAAGGGATGCGATTAAATACCTTGCGCAGATGAAAATTAAGAAGCAGGGTGCAGTATTACTTTCCTTACTTGCATTAAGTGGCTGTGCTAGGGCAGAGGGCTCCTCTTTAAGTGAACAGAATCTAATTCAGCAGGAGGCGGTTGATACGCAGACACAATCTGATGATCAGGTGGTCGAGGAGGATGAGCCGCCAATTGAGTTTATTCCAGCCGATGTTGATCCAGATTCAGTAGAGCCAATAATTAATTATGTTGATGCGTTAAATATCGCATTAACTGGTGATCTATTTGCCTTACGTGCCTCTGCAAATCCAGGGTGTGGTTGTCTAGAGATTGCAGATCGATTAGCGGAGATCTTTCCAACCCAAACCTTAATCGGTGGGCGATACCAATTAAGGCAGATCCAGTTGATTAAAGATGCCGGCTTTACAAAAGAGTTTAAGGCGCTGGTTCATCGAAGTGATATCCAGAAGATTGATAAACAATCAAGAAGAAGTGTGGTCTGGAGTCAATCTGAGATCAGCACTATTTTCATAATCAAGTACCAAAGTAATGAGGTGGGTGGGGGATGGAAATTAAGCGATACTCGTTAATAGTAATTTTGCTGTTATTAGGTGCACCGGCAGCAACTGCGGCATGCACACAGAAAACCTGTGTTGATGTATTTACCGATAAAAACCAATTGGTAATAACCGCCCAGAAAGGCATGGTCAAACCCACTGCAAAACCTGCACCAAAGGTGATTACAACAATTAAGCCGGCAGTTAAAGCACCTGTTGTTAAACCACCAGTGCCGAAACCAACACCTAAGCCAGAGGTTAAACCAATTGTTAAGCCACCAACACCGAAACCAATCGCTAAACCAGTTGTTAAGAAGCCAGCTACCGCCTCCTTAAGTGATAAGTTAATTAAACTTCTACCTGCAGGTGATATTAATTTTCAGCCAGCGACCCAATCTGTGGTCAATATTGCAACCTACTTTTGGACCAAAACCCCACAACGGTTTCAAGCGGTTATTCCGATCCTAGATGTAATTGTTTATGTGAATCTTTACGCCACCTTTGATTGGTCCTTTGGCGATGGTGCAAAAAAGTTAACTATCTTGCAGGGTGGACCATTTCCAAATCCAGCGGTGATGCATACCTATACAAGTAAAGGGGATAAAGAGGTGGAGCTAAAGGTTATTTGGCAGGGTACTTGGAGTGTAAATGGTGTTACCTCACCAATTGCTGGAGATTTAATTACCCAGAGCATCAGTAAACAATTAACGGTAGTTACTGCGCCCACATTATTTAATTAGTTAAAAGTAATCCACAGGTATTAAAAAGTTAGTAATTATTGGCAGTGGGTTTTGGCAATCTTGTGTCTATGAATACAAAATTATCAATCCAAGATGCATTATCTGAAGTAACTGAAATAAATTATGAAGGAACTCAAACTCTTAGATTACAACGACTTGGTGCGGTTGCAATCAAAGATCTAATGGCCCAATTTGCCAAAGCGGGCACCGTTGATGATTACAAATTGATTGCATTGGTTCTTACCCGTCTGCATGATCTGCAGGTTCGAGATTATGCGATGGGGTTAACCAACAGTGACAATATCGATCAATCCTTTAACTTTTGGTACTGGTTGCTTCAGCTGGCACCAAAAGGTTTTATTGCACCAGTTGCTGCGATCTTTTCGACAGTTGCCTATGAATCTGGTGAGAGTGATCTCGCGCAGCGCTCTCTGGATCAAGCTTTCGCAGATCAAGCCGATTACCCATTGGCAAAATTATTGTGCCGGGTTTACAGCGCTCAATGGCCACCCCAAAGTTTTGCCGCCATGCGAGCAGAGCTTCACCCTAAGGTTTGTGCCACCCTCTTTGGTTAAGCAAAGAGGGCTAATATGAATTCATGATTATTGGTATTCCTAAAGAGATCAAAAATAATGAGTTTCGAGTTTCAGCCACACCATCTGGTGTTCACTCATATGTACAAAGTGGCCACACTGTTTTGGTTGAAAGTGGTGCTGGTTTGGGTTCGGCGATTACCGATCAGGATTACATCGAATCAGGTGCCCAAATTGTGGCAACAGCGGATGAGGTGTGGCAGCGAGCAGATTTAATTCAAAAGGTAAAAGAGCCGATCGCAGCTGAGTATCCAAAGATGCGCAAGGGGCAGATCCTTTATACCTACCTACATCTTGCAGCCTCTCGCGAGTGCACCGATGCAATTATTAAATCCGGCATTACCGCCTTTGCCTACGAGACTGTTGAAGTAAATGGCACATTGCCTTTACTTGCACCAATGTCTGAGGTGGCAGGTCGTATGTCAATTCAAGTTGGCGCCACAGCCCTTGAAGCAAGCAAAGGTGGGCGAGGAGTATTACTTGGCGGAGTTCCTGGTGTTCGTCCTGGCAAGGTGGTTGTAATTGGTGGCGGAGTTGTTGGTGTTGCAGCGGCAACTATCGCCCATGGCATGCGAGCTGATGTAAGTATCTTTGATTTAGATTTACCCCGTTTGGCACAGATTGATCAATTATTTAATGGCCAAGTAAAGGGTATTGCCTCATCTGCTTATGAGATCGAGCGCGAAGTCATGGCGGCTGATCTAGTAATTGGTGCGGTTCTAGTTCATGGCGCTAAGGCGCCAAAGTTAGTAAGTAATTCACTAGTAAAAAAGATGAAGCCAGGTTCGGTTTTAGTAGATGTGGCAATTGATCAAGGTGGCTGCTTTGAGGATTCCAAAGCAACAACTCATGCTGACCCAACATTTCGAGTACACAACTCAATCTTTTACTGTGTTGCAAATATGCCGGGCGCTGTTCCTGCAACCTCTACCTATGCACTGGCTAACGCCACCATTAAGTACGGCTTGGCAATTGCAAACAAGGGCTGGCAGAAGGCGATCGCGGATGATCCCAATCTGGCCAAGGGGCTAAACGCACATGAAGGTAAAATTACCTACGAGGCTGTTGCACAAGCCCATAATCTGTAGTAATTTCCGCTCTAGGTCATGAGTCTCAGTTTCTAGCCCCGGCTAACTGAGCGGCAACCCTCCACCGCGGTGGGGTGCTCCGGGTGAAGACCTGGCAGATTGCAAAGTGCAATGTGCAAGTGCGGATAAGTTGATTTGATACTTAATCAGATAATTCATCCGGCTATTAGCAGATAGAGGGAGTACTTCCATGCAGAAAAAATTAAAGAGGTTGGGGTTGGCATTGCCAATTCTCTTGATAGCCGCATCTTTGAGCGCATGCTCATCAGAGGCTACCGACACTTCAGCATCAGCTTCATGTACACCAGCTGATCTAAAGACAGTTACTGCAAATACCTTAACCATCGCCACTGGCGAGCCTGCATTTCCACCATGGGTTGAGGATGATGCACCTGAGTCAGGTAGAGGCTTTGAGGCAGCTGTTGCATACGCAGTAGCGGCACAACTTGGTTACACAAATGATCAGGTTAAGTGGATTCGCACCACATTTGATGGCGCAATTGCACCAGGACCAAAGGATTTTGACTTCAATATCCAGCAATACTCAATTACTGATGAGCGTGAGCAAGTTGTTGATTTCTCATCTGCTTACTACAAGTCAAATCAAGCAATTGTTACCTTCAAGGGCAGCAAGATTGCATCAGTTAAATCAATTGCAGATCTAGTTGCCGCAAAGGCAAAGCTTGGTGCAGCTGTTGCATCAACCTCACTAGATGCAGTCGAGAGTGTATTAGGACTGAAGGCTTCAGTATTTAATGACAATGCCGCAGCTGTGGCAGCGTTAAAGAACAAGCAGATTGATGGAATTGTGGTTGATCTTCCAACCGCCTTCTACCTATCAGCTGTTGAAGTTGATGGCGGATTGATTGCTGGTCAGTTTAGAAATGTAGATGGCGCTGATAAGGGTGCTGGCCTACTTCTTGCTAATGAGTCTCCAATCACCGCATGTGTTACCAGCGCAGTTGATGCACTTCGTGACAATGGTCAATTAGCTGCCATTGAAACAGAGTGGTTAACCGCATCCGCTGGTGCACCAGTTCTGGAATAAGTAAAGAAAATAAGAGAGTAAAGAAGAGTAAGAGATGAAAAATGAGGCTAGCCGGGGCGACTCGGCTAGCCAATTTAATGGCGAAAACTCCCAGAGTAAATATGATTTTGGTGGGAAGTGGCAGCCAAGTGAATTAGAGCTAGCTCGGCGTGCAGCACGCGCTAAACGAAACAAGCGCAGTGCCATAATTGCAGCACTTTCTAGTTTCTTTGTTTTAGGTGGCTTGGCGATAATTGCCGTTACCTCACCCGGTTGGAAACTGCTCTCCGATACATTTTATAAATGGGCTTATGGAGTAGAGGTTCTTCCTAAAATTTTATTGGGCTTTATTACCAATGTCACCCTTACGACTATCGCAACAATATGCGTGGCATTCTTTGGTTTATCAATTGCCTTAATTCGAACCTCAAAGGCACCTGCTTTAACCCCATTTCGAATTTTGGCAACAGTCTATGTTGATGTATTTCGCGGCATCCCAATGTTGCTGGTCATTCTCTTAGTTGGCTTTGGTGTTCCAGCTCTGCAAATTCAGGGATTAACAAATAATGTCTTGATTCTGGGCTTAACCGCGGTAATCATCACCTACACCGCATATGTCGCAGAGGTAATCAGAAGTGGAATTTTATCTATTCATCCATCTCAGCGGGCAGCTGCTAGATCATTAGGTTTAAATTATGTTCAAACGATGCGGCATGTAATTTTGCCCCAAGCATTTCGCCGAGTTACACCACCTTTGTTAAATGATTTAGTCGCCTTAATTAAAGATACTGGTTTAGTCTCGATTTTGGGTGTAACAGATGCGGTTCGAGCCGCACAGATCGCCTCCTCTCGATCCTTTAATTACACCCCATATGTGATGGCAGCAATTGTCTTTTTATTGATCACAATTCCCCTTACTAGATTTACAGATCGCACCCTTCGCAAATCAATTGAACAGCAAAATGCACAGGGCCTAGCATGAGTAATTCAGTTCTTGAGATCTCAAAGTTACGTAAATCCTTTGATACTGAGTTAGTTCTTGAGGATATTTCAATCAACGTGCCAGAACACACCGCCACCGTATTTATTGGCGCCTCTGGCTCTGGCAAATCAACCCTGCTTCGATGCATTAATTTATTGGAACCAATTGATGATGGCGTAATCAAGCTAGATGGTGAAGAGATCACCGATGTTGAGATTAATCCCGATGAGGTCCGGCGCAAGATTGGTATGGTTTTTCAAGCCTTTAATCTATTTCCACACATGAGCGTTCTAGAGAATATTATTTTGGCACCAATGCGGGTCAAAGCAATTTCACGTGATCAAGCAGTTGATCAAGCAGAGAGCTTACTTAAACGGTTTGGTTTAATTGATAAGGCTAATCAATACCCAGATAGATTAAGTGGTGGCCAGCAACAACGAGTGGCAATTATTCGCTCACTAGCATTAAATCCGCGGCTTCTTCTTTTAGATGAGATCACTTCTTCTTTAGATCCAGTTTTAGTAAATGAGGTATTGAAAACAGTTCGCGATCTTAAGGCTGAGGGAATGACCATGGTGCTAGCCACTCATGAGATGGGCTTTGCTAAACAGGTAGCTGATGAGGTTTGCTTCTTAAAGGATGGCCGAATTTTAGAGTGGGGAACACCTGATCAAATTTTAAATAAACCACAAGAGCGCCAAACACAGGAGTTTTTAAAGCAGGTCAATGAGGCTGGCCGGTTGTAATCGGTGAGCACCTCCTTTGAGATTACGGCAGGTGCAACGCCAGTAATTTTGCATATACCGCACTCAGCCAGAGAGATTCCATCAGCGGTGCGCGGTGATATTTTATTAAAAGGTCAGCAATTAATCGCTGAGTTAGATGAGATGACCGACTCCTCCACTGAGGAGTTAGCTTTAGCAGCGGTTGAGTTGTTGCCAAGCAAACCTTGGATCTTTGCCAATAAATTATCAAGATTGGTAATTGATCCGGAGCGTTTTCCCGATGAGCGCGAGGTAATGAATCAGGTCGGTATGGGCGCGGTTTATCTGCGGACATCAACTGGTGAGCAACTTCGCCATCCTGAATTTGATCCAAGTAATTTAATTAATACTTACTTCAAGCCATATGCAGATGCCTTCACCAATCTAGTAGCCGACCTATTAAAACAATATGATCGAGTGACCATTATTGATGTTCACTCTTATCGTGCTAGTCAGCATAAAAATGCGGTTAATCATGGTCAGGCAAGGCCACCGATGTGTATTGGCACCGACAACTTTCATACTCCGCAATGGCTGACCGATTTAGCGAAAGAGTGCTTTGCATCGCTGGGGGAGGTAGCACTGAATCAACCTTACGCCGGCACCTATGTGCCGCTAGATTTTTATGAAAAGGATGCTCGCGTTTTATCCATCATGATGGAGTGCCGAGCCGACCAGCTGTTAAATCCTGATTTAAGCCCACATCAAGGCTTTAAAAGGGTTGCCGGCTCACTTTCCACCCTTATTTCAGAGGTTGGGCTTAGATTTAGATAAAATTTATCAGTTTTGGTGGATTGGATGTGCAAAATCCCCTGTGGACAATTTATAATATAGCCAGTGGTCAGGCGGTTTAAATAAATCGCAAAAAGAGTGAGACCTCAAAACAAAGGATGAATTGTGGCTGTAATTCGTGCGCCCAAAAAAGGCGCTAAAGCGGGTAAGAAGGTTGTAAGTAAGAGCAAACCTGCTAAAAAGAAAACAGTTGCAAAGAAATTACCCGCTAAAAAAGCGGCTCCAGTAAAAATTGTAGTTAAGCAGGTACTAGATGCCAAAGATGTGGCACAAATTATTAAAGTCAAAGAGGCGATCGCTCGTCAAAAAGAGGTACTAGCTGAGTTAACTGCTCGTGGCGTTACAAATATAAATAGAATTGCAAAAAAAGCTGATCAAGAGTTAGTTGTCGAAGCTCGTGAACTTGAAGTTTCGGTACCAAAGTTAGTTGAGAAGATGCGTAAGGCCGCACTTGGTACTCCAAGTCGAGTTTTAAAGCGCGCAGAGTTAGATTTAGTAGCACCACCTGCACCAGTTGTATCTGCACCGGTCAGTACTTCAAAGGGTGGCAAAGCAGCTGTCGTAAAGATTGATGGCGAAGAGGTTGAGGTAGAAGAGGTTGAACTTGAGGATCCAGAGAAGCTTCTGGAAGAGGTTGGCGAGATATTAGAGGCGGAAGCTGGCGATAATGAAAAGAAAACCCGTGAGGTTAAAGCAGGGGATGACTCTCGCAATGAGAAGGATGCCTTCATTTTGCAGGACTCAGATGATGATGAGGATGAGGTTGATAAGAATGAGCGCCAGAAGTTAAAGAAAGAGATTGAGATAGTTACCAATGTTTTAACTGCGATCTCTCATAAAAACACAAATAATCCAAAGGCACAAAAGCAGATTGCGGTCTACGCCGAATCTAAAAACTTAAATCTAAAGACCGTTAAACAACAATTATCAATGAAGACCTTTAATGAGAAGGCCTCAAAGATATTGGTTGAGTCTGTGATCATGGGCTTTTTTGGAGATCTAGAAGAGTTAAACCAGATCTTTGCTTACGAGCTAACCCGCCTACAAACTGAGCTTAAGTACCTACCGCCAGAGCAAACAGTGTTAACCGCTGGTGCAACCGCTGATCCAGTTAAGGATTACCTAAAGTTGATTGGCCGCGTTGCCCTTCTTAATGCTGAGATGGAGGTAGATCTAGCTACTCGAGTTGAGGCTGGATTATTTGCGGGCGAGAAGATTTTGAATGATAAGAAGATGGATAAGAAAACCAAGCGGATGTATGAACGAATCATCTTGGATGGCCAGGTAGCAAAGAACCACCTGCTTGAGGCAAACCTTCGTTTGGTAGTTTCACTAGCAAAGCGTTACACCGGACGCGGAATGTTGTTCCTTGATCTAATTCAAGAGGGAAACCTAGGCTTAATTCGAGCAGTTGAAAAGTTTGATTACACCAAGGGTTACAAGTTCTCAACCTATGCAACTTGGTGGATCCGCCAGGCGATCACACGTGCGATGGCTGATCAAGCACGAACAATTCGTATTCCAGTACACATGGTTGAGGTTATTAATAAGTTAGCTCGTGTACAACGACAGATGTTGCAGGATCTTGGTCGCGAACCAACACCTGAAGAGTTAGCAAAAGAGTTGGATATGACACCAGAGAAGGTGGTTGAGGTACAGAAGTATGGTCGCGAGCCGATCTCACTTCACACACCACTTGGTGAAGAGGGCGATAGCGAGTTTGGAGATCTAATTGAGGACTCTGAAGCGATTGTGCCAGCTGATGCGGTCTCATTTACATTGTTGCAAGAGCAGCTGCACTCTGTCCTTGATACCTTGTCAGAGCGCGAGGCTGGTGTTGTAGCAATGCGATTTGGTTTAACTGATGGTCAACCAAAGACCCTTGACGAGATTGGCAAGGTTTATGGGGTAACTCGTGAGCGTATCCGCCAAATTGAATCAAAGACTATGTCCAAGCTGCGCCACCCATCGCGCTCTCAAGTTCTGCGCGATTACCTAGATTAAAAAATAAATCAGATTACACAACTTAAGGAGTTTAAAATGAGTGAGAATATCAAGATGCGAGTAAAAGAGAATGGTTCAATTCGAGTAACCGGTACCGTTGATTTTGTAGATGCAGATGGCAATGTACTGGAGACTAAAACTGATTTTTCACTCTGCCGCTGTGGTGCCTCAAAGGAGAAACCCTTCTGCGATGGCTCACATAAGGCAGCAAACTTTATTGCCGATTAAGTTGCAACAACCTTCTCTAAAAACATATCGATTAGCTCATCCCACGCCTTAATATCTACCTTTGCTCCTGAGACATCATTGATGATGATGCCAAGGGTGTAGGCCTGGATAAATAATGCACCTGCGTGCAGATCTATCTCTTTGTTAATCCAGCCACGATCTCGTGCCTCTCGGAAAATATCGATGATCGCCTCATTTAATCGATCTTGCTGAGCATTCATCTTTTTCATCATTCGGGGATTTGCATTTGCAATTGAGATTGAGGTTGCTCGGTCCATCCGCTGTGGCATTAAATCGGGGGATTGAGTAAATCTAGTTACCTTCTTAAGCTCTGTAACCATCTCCTCTTTGTTCTTAGCCACTTGAAATACCTTAGTGAGCAGATGAATTGATTGATCAACATAAGTTGCGTACCTAAGTACTTGAGCGGTTTCGATTAGATCATCAAAATCTTCAAAGTGGTGATAGAGCGAGCCTTTAGAGATACCTGATTTTTCTAAGATCAACTCACTTGTTAGATCTAACGCCTTTTTGGTTTTTAATTGATCTAGAACCGTTTGAACCAGAGCGCGCTTGGTTGGGTGTAGTGAATCCATAACCCAAAGATTAGGCCTTAATTGGCGGGAACTTCTACCAATTTCTGTGATTCATCTTGAATTCGAGCCGCAACTGTCTTTAATCCCTCGGCGTACTCCTTGCCGTGGTGAGCGCAAAAGGTTAACTCGCCACCGGAGATTAGGAGTGCGCGTACATAAGCTTGAGCACCACAACGATCACAGCGATCGGTTGAGTTCAGTGGAGCCGCTTCCATCGTGATCTGATCTGACATCTGTTGCTCCATCTCAATCTAGTGGGATTGTAATAATCTCTAGCAGGGGAACATCAAACCATGAACCTTTATTCCCCGTGGCCAATTTAGGTTTCGAAATGATTAATTTTTCCGTAGAGATTGTGGATAAATCCCCAAAATAGATATTTATTGGGGGTTTTTGGTGTTGATCATCTATATCTAGTTGTGGCGCCGATAACCTTCTCACCCGTGGCTACCAAATCAAGTAAAACAGGTGAGAGCGAAGCTCTAGCCACCAGTTACACCGCAAAGGATTTATCTGTCCTCGAAGGCTTAGATGCGGTTCGTAAACGTCCCGGAATGTATATCGGCACAACCGACTCTCGTGGCTTAATGCATTGCTTGTGGGAGATTATTGATAACGCAGTTGATGAGGCGCTAGCTGGGCATTGCAAAACAATTGAGATTAATCTTGAATCAGATGGCTCGGTTGAAGTACATGATGATGGTCGCGGTATCCCAGTAGATAAAGAGCCAAAGACTGCCTTAACAGGTCTTGAAGTTGTTATGACCAAACTTCATGCTGGTGGAAAGTTTGGCGGC
>CAZVNE010000022.1:0-20453 GCA_964628535.1 uncultured Candidatus Nanopelagicus sp. | reverse complement strand
ATTGGATGATTCTTGCCCAAGGGCTCAAACTCCTTGAGAAGTTAGCCAAAATTGACCCAACGATTCAGCCCGAAGTCAAAGCTGTAGCGAGAAGGCTTCAGAAAGATACAAGGAAAGCTGTTGCTACCAAAGCCAAGAAGGTTTTATCCGGCTTATAGGGCGACGCTTTTCACGCTTGGCTTTTACTAAAACTTTAAGGAAATTTTAGGAAATAAATTTCCTTGGAGAGGAATATTTTACGAACCTCCCTTGTTCGAACAATTGAACCTGCCAAAAGGGGGTTCACCGAAGGCAACGGGTTTTCGAACGCTTTGCTTAAGGCGTTGAACTTGTTTCCATTAGGTATCTTGCTAAAAAAGGAGAAATCTAAATGTCTTACACAGTAGTTAAAAATCAACGTCCCACCACATCCTTCCCTTCTATTGCGGAGTATTTTCCAAATGTAGAAGCCTGGTCGGTCGGTTTTGATCGCGAGTGGCGCTTACTCGAGCAAATGCAGAACACATTGTTGGGTGGTACCTCGTCTTACCCGCCATACAACATTAAGCAATTGTCAGAAGATCGATACAAAATTGAAATGGCAGTTGCTGGGTTCGCAAAGTCTGAGTTGAAGGTAGAGATGCACAACAACCAACTCACCATTGAAGGTTCCAAAGGATTAAGTGACGAAGGCGTTGAAGGTGAATATGTCTACCGTGGAATAGCAGGTAGACAATTCCGACAAACCTTCGCTCTTGCTGATCACGTAAAGGTGAACGGCTCAGAGCTTCGTGATGGAATCTTGACAATCGAACTTGAGCGAGATCTTCCCGAAGAGAAGAAGCCTCGACTAATTCAGATTAGTTAAATTCCATAATTCTTTATTTGGGCAAACTGAGTAGCCCTCTGCCGATGCAGAGGGCTACGGACATTTTTTATTTAAGAAGTATTCCAGTTCAACAATTAAGGAATTAAAAGCAACTTTCCAACAGTGCCACGACCAGCTAAATCATCCTGAGCCTGCGCAGCTTGGGCAAGAGCGTATTCGCGTCCAATTCTTATCTTTAACTTGCCAGATGTAATCAACTTAAATACTGCACTCATACGGCTCTCTAACTCTTGGCGATTAGTAATGTAATTAGCCAGTGTTGGCCTAGTTATGAATAGTGAACCATTGACATTAAGTCTCTGTAAATCAAATAGTGGCACTGGTCCACTTGCTGCGCCGAAGAGAACCATAAGTGAGCGTGGCTTGAGAGCGGCTAGAGAATCATCAAATGTTGCGGCGCCCACACCGTCGTAGACAACATCTACGCCTTTGCCTTCAGTCATATTTTTTACCTCTCGCAATACATTTTGCGAGTCATAACGAATAATTTCGGTTACGCCAGTTTCACGGATGATCTTTTCCTTTTCGCTATTGGAGGTTGTTGCAATTACTCGACCACCTTTTTCCAAAATCATTTGGCAGAGCAGATTTCCAGTTCCACCAGCAGCAGCGTGCACCAGTGCGACATCTCCTGGCTTTATTAAGTAAGTGGAGTTAACTAAATAGTGAGCAGTCATTCCTTGCAACGCAGATGCTGCAGCGATTTTTAGATCAATTTCCGCTGGCACCTTTGCCACCTTCTCACCAGGCAATAAGGCATATTCTGCGTAGCTGCCAAGCGCCATCGCCCAAACAACACGATCTCCAACCTTTAAGTAATTTACATCGGAGCCAATTTCAACAACAACACCAGCGCCCTCAACACCTGGTGTAAATGGGAGGTCTAATTGATAGACGCCAGCTCCACCACGTTGATAAATATCTAAAAAATTCACACCAGCACTATCAACCTTGACCACAATCTGGCCTGCTGCCGGAGTTGGAATTGGGGATTCACTTAAATGCAAAACAGAGGAGTCACCAAACGCGGAGATCAAAATCCTCTTCATAGGCCATCCTTTGCCGAAAGTAAGTACTGAGAAAAAGATGATACAGGTTGAACGTACATCTTGCTTAGAGTTATCTTTGAAAATCATAGTTTTTGCATTATCTAATTAATTTGGAAATAAAACTCAGTAATGTCTCGCACCATGAAAAGTAAAGCCTTGATTGCAATTGTCCCGCTCTCATTACTGTTGACTGGTTGCGGTGTAACAGATTTTGCCAAAAATGCAGCAGATGCGACCGCCTGTAAAGCGCTTTCATCCACCATTAAAGGCATTGTGAGTGGGTATGAATCTGGAGTTATCGACTCAGGGTTAATTGTCCAGATTGATAATTTGGTAGGGGATCAACTGCGAGCACTTCTTTCAACAGGTTTAGCAAATGACCTTAAATCATTAACTGAAACATTAAGTCAAAGCCAGCCAGCAGAAGGGTCGAGAGAGCAGGTGAAAAAGTTAACAGATTCAATCACGCAACGTTGTACAGATGCCGGCGTTGAACCAGCTGTTTAAAAATTAGATCTTAATGATTTAGTTAAGAGAGCGACAATGGCTGTAATCGAGAGAATTGCAGCTAAAACTAAATAAGTATTGCCGACGCCAAAGCTTTCAACCGCCAAACCTGATGCCACCATTCCAAGTGGAGGAGCTGCGTAAAAGACTGCGGACTGAATACCAAACACTCTGCCATGTTGATCGGCTGGCACTCTCTGCTGGATTAGTGAACTAATTAGTGGACTAAATGGTCCCCAAGAGAGCCCTAGAAGAAATCCTGCCACCATTAATAATGGAATCTGTGGCAAGAAAGCCATAGGAATAATGCTGATGGCACTCCCGAGTAAAACCATGCGAACCAAGGTTCTTCGCGAAACTTTAGAAATTATCCAACCGTACCCAAAAGCTCCAAGGGCAGCGCCAGCTGAGATCGCAGATATAACTAATCCAAGTCCTGTTGGATTTCCTAAATCTTCAAAATAGGTAGGAAGAATTACAGTTTCCGTTGGCAGATAAACTGCAGCTAAAACCAAAATTGAAATTGTTAATGTTCGAAGTATTTTGTCATTCCACAAAACTTGAAAACCAATGCGCATACTTGTATCAGATTCTTCACCCATTTTAATTGCTAATTCACGTGCATCTCTTCCAAGATTTCCAACTCTTAAAAAAGCGATTGCAATAGCTGCAATTACAAATAGCGCTGCGGCGACCCAAAAGGAGTTCACTGCGCCAACTGTTGAAATCAATCCCGCCCCAACTGCCGGACCAAATATCCATGAGACACCCATAAATCCATCATGAACGCCATTTAGTTGATCAAGCTCTCTGTCTGAAGCTTTAGCAACATCAGCCAAGAGAGTTCTTCGCGCTGTGTAGCCAGCTGGATCAAAGATTCCTCCAATTACTGCAATTACCAGAATGGAGATACCAGAAAGCCCAGAAGTCATTGCCACAATTGGAAATGCAATCACTGAGATAGATGAGAGTAGATCCGCACCAATACTTACAGCACGTCGACCAAGATGATCCACTAACCAACCACCAAATGGTGAAATAAATAAACCTGGTAGGGCAGATACTGCAGCAACTAATCCAGCAAAAGCGGGAGAGTTAGTCTCTTCAAGAACTAACCAAGGGATTGTGATAATAACAATTGAGTTACCCAAGACCGAGACAAAATTTGAGATCTGATGAAGAATTATTGGGGAGTTCTTTCTCATGAAGTGATTATTGCGCATGGAAGCCAACTCGGTTAACCATCCACTTAGAGCGACTCATTTCTTCAAGATGTTGCATTAATGCTACATAGCATATATGCTATTTTTATGAGTCGCAATCCTGAAGAACCAGTCTATAACCGCATTGAGGAAGCCCGAACTGCCTTAGGGCTATCAAGACAGGATCTTGCTAATAAGGCGGGTGTGCATTATCAAACAATTGGATATCTAGAACGCGAGGAGTACAGCCCTTCGCTAGTTCTTGCATTACGTATTGCAAAATCATTAAATCAAGAGGTATCAGAGCTCTTTTCACTTAACCCATTTAAGAAAGGAAAGTAAGAATGCGAAAGAGTAATAAGTTTTATTGGTTTGAGGGTGTGACTGAAAAGGGAGTCAAAGCTTTATTAAATGATGAAAACTCCAAATACCGATGGCTCAGGTCACAACGTAACCGAAGATTTTTAGTAATTTTGATGGCAATTGGCTTGGTTCTTACATCAATGGGCAGTTACTGGCCAACTCTTAAGATAAATTTAAATCTAGACTCAGGTGTCGGTTTAATCATCTACTCCATAACAGCTGTTTTTGTAATTCTTGCCATTATTGGCGGATATTCATTCTTGCGCATTGCGGTTAGATCAATAGCTGATGCACCAGATGAGCTATTGGATGAGCGCCAGATTGCCGTTCGCAATACTTCATTTAGATATGCTTATTTTATTTTAGGTTACATTCTTATGGGCTTGATGGTCTTGAACCTCTTTGGACCTAAAGTACAAATGTTTCAGCCAGAGGGAAATGATGGGAGCTATGTATTTATCGCCACCATGTTTGCCTGTGCATCACTGCCATCAATGGTTATGGCTTGGCGCGAGCGAGACATCTAAATGCTAGACATTGAGAACCTTGGATTACTTGGAGTATTTATTGCCGGTGCCATTCCATGGATGGAAGCTATTGCAGTAGTTCCGGCAGGAATTCTTGTCGGCCTTAATCCAATTGCAACCTTGACTTCAGCTGTTATTGGCAACTCAATCACAATCATTCTCTTTGCCTACTTTGCATCAAATATCAGAGAGCGGTTAATCAATCGGCGCATAAGGAAAGGCAAATCAGCTGAACTACCTAAGCTAGAGAAAGCACTAAAGGCTTTTGATAAGTATGGAGTCTATGGATTGGCGGCACTTGGCCCAATATTGATTGGAACTCAATTTGCCGCGGCAGCTGCGGTGATCGCTGGAGTAAAACCACTTCGCGCTTCAGTATTAATTATTGCCAGTCTAACTCTTTGGGCTGTAGCGATCGCAATCGCCATGGTTGCTTTTGATGTAAAGATTTAGCAGATCCAATGCTGAAAGAGCGTGATATTACTCCAGATGTTTTAAGAGGTTTTGCACTTCTTGGAATTTTGGTTGTAAACATTCAATTTATGGCTTTAAGTAGTGATGATGGTGCACGCGGTGAATGGACTTACGGCTTTGCGAATGGATCTGCAACATTTATTATCGCCTCAGTTTTTGCCGGTAAATTTTATTTACTCTTCTCTTTTCTCTTTGGCTACAGCTCAAATTACATAATTAATGGCGAAAGAATAAATAGAAAAAGGTGGGTAAAGCGGTGTTTTGCGCTGATGGCGCTAGGCTTTGTTCACTTCACTTTTTTGTGGCATGGCGACATTATCTTTATCTATGGCTTATTTGGTCTGCTGCTCATACCATTCTTTTTTCGAAAAGATAAAACTTTAAAGATTTGGACCCGAATAATCTTTTCAGTTTCAACCTTCCTCATCATCTCAGTAGGAATATTGGTCTATCTGGCAGAGCGATTTATGTCTGAGGATTCCTTTCAAGGTGTTGTCGATGTTGAGTTAAATAAAGTTTTAATCGATGGAACATTTCTCGAAGCAATTCCTGCAAGGTTGGAGCTATGGGTATACGGGATAACTACGGGCATCTTTCTGCAAGGTGGATTAGCTTTTGCGGCATTCTTACTTGGAATCCGTCTATCAAGATCAAAGTTCCTATCTTCACCGATAGACAAAGGTAGAAACTCAAAATTAATCAAGAGAGGTTTAATTTTCGGAGCCCCAATTCAAATAATTTCTGCAGCAGTTCTACTTAGAAACGAGAGAGCTCCAGAACCATCAGAGGCTATCTATCTACTTGCTCTCTTTGCCTCATTTATCGCCGCTCCTTTGCTATCCATGTTCTACATAGGAGTAATTCGTAAATTAGTAGAAGTAAAACCTCACCTTGTGTTATGGATGAAACCCGCTGGCCAACTCTCTCTGACTATCTATATTTCGCAATCAGTAGTCACCTCTTTTATTTTCGGTCCATGGGGATTGGGATTGTTTCAAGAGTTACAAACATGGCAGGTGCTGATTCTTGCAGTGGGAATCTGGTTACTTCTCGCAAAACTGGCAACGCATTGGCTAAAGAGGTTTAATCAAGGACCACTTGAATTGCTCATGAGTACGATTACAAGAAATAGAAAGAGGCACTTCTGATCTTATTATAGATAATACTTAAACGCTAAGATTAGATTCTTCTGCAGAATACTTGTAAAAGTTACTTGTCCTGACTGTTAAAATTAAGCATGACGATTTCACTAGAAAGACTTCTCAAGCACATGCTGTGGGCAAATCAGCGAACGATTAAACACTTACAATCACTTTCTGAGGATTCCCTAAAGGCATACTCGATCAAGCCAGAATGGCATGTAGGTGAGATTATTTTTCATATCGTTGATTCGGCAAATGAGTATGCAAATCGGCTAATAATAGATTCTGGGGTTACAAAATTAGATTTATCGTCAATAGATGATGTTAATAAGATTTCTGATTTAGATAAACTTATGGATCAAGCGTTACAGATTGATAAGAAACTTTTAGAGTGCTTGAACCTGGATGATGTTGAAGTTGAGTATAAAACCTACTCTGGAAGATTAGTAAAGGATTGGCGATCCACTATTTTGTCACAGGCTATTCATCATGCTACTGAACATCGTGCCCAGATTTCATCTGCTTTAGAGGCGAAGGGATTCACGCCAGTTGACCTAGATGAATTAGATTTATGGCGATATGCGACTGAGATTGGATAAAAACTGATCTGGCTGAAATCTTTAAATCAATTGAATTAATTTACCAAGAAGTTTTTATCATCAAACGCAAAGAGTGAACCATCCTCGGCAGAGTATTCGATAGTCTCAAACCTGTATGTGCCAGAAGTTAGCTCGCCTAATTCAACACTCCAGCTGGAACGCTCTGGGCAAGCAGAGCCAGCAGTTGCAGGTGCCTCTTTTATTACCTTTCCATCCTTGGATAATCGCCAAAAAACATTAGCCTCAAAGGTGCATGCCTCACCGGAAATATTGATGGGATTTGAAACCGTCTGCCCCTCATTAATTGAAGAGATCTGTAGAGGATTTAAAACCTCATAATCGGGAGCACGAACAAACTCGTTGGTGGTATCGACATGACCAGCAAATGATTCAGTTACCTGTCCATCTACGGTGAAACGCACAGATTTAATTGTTGGATTGATTCCTAGATAGGTCCAGACAATTTGATCAATTGCTCTTTGTTCACCTTCGCTGCCAACATTTAGATTCAATACTCCTAAATCAATTGTTGCAATTGAATCCGCAATCGCAATGGTGTTAACGATATTTGAAGATCCCCATAGATTTACATAATCTGGATCTAATGGAGTGATTTCTCCAGAGACTAAAGCAGAGATTGCATCTAGTGCCAAATCCTGCGATTGAACAAACTCTCTTTTTTCGCTGAAGAGTTTGAAGCCACGCGGTGTATCAGCGACAAAGTAGATATCAACTACTGTGCCAGCTTTTGGTAATTCTGTGTTTGCGGCGCAACCAGTTACTAGCACTGCCAGCAGAAGGAATAAAGGTATTTTTTTCACTTAATCAAAGGTAACAGAGTTTTCAGATTAAATGTAACAATCATCTTTCCTGGCCTGTTAAGAATAATTAATTCCCAGGACTTACAGTTGACATATTAAAATCCTTGATAATCATTGGTGGAACATGCATGTTAAACGCATCGCCAGCCCATTCACGAGGTTGCGTCCATTCACTAACACCCGCTTCGGAAATTCTAGATAGCGCATTAACAGGTGACTCATTCCAGCGGAAATTATTAGTCACTCCTTGAACCTCGCCATTTTTTATGTAGTAGACACCATCGCGCGTTAAACCTGTAAGCAGAAGTGAGTTTGGATCAACCATGCGGATATACCAAAGGGTTGTAAGCAGCAATCCATTTTCAACTCTTTTCACCAGATCATCAACTGATCCAGCAGCACCATCCACGCTCATAATTAAGTTATCACCAAGGGGAGTGTAAGGAAGTGAGGTTAGTTTTGAGCTGGCGCGAGTTTGTATTAGAGATTGAAGAACTCCATCCTTAATCCAATCAACCCGGGATTGTTTTTGCCCGTTATCAAAGACAGAAGTGAATGGAGTGCTAGTAGATGCAGAAACAAAGGGAGAGCCACTTAAGAGAGAGTGCGAAGGATCGCTGAATAATTGAAGGCCAACATTTGATAGTTTTTCACCAACACGAGTTCCGCCACCATTTTTTGAGAAAACGCTCTGTCCTTCAAATGCATCACGAGCTCCAGCAACCCACATCATGTATACATAAAAATCGGCAATTGAACCTGAGGGAAATACGGTGTCGTAACGACCGGCTGGAATTTCAACACGTCGCTCTTGCCAGTTCAATCTCTGGCGAATTTTTTGATCTATCTTTTGGATAGAGACATTGCTGAAATCGTGAGTCTCGATTCCTTCCCAAGTTGAGCGAGTTCGAGAGTGAGATTTTGCAGTCATCTCCACCCGTCCAACTGGTGCATCGTGGCGTAAGCGCATGCCACCTTTGGAGCCAACCCAAATACTTTCATGGCTATGTTCTGCATATCCAAACAACTCAATCTCATCGGCAACTGAAGCCTTCATCATCTCGCCAAGATCAGGAGCAAATCTCTTAAACACCTCTGCTCCAGTTGGATTATGCGGCGCAGACCAATTACCAAATGAGAGATCACGGGCTAATGGCGCAAAATCTTCTGCAACACCATTTGCAATCGCAGCAGCCACTGCTTCACTAAGTATTGAATCAATTTCACTTTCATTAACATCACTTCTAGTAACACCACCTGTAGCCATAGCGCCGTTGATAGCTTTAAGTGCGATAACGGTAACGCTGCGTTCTTGGATTACGCCATTAGTTGTAAGAGTGCTACTTGCCCATCGCAAATTAGCCTGTGTCTTCTCCTTTATAACAACAATGCAATCATCACTTGTTGCTCGAGCAAGTATTTTTTCAATGAGATCTTGTGCTGAAATCATTTTCCTGCCTCAGCAACAGTGTTAATGACATTAATCTTTTCGAATACGGCAGCGGGACAGCCATGGCTAACTGCGGCGACTTGTCCTGGTTGGGCCTTGCCACAATTAAATGCACCACCTAGTACATAAGTTGATGGCCCACCAACAGCTTTCATGGCGCCCCAAAAATCTGTTGTGGTTGCTTGATACGCAACATCTTTGAGTTGTCCCACAATCTTTCCATTTTTGATCCGGTGGAATTGCTGCCCGGTAAATTGGAAGTTATAACGTTGCATATCAATTGACCAGGATTTATCACCAAGAATGTAAATTCCATCTTCAACCGATTCAATTAACTTATCTAGGGTTGGTCCGGTAGCGCTTGGTTGTAAGGAAACATTAGGCATCCGTTGAATCGGTACATGTGCCGGAGAATCTGCAAATGCGCAGCCATTACTGCGAGATTGATTTACTCGCGCTGATATCCGTCGATCAGTTTGATATCCAACTAGCAAACCATCTTTGACAATATCCCAACTTTGGGCAGCAACACCTTCATCATCCCAACCGACAGTGCTTAATCCATGTTCGGTTAAGCGATCCCCAGTCACATTCATGAGTGGTGAGCCATACTTTAACTTTCCTAATTTATCTGGGGTAGCAAATGAGGTTCCGGCGTAATTAGCTTCATAACCAATTGCGCGATCTAACTCTGTTGCATGTCCAATTGATTCATGAATAGTGAGCCAGAGATTAGAGGGGTGTATGAGCAGGTCATAGCGACCAGCTTCAACTGAGGGAGCAGCAACTTTTTCTGCAAGTAAAAATGGTAGTTGTGCAATTTCGGCATCCCAATTCCAGATTGAGTTACCCATCCATTCCCAACCGTAACCGGCAGGTTGGGCCAGTGTTCGCATAGATTCAAAGCCATGTGTGCCAATTGAAATCGCTTCGATCTGAGTTTGAATTCGAACTCGCTGTTGAGTGGTGCTAGTGCCCGCCGTATCTGCGTAATGCTTTTGTTCCTTAACAAACATTGTGTGAGCGCTGGTGTGATGCACAGAAGGTGTTGCCAAAAGTGCAGCGCTTAGAGATGCCAGTCGATCGTTTTTCTCAGCATCAGAAATAGAGAATGGATCAATTTCATATGATGAAACCCAATTAACCTTTGGATAAATTGGCTCATCCACTAGTGAAACAAACTCTGTTGAAAGCGGTTTAGATGTCTTGGCCATCGCAACAGCTGTGTAGGCTAATTTTTTAGCTGAATCAACTGAAAGATCGGGCGAGGAGGCAAACCCCCATGCGCCATTAACAATCACGCGCACACCCATACCTAAATTACTGTCATCTGATTGGGTTTCAGCTTTGGCATCGCGCAGTGATAAAAATCCGGTTCGAGTTCTTTCAATTCTCACATCGGCATGCGAAGCACCAAATTCAGTTGCGGCGCTTAAGGCTGCACTTGCTACAGCATCTAGTGGCAGTGATAAGAAATCTGCATCTACGGTATGCATTAGGTGCGTCACTTTAGAGGAGTTCAAATAAAGATGCCACCGTTATCACCCCATTCGTAATCAGATAGGGTAAATATGTGGGAAAAGCTTTTAATAGATTATGGTCGGCGAGCTTGGTTTCTAACCTCTCTGATGGAGTTCTTTTGGCGGCAGCACCGCTATTGGCTATTACTCTGACTGATAACACAATTTTGATATCACTTTTAGGCGCAATGACTATGTTGCCATGGCTCTTGTTTGCAATTCCGATTGGAACATTGGTGGATCGGGTTGACCGAAGATATATCTTGGCTGGCACCAACTTGCTGAGAAGTGTGGTGGTTGGCGTCTTAGCTTTTTCAATTGCTGCCGATGCAGTAACAATTACTTTGTTAATCGCGGCCGCCTTTATCATCGGCAGTTGTGAAGTAGCAGCTGACACTACCTCTCAATCTTTGATTCCGCAGATAGTAGATAAAGAGCAGTTTGAAAAGGCAAATTCGAGGTTACAGATCTCAGAGACGGTAGTACAAGGATTTATCGGCGCCCCATTTAGCGGTTTTTTATACGCTTTAGCAATTTACATTCCCTTTTTCTTTAATAGTTTGGGTTATGTGGTTTCTGCAATTTTGGCTTTATCTATGCCTATTCACTTCTTGCAAGATATGCGTGATAGAAAGGGCCCAGGAGAGCAGAATAAATTTGTTGCAGATATGAAATTTGGAATCTCTTACTTATATAATCATAAGCTTCTACGTAGATTAGTTTTAACAACATCGATGATTGGCGTCTGTTACTCGATGAGTACTGCCACCATTGTCTTATTTATGGTTAAAGAGTTGGATTTGCCGGAACCTCTCTTTGGTTTAGTTTTAACTGTGCAAGGAGTAGGTGCACTTCTCGGAGCAGTAGTTGCTCCATATGCATCTAGGAAATTTGGCCGAGGAAAGGTAATGACCTTTGGAATCTTCTCTTCCTCAACTCTCCTTTTGATTCAAGGCTTCGCACCCAATATTTACTTTTTTGTACTCCTCTCTGCTTTTGGTGCTTTTACAATTTCGCAATGGAATATCCTGTTAATGTCCACATACCAGAGTGTTATTCCAAATGAAATATATGGCCGAATCCACGGCACTAGAAGAACCTTGGTTTGGGGATTGATGCCAATCGGTTCAGTACTTGGAGGAGTCCTGGCCTCCTTCGGACTTAGAACACCACTTTATGTGGGCGGATTAATTGCCACATTAATAGCGATCAGCTCATTAAAGTTTTTCCTATCCATAAATCCTGTTAAAACTCAGTGACATATTAGATAAGGAAAATTTGATTAAGCGCAAAAAAATCAAAGGCAAGCCGCTCGGTAAAAGTTACTGGCGACTTTGGTATGCCCATGGTGTCAGTAATTTAGGTGATGGAGTCTCACAAGTTGCTTATCCCTGGTTAGCATCTGCCGTAACTCGATCTCCACTTTTAATCGCATCGATTGCAATTGCCAGTAGATTGCCATGGTTAATTTTCACTTTGCCAGCTGGTGTGATCACTGATCGATTTGATCGAAAAAAGATCATTATTTTGATGGATATTGCCAGAGCTGGCCTTGCGGTAATAGTTGCAGTTGCAGTGACTATTGAAGCAAAGAATTTACCATCGCTAGATGATCTTGGCAGTACGGTAAATCTTGAAACAAATTGGTTTTTGTACCTTGTATTGCTAGTAACTGCGCTTTTATTTGGATGCGCTGAAGTATTGCGCGATAACTCAGCCCAGACTTTTCTGCCAGATGTGGTGGAATCTGATCAACTTGAAAGTGCTAATGGAAAACTAGGATCAGTTGAGTTTGTCAGCAATAGTTTCATTGGTCCCCCATTGGGCAGTTTTCTAATTGGTGCATTTGTCTTCCTTCCCTTTTATTTTGATGCCATGGCATTTTTTGTCTCAGCCGCTTTGATAGCTACTTTGGTATCTGTAACTAGACCTATTCAAGAGTTTGATAATAAAAAAGCAATTAATTTTCGAGCTGAGATTAAAGAGGGTTTTAACTGGTTATGGCGACATGAATTACTCAGACCGATGGCAATAATTTTAGGTTTTATGAATGGCTTGGGTGCAATTACCGCAGCCACTTTTATTTTATTTGCTCAGGAAATATTGAATACCTCAGTATTTGTCTTTGCAATCCTTGGCCTAGCCGGCGCACTTGGCGGCACTCTTGGTGGAATTTTGGGGCCTAAGATTTCGGCAAAACTGGGTAGTGGCCCCTCCCTTTATCTGACACTACTTTCAGCCCCTATCATCTCCTTGATAATAGGTATTTTCTCTTCGTGGCAATTATTTTGGGTGCTAACTGCATTTGGCACCTTCTTTGCAGTGCTCTGGAATGTTATAACTGTTTCGTTACGTCAAAGCATCATTCCAACTCATTTACTCGGGCGCGTAAATAGCGTTTATCGATTCTTCGCCTGGGGAAGTCTGCCGATCGGCACATTAATTGGTGGTGCGGTGGTTGATCTCTTTGAGTTAACGGGTAATCGGGAGTTTGCGCTTCGCTTACCTTATTTTTTAGTGGCTTTCGGTGGCTTCATACTATTTTTATTTGCCGTTCCCAGATTAACCACAGCAAAGATAGAGCAAGCACGTACTCAGGGTAGGTAGCCCTCACCCCTAAATCTGGTTGTGTTGGTTCGGCTGATAGGGCAGAATTCATAGCACTTCAAGAGGTATGCAGTGGGAGTAGTCGACTTCTCATTACAAATCTCTTAAAACAAAACTAGGAGAGTAAATGAAATTAAATCGTTTGAGCAAGGTAGCAATTGCTGCTACTGCGGCTGCGGGTTTAATTGCTGGTTCATTACTACCAGCTAATGCAGCGACCCGTTCCACAGTTGTAATTGTTACCAGCAATGCGCTGACTGGTTTAAATCCATCAGTGGACGCAATGAATCTAACAATCAATGGTGATGTAAATTATCTACAAAGCTTTGGATTTTATTACTACGATAATTCACCAAAGCTTGTTAAAAATACAACCTTTGGAAATTACCGAGTAATTAGCCAAAATCCATTTAGAGTTCGTTACACAGTAAATCCAGGAAAAGTCTGGTCAGATGGCACTCCAATTACTGCTGTTGACCTTCTACTTTCTCACGTGATTAGTTCCAGCTCATACTCACTTGGTGCTGGATTAGGTGATCCTAAATCAGCCGACACTAAGCCAGGATTTAATTCAGTCAGCTACGGCGATGTTTATGACACCCACCACGTTTACCTACCAACATTGTCACCGGACAAAATGTCATTAACTATTGAGTACGACTCAGCGATTCCTGATTGGGAGATTAATGCTCCAGGACCATCACCAGTGCACGCACTGGTACACATGGCAGAGGGTAAGAAGACTCTACAGAGCGCTGCAGCAAATCTAGCTGCTAAGGCTAAGTTTGAAAGAGCCTTCTACTCATATGACAGAAAATTAATGGCTGCCATGGGTAAGGTCTGGTCAAATGACTACAACGTCAAAGAGGTTAATGCAAGAACAAATCCATTACTTCTAGTGGGTAATGGTGCCTACATATTGAAATCTGCTGTAGCTAATGGCACGATCACTTTGGTAGAGAACCCAAGACACCGGACAAATCCATCTGGTCCAAAGACCAATGGAATTAAGAACATTCAATTCCGAATCATCGATAATGCAACAGCAGCAGCACAGGCATTGCGAAATCAAGAGATTGATGTTTATCAGGGTCAACCCACAGCCGACTCAGTGGCTCAATTACGAGCAATTCCAACCGCTAAGGTAATTGGTGGAAGTAGCTCATTCTTCGAGCACATTGACTTGAAGATTGCGAAATCATCAGGCGCGAAGGATGCGTACACAGGCCCATTCGCTGGCGATAGCCAAAAGGCAAAGGATCTGCGAACCGCTTTCTTATTGGCATACCCAAGAGATGAGATCGTACAAAAGATCTTCAAGCCTCTGAACCCTGCCTCAGTTCGTATGGATTCAGTAATCGTGTTTCCAGCAGAGCCTGACTACAAAGAGATAATCAAAAATACTGGTGTCTCTAAGTTCACAACGGGTACACAAGCAAGCCGTGAAGCTGCAGCTCTTGCCTTGGTGCGCAAGCACTCAGCAACTGATGTAAAAGTAAACCTGCTTTGGGGTAACCCAGATAACACTCGTCGTGCTGACATTATGCAATTAGTGATAGCAGCGGGCAAGAAGGCTGGATTTGATATCAGTGCTCCAGGAGTTCAGGGATGGTCTGCCTTTAGAGATGACAATAAGTGGGATGCTCATCACTATGCATATGGCAAGACAGCTCTAAGCCAAAAGGGTAATGCCAACCTTTACTGCACAGTCTGTACTGCAAACTTCCTAGGTAATTCAAATGCCAAAATTGATGCGGCAGAGAAGAAGCTAGGAGCCACTTTGTTGAATGCAAAGCAGCGTTTAGAACAGTACACAATTCTTGAAAGAGAGTTGTACGCAAACTCTGTAACTCTGCCGATTGTTCAATTCCCAGAGGTAGTTGGCGCAAATGCCAAGCTACAAAACATTAAACCGGGCCCACTGTCACCTCAGTTGGTTTGGAACTACTGGGAGTGGAGATACACCAATTAAGGCATTAAGTCTTAAGGGTTAATTACTTAGAAATAAGTAGTCCAAAGCAGTAAATTAAGTGGCGTTCAAAGAAATTTGAACGCCACTTAACCTATTATTTACCGTAATTACTAGAGAGGTGACACGCAGATGCTCGCATATGTAGTTCGTCGCCTTGGAGCACTAGTAATGATTCTTTTTGGCTCAAGTTTTATTATCTACAATCTTGCAGCAATTTCATCAGATCCGCTAGAGGAACTGCGTCTTAGCACAGAGCCAAATCGGGAACAATTAATACTTAATCTAACCCGTGAATTGCGCTTAGATTTACCACCCCCACTTAGATACTTCATCTGGCTTCGAGGTGTACTCGGTGTCTTTGTAGGCAGGGCAGATTTTGGATTAACAAGAGATAGCCAACCAGTAATTTCAGAGATACTTGCTGCGCTGCCTATCACCATTAGGTTGATATTTGTGGCCACCATCGTGGCAATAATTCTTGGTATTGCACTTGGAATTACCTCAGCATTGCGTCAATACTCAAGATTTGATTACGCAATGACATTCTTTGCATTTCTACTTTACTCGTTGCCAATATTTTGGGTAGCGGTACTATTGAAGCAATTTTTAGCTATTGATTTTAATGACTTCTTGGTATCTGCACAGATTTCATTTCCCTGGATAATTTTTGCCAGTATTGCAGTCGGAATTTTTTGGGCTGCAATTTTCAGCGGCTCTCGCAAACGGGTCCTTTTGATTTTCAGTGGGGCCTTTGTCGCAAATTCAATTTTCCTCTCCATCATCAGCGCAACCAAATGGTTCTTAAATCCAACTCTTGGCCCAATTTTGATTTTGCTAATTAGCATAGGGGTTGCTTTTGGGGTTACCTATCTATCGGTTGGAATTGAAAATAGATCTGCTTTAAAGAGCTCGTTGTTTTCAGCTTTTGTTGGAACAATTTTATATTTCCCAGCTCAGATTCTGTTAGATTCAAACCGGCCAAGAGTTGGAATGATAATTATGTTTGCAGCACTAGCTGGTGTTGCTTTTATTGGTTCTGCAATATTTTCTCGAATAGATAGAGGTCCTGTTATTCGAACAAGCACAATAACAGCTTTTATTGTTGGCCTGTTCATCGTGATCGACAAATTAATGCAAGCTTGGCGTCCCTATCTTGAAAGTGATGATATTAATTATCGGCCAGTATCAACATTTGGCCAGAGCACTGCTTGGTTGTCAGCGGTTCCATTTTGGGTTAGAACGCTAGATATTGTTATGCATTTAATTTTGCCAACTATTGCATTGACTTTAATTTCATTTGCTGGCTACATCAGATTCTCAAGAGGCACATTACTTGAGGTATTAAACCAGGATTACATTAGAACTGCTCGAGCAAAGGGTCTGACAGAGCGAACTGTGATTATGCGCCATGCATTCAGAAATACCATGATTCCAGTTACTACGATTGTGGTAACTGATGTAGCTGCAATTGTGGGTGGTGCAATTATTACTGAACAGGTGTTTGGCTGGTTCGGAATGGGAACCTTGTTTAATCAAGCAATTCGATCCTTTGATTTAAATCTATTGATGGGCGTTATTCTCTTCCTATCAACCTTAGCTATTTTGGCTAATCTGATTGCAGACCTTCTCTACTCTGTACTTGATCCGCGAATTAGAGTTGGAGCAGGCAAGTGATCAGACGTAAATCAAACAAGGTTATTGCTAGCCAAAGTGAAGTAAATGAGGCTAATGAAAATGCGATCTTTAATAAGGAAACCGAGGGCTTAAGCCAGGGCCAAATAATTTTAAGACGCTTTGTGCGTCACCGAGCCGCTATGGTGGCAACCTTTTTCTTCACCTCATTGGTATTAATTGTTTACACCGCACTGGATTGGCGAATAGGTGATCCTAGAAATCCTCGCTTCATAATTCCAGGTTGGTGGCGCTATGGATTTGAAGATATGCCGGATTTGTTATCTGAAGGTTGCCCGGAAGGAACTCTTGGCTGTCCAACTATTGATTTTGTGCCATTTGTAGATGGTGATGGGGTGCAATTAGGCCAGCACCCATTTGGTCAAGACAATATCGGCAGAGATTACTTCGCTCTTGTAATGCGCGGTGCGCAACGATCAATTTTGGTTATGTTCATAATCGGCATAATCGCAACCGCAATCGGCACAGTTGTTGGTGCATTAGCGGGATTTTTCCGAGGCTGGACAGAGGCGCTATTGATGCGTTTAGTTGATTTCATTATTACAATCCCAGTGATCATCATTGGATCGGTAATTGGATTTCACTTTGGCAATAAAGGAGCGGCCTTCCTAGCCTTACTTCTAGGATTATTTTCTTGGACTGGATTATCCAGGTTGGTCAGAGGCGAGTTTTTAACATTACGAGAGCGAGAGTTTGTAGATGCAGCTCGTGTTGCTGGTGCAACTAATCGACGAATTATCTTTAAACATATATTGCCTAATGCAATCGGTGTAATAATCGTTTCAGTAACATTGTTAATGTCAGGTGCAATTCTGCTAGAAACCGCACTTAGTTTCTTAGGTTTTGGAGTTACATCTCCCGATGTTTCATTAGGATTATTAATTTCAAATTACCAAGATGCTTTCACGACCCGACCATGGCTATTTTGGTATCCAGGCTTGTTTATTATCGCGATTGCACTTTGCGTGAATTTCATTGGTGATGGATTAAGAGATGCCTTTGATCCTCGTCAGCGACGCAGGCTTACCAAAAAAGATAAAGAGAGTGCAAAACAAATGCAATCTCGCAGTGAGTTGGCCTAATTATGAATCAACAAAAGTATGACAGCAGAGGTAAAGAGAGTCAGATTTATCCAAAGCGCTCTTTGATTAAATCGGTGTCGGTAGCTGATGAGGTTAGTACGATCACCTCTGCGGAATTCAGTAAGTTTTTGATTTGCAATTACAGAGGCAACACCCGAGTGAGCTCGAGGGCTTTGACCAGCTCTGATGCTGTCGGCACCCTGGATAGACAATCCACGCAACTCGCTTTGGTGGAGATTTCTAGCGTGATATCTGCCGGGGGCTGGAGCAGCAAAGGCGTAGATCTGTTTAATTTCAACTTCATCACCAATAGTTTTAATCGAAGTTCTAATCGAAAAGGTGTAGCGAGTATCAATTTGCTCAATATTTTGCCAACCAATCAAGTAAATATTAAAAGGGTTGGTGATCTCAACACCCTCATCAAAGAAAACCACTTTAGGAAAAATAAAGATTTGATAGAAGATAGAGCAGATAAAGGCGCCCCAAAGTGTGGCGATTACAAAACCAAGGTTAAATCCATAATCAATAAACTGCAGATACAGCATCGCGCACACGATCGCAAAAGCCATGCCGGCAAAGATGTAACCACTTTTGGGTCTAAATACTTCAGCGTTGCTCACCAGAGCATCTTCTCATGTACACAACTTAAGCAGGTAGCGTAAATGTCAGATCCAGTATTACAAGTACGAGATTTCACAGTTGAGTTTTGGGTTGATGGCACCTGGTATCCAGCTGCAATAAATATGAATTTCGATCTTCACCCTGGAACGACATTAGCAATTGTCGGTGAATCCGGATCAGGCAAATCCACCACCGCGATGGGAATTATGGATTTGCTGGCCTCTAATGCTCGAATTAGTGGAAGCGTTAAAGTCAAAGGCAGTGAAATGGTCGGGGTACCAAAATCCCAGCTCCGTAAATTCCGTGGCCGTGAGGTTGCATATATCTTCCAAGAGCCAATGACGGCGTTGAATCCGGTCTACACAATTGGATTTCAGATTGTAGAAACCCTACGTACCCACTTTGATATGGGACCTAAGGCGGCAAAGGCTCGAGCTATCGAGTTGATATCTTTGGTAGAAATTCCTAATCCTGAACTCTCATTTGATAAATACCCTCACCAACTCTCTGGTGGTCAGCGCCAACGAGCAATGATTGCTCAATCACTAGCTTGCGATCCATCCATATTGGTTGCAGATGAACCAACCACAGCATTAGATGTAACGGTACAGGCTGAGATATTAGATTTAATGCGTGGTTTGCGCACTAAGTTAAATTCAGCGATCCTGCTAATTACCCACGACATGGGTGTGGTCGCGGATATGGCTGATGAGATTTTAGTTATGAAGGATGGTTTAACTGTCGAACATGGAACGGTGGATCAGATCTTTAATCGTCCAGCTAATCCATACACACAATCTCTGCTTAAATCTGTTCCAAAGTTAGGTACGGTAAAACAACGACCAGCTATCGATACAAAAAAGCAGCCGGTAATTAAATTAACTGATGTAACAATTGCTTATCCAAAACGTGGCCGAATTCCTGAGTTTGTCGCAGTTAGGGATTTTAATTTAGAGATCTTTCCGGGTGAGATTGTTGGATTAGTTGGTGAGTCAGGCTCTGGTAAAACTACAGTTGGTCGAGCTGCAATCGGATTGATTCCGATTAAGTCCGGTAAGTTAGAGATTGTAGGTAAAGATATCTCTAAGGCTACTCAGAAAGAGCTATTTCCGATTCGACGTCACACCGGAATTGTTTTTCAAGATCCTGCCTCTTCTTTAAACCCTCGATTACCAATTGGTGAATCAATTGGTGAACCAATTCTCTTGGCTGGAATTGCTAAAGGTGCTGAGTTAAATCATAGAGTTGAGGAGCTCTTGGAGCAGGTCGAGCTACCTAGATCTTATCGAAACCGTTTTCCACATGAGTTATCAGGCGGTCAACGCCAACGTGTTGGTATCGCACGTGCTTTAGCGCTAACTCCAGATCTCTTGATTGCAGATGAGCCAACCTCAGCTTTAGATGTCTCTGTTCAAGCAAGATTTCTTGATCTGCTTCTAGAGCTACAGGATAAATTAAAGTTTGCTTGTCTATTCATTAGCCATGATTTAGCTGTGGTAGATATATTGGCGCACCGAATTGCTGTAATGCAAGAGGGTCGTTTAGTTGAAGAGGGCGACCGGGATAAAATTTTAAAGAATGCACAAAATGAATACACCCGCAGATTAATTGCTGCAGTTCCGGTTCCAGATCCGGCCGAACAACGAAAGCGAAGAGAAGCCAGGTTGGCGGCAAAGTAAAAGGGCTGCAAATCTGAGTTTTTGATCATAATCAGCTTCGCTTTAATTTATTCAACTTCGACACCCTCATTCAACTACCTTCGACCTTTGAAAGAATTCTCCACTTATGCCAGAATTCCCGCCATTGGGGAGTACCTCGTTTAGCACCTTCGTCAATACGGATAGCAATATCCCGGATGTGCGACCATCTTGATGGTTGAGGGAGACCATGGCTTTACGTCATCTGTCCCTCCTACTGAATAGGTATTTAAAATGGATGTAACTCTCTTAACCTGGGC
>CAZVNE010000021.1:19860-21249 GCA_964628535.1 uncultured Candidatus Nanopelagicus sp. | reverse complement strand
CGATTACTTCCACCTTTTGCCATAGTTAATTAAACCCCAAACCTCTTCGAAAATTTAGGTTAACGGCGTGGCTCGGAGATCAACACCTTCTCAAGCGCTTCAAACTCTTCAATACATTTTCCAGATCCCTCTGCAACTGCTTGCAGTGGACGCTCAGAAATATGAATTGGCATACCGGTCTCATGACGCAGACGCTCATCTAAGCCACGAAGCAATGCACCGCCGCCAGTTAAGACAATGCCACGATCCATTAAATCTGAAGCGAGCTCTGGTGGAGTCTTATCCAATGTGCTCTTAACCGCATTAATAATTGCATTTACCGGCTCTTCTAAAGCTTTGCGGATATCAGCTGATGTAACAAGAATTGTTTTTGGTAATCCAGTTGCTAGATCGCGACCGCGAATTTCAGCATCTGGCTCGCCAGGTAGTGGGAAGGCGGATCCAATTGCCATCTTGATCTCTTCTGCTGTGCGCTCTCCGAGAAGTAATGAGAACTCACGCTTTACCCAATTAATAATCGCTTGATCAAGCTCATCGCCACCAACCCGAATTGAAAGTGCAGTAACAATTCCACCAAGTGAAATAACCGCTACCTCAGTTGTTCCGCCACCAATATCAACCACCATATTTCCAGTTGGCTCATGAATTGGAAGATCGGCACCAATCGCTGCTGCCATTGGCTCTTCAATGATGTAAACCTTACGCGCGCCAGCTGCATAACCAGCATCCTTTACCGCACGTTGTTCAACGCCGGTAATGCCTGATGGTACGCAAACCACAATTCGTGGCTTTGCTAAGTAACGACGCTTGTGCACCTTTTGGATAAAGTACTTAAGCATTCGCTCAGTTGTATCAAAATCTGCAATCACACCATCTTTAAGTGGACGAATTGCCACAATATTTCCAGGAGTTCTACCAATCATTCGCTTCGCTTCAATTCCAACTGCAAGAATCTGACCATTGTCTTGGTTAACTGCAACTACTGAAGGTTCATTAAGCACGATGCCACGACCGCGTACATAAACAAGTGTGTTTGCAGTACCTAAATCAACCGCCATATCGCGGCCGATCCAAGACATTCTGTTCTGGCTCTTGCTCATCTTTACCCCTTGTTTATTCCTGTTAGTTATTACTGTTGTTTAATTAATTTCCGAAAAAAATATTGATCTCGCGTTGTGCTGATTCTGGTGAATCACTGCCATGCACAATATTTTGTACAACCTTTGTTCCCATATCTCGAGCTAGATCGCCACGAATTGTTCCTGGCTCAGCAGTTGTTGGATCTGTGGTTCCAGCAAGTTTACGAAATCCTTCAATTACTCGCTCTCCCTCAGCCACCATAGCAACTATTGGACCTGACATCATGAACTCCATTAGTGGTTCATAAAA
>CAZVNE010000021.1:0-19760 GCA_964628535.1 uncultured Candidatus Nanopelagicus sp. | reverse complement strand
CCCTTGCGACCAAGCACAATCGCTATGATCCAAAGAGCGGCAAATAATGCCCCGAGAAAATACATGGTGAACACAACATATCCATATGCAATTAAGCCAATTTGCAAGACCGAACCAATTTGAAAACCAATCTTGCGCTTAAGTAAGCCCGGAGTTAGCAACAATAAGATTGCAAGAACACCGCCTAGCCACAACGCTGTTGAAGATGCATCATCCTTTGCAAGCAATAAGGCAAAGCCCATGGTTAATGACTCCATCACAAGAACTGCAGATGCCATTACTCTCACGCTCATTGCTCCAATGCTCTTAAAATACTTTTTGCTTGCCCGGCAGTTACAACAGATCCAGTAATCAAAACAGCACTTACGCCATCATTTACCTGATTTGAAAGATTAGCCTTCTCAGTTGCATAGGTTATTGCACCACGTAGCTCTGGAATAATCTCAATTTGTTCTGGTTTAAAAAATTGTGCGGCAATCTTGGCTAAATCATTGGCTGGCAGTGCACGAGGAGATGAACTCTCAGAAATTACTAAGTAATCAACTACCTGAGAAAGCTCAGCCAAGATGCCACTTGCATCCTTATCCCCTAAAACTGCGACTACGCTAATTAAGGTTTCAAAATCAAACTCGGAGGCAATTGTCGCAACCAACGCCTTGGCACCATGTGGATTGTGAGCAGCATCAATAATCACTGTTGGATCTCGACGAACTACCTCGCATCTGCCAGGTGAATCTACCTTTGCAAATGCACTGCGTACTAAATCAGAATCTAATTTAACCCCGGCAAATGCTTCAGCTGCAGCTAGAGCGATAGCGGCATTATTCGCCTGATGTGCACCGTAAAGTGGTAAGAAGATCTCATCAATTAAACCATGTACACCGTTGATCGCAATTAACTGCCCGCCAACTGCAATTGCTCGACTTGCTAAAGAAAACTCAACTCCCTGCCGAAATGGAATGGCTGAAACCTGCGCCACCTTTGTCATTAAAACCTTTGCAACCTCAGGTGTCTGCGCTGCCAGAACAACATTTGATTCTGGTTTGAAGATCCCAGATTTTGTCTTGGCAATTTTCTCTAAGGTATCTCCTAGATACTCCATGTGATCTAAACCGATTGGTGTCATTACCGAAACCTGTGATTGCACAACATTTGTGGCATCCCATTCACCACCGAGTCCAGCTTCAATTACCGCTACATCAACTGGATGTTCGGCAAAGGCAACAAATGCAATTGCGGTTAATGCTTCAAAGTAGGAGATTTTATGTGGTTGTTTGGAATCAACTAGATCAAAGTAAAGGGCAATATCATTGTAATTTTTTATAAATTCATCCGGTGAGATCGGCTGACCCTTGATTGAAATTCGCTCTAGAAAACTTTGTAGATGTGGGCTGGTGTACCTACCAGTGCGATATCCCAGCTCGCTCATTAAGGCATCAATCATTCTTGATGTACTGGTTTTTCCATTTGTACCAGCCAAGTGAATTGTTGGATATGACAGTTGTGGTGAACCCAGTAGATCAGTTAATGCGCTAATTCGATCTAATGTTGGTTCAATTATGCTCTCGGGCCATCTAGCCATTAATCCTTGCTCAATTGCTGCGAGAGTTTCTAAATTATCAGCGCTGCTCACTATTTTGGAAGCTTTTCTAACAATGCAGTTAAGCGCTCTATATCAGCGGTTGTTTCTTGTAAGCGCGCCCTGATCTCAGTTACAACCTCCATCGGCGCCTTTGCCATGAAGCCCTCATTATCTAATTTAATCTTTGCAGTATCGCGATCCTTTTGTGCAGTAATTAAATCCTTACTTAATCTGGCGCGTTCAGCTAGTAAATCAATCGCGCCAGTTAAATCAAACTCGATCACCACATTTGCAACCTCGACCTTGGCGGTGAAATTACCCTCACCCATTTCACACTTAACAATAAAGCGCAGGGCAGCTTCATAATCAGCTAAACCAGCTTTTTCTAGACCAGTAAATTTGGCAACAATCTTGGCGGTGGTTTTAATCCCTTGATCAGCTCTGAATCTGCGAATCTCAGTGACAATCTCCTGTAATTTCTCAACTAGCTCAATTGATTTTAAATCCTGGGTTGTTTCATCGCTACTTGGCCACTGTGCAATTACCAATGATTCGCCACCAGTTAATGAACACCAAAGCTGTTCAGTTATAAATGGCATCACCGGATGCATCAAACGCATAAGTTGATCTAGTACCTCACCAAGTACCCGCTGGCTATTCTCGGCTTGTTTACCACCGGCACTAAATGTGGATTTTGATAACTCGAGATACCAATCGCATAGATCATCCCAAGCAAAGTGATAGATCAACTCACATGCTTTAGCAAACTCATACCTTTCAAAGAGATCATCAACCTGTGAAATGGTTTGATCTAATCTGCTTAGTATCCAATTATCAATCGCAGTTAATTCTGATCGAGCAGGTAGATTTCCTGCCACATTGGCGCCATTCATCATGGCAAAGCGACTGGCATTCCATAACTTGGTAGCAAAGTTGCGAGATCCTGCAATCCAATCTTCGGCAAGTGCTTGATCGGTACCTGGATTTGCACCCTTTGCCAAGGTAAAGCGAAGTGCATCGGATCCATACTTATCCATAAACTCAATTGGATCAACGGTATTTCCACGGCTCTTACTCATCTTTTTACCAAATTGATCACGTACTAATCCATGCAGTGCAATTACATCAAATGGTTGCTTGCCATCCATGGCGAACAATCCCATTAACATCATGCGAGCCACCCAGAAAAATAAGATGTCATAACCAGTTACAAGTACCGATGTTGGGTAAAACTTCTTTAAGGATTGGGTTTGCTCTGGCCAACCTAAGGTTGAAAATGGCCAAAGTGCAGATGAGAACCAGGTATCTAATACATCTGGATCTTGTTCATAACCGGCAGGTGGTTGCTCATCTGGTCCGCAGACAACTACTTCACCATTTGGTCCATAGAAAACTGGAATTCGATGTCCCCACCAAAGTTGCCTGGAGATACACCAATCATGCATGTTATCTACCCACTCGAAGTATCTTGGTGACATCTCCGCTGGTTCAATCTTTACCTTGCCGCTTCGCACAGCATCACCAGCTGCCTTTGCAAGTGGTGCCACCTTCACAAACCACTGCTTGGAAAGTCTTGGTTCAACTGTTGTCTCACATCGTTGGCAATGTCCAACCGCATGAACATAAGGACGCTTCTCGGCAACTATCCGACCTTGTTTCTTTAACTCTTCAACAACCGCTTTGCGAGCATCAAATCGATCCATGCCATCAAACTTTGTGCCGGTGCCAGCCATCACACCATGCTCATTCATAATTACAACAATCTCGACATTGTGACGCATCGCCATTTCAAAGTCATTTGGATCATGAGCTGCAGTTACCTTAACCGCACCAGTTCCAAACTCTGGATCAACTAACTCATCGGCGATAATTGGAATATAACGATCAACTAATGGCAGAAGCACCTTCTTGCCGATCATGTGTTTGTAACGATCATCATTTGGATTTACAGCAACTGCGCCATCACCAAGCATTGTTTCAGCCCGAGTAGTTGCAACCGTAATATTTATTTCATCATCACCATACTTAATTGAGACAAACTCGCCAGCATCATCTTGGTGTTCAACCTCAATATCTGACAATGCAGTTAAACAACGTGGACACCAGTTGATAATTCGCTCTGCTCGATAAATTAAATCGGCATCATATAAACGCTTAAATACTGTTAAAACCGCTTTAGATAATTGAGCATCCATTGTGAACGCCTCACGATCCCAATCAACGCTATCGCCCAGCCGCTTCATCTGATCTAAAATTGCCCCGCCCGACTCCTCTTTCCACTGCCAAACCTTTGCCACAAACTCTTCTCGTCCTAGATCATGACGGGATTTTCCCTCTGCTGCTAACTTTTTTTCTACAACATTTTGTGTAGCGATTCCGGCGTGATCCATTCCAGGTAACCAAAGAGCTTCATAGCCCTTCATCCGTTTCATGCGAATTAATAGATCTTGAATTGTGTGATCTAGCGCGTGACCAATATGCAGCGATCCGGTGACATTTGGTGGTGGGATTACAATTGTAAATGGTGGTTTTGTTGAGTTCTCGTTCGCTTTAAAGTAACCAGCAGCTAACCATTTTTTGTAAAGCGGTGCTTCGATATCTGCCGGCACAAAGGCTGCCGCGAGTTCTTTCTTATTTTCACCGCTCATCAGAGTGCAAGTCTAGAGGATCGAATTACGCTGTTTTTTCCTCGGCGTTTTTATCACTCTTCTCGCCCTTGTTTCGCTTTGCGCTTCCAATTGAACGAGGAACATAAGTTGGCTCCTCCTCTTTGCGAACAACTGCTGGCGTAATTACTACCTTCTCAACATCTTTGCGGCTAGGTACTTCATACATAACTGCAAGCAAGGTCTCCTCCATAATTGCACGAAGTCCACGAGCACCAGTTCCGCGTTTAATTGCAAGATCAGCTACAACTTCAAGCGCCTCATTTGAGAAATCTAATTCAACATCATCTAGCTCAAATAACTTTTGGTACTGCTTTACCAATGCATTTTTTGGCTCAACCAAAATTTGCATCAACGCTTTTTGATCAAGATTTTCAACTGAGGTCAAAATTGGCAGACGCCCAATGAACTCGGGGATCATGCCAAACTTCAACAAATCCTCTGGCATAACATCACCATAGATATCTGTTACTACTGCATCATCAATTGTCTGCAACTTGGCATTAAAGCCGACGCCTGCTTTGCCTTTTCGGCTTTCGATAATCTTCTCAAGTCCGGCAAAAGCTCCGCCCACAATAAATAAAACATTGGTGGTATCAATTTGTAGAAACTCTTGATGTGGGTGCTTACGACCACCTTGTGGTGGCACTGATGCGGTTGTTCCTTCAAGAATTTTAAGCAAGGCTTGCTGCACACCTTCACCAGATACATCGCGGGTAATTGATGGGTTCTCAGCTTTGCGAGCAACCTTATCGATCTCATCAATATAGATAATGCCGGTCTCAGCTTTTTTCACATCAAAATCTGCAGCTTGAATTAACTTTAACAAGATGTTTTCAACATCCTCGCCTACATAACCAGCCTCGGTTAATGCGGTTGCATCCGCTATCGCAAATGGCACATTAAGCATTCTGGCAAGAGTTTGAGCCAATAGAGTTTTACCGCAACCAGTTGGTCCTAAAATTAAGATGTTTGATTTAGATAATTCAACTGAATCTTCGCGCTTGCCCCCACCTGATTGCACCCGCTTGTAGTGGTTATATACCGCAACTGATAATGATTTCTTTGCGCGATCTTGACCAATTACATACTGATCTAAAAACTCGTAGATCTCTTGTGGCTTTGGCAGCTCTTGCAAGCCAAGGGTGCTGGTCTCATTTAATTCATCAATAATAATTTCATTACATAGATCAATACACTCATCACAAATATAAACACCAGGTCCGGCAATTAACTTCTTAACCTGCTTTTGAGTTTTGCCACAGAAGGAACACTTAAGCAGATCACTGCCTTCGCCAATCTTTGCGCTCACTTTTGTAATCTCCTAGTTCATTGAGGGAAGGTGATAAGGGTAGATCGAGCACGCTTAATGGCGCGGCAAAAGTGTGGGTAAATCTGTTCGCTTATAGGCGAATTGCAAAAAGAGTGGAGATTTAAGCTTTTGCTTTCGCCTTACGAGATGCCAGTACCTGATCAATAAGTCCATACTCAACCGATTCAGCTGCAGTAAGAATCTTGTCGCGCTCGATATCTTTTGCAATCTCCTCTTTAGATTTCTTTGAGTGCTTTGCCAACATCTCTTCTAGCAAGGTGCGCATGCGCAGGATCTCTCTTGCTTGAATCTCGATATCAGATCCTTGTCCGCCACCCTCGGAGTACGGTTGGTGAATCAAAATTCGGGCATGCTCGAGTGCATAACGTTTTCCGGCGGCACCACCAGCAAGCAGGATCGCTGCAGCAGATGCTGCTTGTCCTAAACAGATTGTCATTACATCTGGGCGAACAAATTGCATGGTGTCATAAATTGCAGTTAGTGCAGTAAATGAACCACCTGGAGAGTTGATGTACATCATGATGTCGCGATCTGGATCCATTGATTCCAGGGTTAATATCTGAGCCATAACATCATTTGCCACAGTGTCATCAATTGGTTGACCTAGGAAAATAATGCGCTCTTCAAATAATTTTGTGTATGGATCAAGACGCTTGTAACCATAGCTAGTGCGCTCTTCAATTGTTGGAAGAACGTAACGTGAGGTTATTTCATTTACCTTGTTGATATTCATGCCTTGATTCATCGTGAGGTTCCGCCACTTCCAGATACTTGTCCAGCTGATTTAACAACATGATCAACAAAGCCATACTTCTTCGCATCCTCGGCATTAAACCAACGATCACGATCTGAATCTTCCTCGATCTGCTCTGCCTTTTGACCGGTGTGGAAGGCGATTAATTCAGCCATCTTCTTCTTAGTAAATGACATCTGCTCTGCTTGAATCTTGATATCTGATGCAGTTCCGCCAATTCCACCTGATGGTTGGTGCATCATGATGCGAGCGTGTGGAAGTGCGTATCGCTTGCCATCTGCTCCGGCACACAACAAAAATTGACCCATCGATGCGGCAAGACCCATTGCAACTGTTGCAACATCATTTTTGATGTATTGCATGGTGTCGTAAATTGCCATACCAGCGGAGATAGATCCACCTGGTGAGTTGATGTAAAGGTAAATATCCTTATCTGGATCCTCTGCTGCAAGTAATAACATTTGTGCGCAGATCGCATTTGCCATTGAATCTTCAACAACAGAGCCTAAGAAAATAATTCGCTCTTTTAATAAGCGTTGGTAAACCTGATCATCAAGTCCACCCATGCCTGATGAAGCATTACGTGGTGCTGTTGTTAAATCCACTTAGCTCTCCTCTTTAAAGATTTTCCTTGAAATATATGTATTGACCTTAACAATATTTTGCGTAAATTGCTTCCGCAATTGAGCCTGAGAGTTGTTCGCCGTGAGCGATTATTTCGCTTCAGCCGGTGTTGTCTCGGCTTCCTTTGGGCGAAGTGCTTCTAGATCAACCTTTTTCCCAGATTTATCTATAACTTTTACTCGACCTAGAACTCCGGCAAGCGCCTTTGCTCTGGCAACCTCGGCCACCATAGTTGTGATCTGTCCCGCCTCTGATACCTCTTTAATAAATTGATCAGGTGTCATGCCATAACGTTGTGATGCACGAACTAGGTACTCAGTTAACTCAGACTCATTAACTGAAACTGACTCTGCCTTCACAATTGAATCAAGTAAGAACTCACGTTGAATGGTTTGGCTAACCTCAATATTTACTTCAGCGCGGTGTTTCTCATCCTCGAGGCGACCCTCTTTTTCTAGATGCTCATTTACCTCTGCCTCAATAATCTCTTGTGGCAGTGGAATCTCGATCATGCCAATTAACTTCTCGACAAGCAGGTCACGTGCTTGCGCACCCTGTTCCATCTCTTTTAACTTTGTTAATCGGCTCTTTAAATCAGCCTTTAACTCAGTGATGGTTTCAAACTCAGATGCCATCTTGGCAAATGCATCATCTACTGGTGGCAGGTCGCGATGCTTAACCGCTTTGACCGTTACCTTTACATTTCCACTTTCACCCTCGCCCATGCCAACTAATTGAGTGGAGAACTCTTTGCTCTCATTAGCCGATAAACCAATTAGCGCCTCATCTAGGCCATCAATCATTCGAGCAGATCCAACCTCGTATGAGATGTCATTTGCAGTTCCACCATCTAGCTCTTTGCCATCTGCGGTTGCAACTAAATCGATGGTGACAAAATCCTTATCCTCAACCTTTTTCTCAACTGTGCTTAAGGTGCCAAAGCGAGCGCGCAACGCATCGATCTGCTCATCTAAATCTTTATCAGAGACAGCAACATCATCGACAGTAATTTCAAGTGTGGAGAAGTTGGGCAGCTTTAAATCTGGGCGAACATCTACTTCAACTGTGAATGAGAGTGACTCATTATCTTTGAGCTCTTTGATATCTACAGTTGGGCGACCAATTACCAATACATTATTATCTTTAGCAGCTTGTGAGTAAAAGGTTGGCAGTGCGGCGTTGATCGCCTCATCTAATACAGCGCCACGACCTACGCGTTGATCAATCATCGCCGCCGGAACTTTGCCCTTACGGAATCCCGGAATATTTATCCGCTCACTTAATGTTTGGTAAGCAGCTGAGATATGTGGCTTTAACTCTTCAAAGGTAACATCAACGGAAAGCTTCACACGTGTTGGTGATAATTGTTCAACCGCGCTCTTCAATTGGCTCTCCCTGTAATTGTTAATGAAAAAGATTTTGGTCGGGGCGGAGGGATTCGAACCCACGATCTCCTGCTCCCAAAGCAGGCGCGCTAGCCACTACGCTACGCCCCGTCGGCGTAAGGCGCATAGTCTAAAGGGTAATTTTCCCTTCTACTAACCGAGGTAATAAGGTATGACCTTGCTACCGCTAAACAAGTTAAACTTGTTAATGCAGTAGCAGATCACGCAACCAAATTGCGGGTGTAGCTCAATGGTAGAGTTCTAGCCTTCCAAGCTAGCTGTGCCGGTTCAATCCCGGTCACCCGCTCCATATCTTTTAATTTATCGCTCCCACCACCAGTGCAAAATAGTCACCACTGAATGTTATTGGCGCTCCTGTAGTTGCATTTCCGCAGGTGATTGATGCAATTAAAGAAAAATCTGCGCCGGCAGTAGTGGCATCAACAATAACTTTCGCAATTAATGAGTGCTCTGGTGTTACTGAACTACCCCGATATGACTGACCCTCTACAGCCAAGTATTTAACCGTAATCGTTGGCGAACCAGAGGTGGCTGTAACATTAAGTGAGAGCGCATAGGGATCTGGATCAGTGTTTGCACCGGTAATCATGATGTCAACCAAATATTTTTTGCCATTGGTAAAACTTCCAAAAGATCCTGAGTTTTTTGAATTATTGGCTGCCGCTGAAAGAGTTCCAACAAATGGAATCGAACCGAAGTAAACATTAGATGGTCCAACTGCACCAGCAGTTCCAGTCTCTCCCTTAGGTCCTGCAGGGCCAACACTTCCGCTTCCACTTCCCGCTGGTCCAGTTGCACCAGTTGCACCTTGCGGTCCGGTTGCACCCGCTGGTCCGGCAGGGCCAGTTGCACCTTGCGGTCCGGCAGGACCGGCAGGGCCAACACCGCCACTACTTACAGATGATGAACCAGGTGCACCATTTTTTCCATCAACACCTGCAGGTCCAATTGGCCCAGCCGGACCTTTTAATGAAACAGGAATTGGCCATTTGTTTTTGGTTTTTGGGCCATAAAAATTTAATGATTTAGTATCAATATAAAAGTCACCATCAATTCCAACCTTGGTTGATGGAACACCGCTACCACTTAAAACGGTGTTTGCAGGAAGTGATGTATTCCTGCCCGCTGCATATGTGTTTGTTGAGTTTATTGAGGTAATTAACACTGAAGCAATCAAAGCTTTAATTAATCTGCTTGAATCTACTCTCATTATCGTGCGCTCTCTCCTTGTGCACAAGGATTCTTACCTCGCCTCTCTGACTAGGTAAGAAATATTTTGCGCTTGGTTACTCTGTGTGATCAAGAATGCTGGCACTCATTCAACGGCGATAGCCTTTGAGCAGTGAGTGCTAGCACTCATGAAGCAAGGCCCAAAACTCTAACCTGACTCTCAGATCTATTGGATAATTCACTCAGTCAAAAGCTGTTATCTACACTGATCAGGTACAGATCTACCTGAGGTTGAAAATTGAAAAGGGGAGATATGAATAAGAAATTCATAGCCACGGTTGTTTCTACTGTAGTTGCACTATCGGTTTCTGGGGCAAGCTTTGCGTCAGCAAATGATCGCATGAGCGGTAGAGAAGGAAAGGGAATTAACTCACTCCTATCTTCTTTGGTAAGTAATGGAACAATTACTCAATCGCAAGCAGATGCGATCGCTAAAGCCGCAACAGATCTTCGTGGTGCAGCAAAGGCGATAAAGCAGGCAAACCGAGCATCACTCGATGCTGTCATTACCTCAACTCTTGGAATCACATTAGATGCGGTTAAAACCAGAATGAAAGCTGGCGAATCACTTGCTCAAATCGCTGGTGAGAAAAAAGATGCATTGATTACCGCTTTGTCAGCTGAGGTGAATAAGCAGATTGATTCAGCAGTTGCTGCTGGAAAGGTAAGTGCAACGCAGGCTGCAGCCCAAAAGGCGAAAACTACAGACCGAGTAACCAAGATGGTGAATAACGTTAAGTACAAAGGTTATAAGGGTTTCAAGAGCGGATACCGCGCTTAACGCTTATGTCGTAACCACCTTGGAAGTACGCACTTTCCTTAGACACTTTCGGCCTTGCTCATGAAAATGAGCGGGCCGAAACTGTTTTCTGCCAAACTACAAACATGAAAATCCATATTGGCAGCGATCATGCCGGACTTGAATTTAAAGCAAAGATAATCGAGCATCTTAAAAAAGCTGGCCATGATGTAACTGATCACGGGCCACACCAATATGACGCATTAGATGATTACCCAGTTTTTTGTATTCCAGCTGCGCAAGCAACTGCAAATGATCCAGCCTCTATCGGCATTGTTCTAGGCGGCTCTGGCAATGGCGAGCAAATGGCAGCAAATAAAGTGAAGGGTGTTCGAGCAGCATTAGTTTGGTCGGTCGAGACAGCAAAGCTGGCACGTGAACACAACAATGCAAATGTAATCTCAATCGGTGGCCGCATGCATGATGAGGCCTTTTGTTTACAACTTGTAGATACCTTTTTAGCAACACCATTTAATAATGATGAGCGCCATGTTCGCAGAATTAATCAGATCGGTAAGTTCGAAACAACTGGAACTATTTAATCTTTTTATACCTAAAATCCGAAACTGCATGACCCTTCTTTAATCCCTGACCTTCAAACTTAGAGATTGGCCGCCAATCTGGACGTTCAATCACTCCCCCACTAAATCTCTGGTTGCCATCAAATCGCACCTGTATCCAATCTGCATATGGCTGCCAATCGGTAGCAATGTGAATGTAACCAGCTGGCTTTAATTTGCTAGCGATTAACTCTACAAACTCATCCTGCACAATTCGTCGCTTATGTTGACGATTCTTCGGCCATGGATCTGGAAAAAATAGATGAACTGCATCTATTGAGTTATCAGGAATAAAGTTATTTAGTAAGTGGGTAGCATCCTCTCGAATTAATTTAATATTTTGTAACTTTTTATCAGCCACTAACATCAATAGCGCACCCAAACCTGGGTTGTGCATTTCAACAGCAACAAATCCAGTATTTGGAAAGTGTTCAGCGATCTGCGCAGTTGCCTCGCCCATGCCAGAACCAATCTCTAAAATCACCTCCTTAAAATCTGGAAATAAATCATTTATTTTTAATTCACTTTCAACCTGCAAACTGAAGTTGGCCCACTGTGTTTGCATCGCTAATGCTTGTGCTCGAGTCGGGCGATTACCCCGAAGGGCGTAACTTCGATTTGATGGCCGTTCCATCTTGGCTTAACCTGCAATCTCTGATTGGATACCTATATACGAGCAATGAAGAGTTAATAATAAGGAGTAAATGTGCCAGGTTTAAATTCCACCCGTGCTGAGGCCCGTGAGCGCTCTGCTCATATTCAAATGCATGGCTATGAGGTCACATTAGATGTAACAACTGGCGAGGAAAGCTTCTTATCAAAAACAATTGCTACCTTTTCTTGTAACAAGGTTGGTTATGACACCTTTATCGACGCAGTTGCCAAACGAGTAATTTCAGCCACCTTAAATGGCAAGCCAGTAGATACCTCAAATTACGATGGTGAAACAATTTACTTAAAGGATCTAGCAGCTGAAAATGAGTTAATACTCGAACTGGAAGCGCTTTATTCAAATACTGGTGAAGGGTTACAACGATCTGTAGATCCAGTTGATAACGAGGTTTACCTCTACTCACAAGGTGAGACCGCATTTATTCGAAAGATGTATCCATGTTTTGATCAACCAGATTTAAAGGCCACATTTACATTAACTGCAATCGTGCCATCTCATTGGGAGGTTGTTGCCAACAATCCAGTAAAAGAGAAGGTTGATCTAGGCAATAACCGTATGCAGTGGTCATTTACACCAACACCAAGAATTTCTACCTACATCACCGCCTTAGTTGCTGGCCCTTACTACTCAGTTAAAGATACATATGTTGGAAAGAAAACTGTGCCACTTGGAATTTACTGCCGTAAATCATTGGCAGAACATCTAGATCCTGAGGATATTTTCTTAATAACTAAGCAAGGCTTTGCCTACTTTGAAAAGGTATTCGGTCTTGAGTATCCATTTGAAAAGTATGATCAAATTGCAGTGGTTGATTTCAACTGGGGCGCAATGGAAAATGCTGGCGCTGTAACATTCTTAGAGCGCTTACTTGTATTTCGATCCAAGGTAACAGAGCGCATGTACAACGCAAGGGCAAACACAATTTTGCACGAGATGGCTCATATGTGGTTTGGCAATATGGTCACGATGAAGTGGTGGGATGATCTTTGGCTTAATGAATCATTTGCCGAGTGGTCCTCTTACTTAGCAATGGTGGAAGGAACAAGATTTAAAAACTCTTGGACCGGCTTTAATCAAGAGCGAAAGAATTGGGCTTACCGCCAAGATCAACTCTCATCAACCCACCCAATCGTCTCGGACATGGTTGATATTGATACCGTTGCTGGAAACTTTGATGGTATTTCATACGCTAAAGGTGCCTCTGTACTTCAACAATTAGTAGCTCATGTTGGTCGCGAAAACTTTATCGCTGGCCTGCAAAAGTACTTTGCTAAGCACGCCTTTAAAAACACAACACTTGATGATCTATTAGATGAGTTAACTGCAACTAGTGGCCGTGATCTAAAGCCTTGGGTTTCAACCTGGCTACAAACAGCAGGTGTTAATACATTGCGCCCTGCCCTTGAAATTGATGGCGATACCTACAAATCTGTTGCAATCGCACAAGAGCCACCAACGATGCCGGCCGGATCAACCCAACTTCGACCACATCGAATGGCGATTGGTTTATATGATCTAGTTGGTAACAAGGTTGCACTTCGTAAATCAGTGGAATTAGATGTATCTGGTGCCAAGACAGTTGTTAATGAGTTATCTGGTGAGAAGGTTGCAGATCTGCTCTTGATAAATGATCGTGATCTTTCATACGGCAAGGTGCGATTTGATGATCGCTCAATTGCTACCTTAAAGGCACACCTAGGAAAGATTGATGATTCCCTAACCCGTGCACTTTGTTGGTCGGCCGCCTGGGATATGTTGCGAGATGCTGAAATTAGCGCAGCTGATTTTATTGATATCGCACTTGCTGGCCTGCCTGGTGAGGATGACATTGCAACGGTAACAATCATTGCAAATCAATTAGTAACAGCGGTCGAGCTTTACTCACATCCAACCAAGCGTGACTCTGCCAGATTAAAGGTTGGTAATGCTTATGAAGCAATGGTGCGCAGCGCAAAGGCTGGCAGCGATCACCAACTTCAATTTGCTCGCAACTTCACCTCATTTGCAGCAAGTGCTGAACACAATGATTTAATCAAAGAGTTACTAGATGGAAAGTTAGCTGGCTTAAAGGTTGATGCTGATCTTCGTTGGACCTTTGTTACTGCATTAACTGAACGTGGCTTAATGGATAAGGCTGCACTCTCTGCAGAATTACTGAAGGACAACACATTAACTGGCCAACTTGCACACGCCACCTGTCTTGCCGCAATGCCAACAGCTGAAGCAAAGGCGCAAACTTGGAGCTCACTTACAACTGCCGAGATCTCAACCTCTGTTCGTGAAGCACAGATCGCCGGCTTCCAACGAGCACTGCACCGGCCACTACTTGCCGCATATGTTGATCCTTACTTTGATCTACTTCTAGAGACTTGGGGTAAGAAGTCATATGAGGTTGCTAGCAAATTTGCTACCGCTTTATATCCAGTATTTATTACAACTCAAGAGACTTTAGATAAAACAATTAAGTGGCTTGATACAACTGGTAAGGATGGTCAGGCTGGACTTCGCCGGTTAGTTTCAGAGGGTAGAGATGCGCTAGATCGCGCACTTAAGGCACAAGCAAGAGATAAGTAATTACTCGATCTGAGTAAGTGAGCCCTTGCTCTTTGCTTTACTGCTTTTGCTAGGACCTGTTAATGCCCACACAATTACTGAGATCAAAAGGAACAATCCAAGAGGTGCAGCAAAAAAGTAAAGTGATGTCTCGAGAGCACTTAAGCCCTCACCTGGCATTGATCCATCTTCATTCATGCGCTTGCAGCTCCCATCGCTTCGACACCAAAAGGTTTTAAGTAAGGAATCCAAATTAAATCAGGTTTGCCAGTTCCTAAAATTCGCCAAGCAGCACCTACTGGTTCGCGCGGAACATTACGCAAGCGCCAACCTAAATCTTTTAAAGTTTTATCAGCTTTTACATGATTGCACTTATGGCAAGCTGAAACAACATTCTCCCAATTATGTCCACCGCCACGTGATCTTGGAATTACATGGTCAATTGAGGTTGCGGTAACGCCACAGTAAACACAGCGATTGTTATCGCGGGCAAAGATTGCTCGACGTGAAAGTGGAACTGCATGGCGATAGGGAATGCGAACAAATTTATTTAATTTAATAACCGCCGGCAGAGTTATTGAGCCGCGGGCGTAGGTCAAAATTCGATTTGAATCCTCAACGGAAATGGCACGTTGATTTAAGACAAGGATCAACGCTCGTCGCTCTGAGACGACACCTAGTGGCTCGTAGGTGGCGTTCAGTACCAAAGTTTGTGACACTGAAAGCTTCTCCTTTTAGATCAACGCGTGGCTCGCGCTGGTGGGTACATCTTGCCCGAGATAGGGCAAAAAAACAGTATTTGTCTGCCAAATCCCCTTAACATTTAGGTTAAAGTTTTCTCATATTATGAAATTAAATGAGAATTTGCAGAGCGCCTTCGACTGGTTCACCGGCGCCCCCCTGAACATAACCGTCATCACTCTGCTTGCCCTTTCAATCCAAGTATTTGGTGGGCGGGCAATCACCAGAGCGATGCTGCGAATTGCTGATGCAGATTTAATCCCAGGGCCAAAACGTGCGGGTGCTCGGCAGAAAGAGCGCGCAAAGACAACAGGCACAGTTTTGAAATCAACCTTAAATGGAAGTATCTGGCTAATTGCAATATTTATGATCTTGTCAGAGTTTGGTTTAAATCTTGGACCGCTAATTGCATCAGCTGGTGTGATTGGTGTGGCACTTGGCCTTGGTGCACAAACACTTGTGCGCGATATTTTATCTGGAATTTTTATGTTGGTTGAGGATCAATACGGCGTTGGTGATCAGGTAAATGTCCTTGATGTAACTGGAGTTGTTGAAACAGTTGGTCTGCGAATTACAACCGTGCGGGATAACGAAGGAACTATTTGGTACTTACGCAATGGTGAGATCTTAAAGATTGGTAATAAATCCCAACCAAAGGTTTAATCTGGTTGATTGACCATCGAGTTTGCGGCTAGTTCCATGTAATTCCAAAGCTCTGCTTTCAAATCATCAGCAATCTCAAGGCCGTTCACTGCATCCTTCATGCACAGCAGCCAAGCATCTCGTGCTGCACTATCGATATGAAACTCGGCATGACGCATGCGAAGTCTTGGGTGGCCGCGCTCTTCGCTGTAGGTGGATGGACCGCCCCAGTACTGTTCTAAAAACAATTGCAATCTGCGACCAGCACCATGCAGATCATTATCTGGATACATCGGGCGAAGGATTGGATTAACTGCAACTAATGCGTAAAAGTGTGAAACTAAATCATTAAAGGTGCGCTCACCACCAGCGCGTTCATAAAAGCTTTCTTGGGACACTAATTATTCTCTAAAAACTTATTTAAAAAGGCTCGTTCCTCATCATTTAGTGGGCGAGATTTGCGAGTTACTAGATCAATAGCTACTTGAACCGTCTTCATCTTTGCGTAAACCACACCATTTTTTGTGACATCGTAACCATTTACAAAGGATGAGTTACCGATCTTTTCTACCCATAAATTAACATCGTAAAAACAGCCACCCTCGGTCATTGGAATTAAGTAATCAACCTCGGCGCGACCGACCACCATCTCCATTAACACTGGCTTCTCACTCTTTTCGGAAAAGCTAAACCAGCCCCAATCAAATCGTGCCTCTTGGGCATAAGTTAAATACTTGGCATTGTTTACATGACCAAATGCATCTAGATCATCCCAGCGAACAAATGCTTTGTGGGTATACCTCATCGGGTTAACTTTCGATATGTTGCACGATGTGGTCGTGCTGCATCAATACCTAATCTGGCGATCTTGTTCTCTTCATAACTTTCAAAGTTTCCTTCAAACCAGAACCACTTTGATTCACCCTCATAAGCCAAGATGTGGGTTGCAATTCGATCTAGGAACCAGCGATCGTGAGAGATCACAACTGCACAACCAGGAAACTCAAGTAATGCATTTTCTAATGAGCTCAGTGTTTCTACATCTAAATCATTTGTTGGCTCATCCAGCAGAAGTAAATTTCCACCCTGCTTAAGTGTTAGCGCCAGATTTAAACGGTTGCGCTCTCCACCAGACAAAACACCAGCTGGCTTTTGTTGATCTGGTCCTTTAAAACCAAATGCTGAAACATAAGCACGGCTTGGCATCTCAACATTGCCAACCTTTATGAAATCAAGACCATCGGAGACAACCTCCCACAATGATTTCTTTGGATCGATACCACCACGTGATTGATCAACATATGAAATCTTTACCGTCTCGCCGACCTTTACATTTCCAGAATCAGGTTTTTCCATACCCAAAATTGTTTTAAATAATGTTGTCTTACCTGCGCCATTTGGTCCGATAATTCCAACAATTCCATTTCGTGGCAATGTGAAAGATAGATCATCGATCAAGATGCGATCATCAAAGCCTTTAACTAGATGATCAACCTCAACGACAACATCTCCTAACCGTGGGCCAGGTGGAATTTGAATCTCTTCAAAATCTAACTTACGAGTCTTGTCGGCCTCAGCTGCCATCTCTTCATAACGTGCAAGACGTGCCTTTGATTTAACCTGACGCCCCTTTGCATTCATGCGTACCCACTCGAGCTCTTCCTTTAAGCGCTTTGAACGTTTGGCATCCTTCTGACCTTCTACCTTCATACGAGCTTCTTTAGTCTCTAAATATGTTGTGTAATTTCCTTCATATGGATAAGCACGACCTCTATCTAATTCAAGAATCCATTCCGCAACATTGTCTAGGAAGTAACGATCGTGGGTAATTGCAACAACTGTTCCTTCATACTTACTTAGATGTTGCTCTAGCCATAAAACAGATTCAGCATCTAAATGGTTAGTTGGCTCATCAAGTAACAATAAATCTGGCTTCTGTAATAACAATTTACAAAGGGCAACTCGACGACGCTCACCACCTGATAAAACCTTTACATCTGAATCTGGTGCTGGACAACGAAGCGCATCCATCGCTTGCTCTAACTGTGAATCTAAATCCCAAGCGTTGCGATGATCTAATTGCTCTTGCAATGTTCCCATCTCAGCTAACAACTTGTCGTAATCAGCATCTGGGTTTGCCATCTCCTCCGAAATTGCATTAAATCGATTTAGTAATCCAATAGTTTCAGCAACACCCTCTTGCACATTCTCGAGCACATTTTTATCTTCATTTAATGGTGGCTCTTGTAACAAGATTCCGACTGAGTAACCAGGAGTTAAGTAAGCCTCACCATTGGAGGGCTGTTGCAGGCCGGCCATAATCTGAAGCACTGTCGACTTACCGGCACCATTGGGTCCAAGTACGCCGATCTTGGCGCCAGGCAAAAACATCAGGGTGACATCATCGAGAATTACTTTGTCGCCATGCGCCTTACGCGCCTTTTTCATCGTATAAATAAACTCAGCCATAGGGAGAAACCTTACCTGTTGCGATCGGTAGACTTACGCAGGTAAATGCGCTTGTAGCTCAGTCGGATAGAGCGAATGCCTTCTAAGCATTAGGTCGCAGGTTCGATTCCTGCCAGGCGCACCAAATGGGAATCAATAATTGGAGGAGATCATGAGCAAAACCGCTAAAGCAGTTGTTTTTGCACTTTTACTATCCTCAATTAATTTTATTTCTGCACCTGCTGCAAATGCCGGTTGCCAAGATTATCCAGAGTCCACCACACCTGCTTGTATCGCTGAAAATCTAGCTATTGAAAAATTAAGGCAAGAGGCGTATGCAGCTGAACAGATTAGAGTGCAACAACAAGCAGAACAAGCTGCAAGAGATAATGCAGCAAGAATTGAAGCAGAGCGCGCAGCAACTGCAGCGGCAGATAATGCCCTGGCACCTGATGACTGCGCACGTTCGACAAATCGTGCCACGCAACGTTGCGCAGACATTGAAAGAGATCGCGCTGCAGCTGAGAATGCAGCTAGGAATGCAGCTGAGATCGCAGCAACTGCAGCGGCCGATAGTGCATTGGCGCCAGATGATTGCGCAAGATCGACTAATCGGTATGTTCAACGATGTACAGATATTGAGACCGCACGCGCTGTAGCAGAGAATGAAGCAAGAAATGCAGCAGATCGTGCGGCAACTCTTGCTGCCGATAAGGCGCTTGCACCTAATGATTGCGCAAGATCTACAAATAGATTGTTGCAACGTTGCGTGGATCTTGAAAGAGATCGTGCTGTCGTAGAGAATGAGGCAAGAAATTCAATTAGAAAAGTAGGCGAGCTTGATGCCTTACAAAAGATTGCTAATGATAAGTACACCGCTAATCAATGTGACCAAGCCGCTAATAGCCTTTTGCAAATTTGCATAGATTCTAAAGCTGGCGTGGATGCACTGAAGAATGAAGCAAAAAGTTTGGCTAAAAAGTTATTTGAAACTCAATCTACATTAACGAAACCATTAGTTGATGAAAATGGTGAAATAATCCTGACCGCTTTGCTAAGAAGTAAAACACTTAACTCCAAAGATATAAAAGCAGTTCTGGATGCCTCATCACTATCTTCTAATGACAAGAGATCTCTATCAGCTTACGCACAAACTTTAAATAATTTAAAGGGTGTAAATAGTGCAGGTAACTTTAAAATTCCACTTTCAAAATCCCTATCTGAAGAGTTCTCTAGCGCCACACCAAAGATCTGTTTGGTAGTTGACGGAGCGGTTAAAACTCTGAAGCCTGGAGTTTGTACAATCAATGTTACATTCTCTACTGAATCTGGATTTGAAGTACAAACGAGCAAAAAAATTGTGGTCAAACGATAGTTTAAGATTTAAGGCGATCAACCAAGTTGGCTGAGAAGTGTCTTTCTGAACCCAAGATTTTTACCAATAAATTTAGCTAGATTGTTGCCAGGCACTGTTTGAACTTAGGTGCCAATTGATTTTGCAGAATTTCTCAGGAAAACATCTACTCCTGCTTATTTCTTTCAATAACTTCATGACAATTATCTAACTCATACAAAGCTATCAAATATCCTCTAGTACTATTTCCACTGGTAATCGGAGAGAGGTAAGCACACCACTATGCGCACGCGCCTCTCCTTCTTAGTTATTGCCTCACTTTTTCTTGGTCTTTTTTCTATTTCACCAGCGGCAAACTCACTTAATACAAACTTAGAGATCCAAGCCATTACAGA
>CAZVNE010000020.1:0-21412 GCA_964628535.1 uncultured Candidatus Nanopelagicus sp. | reverse complement strand
TCGACCCTTGATTGATTTTCGGTTAAGGATCATGTTTTAAGCCTATTAGGTAGTGCCTAAAGCGGGGCTGATTTCCCTAGATGAGTTGGCCAACCTCACACCAACTTTTACCAACTGGGGTGGCGCAGATACCTTATTTACGCAACACTTATGTTGTGAAAAAGAGTGAGGCTGATCGTACGCGAGACCTTGTCGCGCGTGCCATCCTTGAGAGTGGTCCTGCCACAGCGGTAGCTCTCTCGGCGCGCTTAAAGATAACTGCAGCTGGGATTCGCCGTCATTTAGATTCTTTAGTCGCCGAAGGTGTTCTGATAGCGCGTGAGCCATACCCAACGCTTTCTTCGAAAGGACGCGGTCGACCATCCAAATTATTTGTTATGAGTGATCTTGGTCGCGAGCAGTTTGAACACTCCTACGATGATTTAGCGGTTTCAGCACTTAAATTTATGAGTTCAAAAAGTGGCGCCCACTTAGTAAAAGAGTTCGCACAAGTACGAGCAGGAGAGATTGAACGAAAAGCAACTTTGATTAAAGACTCAAATAAATCGTTAACCGAGAAGAGCAAATCATTAGCAAAGTTGCTCACTGATGAAGGTTTTGCAGCATCGACCAACAAAAAAGGAAAGGGCGAGGAGATTTGCCAACATCATTGTCCGATTGCACACGTTGCGTCTCAATTTCCTCAGTTGTGTGAAGAAGAAACCGCAGCATTTTCAAGAATTTTAGGAACACATGTCCAACGGCTAGCAACCATCGCACACGGAGATGGCGTATGCACTACATATATTCCACCAGCAATTAAAACCGACAAACGAGAGAGAGCTAACGCATGAGCCAGATAACCCATCCAGAGCTTGAAGGCATTGGAAAGTACGAGTACGGCTGGTCTGATAAAACCGATGCTGGCTCTAACTCACGACGTGGTCTTAACGAAGAGGTAGTGCGAGATATCTCTGCAAAGAAGAGCGAACCACAATGGATGCTTGATCTGCGTCTGAAAGGTTTGGCCTTATTTGAGAAGAAACCAATGCCATCTTGGGGCTCAGATTTATCTGGCATATTTTTCGACACAATTAAGTACTTCGTAAGATCGACAGAGAAGCAAGCTACCACTTGGGAAGATCTGCCTGATGATATTAAAAATACATATGATCGTTTAGGAATTCCAGAAGCGGAGAAGAATCGATTAGTTTCTGGTGTGGCAGCACAGTATGAATCTGAGGTTGTGTACCACTCAATTCGTGAAGATTTAGAGAAGCAGGGAGTTTTATTTCTAGACACCGATACAGCACTCCGCGAACATGAGGAGTTGTTCCGCGAGTACTTCGGTACCGTCATTCCTGTTGGTGATAACAAATTTGCTGCATTAAATACCTCAGTTTGGTCTGGTGGTTCATTTATCTATGTTCCAAAGGGTGTAAAAGTAGATATTCCGTTGCAGGCATACTTTCGAATCAACACCGAGAACATGGGTCAATTTGAGCGTACATTGATCATCGCCGATGAGGACTCTTACATTCATTATGTAGAAGGGTGTACAGCACCAATTTACTCATCTGATTCATTGCACTCAGCTGTAGTAGAAATTATTGTTAAGAAGAATGCACGTGTTCGATACACAACTATCCAAAACTGGTCAAACAATGTTTACAACTTAGTGACAAAGCGTGCTACTTGTGCAGAAGGTGCAACAATGGAGTGGATTGATGGCAATATTGGCTCAAAGGTAACTATGAAGTATCCAGCGGTCTTGCTAATGGGTCCGCATTCAAAGGGCGAAACACTCTCAATTGCATTTGCCGGTGAAGGGCAACATCAAGACTCCGGTGCGAAGATGGTGCATGCTGCGCCTTATACCTCTTCAACAATCATCTCAAAATCTGTCGCACGTGGTGGTGGCCGAACCTCTTACCGTGGTTTAGTGAAGGTTGAACAAGGAGCTCATCACTCAAAGAGCACTGTTAAGTGTGATGCGCTTTTAGTAGACACAATCTCGCGATCCGATACCTACCCTTATGTAGATATCCGTGAAGATGATGTCTCCATGGGACATGAAGCTACTGTCTCAAAGGTAAGTGATGACCAATTGTTCTATCTCATGTCACGTGGTTTAACTGAGGATGAGGCTATGGCAATGATCGTTCGTGGCTTTATTGAACCTATCGCTAAAGAGTTACCGATGGAGTATGCATTAGAGCTTAACCGTTTGATTGAGCTGCAAATGGAAGGTGCCGTTGGTTAATGAGCACACTCACCACAAATTACTTAGCGCCGTCAGGCCGTGAGGAGGCGTGGCGGTTTACACCGCTGAAACGGTTAGCCGGTTTGCAGATCCCAGAAACAGTAACAACATCTGAGATCTCATTTACGGTTAAAAGTGGTGCCTCTTCGCAATCTCTCTTTAAAGAGATTGATAGTGCGGAGTTAACGCCCCGTTATAGCAGTGATGATTTGATAACTAAGCGAGTTCGTCATGAGGTCAAACGCACCTCTTTATTAACAATCGCTAAGGATGCTGAATTAACTGAACCGATAATTTTGGGTCGAAACTGCACTGGTAAACCTCAAGTATCTAGATTAGTTATTGAGGCTGGTGTTAATAGTGTTTCAACGGTAATAATTGAGAACTCAGGAGATGCGCAAATAGGGGAGGAAATTGAAATAATTATCTCCGCTGGTGCCAAGCTTAACTTTGTAACTTTGCAGGAATGGAGCTCTGGCGCAATTCATTTGGGCCAGCACCATGCGCTGATCGCCAAGGATGGCGAGTTTAACTCTTATGTAATCACCGTTGGCGGATCAGTTGTTCGATTAAACCCAACAGTTGATTTCACGGGAGAGGGTGCGAATGCAAATCTATTTGGTTTGTACTTTGCAACAGCTGGACAACATCTAGAGCACCGAATCCATGTTGACCACAAGGTTGCCAATGCCAAATCTCGCGTCAACTATAAAGGCGCCTTATCTGGCAAGGATGCTCACACAGTTTGGATAGGAGATGTTTTTATCCATAAGGGTGCAGATGGCACTGATACCTACGAATTAAATAGAAATCTACTGTTAACAGATGGTGCGCGTGCTGATTCAGTTCCAAACCTAGAGATTGAGACTGGAGAAATTGTCGGCGCCGGACATGCAAGTACTACAGGACGATTTGATGATGAGCAATTGTTTTATCTGCAATCGAGGGGCATTCCATCTGAAATAGCACGCCGTTTGGTAATCCGTGGTTTTTTTGCAGAGATCATCAGCAAATTAAGCAATGAAACAATTGAAGAGAGGATTATGGATCGCATTGATAATGAGTTATCAAAGGTGGGTGTCTAATGAGTGAGATTGCATTTGATTCATTAGTTGAGGGCAAGCCAGTCAGTGTCGAGGTAAATGGTGTATCTGTCTGCGTTGCTCGAGTTGGCGAAGAGGTTTTTGCTGTTGCAGATACCTGTTCTCACTCAGAAGCATCCTTATCCGAGGGAGAAGTTTCAGGTTTTAAGATTGAGTGTTGGCTACACGGTGCCGAGTTTGATTTAAGAACTGGTGAGGCGCTAACGCCTCCCGCCACACAATCACTGCAAAAGTTCAATGTAAAGCGCAATGGCAACCAAGTAGTTGTAACTGAGTAAAGGGAGATCAATGATGAGTGAGTTAATCGTAAAAAATCTGCAGGTAAGTGTAGAAACCGATGCAGGTAGCAAAGAGATTTTAAGAGGAGTAGATCTAACAGTTAAATCTGGTGAAACCCATGCGATTATGGGACCTAATGGTTCTGGTAAATCAACCCTTGCTTATTCGATTGCTGGTCATCCCAAGTACACAATTACGGGCGGTTCAGTAACTTTAGATGGTAAGGATCTATTGGAGATGTCAGTTGATGAACGAGCTAAAGCGGGTTTGTTTCTGGCCATGCAGTATCCGGTAGAGGTGCCCGGAGTATCAGTCTCCAATTTTTTGCGAACAGCGGTAACAGCAATTAGAGGCGAAGCGCCAAAGGTACGAACCTGGGTTGGTGAGGTTAAAGAGGCGATGGCTGCATTAAATATGGATACCGCTTTCTCTGAGCGAAATGTTAATGAAGGTTTCTCTGGTGGCGAAAAGAAGCGTCATGAGATTCTGCAGATGGAGTTACTGCGTCCAAAAATTGCAATTTTAGATGAAACCGACTCTGGGTTAGATGTTGACGCCCTTCGAATTGTTTCCGAGGGAGTCAACAGAGTTAAAGCAAATTCAGATCTTGGTGTTATGTTGATTACTCATTACACTCGAATTTTGCGTTACATCAAACCTGATTTCGTACATGTGTTTGCCAATGGAAAGATCGTTGAAGCGGGCGGGCCAGAGTTAGCGAATAAATTAGAGGAACAGGGTTACGCAGCTTATACAACTGCGTAATTTAAATGGTTGACCTTTCTCAGTATAAAAAGGATTTCCCAATCCTGTCACGGAGTGTTCGTGGTGGAAATCCTTTGGTCTATTTGGATAGTGGTGCCACATCACAAAAACCAGAGCAGGTAATTTCAGCGGAAGGTGACTTTTACCGTAAACACAATGCAGCGGTTCATCGAGGTGCACACTTACTAGCGGAGGAAGCCTCTGCTGCCTATGAATCTGCCAGGCAAAATGTAGCCTCTTTTATTGGCGCAAAAGCTCAAGAAACCATCTTTACCAAAAGTGCAACTGAATCGATCAATGCGATCGCCTACTCTTTTGGGAACTCAGATTCTTCTTCAAAATTCCTTTTAAAAGAGGGCGATGAAATAGTCGTGTCAGAGATGGAACACCATGCAAACTTAATCCCTTGGCAACAACTAGCTAAACGGACTGGGGCAAAGTTAAGGTGGTTTGAAGTAACTCCAGAAGGTCGTTTAGATCTGAGTAATTTGTCAGATTTAATTAACTTAAAAACAAAGATTGTGGCTATTACCCATCAATCAAATGTTTTAGGCAGTATCACACCCCTAAAACCGATAACAGAGGCGGCAAGAGGGGTCGGAGCATTGATTGTTTTAGATGCTTGTCAATCAGTGCCTCATTTTAAGGTTGACGTAAAAAAGCTAGATGTGGACTTCATTATGTTTTCTGGGCACAAAATGCTTGGTCCTACTGGAGTTGGCATCCTTTGGGGGCGCGAATCCTTACTTAATGAGATGTCACCATTTCTATTTGGCGGCTCGATGATTGATTCTGTAACAATGACAGATGCAACTTGGGCCCAGTTGCCTCAAAAATTTGAAGCAGGTGTTCCAAATATGGCCCAGGCAGTTGGTTTGTCCGCTGCAGTTGATTACTTAAATAAGGTGGGCATGAATAACTTGCACCAACATGAAATCGCATTAACAAAACAAACAATAGATGGTTTGTCGCAAATTAAAGGAATTAAGGTTATCGGACCAGTTGACATTAAAGATCGTGGTGGAGTTGTCTCCTTCACCATTGACGGAGTTCACCCTCATGATGTTGGGCAGTATCTGGATCAACATGGAATTGCAGTACGCACTGGTCATCATTGTGCCTGGCCATTGATGCGTAAATTGAATCTGGTTGGTACGACTCGGGCATCTTTTCATTTATACAATAATGGGGATGATGTGAATAAGTTACTTTCCGCGGTATCCCAAGTTCAAAGCTACTTTAAGGTTACTGTTTAATGGAGTTAGATTCTTTATACCAAGAGGTTATCTTGGATCACTATCGAAAACCACACCATAAAGGGTTGCAATCTGGTTTTGATATCCAGGTCAAACACAACAATCCAAGTTGTGGCGATGAGGTCACCTTGAACCTTTCAATGTTAGATGGGAATATCAAGGCAATCTCATGGGATGGAGTTGGTTGCTCTATATCGATGGCGAGCGTCTCCATGATGAGTGATCTCTTAATTAATCAAAGTTATGAAAATGCTAATCAAATACTTGCAGAGTTTGTTGAACTAATGCAGAGCAAGGGACAATCGCAAGGGAATGAAGCACTACTAGATGATGCGGTAGCTTTCGCTGGAGTTTCAAAATTCCCAGCCAGAATTAAATGCGCTTTACTGGGTTGGATGGCTTATAAAGATGCCTCATCCCAATTAATGGCATAGGATTAAGGCATGAGCGCGTCAATTGATGATGTAACCGAGGCGATGAAGGATGTCATTGACCCGGAATTAGGTATAAATGTTGTTGATCTTGGCTTGGTATATGACATGCGAGTTGATGATAACAACATCGCGATTTTAGATATGACTTTAACATCAGCGGCTTGCCCGCTACAGGATGTAATTGAAGATCAAACAAGACAGGTACTCGCTGATTTAACATCAGATGTAAAGATTAACTGGGTGTGGCTACCGCCATGGGGTCCTAACAAAATTACAGATGATGGTCGAGAGCAGCTTCGCTCGATCGGATTTACTGTTTAAAACCTCATTTAGGTTCATCCATGTCAATGCACACAGCCTGGATGTCCTTTCGTTCACTAACCGCTGATCAATCAGTTAAGGATCAAAAACTCAAAGCTGGAACTATTAAACGGATTTTGGCATTTGCAAAGCCTTACAAAGTAGCGCTGACCTTATTCCTAATAACTGTAGTAATTGACGCTTTTTTAATAATCGCAACACCACTTTTACTTCGCAGTTTAATTGATGATGGAGTTATTCTTGGTAACAGTGATTTAGTAACCAAGCTTGCTTTTGCGGTCGCTTTGATCGCTATTGCTGATGCGGTCTTTAATATGATCGGTAGATTATTTTCAGCACGCATTGGTGAGGGCTTAATTTATGATCTTCGAAAACAGATTTTTGAACATGTTCAAAAACAATCCATCTCTTTCTTTACCCGCACACAAACGGGAGCATTAATCTCCAGATTGAACTCCGATGTCATAGGAGCCCAGCAGGCATTTACGGCAACTCTGTCTGGCTTGATAAGCAACGTGTTGACTCTAACTCTTGTCAGTATCGCGATGTTCACCCTGAGTTGGCAGATTACTTTGATATCACTTTGCCTTCTACCAATTTTTCTCTACCCAACAAAATGGGTTGGTCGGCGACTACAAAACTACACCCGACAATCCTTTAATCTCAACGCTGAAATGTCATCTTCGATGACTGAGAGATTCAATGTTTCGGGCGCCCTTTTGGTCTCTCTTTACGGTGACACGTACCAAGAGAAGGAGAGTTTTGGTGGAAAAGCTAGGCGAGTTGCAGATATTGGCATATCGATAGCCTTATTAAATCGAATCTTCTTTATCTCACTCACATCTATCGCTGCTGTTGCAACCGCAATCGCCTATGGGGTGGGCGGTCACCTTGCTATTAGTAAATCAATTACCGTTGGAACTCTACTAGCGATAACTGCTCTACTAGCTCGGTTGTACGGACCACTCACCGCGTTATCCAATGTCCGAGTAGATGTTATGAGCGCGCTGGTTTCATTTGAGAGAGTATTTGAGGTGCTAGATCTTGAGCCAATGGTAAAAGATAATGCTGATGCAAAAACTCTTGTTACAAAAAACCCTTCGATTGAGTTTAAAAATGTTTCATTCTCCTATCCAAAATCATCTGAAATCTCACTTGCCTCTCTTGAGGCAATTGCTAAACCTGAAATGGTTGATAGCGGAGAGGTGCTAAGTAACTTGTCTTTTCGAGCTGAAGCTGGCTCATTCACTGGAATAGTGGGTGCTTCAGGCTCGGGGAAAACAACGATCAGTTCTCTCTTACCACGTTTGTATGATGTAACGGACGGTGCAATTTTGATTGCAGATACTGATATTCGTGATTACACAGTTAAATCTTTACGGTCGCATATTGGCGTCGTAACGCAGGATTCTCATATGTTCCATGACTCAATCCTAAACAATCTGCTTTATGCCAATCCACGGGCCACAGAATCAGAGATTAAAGATGTTTGCGAATCGGCACAGATCTGGGAGTTTATACAGTCACTACCAAATAAATTTGAGACAGTTGTTGGTGAAAGAGGACACCGATTATCCGGTGGCGAGAAACAAAGATTGGCAATTGCTCGTCTGCTATTAAAACGCCCTTCGATAGTTATTTTGGATGAGGCGACAGCTCATTTGGATTCCGAGAATGAATATTTAGTTCAGACGGCATTGAAAACAGCTTTGGTTGGACGAACCAGTATTGTGATTGCACATCGTCTATCGACAATTGTTAATGCAGATCAAATCTTAGTAATTGATAAAGGTGAGATTTCCGAGCGTGGCACTCATGAAGAATTAATCAAAAAGGGTGGAACATACTTCGATCTATATCAGAAACAGGATATTCAAAGGGATCTAATCTAACTCTTTGTATTTTCCGGTATAAACAGCTCGGCCTTTAATGGTTTCTCTACCAGCATTAGCTGCGATAACTGCGATGTAAGGCAGGGTGACAGCTCCAAAGAGAGCAACCCAGCGCCAAGGATTGGGCAGGATTACGGCGGCGATAAAGCAAATGGTTCTAATCATCATAGAAACAAAGTATTTTCGTTGTCTGGTTGATTGATCCTTCGTAAGTGATTCACCAACCGATGTAACTAGATGGGCTGGTGCCTCTTTGAAATCCTTATTCTCCATTCAGTAAGAGTAGATGGTCTTACTGGTAAATTCATAGTGAAAAAAATATGGCTCACCATAAGTGAGCCATATCATTTGAAGTGGAATTAGCTGCGATTGGTTCCTCGAGCTTTGGCGATTCTGCTCAGGATCTGATAACCAATGACCGCCATAACAGTGGCATTGATGATGCCGCTAAATGTGAAATCGCCACGGCTCCAGGCCATATCCGAGATTCCAATAATCAAAGAGGAGGCTGCGATGTAGAGATTTGTTGGATCAGCAAAGTTAACTCTGCCATCAATCCAAATCCGGGCCCCTAGTACTCCGATCATTCCAAAGAGTGCAACTGTTACGCCGCCTTTAACCCCAGCTGGTGTTGCCGCAAGCACTGCACCAAATTTTGGCGAAAGAGCTAATGCAATAGCGCCGATACCGGCAAAGATGTAGGCAAGGGTTGAGTAAACCCGGCTCGCTGCCATAACGCCGATGTTCTCAGCATATGTAGTTGTACCAGAACCGCCACCTAAGCCAGCGATAGTTGTAGCTGCGCCATCTGCGATCAATGCGTTGCCAATTTGATCATCTAGATTCTTTCCAGTCATAGCTGCTACCGCTTTAACATGTCCAACATTCTCTGCGATCAAAACTAGCACTACAGGAAGAAAGAGAATTACTGCACTTGTGCTAAATGTTGGACTAGCAAACTCTGGAAGTCCGAACCAACTTGCATCTCTTACGCCATCAAAATTGACATCACCCATGAGTGCTGCGTAGGCATAGCCAATTACCAGTCCAACAAAGATGCTTATTCTGCCTAAGAAGCCCCGGAAGAAAGCGCCAACTAATCCGATTGCAAGTAGTGTGATCAATCCAAGGCGTTGACCTTGCATGAAATCATTTTTTGCAGCTCCAGCTAGGTTCAAACCAACAACCATCACAATTGTGCCAGTTACAACCGGTGGCATAAATGTGTCGATCCAGCCGGTACCTGCTGCTTTAGCTGCAAAACCAACTAGCGCTAGAAGAACGCCAGCGACAACAATTCCACCAAGTGCTGCGGCAATTCCACCCTCAGTTTTAGCTGCTGCCACAGGAGCTAAGAAAGCGAATGAGGAGCCCAGGTAGCTTGGTAATTTATTTTGAGTTAACAAAATGAACAAAAGTGTGCCAACTCCTGAGAAGAACAGGGTTGTTGTTGGGGGAAAACCGGTAATGATAGGTACTAAAAATGTTGCGCCAAACATTGCAACGATGTGTTGCAACCCCATACCAATTGTTCTTGGCCAGGTTAATCTTTCATCAACTGAAACAACCTCTCCGGGTGCGATATTTTTGCCATCGCCATGAAGTTTCCAACTTAGCATTTGAACTCCTCTGTCTTTCTCCTAGTTTGATCTTTTGGATCCTTACATCCTGCCTGCTGATCGCAAGTGGCATTAAAATAAGAGAGTAGAACTTTCCGGAACCTTTTCTGGTAGATAACTGGGAAAGTCGTGAATTTTTTGCCTAGGGCAGGCGTTCTACGCGAGGATTTCCCGCTTAGCTCGAGGTTGGGTAGAGTTCGGGCATCAAGTGGAGGCTATCGCTCCCACCTTTATCGCCTCGGCGGACTGGTTGCTTAATTTACTTAAGCGCGGCTGTTTTCACTTGTGCAGTAACTGCAGATATCAACTCAAGATGAAACGGCTAAGGAGAAATTATCAGCACAGAGCCACGTATCAATGATCGAATTCGCGTTCCTCAAGTTCGGTTGATTGGCTGGGATGGTGAACAGATTGGTGTGACCGCGATTGATGCGGCGCTCAAAATGGCAGATGAGATTGGTTTGGATCTCGTCGAAATATCACCGGACGCTAATCCACCAGTGTGCAAGATTATGGATTTTGGTAAATACAAATACGAAATCGCACAAAAAGCTCGGGAAGCACGACAAAATCAAACTCACATAGTTGTGAAAGAGATGCGTCTTCGACCAAAGATTGAACCTCATGATTACGAAACAAAACGCAATCACATTGAGAAGTTCTTGCTAGGTGGCGACAAGGTGAAGGTAACTATTCAATTCCGTGGTCGTGAGCAATCACGACCGGAGATGGGATATCGATTACTGCAAAAGCTCGCGGAGGAGCTGGTCGAAATAGCGGTTGTCGAATTCGCCCCTAAACAAGAGGGACGAAATATGACGATGGTATTGGGTCCGGCGAAGAAGGCAAGTGCTGGTAAGAAGACAAAGGAGCCGGCGCCTAAGGATTCAGTAGGGAATAAGTAATTAATTAAGAATTTTGATTTAACAGATAAGCAACAGATAAGAAATGGGAGGAAGATATGCCAAAGATGAAAACCCACAGTGGTGCGAAGAAACGCTTTCGCTTAACTGGATCTGGAAAGATCATGCATGAGCGTGCCGGAAAGCGCCACTTACTAGAGCGCAAATCTTCTCGTCTAACCCGCCGTTTAACCGGTGATGTTGAAGCGAAGAAACCAAATACATTTTCAGCGAAGCGCATGCTTGGCTTGAAGTAAGGGAGATGAGATAAATGGCAAGAGTAAAACGTGGCGTGCATGCAGCTAAAAAACGCCGTACAACTTTAGAGAGAGCAGCCGGTTACCGTGGTCAGCGTTCTCGTTTATTTTCTAAAGCCAAAGAGCAGGTTACTCACTCAATGGTTTATGCCTTTAACGACCGCAAGGATAAGAAAGGTGATTTCCGATCACTTTGGATCCAGCGGATCAATGCAGCAGCTCGAGAGAATGGCATGACCTACAACCGGTTAATGCAAGGATTAAGAATTGCTGGAGTTGAAGTTGATCGCAGAGTTTTGTCTGAGTTAGCAACAAATGATCCAGCAGCATTTGCAAAGTTAGTAGAGATTGCGCGTAAAAACGTAGTCACCGCCTAACAAACTGCTCAATGGAAAAGATTTCGAGCCTTCACTCACCTCACGTAGGCAGAGTGAAGGCTCTTCTTGGTTCAAGGGGTAAGAAGAATCGTGAGTTAGAGAATTCCTTTGTTGCAGAAGGGCTTCAGGCGGTTCGTGAGGCTCTCTTCCCAAAAATGGGTGAAGGATTTAAAGTTAAACAGCTTTTTCTAACGCAAGTTGGCGTATCAAAGCTCTCCGCTGATCTTAATCTTTCTGCTCTAGACAATGTTGAGATCTTTGAAACAACAGATCAGGTTATGAATGAGATGGCCGATTCCCAATCACCACAAGGCATTCTGGCTCTGTGTTCAACTAAATCTTTGAAGATTGAGGATCTTTGGCGAAGTGCACCTAGCAAAATTGCATACTTTTGGCAGATTCAGGATCCAGGGAATGCTGGAACGGTGATTAGAACAGCTGATGCTTGCGGTTTTGATGCAGTAATTTTCTCAGATAACTCGGTAGATATATTTAACCCTAAAACAGTAAGGGCGACGGTGGGTTCTCTCTGGCACATTCCGGTGATCGCCGATATCGAGATTAATCAATTTATTAGTGAAGCGCAAAGTCATGATTTTGAACTTCATGCACTTGCTGTTGATGGTGAAAGTACACTCAACAAAGAGTATTTGCAGAGCTCTCAGAAGAACAGCATTTGGATTTTTGGAAATGAGGCTCGCGGCCTACCGCCGCTTCCAGATTCGGTGAAAAAGCTTCAGATCCCGATGAAGGGCCATGCCGAATCATTAAATGTAGCCAGCGCTGCCTCAATCCTCATGCATTTAGTAGGTGTTAATTAGTAGGCTTCGCAGATTATGAACTCCTCCAATGATGCACTTTTCTCTGATGAACAGATCAAAAGTGAAGAAAAGTCGGCTATCGCGGCAATTAATGCAACCAGAAATTTAGAGGAGTTAAAACAGGCCAAAATAGATTTTATTGGAGATAAGTCACCGCTCGCTAAAGCTAATCAAAGGCTGGGTTCACTAAACGCAGAAGAGCGTGCGAAATTTGGAAAAATTATTGGTGCCGCAAGGAGCAAAATCAATCAAGTTTTTTCTGAGAAAAATGAGAGTTTAGAGAGAGAGAAAGATGCACATGCACTCCTCACTGAACGGGTAGACATCACTTTACCCAATCGTCAATCGCTACCAGGTGGGTTGCATCCGCTGACACTGTTAACAAATGAGATATCAGATCTCTTCTTAGGAATTGGCTACGAAATCAAAGAGGGTCCGGAGCTTGAGTCAGAGTGGTTAAATTTTGACGCCCTAAATATTCCGGCAGATCATCCGGCTCGCACTATGCAAGACACATTCTTCATCGAACCATTGGAAGCTAAATTGGTTTTACGCACACACACCTCACCGGTTCAGATAAGAACAATGTTGGATCAAAAACCACCTATCTACGTAATCTGTCCAGGCAAGGTTTATCGAGCTGATGAATTAGATGCCACTCATACACCAGTTTTCCATCAAGTAGAGGGTTTAGTAATTGATGAAAATATTACGATGGCGGATCTGAAGGGCACATTGGATTACTTTGCTAAGAGCATCTTTGGTGAGAGTGTAAAAACTAGATTGCGTCCATCGTACTTTCCTTTCACTGAACCCAGCGCTGAAGTAGATTTCTTTTTCAACGGCCGTTGGATTGAATGGGGCGGCTGCGGAATGGTTAATGAAAAAGTTTTAACTGCATGCGGTATCGATCCTAAACGTTACACGGGTTTTGCCTTCGGAATGGGATTAGAAAGAACATTAATGGTGAAGTATGGAATTGAGGATATGCACGACATCGTCGAAGGGGATATTCGCTTCTCTCAACATTTTGGAGTCGGTAAACGATGAAAATTCCATTAAGTTGGTTAAGTAAGCATGTATTACTACCAACAAAAATTTCAAACGAGGCGATAGCTGAAGCTTTTATAAAGGTTGGTTTTGAAGTTGAGAGCGTGATAGTTCAAGGCGGTGATCTAACTGGCCCAATCAAAGTAGGCAAAGTCGTCAGCATAGAAGAGTTATCTGATCACAAAAAACCTATTAGATATGTTGGTTTAGATGTCGGAGAAGGTAAAACCAGATTTGTGATCTGCGGAGCCCGCAATTTTAAGGTAAATGACCTCGTTGTTGTTGCCCTACCAGGTTCAATACTTCCTGGTGATTTTAAAATTGGCGCCCGTGAAACTTACGGGAAATTAAGCAATGGAATGATTTGTTCAGGTAAAGAGCTTGGAATAAGTGATGATTCAGCTGGAATTTTAGTTTTACCTGCCGGCAAGATAGGTAGTGATGCACTTGTTCTGCTTGAAGTAAGTGATGTCATCTTTGACATATCAGTAAATCCAGATCGTGGATATGCAATGAGCGTAAGGGGATTAGCTCGAGAACTAGCTGGTTCGCTCAATCTTAAATTCTCAGATCCTGCTCAGTTAAGTTATGTGAAAAAATTTGATGCTATAAAAAGTTCCAGGGGAGTGCCAGTAAAGATTGAAGATAAAGATGGCGCGGATTTGATCTATTTGCGAACTATAGATTTGGTTAATTCTAAGAAATCAACTCCACTATGGATGCAGCGGCGGATCGAAAAATGTGGCATGCGTAGCATTTCGCTAGCTGTTGATATCACTAATTACGTAATGCTAGAACTTGGACAACCATTGCACGCCTTTGACGCAGATGTGATTCATGGATCTATTCGAGTTAGCAGTGGTGGAAAATTTCAAAAGATCACTACCTTGGACAAGGTTGAACGAAAGATATCCCCATCTGATCTTTTGATTACCGATGATTCAAATGCGCAAGCTATTGCTGGCACCATGGGTGGTTTGAATAGTGAGGTAAGCGCCAGTACCAAAAGAATTGCATTGGAGGCGGCGCACTTTAATTCTATGAGGATTGCTAAAAACTCGCGGAATCACCAGTTATCAAGTGAAGCGTCCAGAAGAATAGAGCGAGGCACCGATCCACTACTGGCTGCCATCGCATCAGCTCGGGCAACAGCTTTATTGATTGAATTAGCAGATGCAAAATTAATCAATACTGCGATCGCTGGATCAATAAAGAAAATAGAAAGTATAAGAATTTCTGTTCAACAAGTTGAAGCAAAGTTAGGTTACAAGTACAGTAACAAGCAGATAAAAGATTCTTTAATGGCAATCGGAGCAAAAGTAGTAACTTCTGCAAACTCTTTCAAAGTAACCCCACCTTCTTGGCGGCCGGACTTATCGACAGTTTCTGACTTGTGCGAAGAGATCGCCAGATTAAACGGATACGCCTTAATTCCTTCCCGCCTATCGATCGGTAAAGCCGGAGCAAAATTAACCCAGATGCAACAACGCAAGCGCAACATCGCAATCATGCTTGCCAATCGCGGTTTTACCGAGGTAATTAATTACCCATTTACCAACCAGGAGATGGTTGATCTCTTGGGATTCTCGGGAGATAGAGCTAAGAGTTTTAAGATATTAAACCCAATGTCAGAGCAGGCACCATTACTACGCACACATCTAATCCCTGGATTACTCTCCGCACTGCAATTAAATATTGGTCGTGGCAGCAAAAATCTTGCTCTATTTGAGGTGGGATCTGTATTCCGGAATATCGGTAATGCCGCAGCAGTAATGCCCGAGACCAACAAAAGACCAAGCGCAAAAGCGATCTCTCAGATATATGAAAGCGTACCTAAACAAATGTTATTTGTCGGTGGCGTTATGTGTGGTGAAAAAATCAAGAGTGGCTGGCAGGGAGCTGGTGAGCCATTTGTTTGGAGTGATGCAGTTGCAGAGGCGATCGCTGTAATTGAAAGTACTGGGAACTCTTATGAGTTGATCAACACCGAATTAGCTCCTTGGCATCCAGGAAGGTGTGCCGAGATAAGAGTAAATGGAAAAGCTGTGGCACATGCCGGCGAATTGCACCCCAGAGTTTGTGCAAAATTGAATCTGCCAGAACGCACCTGCGTCTTTGCGGTTATAGTTAGTGAGTTACCACTGCTTACTGAAAGCGCTCCACCAAAAATCTGGAGTTTCCCAGCGGCTGTTCAAGATGTGGCCTTGCTGGTTGATTCAACTGTTTCTGCGCATGCTTTAAAGCAAAGTTTAATTCGCGGAGCAGGCGAATTACTTGAATCAATTGAATTATTTGATCGTTATGATCAAATTGGTGGTGGCAAAATCTCCTTAGCTTTCACCTTAACTTTCAGAGCTGGTGATCGCACTTTAACTTCAGAAGAGGTAGCCAGGTACAGGGATGCGGCAGTGGCTATCGCGGCAAAGGATCATTCCGCCACTTTACGGGCTTAACCGTATATTTATACAATAAATTGAATAAAAATACATTCTTCGGGTAGGCTGATGCCATGAATGTAGCAGTAGTAGGGGCCAGTGGATACGCTGGCGGTGAACTGCTTCGTCTCTTATCAAATCATCCAAAGTTTGCCACCTCCTATATATCAGCTGGCACAAATGCGGGAGAGTTAATCACTGCTATTCACCCACACCTAACTAATTTTAAAGATAGAAAATTCGAAGTGACAAATACTTCCAAGATCGATAAGTGCGATCTGCTTTTTATTGCGTTGCCGCATGGGGAGTCAGCAAAGTTGATATCCCAGATCAAACCCGATCTTAAAATTATTGACCTCGGAGCTGATTTTAGGTTGGTTAATAAAGCGTCATGGGAAAAGTATTACTCGGGGGAGTACGCGGGTAATTGGATCTATGGATTACCTGAGGTAGTCGGCCCATCACTAATTGCGAAGGAGATTAGGGTGGCAAATCCAGGTTGTTATGCAACCGCAATCTCATTGGCTATCGCACCAATTGTGGATTTTATAGAAATGCAAGATTTAATCGCAGTTGCAGCTTCAGGAACAACTGGTGCTGGTAGATCTGCAAAGGTCTCACTTATTGGTAGTGAAGTAATGAATTCACTCAGCTCATATAAATTTGGCGGAGTTCACCAACATACACCTGAGATAGAAGAGTGCTTAAATCGATTAGCAAAATCTGAGGTCAAGTTGTCATTCACTCCGATATTGGCACCGATACCTCGGGGAATACTGGCAACAGTTACTAGCAAGCTAAATCAACCGATCTCAATTACAAGGATCAGAGAGATCTTTGAGCTCTTCTATGGGGATTCTTCATTTGTTTCACTCCTTCCAACAGGGCAAATGCCGATGACCTCATCTGTGCTAGGCACCAACAACGCGCAGATGCAAGTAGCGATCGATGAGCACACAAATCGTTTAGTTATCAGTTGCGTGATTGATAATTTAGGCAAAGGTGCAGCTGGTCAAGCGATCCAAAATGCAAATTTGATTTGTGGCTTTGAGCAGGATCTTGGGCTTAGAAATCTGGCGGTGCGTTAAATGTTGGTAGTTAAGTACGGTGGCAACGCCTTATTTCACAGCACAGATATGGATCCAGTATTGGAGGCGATTGGGGATGCTTTTATTGATGGGGATCAAGTCGTTTTGGTTCATGGAGGTGGGCCGCAAATTGATCAGGCATTGACTGAGAAGGGCCTAGGTAAAGATCGAGTAGGTGGTTATCGAGTAACAACTCCGGAAGTTTTAAAGGTTGTTGAGAGTGTTTTATGTGGTCAGGTTTTGCGAAGTATTACCAATTATCTTCTCGGCAGTGAGGTCAATGCCGTAGGAATAACTGCAGGTGATGGTGGTTTAGTTGTTGCCAAGAAAATGATGCCGATAGTGGATGGGGTAAAAATGGATATTGGTTTGGTTGGAGAGGTGGTTTCAGTAAATCCGGAGATCCTTCAACATTTAATTGCTGGTGAGTATCTTCCGGTTATCGCACCTATCGCATTAGATAGTGAAGGCAATGCCCTCAACATAAATGCTGATCTAGTTGCCGGTGCGATCGGTGGCGCGTTAAATGCTGATCAAGTTGTGTTTCTAACTGATGTAGATGGAATTTTCTCTGATTGGCCAAATCAGGCCTCTTTAATCAACAGGATCAATGTTGCTGATTTAGAAAAGTTATTACCAACATTGGCGGATGGCATGATTCCAAAGGTAACCGCGGTGTTAAATGCGGTTAAATCAGGTGCTAAATCTGCCCGCATAGTAAATGGCACAAAACTTAAATCTGTTCTAGATGCGTTCGCCGGAGTTGGCGGAACGGTTGTGGTTGCAGCATGAGTAAATTAATTATGGATTCTGGAGTTTCACGTAGAGCTTTGATTGTTGAATTAGTTGAAGGCGGTTCAATTCACTCTCAATCAGATCTAGTTAAGGCATTGGCGCGCAAAGGCGTGAAGGTTACCCAAGCTACGGCAAGCAGAGATTTAGAGGAGCTTGGAGCGGTAAGAGGCAAGGATGCAAATGGTGTTTTTAGATATCAATTTATTGCTAATGCAGAGGTTGCTGCCACAACATTAAAGAATCTCGTTCTAGAGATAGATGCCAGTGGAAATTTAGCGGTCATAAAGACACCGCCAGGAGCTGCTCAGTTGTTAGCTGGTCAACTAGATCGTGCGATTAAAACCGGTGCACTTGCAGGGATTGGAAGCATCGCAGGGGATGACACAATCATGGTTATATCAAAATCCGCAACTGGTGGATCAGCCTTAGCTAAGGCGATTGATAGATTCGTATCGGAGAATCACAGTATGAAACGGGTGCGGTAATGGCTTTATGGGGCGGCAGATTCAAGGTTCAGGCAGATAAATCAATGAGGGCATTATCTAGAAGTGTGCATTTTGATTGGCGCTTGGCTCCATATGAGATTGAGGTAAATCTTGTCCATTTAGAAAGTTTGGTTGAGATCGGTGTTGTTTCAAAGAGTGATGGGGCTATTTTGAGGAAAGGATTAAATGACCTGGCCAAGAAGATTGGTGAGGGAAGTTTTTCCTATAATGAATCAGATGAGGATGTGCACAGCGCAATAGAACGGGGTTTAATCGGCGAATGTGGCGCACTGGGTGGATCGATCAGAGCCGGCCGTTCAAGAAATGATCTAGTTGTTGCTGATTTTAAACTGTACTTGATAGACCACCTCCTAGAGATTGCATCCCTTTTAAAGGATTTAATCGATGCTCTAAATACGCAGGGGATAAACCATTTAAAGATCATTGCGCCAGGATTTACCCATACTCAACATGCGCAACCAATCTCATTTGCTCAAGAGCTTACGAAACACTCTTTTTCACTGGCTCGTGATATCGATCGAATCCTCGACTGGCAAAGACGAAACTCTTTGTCACCATTAGGAGCTGGAGCTTTAGCTGGATCTCCATTACAACCATCACCTGAACAAAGTGCGAAGCAGATGGGATTCAACGGCGTGCATAAAAATAGTATAGATGCCGTAAGTGATCGTGATTTTGCAGCGGAGGCGTTGTTTATTATGGCGATGATCGGCGTTCACCTTTCCCGTATTGGTGAAGAGTATGTGCTTTGGTCCAGTACTGAGTTTAACTTTGTTGAAATATCCGATGCTTTTTCAACTGGATCATCAATCATGCCGCAGAAGAAAAATGCGGATGCGGCAGAGTTAGCTCGAGGAAAGAGCGGTAGATTCATTGGCAACTTAACTACACTACTTGTGGTGCTAAAGGCTTTACCTTTTGCCTACAATCGAGATCTGCAAGAGGATAAAGAACCAGTTTTTGACTCGGTCGATCAACTTTTGATGCTACTTCCAACCGTGACGGGGATGGTTCAAAGCGCAACATTTATTCCACAAAATATTTCATCAGGAGCCTCGGCCGGTTTTGCCTTGGCTACGGAGATCGCTGATTACCTCGCTAAAAAGGGAGTTCCTTTTGCCGAGGCCCATGAGATTGCTGGCAAGTGTGTGCAGTACTGCGAAAGCAATGGAGTTGAATTGGATCAAATAGCTGAGGATGCTTTATCAAAAATCCATCCCAAATTGGGCAAGGATCTTTACCTACTACTTAATGTTGAAGCAGCGGTTGGATCTAGAAACTCAGTAATGGGTACATCACCTAATTCGGTAGAAATGGCTATTAAGGATCTCGATAAAGAGGTGGATGGATTCGCTAAGGAAATCTCCCGCATTAGAACCGCATTCTCAGGCATGATCTCCCAATGAGTTCAATTAAGAATCAACCGCTATTAGCTGATCTTCAATGGCGGGGTTTAATCGCTCAAACCACAGATTTAGAAGCGCTTGAACAAGCTATGGAAAAACCCATCACCTTATATTTGGGAGTTGATCCAACTGCACCAAGTATGCATTTAGGCAACCTTGTTGTTTGTTTAGTTTTACGGCGGTTTCAATTAGCAGGACATAAACCTATCGCTTTGGTTGGCGGTGCAACTGGATTAGTTGGCGATCCAAGTGGCAGAAATGAAGAGCGATCTTTAAATGATGAATCAATTGTTTTGGATTGGGTCTCTCGGATTCGCAAGCAGTTAGAGTTGATTATTGATTTTAAGGATAAAAGTACGGGCGCAGTTTTAGCCAATAATCTTGATTGGACAAAGCCGGTTTCAGCCCTTGAATTTCTTCGAGATATCGGAAAGCATTTCAGCGTTAACCAGATGTTAGCTAGAGACTCAGTGGCATCAAGGTTGGAATCTGGGGGTATCTCTTACACCGAATTTTCATATCAAGTTTTGCAGGCCTTTGATTATCTAGAATTATTCCGCCGGAGTAATTGCACCCTACAGATTGGTGGTAGCGATCAATGGGGCAATATTGTTGCTGGCCTTGATTTAATTCGCAGGGTTGAAGCAGGCTCAGCCCACGCATTAACCGTTCCATTACTAACCAAATCTGATGGCAGTAAATTCGGAAAAACAGCTACCGGAGCTATTTGGCTTGATCCGGCGATGACCTCACCATATGAATTTTTTCAATTTTGGCTTAATTGTGATGACGCTGATATTCCCAAGCTATTAAAGGTTTTCTCGATGAAGGATGCCAAGGAGATCGAGCACTTAATTGAGTCGACTCAGAAGGATCCAGGCGCGAGGGTCGCCCATCGAGAGTTGGCTCGAGAGATGACCATCATGATTCACGGCCAGCGGGCTTGTGATATGGCCGAGGCGGCAGGAAAGGCTTTATTTGGGCAAGGAGATATCACTGAGCTTGATCTAGCGACCTTGGATTCGGCACTGTCGCAGTTGCCGAGGGTAGAAATAGGCAAAAGTGAACCGATTCCGCCATGGGTAGATCTATTAGCAGGCTCAGGTGTGGTCGACTCTAAATCTGCAGCCCGCCGGATTGTGAAAGAAGGCGGGGGCTACCTCAATAATGTGAAGGTGTTAACCGAGGATTTCACCCCTCAAAAAAGTGATTTTTTGCATGGAAAGTATCTCCTTTTGCGGAAGGGAAAACGGGATCTAGCTGCTGTGGTCTTGATCTAGGGGTAAGTCAGGAACTCAGCCGTTTTCGCTCCTTTTTAGGGGTGATCCCAATTTGACCCCCCTCTCAGGGAGGGTTATATTTCACCTCCCCATACGAGACGGACTTGCTGATTAGGCCGGGTATGGAAAATCCTGATTTTCAAGGTTTGTAGGCATGCCTACAAATTTCGAAAGTAGGTTGCCTTGTAATCAAAAGCAATTTTGAAAGCAATGCGCAGTCGTACCTTGAGAACTCAACAACGTGCAATAAAGTCAATGCCAAAGATTTCTAACATGAAATCGAAGGCATTAATTAACATGTAAAAAAATATTTATATTTTCAACATGTTTCTTATTGTTTTATAAATACCTTTGAAACTTAATTACTAAATCTTTTTAATTAAATTTATTTAATTAAAATTATTTGCTTTAGGTACAAAACAAAAACAAGTTAAAAGACTAAAAACATAAGCGAACTCTAAGTAATAAATTTATTATTTAGATAGCCATGTTTGTCTTTTAGCCAGATCAAATTTACTTAGAATGTAAATTTCTATGGAGAGTTTGATCCTGGCTCAGGACGAACGCTGGCGGCGTGCTTAACA
>CAZVNE010000019.1:4784-21461 GCA_964628535.1 uncultured Candidatus Nanopelagicus sp. | reverse complement strand
GAGATGATCCAAACAAAAAATGGTGCTAAAAATAATTTTAATGCCAGCAGTAATGTCACAGTAATTCAATTTTTCGAGCTAGTGCGCCATCTACCATCGCATGTAACTTGGTGCCTTCTGGTAAATACTCCTGCGAAATAATCTCACCACGTTCATGTACCGCACTGACTAGATCACCACGATTAAATGGAATTACGACATTAATCTCAACCTTTGGCTTTGGCAGCGCTGCCTCTATCGCCTTAATTAAATTATCTACGCCGTAACCGGTGCGCGCTGAAATTGCATAAGCATTTGATTCGCGGCGAAGAAGCTCCATTACAACCTCTGGCTTTGCAACATCGGCCTTATTAATTGCGATGATCTCCATAATCTCACCGCCACCAATATCATCAATTACCTCTCGAACAGCACGGATCTGCTCCATTGGATCTGGGTGGGCACCATCGACTAGGTGCACAATTAAATCTGCCTCCGATACCTCTTCCAGTGTTGATTTAAAGGCCTCAACTAATTGGTGTGGCAGATGTCGAACAAAACCAACTGTGTCAACCAATGTATAGATTCGACCATCATGTGTTTGTGTCTTACGAACTGTTGGATCTAAGGTGGCAAATAAAGCATTTTCAACTAATACCCCAGCACCAGTTAGGTGATTAAGTAGTGATGATTTACCAGCATTTGTGTAACCGGCAATTGCAACTGAAGGAATATTGTTTCGCCGGCGCTCATTACGTTTAGTATCCCGAGATACCTTCATCTCTTTTATCTCGCGGCGTAACTTTGCCATCTTGTCATTAATCCGGCGGCGATCGGTTTCAATTTTGGTTTCACCTGGTCCGCGACCACCAATTCCACCTGCTTGGCGAGATAGTGAATCACCCCAACCACGAAGTCGCGGCAACATATATGACATCTGCGCTAACTCAACTTGGGCCTTACCTTCACGACTCTTTGCATGCTGAGCAAAGATATCTAAAATCAATGCGGTTCGATCAATTACCTTTACCTTTACTTTTTGTTCAAGAGTACGAAGTTGCGCAGGTGATAACTCACCATCACAAACAACTGTGTCTGCACCAGTTGCAACAACCGCTTCGCGAACCTCAGTTACCTTACCTGAACCAATAAATGTTGCAGAGTCTGCTTTATCTCGTCGCTGGATTAGACCTTCCATAACCTGTGAACCAGCGGTTTCAGCAAGAGCTGCTAACTCCTTTAATGAGTTCTCGGCATCAAGTGCGCTGCCTTGGGTCCAAACTCCAACCAGAACTACCTTCTCTAACCTTAATTGGCGATACTCAGCATCACTAACATCCTGTAACTCAGTAGAGAGACCAGCAACCCGGCGAAGTGCTTGGCGATCTTGGAGATCCTGTTGTTTACTCTCAACATTTTCAGAGGATTCATACTCTGCAACCGCTTGGGCATTCTCCCGAATTAAGCTTTCAATATCTAAATTATCATCACCTTTTTTATCAATCACAAATACTTATCCAATTCAACATCCTTCACAATAACCGCTGGTCCAATCAAAGTAGCGTTGCTGTGGCCATCAATTTCTACAATTAATTGACCACCAGGTGGATTAATAATCCATTTAATTGGTAGTGATCTCTTGCTCTCAATAGTTGCAGCAAGTGCTACCGCACAGGTGCCCGTGCCACATGATTGTGTCTCACCAACCCCACGTTCAAATACCCGCATCTTTAATTGGTTATCACCAGTAAATTGCACAAACTCAACATTTACACCCTCTGGGTAGGCATCCGCTGGTGTTACTACTGGCGCGGTTTTTAAATCCCCAACCTTAGATAAATCATCAACAAATACAACTGCATGCGGATTTCCCATATCAATATTTAAGCCGCGATAAGTATTTGCACCCTCAACCGCATTAATCTCACCTGCTACCTGCGATACCTGCCCCATATTGACTGAGATATCACCAGTATCTGGCACCGCTAAAAACTTTCGACCAGCGCGGGTGTTAATTGAATAGATACCACTTGGTTGATGATTACGCTCTTGCAGGTAACGCGCCATTACTCGAATCCCGTTGCCACACATCTCAGCGATCGAGCCATCAGCATTTCGATAATCCATAAACCATTGATTGTTCTCTTTGGTAATTCTAATAAAGCCATCTGCACCGATTCCGGCTTTGCGATCACAGATTCGCTTTACCTGCTCTGCTGAAAAGGTTAATTTATCTTCACCATCAAATACCAGCACAAAATCATTGTGGGTGCCGTGACCATATGTGCCTAAAACCATTAATTAATACTAACCAATAGCTTTTCCATACGCGCCGCCAAAGTATCAGGTGCCAACCATTTAATTCGATCATCCCGAGAGAACCAGGTCTCCTGCCTTCTGGCGTATGCACGAGATACCCGCTTGGTCTCCTCTTTTGCAAACTCTTCAGTAGATTCACCATTTAAGTAATCCATTATTTGTTTATAACCCAACGCCATCTTCGCAGTTGTTGCATCCGCTAATCCCTTTGTCATCAGTAGGGAAACCTCACGGGCAAAACCTTTATCCCACATATCCTCAACCCGCTTATCAATTCGGGCATCTAGATTCTCTCGATCTAGTACTAAACCAAATTGTTGAGCCGTTGGATATCTGCTGCTCTCCTGTCTTGGCAGATTTGCGGTAAAAGGCTTTCCAGTTAACTCAATCACCTCTAGCGCTCTAATTACTCGACGGATATTCTCCTTTGGAATTGCTACCGCAGCAGCTGGATCTAACTTTGATAAGCGTTGATGCATTACATCATTACCAAGTTTTTCCGCCTCATCGGTAATCTGCTGGCGCACCTTTGGATCGGTATCTGGAAAATTTAACTCATCCAATATCGCCTTTATATATAGGCCGGTGCCGCCAACTACAACAACAGATTTACCTGCTGCAAGTAATTGATCAATTTTGGTTCTTGCTAGATTTTGATACCAAGAGACATTTGCCTCCTCTTTTATCTCAAGCAAATCAATTAAATGATGGGGCACACCATCGCGCTCAGCCACTGTTAATTTAGCGGTGCCAATATCCATTCCTTTGTAAAGCTGCATGGAATCGGCATTAATGATCTCTGCATCAATCTGCTTTGCGACCGCTACCGCTAAATCACTTTTGCCAGTTGCGGTGGCACCACAAATGATTATTAAACTCATAGAGATTTAAGTGAGGCAAGTGTTGGTATGCCTAGCAAAATCTTCTTATCTCCTTGCTCATCTACCCAAGCGGTATGGGCATCTCCGCCTCGCGTTTTTTCAACTGAGATTGGTGCACCAGCAACGATGTGGTTGGCAAAGGCTTCAGTTACCTGCACCTGAACTAGATCTCCTGGACGTGCGGTGTTAGCTGAGTTATCAAAGTGGGTAAGTCTAAAATCTTGAGCACGTCCTGTTACGCGCTTTAAATCAAGATCATGGCGGCCTTCATGGGCGCTAACTAATAATTGAATCTGCTTGCCAATTAACTTTGTATTCTCACTCTTGGAAATCTCTTGTTGCACCTGGTGTAGTTGGTTGTAGCGCTCGGCCATAACCTCATCATTAACCTGATCTGGCATCGTGGCAGCTGGTGTGCCCGGACGTTTTGAGTATTGAAAGGTATAGGCGGCGCTAAATTTTGCAACCTTTACCAAATCAATAGTTTGAGCAAAATCCTGATCACTCTCACCTGGAAAACCAACGATGATGTCAGTAGTAATCGCAGCATCTGGAATTGCGGAACGAACTTTTTCTAGAATTCCCAAGTATCGATCTCTACGATATGACCGTCGCATCGCTTGCAAAACCTTATCGCTGCCAGATTGCAGTGGCATATGTAGATGTGGCATCACATTTGGAGTTTGGGCCATCGCATCAATTACATCATCGGTAAAGTCACGTGGATGTGGTGACATAAAGCGAACCCGCTTTAAGCCATCTATCTTGCCGCATTCGCGGAGTAATTTAGAGAAGGCTAATCGATCACCAAAATCAACACCATAAGCATTTACATTTTGACCCAATAAGGTAATTTCAATAACCCCTTGATCAACCAGGGCGCGCACCTCGCGCAAAATATCCTCTGCTGGGCGATCCTTTTCAATACCGCGAAGTTGGGGAACGATACAAAATGTACAGGTGTTATTGCAGCCAACTGATACTGAAACCCATGCACTAAATGCACTGTCACGCTTTACGGGAAGTGTGGATGGGAAGTGCTCAAGAGACTCTTTAATCTCAACCTGTGATTGCTCCTCAATTCGAGCGCGCTCAAGCAGGATTGGAAGAGAGCCAATATTGTGAGTACCAAAGACCACATCAACATAGGGTGCACGTTTAATAATCGCATCTTGATCCTTTTGCGCCATACATCCACCAACTGCAATTTGAAAGTTTGGATCACTCTTTTTACGTGGCGCTAGGAAGGAGAGATTTCCATAAAGTTTGTTATCTGCATTCTCGCGAACTGCACAGGTATTAAAGACAACTAAATCCGGGTGGGTATCAGCAAGTGCTTGGGTATAGCCAGCATCAATTAACAATCCAGAGATTCGCTCGGAATCATGGACATTCATCTGGCAGCCGTAGGTTTCTACGACAAAGGTAGGCATATGCCAAATTCTACTTGCTTAAATTACTTTAATTAACTCCAGTTAATTCGCGCATAATGCGGGCGCAAATACCATGGCCATAACCTTTTCGAGCAAGCAGACCACTGATTCGGCGGTATACAACCTCAGGATCTAAGTGGGCGATTGAGTTGTACTTTCGCTGCGCCAAATTAAATGCTTGCAGATACTCAGATTCATCATCAATCTGATCAATTACCTCGGTAATGATGTCCTGGGAGACACCTTTGTTGCGAAGCTCTATTGCAATTACTCGCTTACTTAACTTTTTAGCACGTTGGCGAGACTCACTCCACAATTTAGCGAATTCGAGATCATTTAATAAACCTTGTAATTCAAGTGAATCAAGTGCGGCATTTGCGGTATCAAGCTCGCAGCCGCCCTTGATTAAATGTTTAAGGAGCTCATCCCTACTCTTTGCGCGAGGTGCAAGTGCATACAATGCAATTGAGATCGCCTCGGAGTAGGGATCACTCTTTACTGTCTCTTTTGAGCGCAAGTAATTACTTAGAACTCAACATCGGCGGTTGCCTCATCAACAGCAGCAACCAAGGCAGGATCTATTTCGGTTGGTACATATGATGCGCGGATCTTTGCCTCAATATCATTTGCAAGATCTGGATTATCAATTAGGAAGGCGCGAGCATTCTCTTTGCCTTGTCCTAGTTGATCTGATTCGTAGGTAAACCAAGCACCAGATTTCTTTACGATGCCAAGATCTACACCCATATCAATTAATGAGCCTTCACGACTGATGCCGACACCGTAAATAATGTCGAACTCAGCCTGCTTAAATGGTGGTGAAACCTTGTTCTTCACAATCTTCACGCGAGTACGGTTTCCAACCGCCTCTTGGCCATCCTTTAATGTTTCAATGCGGCGCACATCCATACGAACTGATGCATAGAACTTGAGCGCCTTTCCACCAGTTGTTGTCTCTGGTGAGCCAAAGAAGACACCGATCTTGTCACGCAACTGGTTGATAAAGATTGCAGTTGTCTTTGATTGGCTTAATGCACCTGTCATTTTACGAAGCGCTTGTGACATTAAACGAGCTTGTAGACCCATATGAGAGTCACCCATCTCGCCCTCAATTTCAGCACGAGGAACAAGAGCTGCAACTGAGTCAACCACGATGATATCTAGTGCGCCGGAGCGAACCAACATATCCATGATCTCTAGCGCTTGCTCGCCAGTATCTGGTTGTGAAACTAGTAGCGCATCAATATCTACGCCAAGCTTCTTTGCATACTCGGGATCTAATGCATGCTCTGCATCGATAAAGGCTGCAATGCCACCAAGTTTTTGGGCATTTGCAATTGCATGCAATGCAACTGTTGTCTTACCTGAGGATTCAGGTCCATAAATTTCAATAACGCGGCCTCGTGGCAAGCCACCGACGCCAAGTGCGATATCAAGTGCGACAGATCCAGTTGGAATAACCTCCATTGGAACTGCTTCGCGATCGCCCATCTTCATAATGGAGCCTTTACCGAACTGACGCTCGATTTGGGCAAGGGCGGTATCTAGGGATTTACTGCGATCAGAGGATTTTTTATTATCTTCTCTTTCTTCTTTGGCGTTTTCTTTAGCCATGAAGTTTGTTTCCTTTCATTTCCTTGACCAATACTGGTTTTCCAGCGAGGTCATATCTCGGTCCAGAAGGTACGGAAGATCACTGACGGCTGGCATAAGGTGCCAGCGGAACTGTGGAACCGCTCTGGTTGGGCATAAATAGTGTATCGAACAACTGTTCGAAAGGCTAGAACCGGCTTACAACACGCCGCTAAGAGATCGGCTAGCGAAACTTTTCTGGCATCTGCGGGTTATGTCTTACCACCGCACGCCAAATCTCATCTGGCTCATCCCCTCGCACAATTGCCTGATTAACGGTGATACCACCAAGCTCTGAGTGCACAATGTCTTGAGAGTAGGTAGCTGGATCTGGAAAGTAATCACTGATGCGCGAGCGCAACTCTGAGATTCGCATCAGGTATAGCGAATTAAATAAGGGTACGAACTAAACGCTTAGCCTGGGTTGCCGACTCTTCCTCGGTAATTGGGGATGCGATCTGAGCGATCAACCAGCGAAGAATTAAGCCACAACCGGCACTGTCAGCGCCAAAGATTGCAACCAGTGATTGGTGCACCTTTACCCACAGTGGGTGATCTGAGATTGTCATCAGCTTTGCAATATCGGTTGGGTCACTTTCAACCATCTGGCGAAGTGCTAAATCTTGGGAGATCTCAACCGATAACCGGCGTAGGGATTCCTCTCTGGAATCTGCGGCAATCGCTAAATCAGTTAACCGAGTGATCTCAGAGTCAATTAAAAACTCCATCATCTCAGCCTTATCTGCAAATTGATTGTAGATCGTGGCACGTGATACTTGCGCACGTAATGAAATCTCCGCCATATTGGATTCATAGCTTCCTACCTCAGCGATAACCTCTTTGGCGCCGCGAAATATAGCTTGGCGAGAGCGGTTACTAGTTGCGTGTTGTTTGGCGTAGGTGCCAGTTGAATTATTGGGAAGGTTAAGGGCGGCGGACAAGATTTAAGCTGCGGTTTCGACTACTTGCAGAGTGACAAGTGGTGCCTCATGCGCTCTGACTACATTTGCAACATCTAGCAAGATTGTAGAGAGTGATAAATCAAGGGCGGAACAGATTGCATTCAACAATTCAGATGAAGCCTCTTTATGGCCACGCTCTACCTCAGATAGGTAACCAAGTGAGACACGTGCAGATTTTGCAACATCACGAAGGGTGCGACCTTGTTCTATGCGGGCAGCACGTAGTGCGGTGCCGATGTGTGAGCGCAATAAAATCATGGCTTAAGGATACGCTCAAATGAGGCTAATGCACTTTCAATTGTTGCGTGGCGGATCAAATCCCGCGATCCGCTCAGGGAAAGGGCGATCGCAAATACCTCTTTTTTGCTGGCGATCGCGACCCAGACCGTGCCCGCCCTTTGACCATACGCCTTGCCGGGGCCAGCTACCCCAGTAGTTGCAATCGCATAATCGGTATTAAATTTCTTACGCGCACCAATCGCCATCTCCTTAGCGACCTCCTCAGAGACAGCGGTAAATTTCTTTAAACTCTTTGCATCTACCTTTAACTGATCAATCTTCACATCATCTGCATAAGCAATCACACCACCGAGAAAAACCTTTGATGAACCAGCTACCTCAGTAATTGCAGCAGCTAATCCCCCGCCAGTAATTGATTCGGCAACTGATAAGGTCGCTTTTTTCTTACCTAATTTCTTAACAACTGCGCTGGCAATCACTTTTTAATTACCTGTTTGAAGTAGGCCACACCAGTTGTAATTGTTAAATAGATTGCAATCGCCATAAAGAGGTCTCGTGGAATATGTAACCAGGTTGGTAGTGGCAGAATGTAAAAGCCAACTCCAAATGATTGGAAAAAGGTCTTTAGCTTTGCACCCTTACTGGCTGGAATTACACCATCTTTAATTACTGCAAAGCGCAGTACCGTCACCGCTAACTCGCGAAATAACAGGATTGCCGTAACCCACCAGGAGAGCAATCCTAAAATTGAAGCACCAATTGCAGCGGTAGCCAGCATCGCCTTATCTGCAATTGGATCTAGCAACTTACCAAACTCAGTTATCTGATTGCGATCTCTGGCTAACTTGCCATCTAAAATATCTGATAGGCCAACAACAAAAAATAAGCTCCAAGCAATTAAACGCCAGGTTGTGTCATCGCCACCATTTTTAAAGAGGGCGTATGCGCAAAGGGGTAAAAGTAAAACTCGCAGAATAGTTAAAGAGTTTGGCAGATTTGGCAGCTCGAACTTCGGCATGAAAACTAGATTACCTGAGCAATTAGATCAGCGCCGTTAACTTCGCTGATAACCGCATCAACATACTCACCAACTCGGTATCGATTTCGTGATTTTACAAAGGTTGAGCCATCTACATCTGGTCCTTGGTGATCAGCTCTTCCCTCTTGCTCCGCCTCATCCTCAATTAAAACTCGAACCGCTTGGCCAACTCTTGACTCTGCTCGTTGGGATAAAACCTCATCAACAATTGTTGATAGCTCCTCTACCCGCTCCTTAATTAACTCTGGGGCAACCTTGTTTGGCAAAGTTTCACCCTCAGTCTTATCCTCATCTGAATAACCAAATACACCAATCGCATCTAAATTTGCTTCAGAGATAAACTCAACTAACTCAAGGAACTCAGCATCGGTCTCGCCAGGAAAGCCCACAATAAAGTTTGATCTAATTCCCGCCTCGGGTGAAAGCGCGCGGATCTGCGAAATTAAATGTAGGAACTTCTCACCATCACCAAAACGGCGCATCCTTCTTAATAAATCACCACTTGCATGTTGAAAGGAGAGATCAAAGTAAGGCAAAACCTTATCTACTGAAACCATCGCTTGCAGAAGTGAAGGGCGAACCTCGGCTGGTTGCAGATAGGAGAGGCGAATGCGCTCGATGCCATCGATCTTGGCTAAATCAGGCAACATCTTCTCCATCAACTTTAAATCACCAAAATCTTTGCCGTAACTAGTTGTATTTTCACTAACCAAATAAAGCTCGGTAACCCCATTTTCAGCCAGCCACTTTGCTTCATCGATGATCTCAGTTGGTCTTCGTGAAACAAAGGAGCCACGAAAGTATGGAATGGCACAAAATGAACATCGACGGTCACAGCCGCTGGCAATCTTCAGCGGCGCAACAGGTGCGTTATCCAACCGTTTCCGTAATACCTGACCAATCGGTGCTACCTCTTTTTGCTTGGCTCGATCAGCTGGTGCAATTGGAAGCAGTGCTCGGCGATCCTTAGGTGTATGGGTATTGATCTTGCCGCCATCAATAATTGTTGAAAGTCGCTGTGAGATATCTAGGTAATCATCAAAACCTAAGATTGCATCCGCCTCTGGCAGTGCGGTTGCTAACTCATTTCCATATCGCTCAGCCATGCAACCAACTGCAACTACCGCCTTGGTTACGCCATTGCCCTTTAAGGAGTGGGCCTCTAACAATGCATCAACTGAATCCTTTTTAGCGCTCTCAATAAAGCCACAAGTATTAATAACTGCAATTTCAGCTAATGCGGGATCTGAAACTAATTGCCAACCATCAGCAGCTAACCGTCCCGCTAACTCCTCAGAGTCTGTCTCATTTCGCGCACAACCCAAGGTCACTAATGCAACGGTGCGGGATTTAATCTCTGAAATACTCACAATCCGCTAAGTCTAGCGGGGAATAAAAAAATTACTCTTTGGTGGCTCCGGCTTGGGTGTACTTATAGCGTGCTACCTCACCAAAATTACCGGCTATTCCTAAATCAACACCATTTAAAGTGACTTGAACCGCAGATGCATTTCCAATTGTCACACTTAATGAATCGGGATCTTGGAAGCTTTGTGTTTGCCCACTTCTAATTTGGCCATCAAATACTGTCTCACCCTGCTCATTGGTAATTCCAAGCCAGCTTCTGCCATCAACTGCAGTGATAATTAAATTAACGCCACTTACATCTGTAGTAGCACTAGGTGCCGATGGTGATGGCGATGTGGTTGCAACAGCGACGGTATCTTCCTTTGAGGTCGAAACATTATTAATTGCAATGTTGACTACAAACCCAATTCCTAAAACAGCTGCAGCGATTGCCGCCAAGGTAGAAACCTTCATTACCTTTTTCGGCTTTGGTCGATCAGCTACATTGTTGTCATAAAGTGCATCAATAATTCTTCGAGAGTTATCACCCTGGGCTGCCTCAATCTCAGCAACTAATAAATCACCATCTGCCTTAACTACCTTAGCAATTGATCTGATGTGACCGCGGGCGTAGGCAATACCACCACAAACTTCAACTGAGTTTTTTTCTAAATCTTCAATCACACCAATTCGAATATTTGTTTTTTTAGCTACCTGCTCGACTGTTAAACCTGCCAGCTCACGTGCTGCGCGAAGTTTTGAAATCTCAGTCAATGCGGTACCCATTCTGCTAGGGGTGATTACTGGCTAAGCGTAAGCCCGTAAGTGGGTATCACCCAAGAGTTAAGAAGTGAACTTAAAGTATGACAGGCGTGAATTCTCCAACTCACCCACAGGATAACCCCCTACTAGCACTACTTAGTGGCCTTGCAACTGCTCCAGAACATCTGGCATCTGCTCGGCGGTGATTAAAACTGCGCGCGCTTTTGATCCCTCTGTTGGTCCAACAATTCCACGGCTCTCCATTAAATCCATTAACCGACCAGCTTTTGCAAAACCAATTCGAAGTTTACGTTGCAACATCGAGGTAGATCCAAATTGTGTTGATACAACCAATTGAATTGCTTGCAACAAAAGATCCATATCATCGCCAATATCATTTTCAAGTACCTTTGGTTTGATTGGTGCGTTTAAATCAATTCGATAAACTGGTTGCAATTGTGATTTAACATGATTTACGACCGCTTCAATCTCTCGCTCTGAGATATAGGCGCCTTGAATTCGCACTGGTTTGCTAGCTCCCATTGGTAAGAACAATGCATCGCCTTGACCAACTAATTTCTCCGCTCCTGGTGTATCTAAAATAACTCGAGAATCTGCTAAGGATGAGGTAGCAAAAGATAATCGAGATGGCACATTGGCTTTAATTAATCCAGTAACAATATCAACTGATGGTCGCTGTGTTGCAAGTACTAAGTGGATTCCAGCTGCTCGTGCTAACTGAGTAATTCGAACAATGCTATCTTCAACCTCGCGCGCTGCCACCATCATTAAATCAGCTAACTCATCAACAATTACTAAGAGGTATGGATAAGGCTCAAGAACTCGCTCACTTCCGACCGGCGCACTTACCTTGCCAGCCTTGACCGCCTTATTAAAATCATCAATATGTCTAAAGCCAAAGGCGGATAGATCGTCATAACGCATATCCATCTCACGTACTACCCAAGCTAAAACATCAGCTGCTTTCTTTGGATTGGTAATAATCGGTGCAATTAAATGTGGCACACCCTCATAATTTGTGAGCTCAACCCGTTTTGGATCGATCATCACCATACGAACCTCATCTGGAGTTGCCCGCATTAATATTGAAATAATCAATGAGTTAATCATCGATGATTTACCAGCCCCAGTTGCACCCGCAACCAATAGGTGTGGCATCTTCGCTAAGTTAGCGCAGAGAAATAAGCCCTCTACATCCTTGCCTAATGCAATTAACATCGGATGGGTGTCATTTCCAGATACTGGCGAACGCAGCACATCACCAACGGCCACTATCTCGCGATCTGAGTTTGGAATCTCAATACCAACCGCAGATTTTCCAGGAATTGGCGAAAGAATTCGAATCTCACCGCTGGCAACTGCGTAGGCAATATTTTTAGATAATGCGCTAATTGCCTCAACCTTTACGCCTTGGCCAAGTTCAACCTCATACCGTGTAACTGTTGGTCCGCGCATATATCCAGTTACTTGGGCATCAACGGAGAACTGTTCAAAAACCTGCTTTAGTGCTGCCAGTACCGTTTCATTTGCCTTAGATTTTCCCTTTGCCGCAGGACCGGCACGAAGCAGATCCATGCTTGGTAATTCATAAACTGTATCGGCGGTTAAAAGAAGTTGTTGTGGCCGGGTGTTCTCATTTTTTGATTGCTTTACCATGGTTGGAATAGCTTGAGTTATGGCTGAGTCATCACTCATCTCAACTGAGTAATCAAGTTGCTCCGCTTCATACTCACCATCATCGTTCTCATACTCATCATCATCCTCAAAATCTGCAACTAAATCCTTAACCAATGGTGAGTCAAAGGGCGGGGTATCACTTACCTCAAACTCCTCGATCTCCTTAGTGGCTCTGCGCTCTTTGACCTTACTTATTCCAGCGCCACCTAATGCAAAGATGGCTGCAATCTTGCTCATTAATTTACTTACTGGAGTTTTAGTAATTACCAATACGCCAAATAAAAAGAGAATCGCTAAAATTGGTACCGCTAAAATCGTAGTAACTAAGGCAACTAATGGTGTTGATACACCATAACCAATCCAGCCACCACCATGACGCATCGCAGTAGCGCCAGTTCCGGTAGATCCATTCAACATATGCAGTAATGCAGTTGTGCTTATTACTAACAGCAGAGTGCCGATGGTGATTCGGCCAGTCTCATTACCCTCATCTGGTGCTTTAAATAATCGGTAGGCGAAGTAGAAGATGATTATTGGAGTAAGCAAAGCTAGCCGGCCAATGCCGCCATACAAAAATGAGTAGGTAGCTTGGCCAATCCAATTATCTAAACCAAACCAGGTACCAGCTGCGGCAATTAAACCAAGAATAAATAGGAAGAAGGCGATGCCATCTCGTTGATGGGTTGGATCTAAATCTTGGGCGCCTCGAAAAACAAAACGAGTTGAGCTTCCCACCGCTTTAGCAAGTAAGCGCCAGAGTGAACCAATTGCGGAAAAGATGCCACGCAGCAATGATTTAGCGGGATTGGATTTACCGCGCTTTCTGCTCTTAGCTCTTGCCATAATATGGCTAAGCCTATTAGTTAAACCTCAATAACTAGTGGAATGATCATTGGTTTTCGACGATGTTCTTCGCCAACCCATGAACCAATTGTTCGGCGCACTACTTGTGAAAGTTGATGAGTGCCGTTAAAGCCACCCGCTACCGCTTTAGCTAATGCTTTTTCAATATCACCTTTAACATCATCAAATAATGATTTATCTTCGGTAAAGCCACGTGCATGAATATCAGGGCCGGCAATAATCTTGCCACTCTGTGAATCAATCGCTACTACAACAGAGATAAATCCCTCTTCACCTAAAATTCGCCGATCCTTAAGTGATGACTCAGTTATCTCGCCAACACTTTGCCCATCAACATAAACATAACCACAAGGAACTGAGCCAGAGATATCTGCATGACCATCTGCTACATCTACCGTAATTCCATTTTCCGCAATTACGACATTGTGTTCTGCCAGACCTGATTGCATCGCTAAATCCGCATTTGCTCTCATATGTCGCCACTCACCATGAACTGGCAAAACATTTTTAGGTTTTACAACCTCATAACAGTGCAGTAACTCACCAGCTGAGGCGTGTCCAGAAACATGGACCAATGCATTTCCTTTATGAACTACATGAGCGCCAAATCTAGTTAACTCATTAATTACTCGGTAGACCGATTTCTCATTTCCGGGAATCAATGAGGAGGCCATAACAACCGTATCCCCTTTACCAACTCGGATCTCATGATCACCATTTGCAATTCGAGATAAGGCTGCAAGTGGCTCACCTTGTGAGCCAGTACAAATCAAAACAATCTTGTCGCCGTGATTATCAATATCTTTGTAATCAACCACTAAACCAGCTGGCACCTTTAGATAACCAAGATCTGCCGCTAACTTCATATTTCGAACCATGCTGCGGCCAACATAGGCAACCTTACGATTTGCCGCATTTGCTGCATTTAATACCTGTTGAATTCGGTGAACATGTGAGGCAAATGAGGTAACCACAACTCGACGTGGTGTTTTATTTATCGCCTCTTGTAGCGCTGGATAAATATCCTTTTCAGCAACGGTTAATCCTGGTACATCAGCATTGGTTGAATCGGTTAAAAATAAATCTACACCTTCTCGGCCAAGGCGGGCAAAGGTTTCTAGATCGGTGATCTTTTCATCAAGTGGCATCTTGTCCATTTTAAAATCACCAGTATGCAAAATAACACCAGCTGGAGTTTTAATTGCAACCGCAAGTGCATCAGGTATTGAGTGATTTACTTGAACAAACTCTAAAGTAAATGGCCCAACTCCAAGTGTTTCACCAGCTTTAACTAGATGAAGTGGGGCGGTAATTTTGCGCTCCTTTAACTTTGGTTCAACAAATGCAAGTGTTAACTTTGAACCGATAATTTTTATATCACTTCGCTCGCGCAACAGGTAAGGCAGAGCGCCAATATGATCCTCATGGCCATGTGTTAAAAAGACCGCCTCAATATCATTTAATCGCTCGCGGATATATGAAAAATCTGGCAAAATTAAATCAATACCTGGTTGATCATCTCCTGGAAATAAAACGCCACAATCAACAATTAATAATCTTCCCTCATACTCAAAGACAGTCATATTTCGACCGATCTCACCAAGTCCACCCAGCGCCACAATGCGCAGAGTTTTCTTAGCTAATTTGGCAGGGTAAGGCAGGCCAGGATGAGGATGATTCATTATTTACTTTAAGTTAACGCCGCCTGCTTGTAGATCAACCTTTAACTGCGCGATCTGCGCATCAGTTGCATCGACAAGTGGCAATCTGGTAAATCCACCAGGAAGACCCATTAAATTTAATGCCGCCTTAGTCAAGATAGCGCCTTGGGTCCGGAAGGTTCCGGTAAATACTGGAAGTAATTTTTGATGAATCTCTAACGCCTTATTTGTATCACCGGCAAACCATGCATTTAACATCATCTTTAGCTCTGTACCCACGGTGTGACCACAAACTGAGACAAAGCCAACTGCGCCAACTGATAGAAGTGGCAGATTTAAGATGTCATCACCTGAGTAAGTTGCGATACCAGATTGTTTAATTACCCAAGAGGTTGCTGCGGGATTTCCCTTAGCATCCTTAAGCGCCACAATTTTTTTGTGTTCAGCTAATTTAATTATGGTCTCACTCTCAATTTCAACCCCAGTTCTACCTGGAATGTCATACATCATTAATGGCAGATCAGTTGCATTTGCCATAGCGGTAAAGTGTGCTGCAATTCCAGCTTGTGGTGGTTTGTTGTAATAAGGGGTAACAACTAATAAACCATCTGCACCAGCCTTTGCTGCGCGCTGTGCTTGTTCAACTGAGTGTGAGGTTTCATTGTTACCAGCACCTGCAATTATCTTTACCTGATCGCCAACTACCTTGCGCACCGCTTTAATTATCTGATCTTTCTCATCATCACTTGTAGTCGGCGCTTCCCCAGTTGTGCCATTTACCGCGATGCCATCATTGCCATTACTTATTAGATGTGCTGCAATCTTCTCCAGCCCCGCCCAATCAATCTCACCACTTTTGGTAAATGGTGTGACCATCGCGGTAATTAACCGGCCAAATGGTGGAGTGATTTGCATGCCCTAAGGCTACCTTGCTTTAGTGGTTGCTTATGGAGCGATTCGTCCAGATTTTTGAAATGCCCCGTATGTAATCGGCATTAACTTAGCAAATTCTGCTTCCATCTTCTCTGCCACCATCTCGATCTCCCGTTGTGGGTAGGAGGGAAAGTGTGAACCCTCTCGAGCTGTGCGAAGTGATAAAAAGTTCATTAGCGCTCTTGCATTCATCGTTACATACATCGATGAGTAAAGAGTTACGGGCAGAACAGCGCGGGCAACCTCGCGGGCAACACCTGCGGTTAATAATTTTTGGTAGTTCTCATAGGCAAGTGTGCAGGTTTGCTTAATTGCATCCACTGTTAATTGGTGTTGTTCTGCAGTTCCTTCAATAAATGAGTAAGCACCAGGCTTGCCAATTTGAACTAACTTGCGATCCTTACTCGGCACATAAAATACTGGGCGAAGCTCACGATAGCGTCCGCTCTCCTCGTTGTAAGAGGCGATGCGATGGCGCATAAACTCGCGAAAGACAAAGATTGGTGCAGATATAAAAAATGTCATCGAGGTATGTTCAAAAGGTGAACCATGTCGCTCGCGAGCTAAGTAATTAATTAAGCCTTCAGATTTTGATGCATCAGCACCAACATCCTCAAGAGATTTGTCTCCTGCAGTTGAAACTCGGGCCGCCCAAATAACATCGGCATCACTGGCGCTAGATTTAACTAGTTCAACAGTTACATCATCTCTAAATTGGATTTCCTCGCTCATGCCTGCGACCCTACCTGCGTGGCTCACCTATCCCTTGGATTAAGATAACGGCGTGTCAATCACAGGTAGGTTTAATCCTCGAACAAATCAGGTAGATCGAACTGGAATCAGCGTTGCCTTTACCGTTGGCCTATATGGCGCCGCCTTTGGTGCAGCAGCGGTAACCGCCGGCTTCTCAATCTTGCAAAGCTGTCT
>CAZVNE010000019.1:0-4684 GCA_964628535.1 uncultured Candidatus Nanopelagicus sp. | reverse complement strand
GTGCCATCTTCAAAAATGATTACTGGAATTGAGCGCTGACCACCATTGATCTCAATTACCTTATCGCTAGCTGATGCATCTGCCTCGACATCAACATACTCGTAGGAAACATTATTTGAATCTAGAAATCTCTTTGAGCGGCGGCAATCACCACACCATTCAGCACCATACATAAGTACCTTACTCATTTAAAACCCCTCCATATACTTTTCTAAGCCAACAGTTAAACCTGGATGTTTTACTACTTCACGAACTCCTAGTAATACTCCTGGCATAAATCCTGCTCTATTGATTGAATCATGTCTAATTGAAAGTGTCTCACCTGGATCACCAAAGATTACCTCTTGATGGGCAACATAGCCGTGGGATCTAATGGAGTGAATTGGAACATCGCCAACAGTTGCACCACGTGCACCAGCAAGTGCATCCTTTGTTGCATCTGGCATCTTTGCTTTATTGCTAGTTTTGCGAGCATCGGTAATCATCTGAGCGGTGCGCACTGCAGTTCCAGATGGCGCATCCACCTTATTGGCATGGTGAAGCTCAATAATCTCAACCGATTCAAAGTACTTCGCGGCAACCTCAGAGAACTGCATCATTAAAACTGCACCTAATGCAAAGTTTGGTGCGATCAGCGCACCCACCTTTGGATTAGCAACCAGCAAGCTTTTTAACTTTGCTAACTTTGCATCATCAAAACCAGTTGTACCAACCACAACACTGATGCCATTTGTAATGGCAAACTCAAGATTTTTCATAACCGCATCTGGATGGGTGAAATCAACAACTACTTGAGCACCACTTGTTACCAATAGATCTAATGAATCCCCTAAATCTAACTGTGCAACTAATTGCAGATCTTTAGCATCATTGATTGCGATAACCGCCTCTGCGCCCATTCTTCCCTTGGCGCCTAATACTGCAACCTTCATTTGATCAACCCTTCAAATTTGGCTTTCGATCTAAATGGTCCCACTACCGCAAGGGTAGGAGATGTTGGCAAGCTTTGGCGGGCAATTTCCTTAATTTGATCAGGTGTTACATCTGCAATCTCCTGCAAGATTTGATCAAAGCTCATAATCTCACCGTAAACCAACTCACTCTTTCCAATTCTTGTCATTCGAGAGCCGGTGTCCTCTTGGCTTAATACCAATGAGCCAGAGACCGCTCCCTTTGCTCGCAAGATCTCCTCATGGGTTAAACCTTTCTCTGCAACATCATGCAAGATATCTTGAATTATCTTGGTCGCCTCAATTGCTCGATCTGGTTTACAACCAACATAAAAAGATAGAACTCCACTGCCGGCGAATTGTTGGCTGTATGCATATGTTGAGTAAGCCAAGCCACGTTTTTCGCGAATCTCTTGAAACAATCTAGATGACATACCGCCACCAAGTGCGGTAGCTAAAATACTTAAGGCAAACCGTCTTTTATCATTTCGCGCAACACCTTCAACGCCATAAACAATATGTGCCTGTTCAGTTTTGCGATCAAGTAATGTCACTTGGCCACGGCCCGGTACCTTTACCGCACCTGATGAGCGAATCTCATAATCACTCTTTGGTTGATCTAAAAAGTTATCCTTACTTAAGGCATCCTCAACCATCTGGACTACCTCTTTGTGCTTAACATTGCCAGCAACTGCAACTACTAAATCCTGTGGTCGATACCGCTTACGATAGTAATTAAATACCGTACTGCGGGACATCTCATTGATAGATTCAACAGTTCCTAAAATAGGCCGACCCAACGGGGTATCCCCGTAATACTTCTCTAAAAATAGATCATGAATTAAATCGCTGGGATCATCATCGCGCATTGCGATCTCTTCCAGTACCACCTTGCGTTCAGCATTAACATCAGCTGCCTTAACAACGGATGAGGTAATTAAATCGCTGATGACATCAACTGCCAGTGGTAAATCCTTATCAATTACACGTGCATAGAAGCAGGTGTACTCCTTTGATGTAAATGCATTTGTCTCGCCACCTACCGCCTCGATTGATGAGGAGATTTCAAGTGAGGTACGAGTCTTTGTTCCTTTAAAAAGCAGGTGCTCTAGAAAATGAGAAGCTCCCGCAGTTGAAAGTGATTCATCGCGGGAGCCAACATTTACCCAAATACCAAAAGCAGCAGAACGAACAGATCTCTCCTCTTCAGTGACTATTCGCAAGCCACTAGGCAGAACTGTTCTTGCCATTTACTTTGTTATTCAGCCTTCTCTTCTGGCAGATTTGCAGGAACTAATGAGTACTTACCCTTTGGATCAATCTCATTAATTACAACCTCAATCTTGTCGCCAACCTTCATAACCTCTTCTAGGTTTTCAATGCGCTTTCCACCATGCATCTTGCGGATTTGCGAGATGTGTAGCAAGCCATCTTTACCAGGAGCTAGGTTTACAAATGCACCAAATGTTGCAAGCTTTACAACGCTGCCATTGAACTTATCGCCAACAGTTAGTTGTACTGGATTTGCAATCGCATTGATTTGCGCCTTTGCAGCTTCAGCAGCAGATCCTTCAAGTGCTCCGATGTAGATAGTTCCATCATCTTCAATGGTGATATCTGCGCCAGTCTCATCTTGGATCTGGTTGATCATCTTGCCCTTAGGCCCGATAACTGCACCAATCATGTCGACTGGCACCTTGATCGAAATAATACGAGGAGCAAGTAGTGACATCTCATCTGGAGTATCAATTGCTTGCTTCATCACATCAAGAATTGCAAGACGTGCCTCCTTTGCTTGCAGTAATGCAGATGCAAGTACTGAAGCAGGAATTCCATCAAGCTTGGTATCTAATTGAAGTGCAGTAACAAACTCTTTTGTACCAGCGACCTTAAAGTCCATATCGCCAAATGCGTCCTCTGCACCCAAGATATCGGTCAACGCTACATACTCAGTTTTGCCATCTACATCATCAGAGATCAGACCCATTGCAATACCAGCTACCGCTGCCTTAAGTGGCACACCAGCATTTAGTAATGACATTGTTGAAGCACAAACAGATCCCATAGATGTTGATCCATTTGAACCTAATGCTTCAGAGACCTGACGGATTGCATATGGGAACTCTTCACGTGTTGGAAGAACTGGAACCAATGCGCGCTCAGCAAGAGCACCATGACCGATTTCTCGGCGCTTAGGTGAACCAACTCGACCAGTCTCACCAACTGAATATGGTGGGAAGTTGTAGTTGTGCATGTAACGCTTGTGATTTTCTGGAGACAAGGTATCTAACTGTTGCTCCATCTTTAACATATTTAATGTTGTAACACCCAAGATCTGAGTCTCACCACGTTCAAATATTGCAGAGCCGTGAACACGAGGAATTACCTCTACCTCAGCGGTCAATGCACGAATATCACGAAGTCCGCGGCCATCAATTCGGATCTTCTCGCGAAGAACACGTTGACGTACTAACTTCTTAGTGACAGAACGAAGTGCTGCACCAATCTCCTTAGTGCGCTCTGGGAAATCAACAGTTAACTTCTCAACTACTGATTTATTGATCTCATCCAACTTTGTCTCGCGCTCCTGCTTTCCAGCAATAGTTAGCGCCTTGGCTAGATCATCCTTTGCAGCCTTTTCAACAACTGCATAAATATCATCTTGGTACTCCAGGAATACTGGGAACTCACCAGTTGGTTTAGCTGCAAGTTTGGCTAATGCCATTTGCGCCTCACACAATGTGCGGATAAATGGTTTTGCCGCTTCTAATCCTTCGCCAACAATCTCCTCAGTTGGCACAGTTGCGCCACCCTTGATTAGATCAATGGTCTTAGATGTAGCTTCTGCTTCAACCATCATGATTGCAACATCATTGCCAGCAATACGTCCGGCAACAACCATGTCAAAGACAGCCTTCTCTAAATCAGAGTGATTTGGGAAAGCAACCCATTGACCTTCAATTAAGGCAACGCGAACTCCACCAATTGGACCGCTAAATGGCAGACCAGCTAATTGTGTTGACATTGATGCTGCGTTAATCGCAATTACGTCATACATATGATCTGGGTTTAACGCCATCACAGTTACAACGATTTGAACCTCATTACGCAATCCCTTAATAAAGGATGGGCGAAGTGGGCGATCGATTAAACGACAGGTAAGAATTGCATCCTCTGATGGACGTCCTTCACGGCGGAAGAATGAGCCAGGAATTTTTCCAGCTGCATACATACGCTCTTCAACATCTACAGTCAGTGGGAAGAAATCAAATTGATCCTTCGGATTCTTTGATGCAGTAGTTGCTGAAAGCAACATGCTGTCATCATCTAGATATACAACAGCGGTTCCCGCTGCTTGACGAGCTAGTCGTCCAGTTTCAAAGCGGATCTCCCGCTTTCCAAATTTACCGTTATCAATCTTGGCAACGGCTGATTTAACATCTTGACCCTCCATGGGTCATCTCCATTTCTTACAAACTTTATCTGCGTTACTTAAGCCATTTCTTTGTCAGGCTTACTAACTAGCTTCCTACTAAAAGAGAGTGGATCTTCGATCGAAGTTCACGGCTAATTTTTAATTTTCCGGAAACCACTACCGAGGACCAAAACTCTTGCAATAAAGTTTTGTACTACTCGTTAATTAGCTAATTTAGCTAATTAATTTATTTATCGACGGATACCGAGCTTTTCGATAACCGCTCTATAACGATCAATGTCAGTTTTCGCGAGGTACT
>CAZVNE010000018.1:0-22294 GCA_964628535.1 uncultured Candidatus Nanopelagicus sp. | reverse complement strand
CCACCTCGACTTTTGCGTGTTTCCTACACGCCAAGTAAATTTTCAAAGAGATTCGCCTTTGTTGGTAAGGGAATTACCTTTGACACAGGTGGTTTAGCACTTAAACCTGCACAAGGTATGGAAGCCATGAAATCTGATATGTCTGGTGCGGCAGCAGTTATCGGTGCGATATTTGCAATTGCGCAGTTAAAAATTCCAGTAGCAATCGATAGTTGGGCGCCACTTGCTGAAAATATGGTTAGTGATACAGCAACTCGACCATCGGATGTAATAACAATTTACGGTGGTAAAACTGTTGAGGTACTAAATCCCGATGCTGAAGGCCGATTAGTCCTTGCCGATACATTAATTAAAGCAGCTGAAGTTGGTAAGAAATCAGGTGGCTTGGATGGAATTGTTGATGTTGCTACTTTAACTGGCGCACAAGTTATCGCTTTGGGCACTCGAACATCTGCAGTAATGACAAATAACGAGGCTTTCAGTGATCAGTTTTTATCAGCTGCAAATATTGCCGGTGAATCTTTTTGGCCGATGCCACTTCCGATTGAGTTACGTGCCTCTCTTGATTCACCAATAGCTGATTTAGCAAATATTGGCGATCGAAGCGGAGGAATGTTGGTTGCCGGATTATTTTTAAAGGAGTTTATCGATCCACAAACTCCGTGGTTGCACTTAGATATCGCCGGCCCAGCCTTTAATGAAAAAAGTCCACATGGCTATACGCCAGTTGGCGGTACAGGCGTTGCGCTTCGATCATTAGTCACGCTGGCGGAGTTGGCTGTATCACAGGCGTCTAAACAATAATGATTACCGTCTTAGTAAATTTTAAATTCGTGGCAGGATACTCTCATGGCCGATTTTGATCTTGTTATTTTAGGCGGCGGTAGCGGCGGATACGCATCAGCGCTACGTGCATCTCAACTTGGATTATCTGTAGTTTTAATTGAAAAAGAGAAATTGGGCGGAACCTGTCTACATAAAGGTTGTATCCCAACCAAGGCTTTATTACATGCTGGTGAGATTGCTGATAGCACCCGTCACGCTGGTGATTTTGGTGTAAAGGCGGATTTCCACTCAATGGATATGTCTGCAGTCAATGCCTACAAAGATGGCGTGGTTTCAAAATTACATAAAGGATTACAAGGTCTGGTTAAATCTCGAAATATTACCTATGTAGAGGGTGCTGGAAAATTAATATCTAAAAATACAGTTGAAGCAAATGGCGTTAAATACACAGGTAAAAATGTAATTTTAGCTACCGGCTCATACCCAAAAACTCTGCCAGGCCTAGAAATTGATGGCAAACAAGTTGTAACTAGTGAAGAGGCGATGAGATTTGATTACGTACCAAAATCTGTAATAGTTCTTGGTGGCGGCGTCATTGGTTGTGAGTTCGCATCGGTTTGGAAATCCTTTGGCGCCGAGGTAACAATTATTGAAGGTCTGCCGCACCTAGTTGCGCTAGAGGATGAATCCTCAAGTAAGCAGCTAGAACGTGCATTTCGCAAACGTGGGATTAACTTTGAGTTAGGAAGTAGATTTAAATCAATTCAAAAGGATAAGAAGAGCATCACTGTGACCCTTGAAGATGGCAAGAGTTTCTCAGCTGAGGTACTTCTAGTTGCAGTTGGCCGCGGTCCGGTTTCAGCAGGTTTAGGCTATGAAGAGGCGGGAATTAAATTAGATCGTGGATACATTTTAGTTGATGAAAAGTGCAGAACCAATGTCCCGGGAATCTGGGCGGTCGGTGATCTAATTCCTACCTTGCAACTTGCACACGTTGGATTTGCCGAAGGAATTATGGTCGCCGAAGAGATCGCTGGCTTGAATCCACGGGCTATTAATTATGATGGCGTGCCTCGAGTTACATACTCAGAACCAGAGGTTGCCTCTGTTGGTTTAACAACTGCTGCAGCAAAAGCAAAGGGTCATAATGTTGTTGAGTTAAATTATGATTTAGCAGGCAACGGCAAGGCAAATATTTTAAAGACCGCAGGTTCGGTTAAGTTAGTGGCGCAGAAAAACGGTCCGATTCTTGGAATTCATATGGTTGGCTCTCGAGTCGGCGAGTTATTGGCAGAGGCGCAACTTATTTTTAACTGGGAAGCGGATGCTGCAGATGTCGCTCAGCATATTCACGCTCACCCAACATTATCTGAAGCGTTAGGTGAGGCTCACCTAGCTCTAGCCGGAAAACCGCTGCATGCTCATGGTTAGAATTACCAACGATTCGAGGGGGGTTCAGTTATGACATTCTCAGTAACCATGCCCGCACTTGGTGAATCTGTAACTGAAGGAACTGTTACCAGATGGCTTAAGAAAGAGGGCGATCTAGTTGCAGTTGATGAGCCATTATTAGAGGTATCAACTGACAAAGTAGATACCGAGATTCCATCTCCAGTTGCCGGAGTTCTACAAAAGATTGTTGTACCAATTGATTCAACAGTTGCCGTTGGCGCTGAGTTAGCGGTAATTAATGAGAGCGCCGGTGCAAGTGCGCCAGCACCAGTAGCAGCAACTCCTGCTCCAACACCAACTGCTCCACCAACTCCAACACCAGTAGCCGTAACAACTCCGCCACCAACTCCAACTCCTGCGCCGGTTGCACCAGCAAGCACAACATCTAGTACCGCTGGTTCAACAATTGTTTCAATGCCGGCACTAGGTGAATCTGTAACTGAAGGAACTGTTACGCGATGGCTGAAAAAGGTTGGCGATTCAATTAATGTAGATGAGGCTTTACTAGAAGTATCAACTGACAAGGTTGATACTGAAATTCCATCACCAGTTTCAGGAACAGTTCTAAGTATTGATGTGGCGGTTGATTCAACAGTCGCAGTTGGCGCCCGGCTAGCTTCAATCGGAGTTGCAGGTTCTACTTCTGCACCTACCCCACAACCACCAGTTGCTGCGCCCATAATGGAAAAACCAGCACCCGTTGCTGCTGCACCAGTCGTAGCTGCACCACTCGTTGTTCCGCCCGTTGTTGCTGCTCCAGTCGCGCCTGCACCAGTTGCTACAACCACCAACACCTCAAGTGATGACTCATATGTAACTCCAATTGTTCGTAAATTAGCTGCGGAATCTGGAGTAAATCTTGCAACCATTAAAGGCACCGGAGTTGGTGGTCGAATCCGTAAAGAGGATATTTTGGCCGCTGCCACAAGATCAACACAGTCAACACCTGCTGTAAGTAACTCACAAGTTGCACCTGTTGCTGCCTCTAGATCAGCAATTGTCGCCTCTCCATTGCGAGGCACAACAGTTGGCATGACTAGATTGCGAAAAGTTATTGCTGATCGAATGGTTGAATCATTAAAGATCTCAGCCCAATTAACAACAGTTATTGAGGTTGATGTAACAAAGATTGATCGATTGCGTAAGGCTGCAAAAGAGAGCTTCGAAGCACGCGAAGGTGTGAAGTTAACCTACCTTCCATTTTTTGCAGTTGCGGTTTGTGAAGCATTAAAGCAACATCCAGTTTTAAACTCAATTGTTGAAGGTGATCAAATCACCTATCACAGCTCAGAACATTTAGGCATTGCAGTTGATACCGATCGTGGCTTATTGGTTCCGGTTGTAAAGGATGCTGGTGATTTAAATATGGGTGGCATTGCCCGAAAGATTGTTGATGTGGCAGCTCGAACCAGAGATAACAAAATAACGCCAGATGAGTTAGGCGGCGGCACATTCACCATCACAAATACCGGTTCACGTGGTGCATTATTTGATACACCAATCATTAATCAACCTCAGGTAGCAATTCTTGGATTGGGTGCGGTTGTAAAACGCGCAATGGTTGTTAAGGGTGCAGATGGTGGCGAGACAATCGCTATTCGCTCTATGGTTTACCTGGCGCTCTCCTACGATCACAGAGTCGTAGATGGTGCAGATGCTGCAAGATTCTTAGTAACTTTGAAGGAGCGGCTAGAAGAAGGACGATTTGAATCAGATTTAGGTCTCTAACTTGTCAAAGATTCATCAAGTTGCAGTCACCGGTTCATCAGGATTAATTGGCAGCGCCCTCGTCGGACAGTTACGTGCAGATGGTTATGAAGTAAAGAAAATTGTTCGCAGACCAGTACGAGGTAATGATGAGGTTTTTTGGAATCCAAGCGCCGGTGAGATCGATCTAGATTCACTATCTGAAGTAGATGCAATTGTTCACCTAGCAGGTGCAGGTGTTGGTGACAAGAGATGGTCAGCCGCTTATAAATCTGAGATCTTGAACTCAAGACTTCTTGGTACCACCACTATAGCTACGGCGGCAAAAAGGTTAGGTGTAAAGAGATTTATATCAGCCAGTGCAATTGGCTATTACGGGGAAACTGGAAATAGATCAGTAGTTGAAAGTGATCGTGGCGGTGAGGATTTCTTGTCAGTGGTTTGTCGCGAATGGGAGGCGGCAGCTGATCTCGCAACTGATATCCCCACAATTAAATTACGCACCGGCCTAGTTCTAGATCCAACTGGTGGTGCACTTGGCCGAATGCTGCCAATATTTAAATTTGGATTAGGCGGCAAGTTAGGAAATGGCAAGCAATGGTGGTCTTGGATTACTTTGCACGATGAGATTAGAGCAATCATTTTTCTACTCAACTCAAAGATAACTGGTCCAGTGAATTTAACTTCACCAAATCCAGTTACTAACCAGGAGTTCACAGCGGCATTAGCCCGTGCCTTAAATAGACCAGCAATATTTCCAGCCCCAGCTTTTGCGCTTCAAGCCGCACTAGGTGGCTTCTCCTCTGAGATTCTGGGATCTAAAAAAATTGTGCCCAAGGTGTTAGCTGATGCTGGATTTGAGTTTGATTACCCTCATATCTCAGCAGCACTTACTGCATTAGTTGATTAATCTTTAGCGCGACCGCAGCGCCAGTTCTCATCGCACCCTCCTGAGATGGGGCACTCATATGATCTCCAATTACAAAGAGTCCGTCCCTTATCAATAAACTTTCATCTCGAGATTTACCTGGACCTTGAAATGGCAAAGAGTGCCTGATTGCATAATGTTGGATGTACTCAAATTTATCAACTGGAACCATCCATAACTTACTAACCTCTTGTCGAAACTCATCTTGGGATAAAGGGATTAAGGAGGTTGTCGAAATTAAAACCTTATCCTTTGGAGCATAATTTTTGGAGAGCTTTGAAATTGCAATTGAGTTAACTACCTTGGCTTGGGTAGAAATGTGTAAGCTATCCATTAATTCAAATTGCTTATCCAGCGCAAAGTAGCAGGTATAACTCTCCAACATTTTGCACTCTTTACTTACGCCAATTAAATCAATAGAGCTCTGGCCATCAGTTGCAACAACAATAAATCCTGCTTGATATCGACCTTTTCTTGTAGTAACTGTATCTTTCTCAATTTTCATTACTTTTTCATTTAAGTGTAGATTTTTCAACGGTTTAGCTAACGCCTTACTGAACTCCCCAACTCCATTTGCCGGAACGCCGGGCAGTGATTTAACCAATGATCGAACAATCTCCTGAACCACATCAGCTGCGACGGTCTCTGGATCGGTCAAAAAAACACCCGACAGAAATGGTTTCAATACCTTTGCATACAGGTTAGGAAAATCTGATGTGTAATCTCCAAAGGCTTTAGAGTTTGATGGCTTAGAGAGTGCAATAAAATTTAAGAATTTGATTTTCTCCGTGGTAGAACCAATTTTTCGGCTAAAGCTGGTTGGTGCATAGCCCACCATTAGATCTAGATCTGCTAGATGAACTTTTCCGGATATGGTTTTGAAATCTAATTCGCCAATTAACTTACTTCGCTTGATTTGTGGATACTTTGGATTTATAACTTGAAAACCACGATCCAAAATATATCCATCCAATCGATCACTTCGTAAGCGACCGCCAACATCATCACTGGCCTCAATTAAAAGTACATTTCTGCCAGCACTTTCCAAATCTCTGGCAGCGGTAATACCCGCCAGCCCCGCACCGATTACGATGCAATCAAAGTTCATCTACCTAAATGATCTTTCGCGTGCTTGATCAATTATTATCGCAACAGCTAAAGCCTCTTCAATTGAAACCGGCCACTTGCCACCGGTTAATGCTGCTTTGACTTGATTGTAAAACTCTGTGTAATTTCCATCCTCGCACAAATACTCACGCTTCTCATCACCAAGTTGCAAATATGCCTGACTCTTGGCGCCTTGCTGCCATCGACCACCCTCTGGGTGCATCCCATTTTTCAACATCATCTCTTGCGGATCAAGCTCGGTGATTACAAGTGAACCTTTGTCGCCACTTAATCTGATTCGTGGGCCAGGTGCGCCATTTATTGCGCTTGCAGAGAGGTAGGAGTCGACACCGCTTTCATGTTTTAGAAGTAGTGAGATGTCATCATCGGCCGCGCCACGAATTGATCGAACCGATGATGCGATTAATGTTGCTGGTCCAAACCAATCTAACGCAGTTGAAACGAGATGCGGCTGTAAATCCAACAGATTTCCACCACCATCAGCTGCTGAAGATTGCTCACGCCATGAGTTAGCTGTTAGCTCTGGACGAAATCTCTCAAATCTTGAATCTAATCTAAATACATTTCCAAGAGTTCCCTCTTTTATGATCCTCTTAATTGTTAATGCATCGCTATCAAACTTCCGATTAAAGTAAGTTGTAACTGGCACACCAAGCTCTTGTGAAAGATCTGTGATCATTTTTGTTTCAGTAAAATTTCGCCCCATTGGTTTATCTACAACTGTTGGAATTCCAGCTCGCAAACCAGCCATCGCTTGTTCTGCGTGAGCATTATTTGCAGAGGCCACAACTAAGAGATCTAGATCTAGCTTTAAGAGCTCCGATATCGTGTCAACAACCTCTATCTGTGGAAAATCTGTTTTAGCCTGGGATTTACGCTCTGGATTGGTGGTCAATGCACCAACTACATCAAAGCCCGCTCCCTTGAGCATTGGTGCATGAAAGTATCGCCCAGCTAATCCATATCCTGCGATGCCAACTCGAGGTTTAGTGCTCATCTCTACTTACTTTCGATTAGAGATTTTGATTCATGTTGCATCTTTGATGGCCACCAAATTTTTGGACCAATATCGTGGACTAATGCTGGTACCAAAAGTGAGCGCACAATAATCGTATCTAGTAGAACACCAAAGGCAACTGCAAAGCCTAGTTGTGCCAGGAATACCAACGGTAGAACTCCAAGAACGGCAAAGGTAGCGGCCAAAACAATTCCGGCAGATGTAATTACGCCTCCTGTAACAGTTAATCCTCTAATAACTCCTCGACGTGTGCCAATTCGCATTGACTCTTCCCGCACTCTAGTCATTAAGAAGATGTTGTAATCAATTCCTAGTGCGACCAAGAAGATAAAGGCGAATAATGGGAATGATGCATCTGCGCCTTTAAAGTTGAAGATGTGTTCAAAAACCAGTTGGCAAACGCCTAAGGTGGCCATAAATGATAAAACTACCGTTGCTAAAAGTAGGCCAGCGGCGGCGATACTGCGCAATAGCAATCCTAGAATTAGACCAATGATAATTAGAACAATTGGAATAATGACTCGATTATCTTGCCGTGAGGCAACATCAGTGTCATATTGGACTGCGGTTCCACCACCAACTAAAATTTCCTTATCAATTTTATGCACCGCATCTCGAATTATTGGGATCATATTGCGGGCTTCAACTGAATCTGGCGCAACACTTAAAGTTGCATTTAACAAAACCTTTCCATCAACTACTTTGGTTGCTGGTAATGGTTGACCTGGAATGACTCGGGCGGTTAAGACCGGCTCAACTGCGGCAATTTTTTCTAGTGAGGTAAGAACAGAAGTCACCGCTTCTACATCACTTTGATTAATTACAATCTCAACTGGTGAGCCCTCTCCGCTTGGAAAGTGCTCACCTAATCGCTCGATACCAATTACCGAGTCAGTTTTACTGGTAAATGCTTCGGTATTGGCTAAGCCATCAGCCTTTAAGGTGAAGGCGAAACCAGCAAAAATTAATAGGACAGTAGCCGTGGAAACCCAAACTCTTCTTGGATGTTTTTCAACTAGAGATCCAACCTTGGACCAGGTACCACTTAACTTCTCATCTAGATCACCAAATCTTGGAATCTTTGGCCAAAAAATCCATCTGCCAAAAACTACAAGTAGTGCTGGTAAAAAGGTCAGCACCGTAATCATGGCTGATGCGATTCCAATAGCGCCTACTGGTCCTAGCCCTCGATTGCCCGATAGCTGGCTAAGCAATAGAACTACCAATCCAGCGATAACAGTTGAGCCAGAGGCGAGAATTGGTTCAAAGACCCCTTTTAACGCAATTCGCATAGCTTCATACCGTGAGGTATGGCGATGTAACTCCTCTCGATATCTGGCAATCAATAAAAGTGCATAATCTGTAGCTGCGCCGAGTACCAGTACTGAAAGAATTCCTTGCGATTGACCATTTAAAACCAACCAATCTGCCTTAGCTGCAAAGTAAACAATTGTTCCTGCTAATGCTAGGGCAGTGACGGCGGATAGTAGCGGCAGTATCCATAGCAATGGTGACCGGTATACAACAATCAAGATTATTGAAACCACAATCAATGTTGTTAACAGTAAGGTCGTGTCAATTGAACCAAATGCGCCAAATAGATCAGCAAAGATTCCACCAAAACCAGTTATATGTGTAGTTAGGTTATTTGGTGAAAACTCCTCCTTTAGATCCTCTCTCATGAACTCAACTAGAATTGATAAAATAGGCTTTTCTTCGATGCTTTCAGTTGCTACATCTGATCGAAGAGCGATATTTGCCAAAATTGCCTTGCCATCTTCCGAAGGAATTGCCTGTATTGGCAATCCCTGAATGAAGTAATCACTCAATGATTGCCCTGACTCAGGAAGCAACTTAGTCGGCAGTTGATTTAAATACTCTTGTACCTTGCCGATATCGGCTGGAGTAATATCGCCTAAAAATAAAAGTAGTGTTGGAATCTGATCATTTGCTGAATCTGAAAACTTAACAGTTACCTTACTTGCTAAGGTTGATTCAGCATTATCTGGAAGAAATGCCGCATTGTCATTCTCTTGAACGGTGCTTAATTTTCCAAAGGTTGGACCGGCAACAGAGGAGATGCCGAGCCAGCCAATAATTACAACCACTGCGATCCATAGTGGTTTACGAGCTTTAATCCTTGGCTTAGCTGTTTTCTTCATTTTGGGTTGAGACCTCTCCATAATTGTTCTAGTTGCCGAATTGCCTAGGTCAAATCTATCAGTGGCTAGTTAGCTGAGTCTTAAAAATGGGATTTACTAATGAAAAACCCTTTTATTTAGCAAAAAAAAGAGTTGCCAATTAGGCTTAGTGCATGACGTTGATGGTAAAAAATCAGGTGAGAATCTCTGATCTGGGCACCATGGATTATCTGATGGCATGGAAGTTACAAAAAGAGATTGCTGAATCCGTGGTTGATGGATCTGTACCAAACTCATTGCTTCTTTTACAACATCCATCTGTTTACACCGCCGGACGCAGAACTTTAGAGATTGACCGACCATCAGATAACACTCCAGTTATAGATGTTGATCGTGGTGGCAAAATTACTTGGCATGGGATGGGTCAGTTGGTTGGATACCCAATCGTAAAGTTAAAAAATCCAACTGATGTAGTTGGCTTTGTACGACATCTGGAAACCGCTTTAATCGATATCTGTGCTGAGCTTGGAGTGCAAACAGTTAGATATTGTGAACGCTCTGGTGTTTGGGTTCGAGATGCAGCCGGTGATCGCAAAATTGCTGCGATTGGAATTCGGGTAGCCAAAGGAGTTACAACTCATGGTTTCTCGCTAAATGTTAATCCAGATCTAAGTGCATATGATCAGATAATTCCATGCGGAATTACAGATGCCTCTGTAACCTCACTTTCAAAAGAGTTACGGAAAGAGGTATCGGTGAAGCAGGTTCAGCCAATTGTTGAAAAGCATATTTTGCTTGCACTAGAGCAGGTTTCACAATGAGTTTGGCGCCAGATGGTCGCAAGTTACTTCGAATAGAAGCGCGTAATTCTCAAACACCTATCGAGCGAAAGCCAGAGTGGATTAAAACAAAGGCGGTGATGGGACCTGAGTACACAAAGCTTAGATCACTTGTAAAGAGTGAGGGCTTACATACAGTCTGTCAGGAAGCGGCTTGTCCGAATATTTTTGAATGCTGGGAGGATCGCGAAGCTACCTTCTTAATTGGTGGTGAGCAATGTACCCGCCGTTGCGATTTTTGTAATATTGACACCGGAAAACCACAACCATTAGATCGAGATGAACCACGCAGAGTTGCTGAATCAGTAAGAAGTATGAATTTAAAGTACGCAACTATTACTGGGGTTGCCCGTGATGATTTAGATGACGAGGGCGCTTGGCTTTACGCCGAAACCATTCTTCAAGTACACCAAATGAATCCGGGTGTTGGCGTTGAGATGCTTGCACCAGATTTCAGTGGAAATTCAGATTTATTAAATCAGGTTTTTGAGACACGTCCAGAAGTTTTTGCGCACAACCTTGAGACAGTACCGAGAATTTTTAAGGAGATTAGACCAGCCTTTCGATATGACCGATCACTAAATGTAATAACTCAAGCCCGAGATTTTGGCTTAATTACCAAATCAAATTTGATTCTAGGTATGGGCGAAACACGTGCTGAAGTTTCCCAGGCACTTGCAGATCTGCGAGATGCAGGATGTGATTTGATCACAATTACGCAGTATTTACGTCCTACCGCCAAACATCACCCAGTAGTTAGATGGGTAAAGCCAAATGAGTTTGTAGAATTATCTAAGGAGGCAGAAGAGATCGGATTTCTTGGTGTTATGAGCGGACCATTGGTACGTTCTAGCTACCGAGCAGGACGTTTATACAATCAGGCAATTTCAGCTCGTTCGGTGAAGTAGAGGGAGAATCAATGTTCGGTCGTAAGAAAAAAGAGGCAGCCGCTACAACAGATAAAAATGCTGCCCCAAAAAAACAATCTCAGTTGGCGGTAGTTAAAGATGCCTTTAAATTAGTTAAAAAAGAGTCGCCATCTCGAATTGTAATTTCGATACTCGCATTCTTCCTAGTCTTTGCAATTGGTATAGCGATTGGTATTTCAATTGGACACCCTATTTACCTGGGTTTTATCTCATTCCCATTTGCATTTCTTGTCGCCTTCTTCCTATTTACCCGCTTTGCCAACACGGCAGCCTTTGCCTCAATTGAAGGTCAATTAGGTGCTGGTGCAAGTGTTTTGATGTCTATTCGTCGTGGATTTATAACTACTCCAGCGGTCAATGTTTCGCGCAACCAAGATATGGTTCACCGAGTATCGGCGAAGGCTGGAATTATTTTAGTCGGCGAAGGTTCCCCATCTGTTAGATCTCTTCTACAAGAGGAACGAAAAAAGATGGAGCGATTCTTATCTGGCGTACCAGTGACAGAAGTAATTGTTGGAAATAACAAAGATCAGGTCAGTTTAAAGAAACTGCAAAGGCATATGAAAAAACTCCCTAAGAAGTTAAATACCGCTCAGCTAAGAGAGGTCAGAGCTCGCTTGAAATCTGTTGGCGGACTTAATATTCCAATGCCAAAGGGACCAATGCCTACAAATATAAAGATGCCCCGCAGGTAATACTTAGATTCTGATGGCCCGCGAGTTAGTAAGAATGTTGTGATACGGCTCTGACTCTTTTGTAAAGACTGCGGGCAAAACCAAGATGATTAAGCTTGTTCGAATGAATGTCCGCTTGAAGCCTATTCGGCCAAAATTGTGCTTATCAATGATTTTTACCCCTACTAAAAACTGCCCCATTGAGCTTTGCAAGAAATAGGTGACCAGCAAAACCTGAATGTAAAAAACCAAAAGTGTTGAAAAGGAGTTTTCTGGAATTAGATTTGGGGTCAGTAGGGTGGCGGTAGACCAGGCGATCGCCCAATCGATTGATATGGCGATAAACCGCTTTCCCTGAGAGGCATCTTCAAAATCCAGCGGATCTTTGCCTTGATTGATGCCGAAGCTCATAGGGTGATTCTAGCCCAAGCCCGCTTTCATTAAACCCAGATCGATTTTGGAAACATAGTTGTAACACTAAGGTTATAGATTTTTCATCAAGACCAAGTAGATTTTGCCCCATCTGAATCGAAGCAATGGTGCCTCAATTTCAGCAATAGATATTCAGTTAATGAATAGATACTCAGGAGATTAGATGTTTAAAGATTCAGCAGAAATTTTTGCCTACATCAAAAAGAATGATGTGAAGCTTATTGATGTTCGCTTTATTGACCTACCAGGAATACAACATCACTTTAATGTACCGGTTGAATCATTTGATCAATCAGTATTTACAGATGGACTGATGTTTGATGGTTCATCTATTCGCGGATTCCAATCCATCCATGAATCAGATATGAAATTACTACCAGTTCCCTCTTCTGCATTTTTAGATCCATATCGCAAAGAGAAAACCTTGGTGATCTTATTCTCCGTCCATAATCCAAGTGATAACTCACCATACTCACGTGACCCTCGTGGTGTTGTAGCAAAGGCTGTTGAGTTTATGCGTTCCACTGGAATTGCTGATACCGCCTTTTTTGCACCAGAGGCTGAGTTCTATGTATTTGATCGAATTAGATTCTTAACTGGAATGAATCAAGCTTTCCACCATATCGAGTCATATGAAGGTGCTTGGAACACTGGCATCGAAGAGGATGCAGATGGAACACCAAACCGCGGCTATCGCACAAGAATCAAGGGTGGTTACTTCCCAGTTTCGCCAACAGATCAATTTGCAGATTTGCGAGATGAGATGGTGATGAAGTTAGGCGAGGTTGGACTTCTAGTTGAACGCGCCCACCATGAGGTTGGAACTGCAGGACAGATGGAGATTAATTACCGCTTCAGTGACATTTTGACCGCGGGCGATGAATTAATGAAGTTTAAGTACATCATTAAAAACACCGCATGGGCCGCTGGAAAAACCGCAACCTTTATGCCCAAACCATTGTTTGGCGATAATGGTTCTGGAATGCATGTGCACCAATCACTTTGGAAGGATGGCAAGCCATTGTTCTGGGGAGATGGTTATGGAGATCTCTCAGACATGGCGCGTTGGTACATTGGTGGTTTACTAAAGCACGCTCCATCTTTATTAGCATTCACTAATCCAACTGTTAACTCATACAAACGACTAGTGCCAGGTTATGAAGCACCAGTTAACCTGGTTTACTCAGCTCGAAATCGCTCTGCATGTATTCGTATTCCAATCACTGGATCTAATCCAAAGGCGAAGCGCATTGAGTTCCGTTGTCCAGATCCATCTTCAAATCCATACCTAGCCTTTGCCGCGATGTTGATGGCTGGTCTAGATGGAATTCAAAACAAGATCGAGCCACCAAAGCCGGTAGATAAAGATCTTTACGAGTTAGAGGGAGCAGAAGCTGCTGCAATTCCGCAGGTTCCTGGTTCATTAGATGTAGTTCTAGATAATCTAGAACGCGACAATGATTTCCTTACTAAGGGCGGTGTATTCACCAAGGATCTAATTGACACCTGGATTGATTTCAAGCGCAAGCAAGAGGTGGATTATGTGCGTCTTCGTCCACACCCAGCTGAGTTTGAACTGTATTACGATTTATAAGCAATAAATTAAAAAGCCCGCCATTTAAATGGGGCGGGCTTTTTAATTGAAGTATCAATCAACTTTAAGCTCGAATCGCCTTCGCTAATGATCTGAAATCCTCAACTAAGATATCAATCTCTTTTTGACCATGTGCCAATGAGATTAACCACTGCTCATCTAGCCCTGGCGGTGTAATAATTCCTCGGTTAATGGACCAAAGCCAGGATAGCTCCGCCACCTGGAAATCAGTTGCTTTGTAATCACGGTAATTACGAACTGGATCAGCTGACCAGGTAATACAACCCTTTACGCCAAAGCCGACAGTATGCGCCGGTAACTCAAACTCCTCAATTATTGTTGAGATTCGCTCAAGTGCCTGACGATTAAAGCTTTCAGCTGTTGCAAGTGCTTCAACTGTGCAAATTCGGTCAACTGCACGAACTCCTGCCATCGCCAGTGGATTGCCATTAAAGGTGCCGAAGTGCGCCATCTTTCCAGATGCAACCGCATCCATATACTGTTTTTTACCGCCAAATGCAGCGAGTGGAACTCCACCACCAATTGATTTTGCTAAACAGATTAGATCTGGTTGAACTCCCAATCGTTGTGCTGCTCCTTGCGGGCCAGCTGTTAAGCCGGTTTTTACCTCATCAAAAATTAAAATAATTCCGTACTGATCACAAAGTGTTCGAACACCTTCTAGGTACCCCTCATCAGGTAAGACAATTCCAATATTCTCTAGAACTGGCTCCAAAATAAAACAGGCGATCCGCTCGAAGTTTCGTTTAAACATAATTTCAAGCGCCTCAAGATTGTTGTATGGAACGACAAAGATCTCACCAGCTACCGCTGATTCTGGAATTACTGGAGTCGGGGCTTGGGCATCGCCAGCTTGATTTAAGGCTGGTTTACTTGAAACCATCAGCGGATCATATGAACCGTGATAACCACCTTCGACCTTAACAATTGCATTTTTTCCGGTATAGGCACGGGCGGTGCGAACAGCGTACATAGTGGCTTCGGTACCAGAGTTGGTAAAACGAATCTGATCGATAGCAAACCTTTTGCATAGCCGCTCTGCAGCATCGCGTGAGATTGGTGATGGAGTCACAAATAATGTTCCGACACTCAAACTCTCTTTTATCTCGGCAACAACCTCTGGGTTTAAGTGACCAGCCAACATTGCGCCAAAGCCCATTGAAAGATCAAGCAAATCTCGTCCATCAACATCCTTCATCCACGCACCCTTAGCTGAAACGATAGCGATTGGATATGGATCCCAATGTTGAAAACTTGATGGCACACCTAAGGGAATAACTTGATGAGCAAGCTCATTTTCAATTCCAGAGCCAATAGTTGAATTTTTATAAGCAGCCCACTCTTGAGCTAATAACTTTTGTAACTTACTTTGATCAAGTGGTTTTGCATCAATGGATGAGGTTCTAAATGCTTGGGGATGATGCGATTTTGTCTGCATGATGATTAAGTGGTTTTCAAAAAGCTCCGATCGAGCCCTACTTTGAAATACACACTCCAAACGATTCAAAAATAACTGAGTTAGTTATTTGCTATAAGCCAAATCTATCAGAGTATAAATTTTTGTCTAATTTAAAGTATTCTATGCGTGTTTTTCACTTTCATTACTTACTTTTTTTACGCTTATACGCGTAAAACCCAAAAAATAAAATACTTGTTATAAATAAAGCTGGGTATAAGTAAGAGGGTGATTTACTTTTTTCTTCATTTTGTACACCCTCCGCCGTTTCAGCCTGCTCGCCATAAAGAAATGTGTACTCCCCTTCAACTGGGTGGCCATCAGCGGAAATCACCCGATAGTAAACAAGCACCGGACCTTCAACAGTATTTGGGCTTAGCGATACGGTAATTTGCGAGCCAGAAACAACCTCATCATCACGGCTAATTTGATCACCGTCAGCATTGTTTGCAACGACAAAATTAGATTTCTCATCCCCAATCGAGACCAACTCCTCATTAAATTGAAGAGAGATTGATGTCGGCCAAACCACTACTTTAGAACCAACTTCAGGATCACTGAGAATCAGTGCGGCATGAGCATTGGCTCCAAACGCGGTAGCCCCGTTCAAAAGCAAGGCGAGAGCGAAGATCGTAGAGACTCTCTTTGATTTCATAGATTTATTGTATTGGGGCTCTATTCAATATCTGTTGCAGATGCAAATCATTTGCATTAACCTACACCCATGCATATTCCAGATGGATTTATTGATCTACCTACCTCGGCAGCCTTTGCTGCTTTAGCCGCTGGCGGCATCGCCGCAAGCCTTAAGGGCGCCACTAAATCTCTTGATGAGAAGACCGCTCCCCTAGCCGGTCTCACCGCCACATTTATCTTTGCGGTACAGATGCTCAACTTTCCTGTCGCAGCTGGAACAAGCGGACATCTTTTTGGAAGTGTATTGGCAGCCGTCTTAGTCGGGCCCTACGTGGCAACTCTTGCCCTCAGCGTGGTGTTGCTCTTGCAAGCATTGCTATTTGCCGATGGCGGATTAACTGCGGCTGGATTGAATGTTTTTAATCTCGCACTGATTGGCGTGTGGGTGGGTTATGGAGCTTTCCTTCTTGTAAAAAAAGTACTTCCACAAAATAAACCTTCAATTACTACTGCCGCATCCATTGCTGCATTTATATCAGTCCCAGCTGCGGTTGTCGGCTTTGTACTTCAATATGCAATAGGTGCAAATTCAACATTCTCGGTCACAGCGGTTTTCACTGGAATGATGGGTACGCATCTTTTGATCGGAATTGGTGAGGCAATAATTACCGCCTTTGCTGTGACTGCCGTGATGGCCAGCCGCCCAGATATTGTCTATGGCTACCGTGGTGCAAAACAACAACTTGAGATTCGAAAGGCGTAAAGTGAAAAATCCGCTAATAGCAATTGGTTTTGCAGCATCTCTTATCTTTGCAGGTGGAGTTTCTTATTATGCATCCTCACATCCTGATGGCTTTGAAAAATCTGCCGACGAAATAGGTTTTCTCGATACCGCAAAAGAAAGCCCACTTAAAGATAGTCCGTTGGCCGAATACGGTGTTGCTGGAGTTGAAAACGAACGCCTATCAGGTGGCCTTGCTGGTGTGATTGGTGTTGGAGTCACTGCTGGCGTTTCATTCTTGATTTTTTACGGTTTACGAAGATTTAATAAACAAAAATTCTAAAAACTGATAACGAGCATCCGCATCATCACGGACATGATGTAGGAGAGCGTCTTTACCTACACAGGCATTCACTAGTTCATCGCTTGCCAGCGCATGTGAAAATCATGACAGTCCTTGCTTTCATTATCGTCTGCGTTTCTACTCCAATAACTCATTGGCGAGCCTTTGTCGCCTATTTCATTGCTATTTATACAGTCTCATTGATTGCCAAAATTCCAACTCCCACCCTGCTGGTTCGATCACTAATTGAAATACCATTTATCTTCTTTGCAATTCTGATGCCATTTTTTGGAACTGGTGAGCGTTTTGAAGTTGGTCCGTTCAATCTCTATCGAGAAAGTTTGTTAGCAGGGGCAGGCATTGTGGTTAAAGGAACTCTCGGTGTTTTGAGCGCTGTAATTCTCTCCACGACCACTACTGCGCGCGAAATCCTTCGTGGCTTAGAGAAGTTACATCTGCCAAAATTAATGGTACAGATCGCAGCTTTCATGCTGCGTTATGTGAATGTAATTAGCGATGAGATGGAGCGGATGAAAGTTGCACGCGAATCACGCGGTTTCATTGCCACGGGATTAAAGGATTGGAAGGTCATAGCCACAGCAGCCTCTGCACTCTTCATTCGATCCTACGAGCGTGGCGAACGTGTGCATCTGGCGATGCTCTCTCGAGGATACGCTGGAACACTTCCGCACGATCAAAGTGAAGGTGCACCTATTAAGATTTGGCTACAAGCTCTTGTGCTTCCGTTGTTTGCTCTTTCCGTACTTATCTCAACCCTTGTGATTGGCTAAAGAATGACTAACCTACCTAGCTTGTTGATCGAAGAACTGGCCTTTGCTTATCCAGATGGAAATCAAACACTCTTTGGCGTCAATTTGCGCATTGAGCGGGGGGAACGTGTTGCTCTTTTGGGACCAAATGGTGCTGGTAAAACAACTCTAGTAATGCACATGAATGGTATTCATACTGCCGCGCATGGTCGCGTAAGTGTCGCTGGCGAAGTAATTGATACTGAAGACAAAGATCTCTTGCGCCGAATTCGAGGCAAGGTTGGCATTGTTTTTCAAGATCCAGATGACCAATTGTTTATGCCAACAGTGGGTGAAGATGTTGCTTTTGGTCCATACAACATGGGTTTACGTGGCGCTGAATTAGATGATGCAGTAACGCAAGCATTAACACTTGTTGGAATGCTTGAGTTCAAAGATCGTCCACCTCACCATTTATCATTTGGTCAGCGAAGAAGAGTTGCGGTGGCAACTGTTTTGGCAATGAAGCCGGAGATTTTAATTTTGGATGAACCATCCTCAAACCTGGATCCAGCAAGCCGGCGTGAGCTAGCGGAGATCTTAAACTCACTTGATATCACCTTATTGATGGTGACGCATGATCTGCCTTATGCAGTTGAGCTTTGTCCTCGCTCTTTGATTTTAGCCGGTGGAATTATCACCGCTGATGGTAAAACAGTGGAGCTGCTGAGAGATGAAAAATTATTAAAACAAAATAGGTTAGAGTTACCAAAAGGTTTTAATCTATAAAATTACTCTATGAATAGGTCTTGAATAAACTCTTTAGTTCCCGGTACCACCGAGTATTTCTCTAGATCAGTTATACCCTCACTAGCTAAGAGCTCATCATCAATAAAGAAGTTTCCAGTGCACTCTTTGGCTGAGCGATTGAAAATAATGTATGCACTGTCAGAGAGAATCTCTGGTTTTCGACAAAACTCGGTATCAACACCTGGGATCATCGCCAATGCAGCTGTATCAATTGCAGTTCTTGGCCACAAGGCATTAACTCCAATGCCATCTCGTTTTAACTCTTCAGCCAATCCAAGAACACACATGCTCATTCCATACTTTGCCATCGTGTAAGCAAGATGCGGCTTAAACCATTTGCCTTTCATGGACAAGGGTGGTGAGAGCATCAAGATATGCGGATTAAATCCATCCTGCGCGCTCTTTTTCAAGTACGGAAGGGCGGCTTGTGATGTCAAAAAGGTGCCACGTGTATTTACACCCATCATTAAGTCAAATCTCTTTGCAGGAGTATTCTCAGTGTTTGTTAAATTGATGGCACTTGCATTATTAATAACAATATCTATGCCACCAAATGCCTCGGCTGTTTGATTAACCGCCGCAGTTATTGCATTTTCATCCCGAATATCACATTGAATTGCCAGCGCTTTGCCACCAGCTGCCTCGATCTCGGCTGCTGCTGTATAGATTGTTCCCGGTAATTTTGGATTTGGATCTGCTGTCTTGGCTGCAATTGCAATTGACGCACCATCAGCTGCGGCCCGAAGTGCGATTGCTAATCCAATTCCTCTAGATCCACCAGTTATAAATATTCGCTTGCCTTTGAGTGACATCTTTATTCCTTACTTTTCTTTAGTAGGAAGTTCATAAATGCTTGCTGCGCCTCATCAGAGTCCATCGCCATCCTAAATAACTCACCCTCTGCCCGCATCACTTGATTTAACGCTTCATGCGAACCACTCTTTAAGAGTGCCTTTGTGTTAATTACCGCAGTCGGTGGTTGTTCAGCTAGCTCTTGCGCAAACTTAATCGCGGCTTCTAATTGATCTTCGGCGATTGAGTTTATTAAACCCATTTGCAGTGCCTCATCAGCTGAGAAATTTCTACCAGTCAAGAGAATCTCTGCCGCTTTTGCATGTCCTACCAAACGTGGAAATAGATAGCTTGAACCACCTTCAGCGACTAGGCCCAAAGAGACAAATGGCATTGAAAAAATAGTATTTGGATTAGCGGTAACAATGTCGCAATGCATCAACATCGTCGTGCCAATCCCAACAGCTCTGCCATGAACTGCTGCGATTAATGGCTTGGGAAAGTTATGGATCGCAAAGAGAAAATTAAATACTGGCGAGCCTTCATCCATTTGTGGGTTATTGGCAAAATCATTTATGTCATTGCCGGCGGTGAATGAATCTCCTTCAGATGAAATAACAACTGCACGAATACCAAAATCTGCAGCTGCTTCATTGATTTTTGTGCCCAAGCTTTGATACATCTCCTGAGTCAAAGCATTCTTCTTCTCTGGGCGATTTAATTTTAAGTGCAAAACTGAGCCTACTTGCTCCGTTGAAATATTGGACATGCGCAAATCTTAGATGAAAAAGTATTTCCAATAGACCGCTTGGCGAGTATGGTTACCTAAACACAGCCCATTGGAGAGTGAGTTCTGGAGCTAAATATCCTGACCAGGGAGCTAACCCCCTTTGAACAATTAGTTTGTGAGCACCTGTGTGAGGGAATGACCAACTCTGCGATTGCTGAACAAACCGTTCACTCCGAAAAGGTTGTAGAGAACACCGTCTCCAGGGTGGCGAAAGCATTCTCAATTAGATCAGACGGAAATGTAAATGTCCGTGTTTTATTAGCCTTAGCCTATCGATCTCATTTTGGTGATAAAGCCTTTGATAAATTAGGGATTACTTGTCACCATATGAGCGTTGGCGCTGATGGCCAACAATTTTGTAGACAACATATTGATTAATATCTTTCACGCTTAGCAAAACGCTCTGATATTCAACATCAACCGTCTCGTTAATCACAATCTATACAGGGCTACCACTCGTACTTTCTCTTACCCTCTTCTGCCTATAGGAGTACTAATGGGCTTTGCACACATTCGTCGCGTAGAAGCTGACGCGACGATATAGAGCCCTCACTCTCCAAAAGGGAAACGCCCCTAGGGATTTACATCTCTAGGGGCTTTTATTAATTGCTTACTAATTTGTTATTTTTTATCTTTCGATTGAACCCTTAATGAACTCTTCCACCTTATTGAAGGCTTGTTCATCGGTGTATTGAACTGGTGGAGATTTCATAAAGTAACTAGATGGCGAGAGGAGTGGGCCGCCAATCTTGCGATCCAATGCAATCTTTGCGCAACGCAATGCGTCAATAATTACACCAGCTGAGTTTGGTGAATCCCATACCTCAAGTTTGTACTCAAGATTTAATGGCACATCACCAAAGGCTCTACCCTCAAGGCGCACATACGCCCATTTACGATCATCTAACCAAGGAATGTAATCTGATGGTCCGATGTGAACATTTTTTGGACCTAGATCATAATCAAGCTGAGAGGTGACTGATTGAGTCTTGGAAATCTTCTTTGACTCTAATCGATCGCGTTCTAACATATTTTTGAAATCCATATTTCCACCAACATTTAATTGGTAGGTGCGATCTAAGTGCACGCCACGATCTTGGAATAACTTCGCCATGATCCGGTGAGTAATAGTTGCGCCAACCTGGGATTTAATATCATCTCCGACAATTGGAACTCCAGCTTTAGTGAATTTATCTGCCCAGACTGAATCTGATGCGATAAACACTGGCAAGGCGTTAACAAAGGCGCAACCAGCATCAATTGATGCTTGGGCGTAAAACTTTGCCGCCTCTTCCGAGCCAACTGGTAGGTAACAGATCAGGACATCAATCTTTGCCGCCTTTAACTCTGCGACAACATCAACTGGTTTCTCAGTAGATTCGGTGATCGTCTCTTTGTAGTAACGACCCAATCCATCAAGTGTCACGCCACGTTTTACCTTTACACCAGTCTGCGCAACGGTAGCGAACTTAATTGTGTTGTTCTCGCTAGCCCAGATTGCATCAGCAAGATCTAAACCAACCTTTTTTGCATCAACATCTAGCGCTAAAACAAAGTTGATATTTTTAATGTGATAGCCGCCAAGTACTGGGTGCATCAAACCCGGGATCTCAGTTTCGTTTGTGGCATCCTTGTAGTAAGTAATACCTTGTACTAATGAGTTAGCGCAGTTTCCTACTCCAACAATGGCTACTCTAATTTCACCCTTATCTTCTATGGTCACTTGCTCTTCCTTTCAGTTTTTAGCATCTCTTCCAGCCAGGCGATCTCTCGCTCAGCTGACTCCAATGAGTGACGGCGCCACTCAACCAAATAGGTATCAATACCCTCTGGAATCTTTGTTAATTCACGGCGAATGATCTCCGCCTTTTCTAGTAAGCGTCGATGGCGACCTTCTAGAATTCTGACTCTGCTGCTTTTTGGGGTCGGGCCAAAAAAAGCGAAGCGAACTTCAAAGCCCTCATCCTCAAAATTTTCTGGTGTTGCACTCTCCATTAATGAGGCAAACTTCGCTTCACCCTTTGCAGTTAACTTGTAAACAATTCGCGAGCGCCGAGATAATCCACCTGACTCTTTAATGGTTTCGGCGATTAAACTTTGCTCAGACATTTTGCGAAGCTGCGGATAGAGGACTGAAAAGCTAAGTACTCGAAATGGCCCGTAGATTGCACTCAATCTTTTTCTTAACTCATACCCATGAAGTGGGCCTTGTGAAAGCAGGCCAAGAAGCGCGAACTCAAGTGACTCAGCACGAGATCGCATTAATCGCCTCCAAGGAGAGTAAGTAGCCAATGGGGTATCCATTAGATATATCGATTCGATACTATCGAATAGCAGGATAATAGGCA
>CAZVNE010000017.1:0-24151 GCA_964628535.1 uncultured Candidatus Nanopelagicus sp. | reverse complement strand
CGCCCATTAAAGCGGCACGCGAGCTGGGTTCAGAACGTCGTGAGACAGTTCGGTCCCTATCTTCCGTGCGCGAAGGAAACTTGAGAAGGGCTGTCCCTAGTACGAGAGGACCGGGACGGACGAACCTCTTGTGTGTCGGTTGTTTCGCCAGAAGCACGGCCGATTAGCAACGTTCGGAAGGGATAACCGCTGAAAGCATCTAAGCGGGAAGCTCGCTTCAAGATTAGGTTTCCCACTGGTTTACCAGGTAAGACCCCCAAGAGACTATTGGGTTGATAGGCCGGAAGTGGAAGAGGTGTAAACCTCGGAGCTGACCGGTACTAATAGGTCGAGGATTTAACTACTAACAAATATTAATCGCGTTCACTGTGTGGTTCCCGAGCTACGGTCGGGAGTAAATAAATTATTAAATAAATTTTTAATGATTTTGATACTCGATTGAAAACTCAATAATGTTTCGGCGGCCTTAGCGTAAGGGAAACACCCGGTCCCATTTCGAACCCGGAAGTTAAGCCTTACAGCGTCAATGGTACTGCAAGGGGGACCTTGTGGGAGAGTAGATCGCCGCCGGACTCAAATTATAAGAGCTATCAGATTATGTAAAAATAATTTGATGGCTCTTTTTTTGTTTCCACAACCACTTAGAAAACTTAGTTTTATGTCACCGATCTACGCAAGGATTTCAAGCACAAGAGAGTACAAATAATGAAATTGCAGAAGGGATCTGATGAAAAAAACTTTAGAAATCAAGGATCAATATGATTACTTAAATGAGGTTTCACTAGTTGGTCGACTAAGTGGCGTACCGATCGAGAAGGATCTTCCTAGTGGTGACAAGGTTGTTGAGTTTCGAGTTGTTGTTGGTCGGCTTGGCAGCTCAAGCTCTAAAAGCAAGGTGTCGGTGGACACAATAGATATTGCTGTCTGGGGTGCGCGCAATCGAAAGACCGCTTTAAGATTTGATGAACACTCATGGATCGAGGTGAAAGGGGCGATTAGAAGGCGCTTTTGGCACTCACCAAATGGTTTAGCCAGCCGTTGGCAGGTTGAAGCGAGCGAGATCTGCGCTATTTAGGTACCTTTGCCCCATGAGCCAAGATCTATTCTCCTCCCTTAAAAATTACGCCAGTAAGTTATCCAATGGCGAGAAATCTCCAGCCGAGGTTGCTGCTGCATTGAATATTTGGTTGAAGGAGAGTGGCGACTCAATCAAGGAGAGGATCGAATCTGAGGTATCACAAAGTGTGGCGAAGATGGGCTTTGCAAAAAAAGATGAAGTAACCGCCTTGCTGAAGCGAATCGAAGAATTAGAGAAGCAGTTAAAAGTTACAACTGTAAAAAATAAAGCCAATTCTGTAAATAATAACTCGGCTAAGAAGATCATCAAGAAAAAAGTTGTTAAGAAAAATGTAAAGAAAGTTGCCAAGTGATGGAGATTGATCTAGCGACCCAAATAAGTAATGATCTAAGCAAGATTAAAGAGCGCATCTCCTCGATTAATCACTCTGAAATCGCTGAACACAGTGAGGCTTTTGAGGAGATACACTCACTTTTACAGCAAGCCTTATCAAATTTAGATGGCGTTTGATTCACTATGAAAACCCGCTTAGATGCGGAGCTAGTAAGAAGAGGCTTGGCAAGATCACGAGAGAATGCTTCTCAATTAATTGAGGAAAAAATGGTGCTGATCGCTGGAATTCCAGCGAGTAAAGCGGCAACACAGGTAGATGGTCAAACATCAATCACATTGAGAGAGAGCAAAAATGGCTATGTTTCAAGAGGTGGCTTTAAACTTGAGGGCGCGATAAAAGCTTTTCCCCAGATTGAAATTAGTGGGAGAGTAGTTTTAGATGCTGGTGCATCAACAGGTGGTTTTACAGATCTTCTTTTGAAAAATGGTGCTGCAAAGGTACTTGCAGTCGATGTTGGTTACGGACAACTTGCTTGGGAGCTGCAAAATGAACCGCGAGTTAAGATCTTTGATCGATTTAATATTCGCAATATTTCAGTTGAGCAAATTGGCGAACAGGTTGATCTAGTGGTTGCAGATCTCTCTTTTATCTCCTTAAAATTGGTAATACCTGCATTGATTTCAGTAGGAAAGGATGAAACTGATTACCTTTTAATGGTTAAACCACAGTTCGAGGTAGGTAAGGATAAATTAGGTTCAGGAGGGGTAGTAAGGGAGATCTCTCTTCGGAGATCAGCTGTAAAAGAGGTTGCCGATCTAGCCTTCACCCATGGATTGGGATGCTTAGGGGTTGTTGCTAGCCCATTACCTGGTCCGTCAGGCAATGTCGAGTACTTCTTGTGGTTGAAGGCAAATGCGCCAGCATTATTAGAAGTAGATTTAGACCATGCGATTGCTGAAGGTCCTCAATAAATGTGGCAAAAACAATGAGTGATATGAAGAGAACCTGTTTACTCGTTGTCCATCCAACTCGTGAAGAGGCTTTATCTGCAGCTAAGGTATTTATTGAAGAGTTGGCAAAAAATGGTTTTGAAATCTACTCCAATATTGAAATTGCAAATACCAAAACTTTCTCGGAGTCAGTAGATGTAGAGATAGCTTTAGTTCTGGGTGGAGATGGAACTATCTTGCGAGCGGCAGAGCTTGTAAGGCGACAAAATGCTCCAGTTTTGGGGGTAAATCTCGGCCACGTTGGATTTTTAGCTGAAGTGGAGAAGCCCTCTACAACTGAGATAGTTGAATCTATTGTTGATAAGAGTTATGAGATCGAAGAGCGAATGATCCTAAGTTATCAATTACTTCGTGCTGGCAAGGAGATTGCCTCCGGCTGGGCGTTGAATGAAGTAATCATCGAAAGAAATGATCATCAAATGATTGAGGTATTTACTCAGATTGATCATCGACCTTTATCTAGATGGGGCTGTGATGCGGTTATATGTGCAACACCAACTGGCTCCACCGCTTATGCGTTTTCAGCAGGTGGTCCTGTCGTTTGGCCCGAGGTAGATGCTTTGGTGTTGCTACCACTAGCTGCTCATGCATTGTTCTCTCGTCCAATGGTGGTTTCGCCAAAATCTGAGGTTGTGATTGATCTTGAATCTGAGTCAGCTGATTTAAATGCTGATGGTCTTCGTCGAATAAAATTGCAGTTAAATGATCGGGTGATTTTAACGAGTGATGAAAAGGATGTTCGTCTTGCGCATATAAAAAGCGCCAACTTTGCCGATCGATTAGTAGCCAAATTTAAGTTACCCGTAGAGGGTTGGCGTGGTTAAGGGTGCGGTAACAAAGCTAGAGGAGATCTCGATTCGCAGTCTGGGAGTCATCGAATCTTCAAATATCGAGTTTCATGATGGTCTCACTGTTCTAACAGGTGAAACCGGCGCGGGAAAAACCATGGTTTTGACCGCACTTGGTTTAGTTTTAGGAAGCAAGTCAGACTCTGATTTAGTCAGGATTGGTGCCGAACGCGCCACAGTTACCGGGCGCTTTTCAGTGAGTAAAGGGATTGCTGAATCAATCTCTGAAAATGGCGGACAGGTGGAGAATGGTTGCGCAATCATTACAAGAACAGTTAGCGCACAAGGAAAGTCACGCGTTTTGATCGGTGGAGCGCTTACCTCAGCATCGTTTGTAGCCGATCTCTCGGATAGCTTGGTTGAGATTCATCAACAATCTTCGGCTGTGCGTTTGACTAAACCCAATGTAGTGCGTGATTTAGTTGACTCCTTCGGACGCGTACCTCTTGCAGCTTACTTATCGATTTACGATGAATTCACCGCCTTACAAAAACGCTTATCTGATCTTAAATCCCAGTTGGCACGTAGGGATAGTGAGATTGCAGAGTTACAGGATTTCATAAATCTCTTCTCGGCAATTAATCCGCAAAGCAACGAGATTGAAACAATCGAGAATGAGATCTCCAAACTTGGATCTGTTGAGGATATCAATCAGTACCTATCCACAGCTTTGAATACTCTAGAAAATGATGAAGCCTCAGCGGTAAATATGCTGCAACAGGCGCGAAAAGAGTTGGATCGGTTGAAAGAAAAAGATGCTGATCTGGATCTGATACTAGATCGATTCCATGAAACTGTCCTTGGTTTGCAAGATGTCACTAGCGATCTAACCGGTTACTTAACTAAATTAGAGGCTGATCCTAAGAGGTTTGAGTATTTGCAAACTCGTAAATCAGATATCAATAACTTGATTAAGAAATTTGGAAAAGGCTCAGATCGCTCCGCAGCCTTTGAACAGTTAATCATCGATGGGAAAAACGCGGAGATTCGAATGGCTGATTTATCCGGAGGGGATGAACGGTTAAAGGAGATCGAACAACAGTTGATTAAAGTTTTTACTCGCTTGAAGGATGAAGCTCAGAAAGTTTCACAATTGCGAATCAAAGCTGCAAAGGCGATGTCATTTGCGGTAACTCAGGAGATCAGAGCGCTATCTATGCCAAATGGCGAAATCAGCATAAAATGCAAAGTTAATGATCCAGATCAAATATCCAGTTATACAACCAGCGGTATTGATGAACTGGAAATTCTTTTCTGCTCTCATCAAGGAGGCAAGGAGTTGCCATTAAATAAGGTAGCTAGCGGCGGAGAGTTGTCGCGTGTAATGCTTGCGATGGAGGTAGTGATCGCTCAAACTCAATCGATTGGTACATATATATTTGATGAGGTTGATGCTGGGGTTGGTGGAAAGGCTGCAATCGAGATCGGACGACGATTATCAAAGTTATCCAAAAGTGCACAAGTAATAGTGATTACTCATTTACCCCAGGTAGCGGTATGGGCTGATCATCACTTGGTAGTTAAGAAGAGTGAAGGGGGATCGGTCACCCAAAGTGATGTGCTTGTGATCGATCAGGATCAGCGAAAGGTTGAGATAGCTCGAATGCTCAGCGGACAAGAGGATTCGCAGACGGCGCAGCAACATGCAGCCGAGTTATTACATATTGTGAAGGAATCGATGATAAGTTAGTGCTCCATGACCGCCCCTCATGTGAGTAAACATATTTTTGTTACAGGTGGTGTCGCCTCTAGTTTAGGCAAAGGATTAACCGCATCTAGCCTGGGTCGGGTTTTACGTGCCCGCGGGCTTCGCGTAACGATGCAGAAATTAGACCCCTACTTGAATGTTGATCCTGGAACAATGAATCCATTTCAACATGGTGAGGTTTTTGTAACAGATGATGGAGCAGAGACTGATTTAGATATTGGTCATTACGAAAGATTTTTAGATACAAACTTACATGGCACTGCAAATGTAACAACGGGCCAAATTTACTCATCGGTTATAGCGAAAGAGCGACGTGGTGAATACCTGGGTGACACGGTTCAAGTCATTCCACACATCACCAATGAGATTAAAGAGAAAATGAAATCTATGGGTGGTCCAGATGTAGATGTGGTAATCACCGAGATTGGTGGCACGGTCGGTGACATTGAATCTCAACCTTTTTTAGAGGCGGCAAGACAGGTTCGCCAAGATGTTGGTCGAGACAATGTCTTCTATCTGCATGTCTCGTTGGTGCCTTACATGGGACCATCTGGTGAGTTAAAAACTAAACCAACCCAACACAGTGTTTCGGCGCTGCGCTCTATTGGTATAACACCAGATGCGATTGTGTTGAGAAGTGATCGAGATATTCCTGAATCAGTTAAACGCAAGATTTCTCTGATGTGCGATGTTGATTATGAGGGAGTTGTTGCAGCAGTCGATGCGCCCTCAATTTATGACATTCCTAAGGTGATACATGCTGAGGGATTAGATACTTATGTGGTTAAACGACTAGGGCTGAAATGTGGCGAGGTTGTTTGGGGAGAGTGGGATGATTTGTTGCAGAAGGTGCATCATCCTAAAACTGAGGTGAGTGTTGCATTGGTAGGTAAGTACATAAATTTACCTGATGCTTATTTATCGGTAACTGAAGCGCTTCGTGCCGGTGGTTTTGCCAATTTTGCGAAGGTAAATATCAAATGGGTACCAAGCGATGATTGCGCATCTCCATCTGGAGCTGCCTCCCAATTATCTGATGTTGATGCGATTTGTGTTCCTGGTGGCTTTGGTGTTCGTGGAATTGAGGGAAAGTTGGGTGCTCTGAAGTACGCTCGCGAAAACAAAATTCCAACACTGGGTCTTTGCTTAGGTTTGCAAATGATGGTGATTGAGATTGCTAGAAATAAAGGCGGTATTACCGATGCCAACTCAACTGAGTTTGATGAGAAAACAAAAAATCCAGTTATTTCAACCATGGCATCGCAAATGGATATTGTGGCAGGCAAGGCTGATATGGGTGGAAGTATGCGTTTGGGTTTATATGGAGCGATTTTAGAGAAGGATTCACTCGTTTCACAAACTTATGGAGCGCTATCTGTAAAGGAGAGACATCGCCATCGCTATGAAGTTAACAACGAGTACCGTGATTTGATAGCAAAAACTGGTTTGAAATTCTCTGGATTATCACCAGATCAGCGTTTGGTGGAGTTTGTTGAATTACCCATCGATGTACATCCCTACTACATTGGAACACAGGCTCATCCCGAATTTCTATCCAGACCAACCAGAGCACATCCATTATTTGCTGGTTTGATTAAAGCTGCTATTTCCGCTCGTGGCTAGTGATTATCTAAGTAATTATCTTAATTTCCTACTCATTGAAAAAGGTTTATCAAAAAATACCGTTGCTGCATATCGCCGTGATTTAGAGCGGCTTGCCTACTATCTGCAGATAAACAAACAGGATTGGCAGAGTATTACCTCTGATGATTTGGTGCTTTATATCGCTTGGCTTCGTGGCTTAAATAATGAAGAGTTCAAAATTGGTGAGGCTTCAATTGCGCGAAACGTTGTTGCGTTAAGGAATTTCTATGATTATTTGGCAACGGAGCACAATCTAGAGAATATCGCCAAATTAATAAATCCACCCAAGATACCTAAACGTTTGCCCAAGGCATTGTCAATTGAAAATATCGATAATTTTCTGAAAATTTCGAGATCTGATAAATACGCCCCCAGAGACCGAGCCTTATTAGAACTGTTATACGCAACTGGTGGGAGAGTGAGTGAAATAATCTCATTGAAAATAGAGGATATAAATAAAAATAAGGAGTTCACATCTCTTCGTTTGACTGGAAAGGGTGGAAAACAGAGAGTTGTTCCCATTGGAAAATTTGCACAGGATGCATTGGATCAATATCTTGAAGTTTGCCGCCCAGATTTGCTAATGAATAAATCCACAAAGTTTTTATTTTTAAATACTCGCGGAGGCGGCTTAACCAGGCAAAGTGCGTGGAGTATCGTTTTAACTCAAGCAAAATCCGCTGGTATTTCAGAGAAACTTTCACCACATTCATTGCGTCATTCATTTGCAACACATTTATTAGATGGTGGTGCTGATATCAGAGTTGTTCAGGAGTTGTTAGGTCACTCCTCAGTTACTACCACCCAGATTTATACTTTAATTACGATAGACAAATTAAGAGAGAGTTACGCCTCTTCGCATCCAAGATCTAAGTAATTACCTGCCACGTAAACGTCGCGCGATAATGCTTTGATCTCCCTTAGCTTCTAAATCTGCGATGATGATTGATAGAGACTCTCTAACAATTCGACCTCGATCTACAGCTAAACCTAAATCACCACGCAGGGCCAATCTTGCTTGATCTAAATCGTAAAGCTCATCTGGTGATAAATAGACAGTAATCTTCTCATCATGTTTTTCGCGGCCACTCGGAGCTCTATCAAAAGCTGTGGCGCGACGACGAGGTGTAGTGCGAACAGCGGTTGATTTACTTTTTGCTATTGCTGCAGGCTGAGCAACTGTTTCAATCTCATCAACATTCTCACGTGCTGATGGAACCGCACTCAAGGTTGCGGTATTTCGAAACAACTCATCGGCTCCAGGCAGACTTACACGACGACTCATTTGGATCCTCCACGGGTAATTAACTCTCGGGCCAAGCGGCGGTAGGCCGCTGAACCTGTACTGCTGCTTGCATAAACTGTTACTGGTTGGCCAGCGACATTTGATTCGGAAAAACGCACGGTACGCGAAATTATGGTGTCAAAGATTTCATTTGGGAACTCTTTATCGATAAGTTCTAATACCTCGCGTGAGTGACCTGTTTTTTTCTCGAACATAGTTGCCAAAATTCCGTAGATCGCAAGTTCAGGATTTGTATTCTCCTGAATTTTTTGAATAGTTTTCTTCACAAGAGATAAACCTAGAACTGCAAAGTACTCGCATTCCATAGGGATAATTACTCCATTTGATGCAGTTAATGCGTTGACCGTCAAAGTTCCAAGTGATGGAGAGCAATCAATTAAAACCACATCATATTTATCTAGAACCGGTGCTAGTAACTTACGTAATTTATGTTCCTTTGCGATCTCAGAAACAAAGGCAGCCTCGGCTGCAGCTAGATCCTCATGACCTCTGATGAAATCAAGGCCCGCTACTGATGATTTTAAAATGAAATCCTCAAGCTTTGCTTCGCTATCATTCAAAAGGTACCAAATTGATCCGTACTGCTCGCGAAGAGCTGCGCCTTTGATTCCTAATCCAGTAGTCATAGAGGCTTGGGAATCAAAATCTATTAGCAATACTCGGCGACCTGTTTCAGCAAGAGCGGCTCCTAAGTTAATCGCGGTAGTGGTTTTGCCAACTCCACCTTTTTGATTTACAACTGAGATAACTCGAGCTGTGCCACCTTCAGTGATCTTTGGTGGTTCTGGAAAGTTTTTAATCTTTCGTCCAAGGACATCAGCTGTGGTAGCTAATCCCTCTTCACGAACCTTTGATTTATTGATACCCAAAGTCGATTTAACGTTTTGACGAGATGTCTGTGAAGCGTTTTTAGCCATGTGCGCAACCTATGACGGCGTATGTGCAAAGGCAAGGATGTTGAAGTATCTTTTGCGCATGTCGCAGGAAAATTTACTTAAATCAGAGAGCCAATCTCCATCGATAACCGATGGTCGGGTAGCTGGATTCTCCGTTCATTTAAGTAACTTTGATGGTCCTTTTGACCTATTACTACAGTTGATATCCCGTCATAAGATGGATATCACTGAGGTATCGCTAGGGGCTGTCACCGATGAGTTCATCGCCTATATCCGTCAGTTGGAGAGCTCATCTGAGGGCTGGGATCTTGATAAAACTACTGAGTTTTTAGTGGTCGCGGCGACCCTGCTTGATCTAAAGGCCGCCAAACTGCTTCCATCTGGTGAGGTAGATGATGAATCTGATCTAGCTCTGCTTGAAGCCAGGGATCTACTCTTCGCAAGATTGTTGCAGTATCGCGCCTTCAAGGAGATAGCTGCAATCTTCCAAGAGCGAATCGATCGCGAGGAGAAGAGTTTTCCACGCACGGTTTCCTTGGAGCCACACTTTGCCGAGTTACTGCCTGAGGTTTTGATTGGCGTAGGAGCCGAGCGATTTGCAGCGATCGCTAATCGGGTACTAACCCCTAAAACCGCTCCTACCTTCACCATCGACCATATTCATCGCCCACTTGTAAGCGTGGCCGAAGAGGCGGTGGGGGTTGTCGAACACCTACGTAAGAGTGGAAGAGCGACCTTTAGAGCGCTGATAGAGGGTGCGCCATCCACATTGGTAATCATCGCTAGGTTTCTAGCACTCCTCGAGCTCTACCGTGAAGGTGTAGTTAGATTTGAACAGATGGTTTCTTTAGGAGAGCTTCAAATAACCTGGGTTGGAACCGCAACAGGTGAGGTTGCAGTCAGCGATGAGTTTGATCAACCCGTGGTACCAATCGATCAAATAGAGAGCGAGACCGATAATGTCTGAAGTTGAACTTCACCGTTGCCTAGAGGCGATCCTCATGGTTGTTGAAGAGCCGGTTTCGGAAGTAATTCTGGCTCAAATTATTGAACGCCCTACCGAGGAGATTAAAGACGGGCTCATCAATATGGCACAGAGGTATCAAAGCGAGGATCGTGGTTTTGAATTACGCCAGGTTTCAGGAGGTTGGCGCTTCTACAGCCACCCAGATATGGCCTCTTTGGTTGAGAAGTTTGTTTTGGATGGACAACAAGCCCGTTTAACCCAGGCTGCTCTGGAAACCCTCTCTGTTATCGCATATAAACAACCGGTGTCACGAGCTCGAGTTTCAGCGATTCGTGGAGTTAATGTTGAGGCTGTCATGAAAACTTTAGTAACCAGAGGATTGGTAGAGGAAGCGGGCATCGAAGGGGAGAGTGGTGCGGTTCTTTATAAAACAACCTCCTTTTTCCTCGAGAAACTGGGGCTGAACTCCACTGGTGATCTTCCAGCACTTGCCCCATTCTTGCCAGATATTGATGGGCTGGATGAGCTGCTTGCGAATTTGACGGAGTAAATAACGGTTTTGTGTAAGTTTTTATGGGGTTAAACTTTCAGGGTGGCACTAACTAGGTTAAATAAAATCATCGCTGATGCGGGTATAGCTAGTCGAAGAGCAGCTGATCAATTGATTCTCGATGGTCGAGTAACAGTTGATGATCAGATCGTGATTGAGCTAGGTGGAAAATATGATCCACAAATTAATAAGATTGCGGTTGATGGTGAGAGATTAAATACAAAAAAGTCTAATTCTTATATAGCATTTCATAAACCTGCAGGAGTTATTTCCACCATGTCAGACCCAGAAGGACGAGCCAATTTAGGAGATTATTTTAAGGAGAGAGGTGATCGCCTTTTCCATGTGGGGCGATTAGATCGTGAATCTGAAGGGTTAATCCTGCTGACAAATGATGGGGAGTTGGCCCACAGGGCTACCCATCCTTCTTATGGGTTGGAGAAGAGATACCTGGTCGAGATAGAGGGTGAGTACCTCAAATCCACCACCGATCAGCTGCTGCAAGGGGTTCGTCTAGAGGATGGTCTGGCAAGAGCGCTGAAAGTTCTACTAATTCGGTCTACCTCAAAAAACCATCACTGGATTGAGATAACGATTCATGAAGGTCGATATCACATAATTCGAAGATTAATCGAAGCCTTGGGAATGAAGGTTCTCAGGTTGGTCAGAATTGATTTTGGACCAATCAACCTGGGCGATATGAAAGAGGGCCGGCATAGAACGCTAAATGAGGTAGAGGTAGCAAATCTATTTAACCTTTTAAAGTTAAGTAAATAAACCCATATTTGTAAAAGATATATATAGATAAAACGTCATTCCCTTGTGTTATAATAATCGATAAATCTACTTTATTGTGCTTGATATTTTATAAATAAAACCTTTTATCGATAATTTGTTTTCGGGCTGAAAAACCTTTTATAAATAAATAGACATTCAAGAAATGAGCAAATTAATAAAGCGACACATTAACTTGTAGTTTTATACTTAAACAAGATCTCCATCGCTCTCGCTACCATAGTGGAATGAGAACTAGGGGAATACGAGGGGCAACTCAGATTGCTACCAACACCCAAGAAGAGATCACCAGCGGAGTTCTCGAATTAGTGAGAAAAATGCTCTCGGAGAATTCGGTGAATCATGAGGATCTAATATCGGTTATCTTCACCGCCACAGTAGACCTGACCGCTCAATTTCCAGCTGTTGCCGCCCGCGAAGCGGGGTTAGGTAATGTTCCCTTGTTGTGTAGTGTCGAGATAGATGTTCCAAACTCGCTACCAAGGGTTGTTCGTGTGTTGATGCATATCAACTCTGACAAAGGGTTGGATGAGATCAAGCATGTTTATCTGCATGGAGCGGTCGCTCTTCGGCGTGATATCGCCCAATGAAGCTTGGTCGACCAGTAATTGCGCTTCCAACCGCTGCTAGATCGCAGGATTAGAGATGAAGGTTCGGGTAATTGGTTCTGGTTTAATCGGGACATCTATAGCTTTAGCATTGAAGCAATCTGGTTGCCGCCTGCAAATGTTGGATATTGATAAAAAAGCTGAGCAACTAGCAAATAAATTAGTTGAAGGTGAGATCTTTGATTCAGTTGATTTGATTGTTGTTGCAGTAGATATTGCAAGCAATAAAACAGTTATTGCTGATGCGCTAAATGAGAATTCTGAGTCAATAGTTATCGATGTTGCGAGCGTAAAGTCTAATCTTTTACAAGAGGTTGCTAAATTATCAGATAATCTCTCAAATTTTGTCTCCTCCCATCCGATGGCAGGGCGCGAAGTTGGGGGAGGGCACTCGGCACGTGCAGATCTATTCCGAGGTAGAGCTTGGATTGGAATTGATGCCGAAACAACCTCTCCTAAAGCTAAAGAGACTCTCGAGTTTGTAGTAAAAAGTTGTGGCGCCACTTTGTACTGGTACTCAGTACAGATTCATGATGAGATCGTTGCCAGAATCTCTCATCTTCCGCAATTAATCAGCAGCGCTTTGGGTGCAGTTGTTAATCAAAGCAAGGAGACGGATTTGAATCTAGCCGGCCAAGGATTACGAGATGTTTTGCGCCTGGCTGGATCTGACGCAAATCTTTGGTCGCAATTATTGATCGCAAATTCAAAACCAGTCATAACGAATCTGCAGTTAATCATTAATAAATTGCAGATGGTCGAGATGTTGATCGCAAAAGGTGATCATGCAGAATTGCAACAGTTATTAGTTGATGGCAATAATGGTTTGCGAAAAATACCTGGTAAGCATGGCCTAGTTCAGCGTAATTACGCTTTCCTTTCCATAGTTATAAATGATGAAGCTGGCCAATTAGCAAAAATATTTAATGATTGTGCTAAAGCAGATGTGAATATTGAAGATCTCAGTATCGAGCATTCGCCAGGTCAATTAACCGGTTTAATCACCTTATCTATTTCAGAGAAGGATGAAGCGAAATTATTTGATCACTTGTCATCATCTGGCTGGGATGTTTTTCAAGTTAAAAGTCGATAAACAAACTTAACTGCTTTAAATCTCAGATTACTGGATACAATTTGACCATGAACAGCTTGGTACTCGCTATTGACGGTCCTAGTGGTTCTGGTAAATCAACAACAGCTAAAGCGCTAGCGATTAGGGCCAATTGGTCATATTTGGACACCGGGGCTCTTTATCGAGCAGTTACCTTTCTAGCCTTACGAGATTCAACAAAATCTGAGGAAGAACTTTTTGATTTACTAAAGAAAAGTGAGATCAAGTTTTCTTGTTCACCAAAAGATCCTAAGATCTTTCTTGATCAAGTTGATATAACAGATGAGATTAGATATCAAAGAATTAATGATGCGGTAAGTATCTTCAGTGCGATGCCATCAATTAGACAATACTTGTTAGAACTGCAGCAACGTTATATTGAAACAGCTCCAGTTGGAATAGTGGTTGAGGGTCGGGATATCGGAACGGTTGTCGCGCCGAACGCACCGTTAAAAATTTATCTTTATGCTGATATTCAGGAGAGATCTTTGCGACGCGAGAATGAGTCGAGCGAAAGTATTTCTACTACCGATATATCAAAATCCCTCTCGAAGAGGGATGAGATGGACTCAACCCGGAAATTATCTCCACTGGCAAAAGCACCAGATGCGGCAGAGGTTGATTCCACAAGATTGTCACTTCAGGAGGTTGTCGATCAAATTTGGAAGTGGATGTTGCAGCGAAATTTGTTGGGATTACCCACAATTGCTGTAATTGGACGACCAAACGTTGGAAAATCAACTCTAGTAAATCGAATGATCGGCAGACGCGAAGCGATTGTTGAAGATACTCCTGGTGTTACTCGAGATCGAGTTAAGTATGAGGCTGAATGGAATGGAAGAAGCTTCTTTCTCGTAGACACAGGTGGGTGGGAGGTAAAACCGGAGGGTATTTCGGAGAAAATTACCGCAGGTGCAGAAGCTGCCATAGCTGAATCAGATTTAGTGATATTTGTAGTTGATGCGCAAATTGGGGCCCTTGATGAAGATCAATCACTTGTAAATTTACTGCGAAAGAGTAATAAGAAAGTAATTTTGGTTGCAAACAAAATAGATAATGCTGCGGATGAATCAGATGCGTACTCCCTTTGGAATTTAGGTTTAGGTGAGCCAAGATTTGTCTCAGCCTTACATGGACGAGGCAGTGGTGATCTACTTGATTTACTGATTTCAGAGCTGCCTGAAGTTGGTTCGCAACCTGCAGATGATGGATATCGTAGAGTCGCACTTGTTGGCAGACCCAATGTTGGTAAATCATCATTATTAAATGTTTTAGCTGGCGCACCTCGTGTACTCGTCGATGATGCAGAAGGCACGACGCGGGATGCCGTAGATGAGTTAATTGATTTCGGCGGATCAACTTGGCGCTTTATCGACACTGCTGGTATTAGAAGAAGAGCTCATCAATCAAGTGGCACTGATTACTACGCCTCGCTACGCACACAGATCGCATTAGAACGAGCTGAAGTTGCCGTAGTCGTTCTTGATGCATCGCAGATAATGACTGAACAGGATATCCGAATAGTTTCAATGGCTGAAGAGGTTGGAAAAGCTCTCGTTATAGTGATGAATAAGTGGGATTTAGTTGATGAAGAGCGGCAGATAGTTTTAGATCGGGAGATGGAGCGACAATTAGAACGATATCCCTGGGCACAACGAGTTAATCTCTCCGCCAAAACTGGTTGGCATCGTGATCGGTTAGCGCCGGCGCTTAGAACTGCATTAAGCAGCTGGGAAAAGCGCATACCAACAGCGAAGCTAAATGCCTTCTTAGGAGAGTTGGTAGGTGCCAATCCACCACCTGTTAGAAGTGGAAAGCAGCCAAAAATTAAATTTGCTACTCAAGCTGGCATCTGTCCACCTAAATTCGTAATTTTTGCGTCAGGTTTTCTAGAGGATGCCTATCGGCGTTTTATTGAACGTCGATTACGGGAAGAGTATGGTTTCGCTGGTTCGCCAATTGAGGTTGCGGTCAAAATTAAGGAGCGGGATTAATGCTTACGATCCCAAATGCAATTACAGCCCTCAGAGCGCTTGGTGTTCCTGCATTCCTATATTTTTTCTTAGTTGCGGATCAGCCGGTTGTTAGTTTTTTTATCATTATGTTTGGGGGTTTAACTGATTACTTTGATGGCAAGGTGGCCCGAGCATTAAATCAAAGCTCGGATTTTGGAGCTAAGTTCGATCCAACTGTTGATCGTTTGTACATATCAGCGATTGTTATTGCTCTTGCAATTAGAGATTATCTGCCATGGGCCTTAGTGATTGCCCTGTTGCTTCGTGATCTAATTCTATTGATCCTGGTCGTTATTCAGCGGATACGTCAACTGCCATATGCTCAGGTCACTTTCTTGGGAAAGGCGGCAACCTTTAACCTTTTATACGCCTTTCCTGTCCTGCTACTTGATCAGATAGAAGAAATTTCCAGCTTCACCAATCCGGTTGGCTGGGCATTTGCTATATGGGGTTTGGCCTTGTATTTTTACACAGGTTTTCAATACCTAATAACTGGTATTCAAGGTATGAGGAGAGTCAGCTAATGAGTACAACCCCAGACCATCTTTTCTATACCAAAGAGCACGAGTGGGTTGAGAGCCTGGGAAGCAATCGTTACCGAATTGGTATTACCGATTACGCACAATCGGCACTGGGGGATATTGTTTACATCCAGTTACCAAAAATAGACTCTGAACTTACTGCTGGCTCGGTGTGCGGTGAAGTAGAGTCAACAAAATCAGTCTCTGAAATTTATGCTCCAATATCTGGGAAGGTTGTGGCGGTAAATCACTCGCTAGATAAAACGCCTGAAAGCATGAATCAAGATGCTTATGGAGCCGGTTGGATTGCTGAGATAGAAGCAGGAGCAAATTTTGATCAAAGCGCCCTAATGAGTGCTGCCCAGTACCAAGAAATCACCGCTTGACCGGTTTGATTCTGGGCAATAGTGTCAGCCTCTAGTTGAACCTGAAGGAGATTTTGTGGCTGATAAAGCTTTACCCCCAAAGGATCTAACCTCAACTCTTAATCTTCGTCAGTTAAGAAGCATTCCAGAACCTCATCAAAACCAATCTCTTTTAAAATCCCTCTCCGAACAAGAACGTGATGTGGTTGCAGCCCTGCCGAAAGATGCTGGAATATTGATTATTTTGAGCGGTGCTGGACTTACATCACGGTATTTACTCGATTCAGATAATATAAAAATTGGCCGAGATTTGAACAATGAAATTTGTTTTGATGACATAACAGTCTCTAGATCACATGCGTTAATCGAGAAGATCGATGGTTCTTACATAATAAAAGATCTTGGCTCTTTAAATGGTACTTACGTAAATGCCGTTGCCGTAAAAAATGGTGTGCTTAAAGCTGGCGATGAGATCCAGATTGGCAAGTATCACCTGACTTTGTTTGTAGGGGAGAAGTAATGGCTGTTCCAGTTCGTGCCTATCTAAGTATTGGCGAAGTATTATCTAAATTACGAAGTGAGTTCTCTGATATTACTATTTCAAAGATTCGATTCTTAGAGTCAGAGGGTTTGATTGAGCCACAACGTACTCCGAGCGGATATCGTAAATTCACTAACTCAGATTTAGAAAGATTAAGATTTGTACTTCTCGCTCAACGCGATCAGTACCTACCTCTGCGCGTCATAAAAGATAATCTCGACGCATTAGACCGGGGTTTAGTTCCTTCACTTACTGTTGGTGGAGTTGCAACACCTCGGTTAGCTACATCAGATGGGGTTGCTAGTGATCTATCTGCCGCTGAGCAAGAGTTACGTCTCACCAGAAATGAATTAATTTCAGCTGCTCAAATTTCAGATGAACAATTAACCGAGTATGAGTCATATGGCTTAATTTCAATTCGTGGACGTCATTATGATGGCGATGCCTTGGCAATTGCAAAGAACATTGTTGCAATCTCTGAATTTGGAATTGGTGCTAGACATTTGCGTGCCTTTAAAACAGCAGCTGACCGAGAGGTTGGATTAGTTGAACAAGTAACAACCTCGATTAGAAGTCAAAAGGGCAGTGAATCAAAAGCTAAAGCAGATGAGGTTGAGAAAGAGTTAGCCTCCCTGTCAATTAAGTTGCATGCCAGCCTGGTCCGCGCCGGTCTGCACAGATCTAAGTAATATAATTTTTAATGAATGATTACTGTTTGGTAGAGGTAATTGGCGTTCGCGTTGAAATGCCATCTAATCAGCCGATTGTTCTTTTGAAAGAGATTGACGGTGTCAGATATCTGCCAATTTGGTTGGGTAGCGCAGAGGCAACTGCAATAGCTTTCGTGCAACAGCAAGTAAAGCCACCTAGACCATTAACCCATGATCTCTTCAAAACTGTTTTAGATGATTTTAATATCGCTCTAGAAAGTGTTTACTTAACTAAGTTAGAGGATGGAATCTTCTATGCTCAATTAAACTTTGCCGATTCAAAAACCATCTCCGCTCGGCCTAGTGATGCAATAGCTCTGGCTCTGAGAAGTAACTCTCCAATTATGGCAAGCCTTGCCCTGTTGGATGAGGCTGGCATAGAGATTCCAGATCAGGCTGAGGATGAGGTAGAACGGTTCAAGGAGTTTCTAGATCAGATCAATCCAGAGGATTTCCTTGCTTAAACCGTAAGTTGGGGTGGAGAAACCCTAAACCTTAGCCTTAGATTTTCGTGTCTAACCATTGAAATCAACCGCTCAACTTCTACAATTAAGCCTTCCCCGTAGAATCGAGTTTGTGATGAGCATTTCCCCTGAGATCGGATATCGAGGCGCAACTGCCTGTGTCGCCGCTGGAATTTCCTATCGACAACTGGATTACTGGGCTCGTACAGGTTTAGTTGAACCAAGTGTTAGAACCGCAGCCGGCTCTGGCTCCCAACGGTTATACGGTTTCCGCGATATTTTAGTTTTGAAAATCGTAAAGCGACTTCTTGATACTGGCGTATCGCTACAAAATATAAGAACTGCAGTTGAGCATTTAAGAAGTACAGGTATCTCAGATCTCGAGCGTATTACCTTGATGAGTGATGGGGCATCTATTTACGAATGCACAAGTCCAGATGACATCGTTGATCTTTTACAAGGTGGTCAAGGTGTTTTCGGTATTGCGATCGGTAAGGTTTGGCATGAGGTTGAAGGCTCATTATTGAATCTACAAGGCGAGAATTCACTAGATGGCAGTGCTGTGGTAAGTGGTACAAATAACGATGAACTATCAGAACGAAGAAAGCGCAAAGGCGCCTAGTAAGTAATACTCTTCCCCTCAGAGCAGCAGGAAACATGGGGGATTAGATGGATTTACGTTCGACCTTTATTGATCGACATATTGGTCCAAATGATTACCAGATCAACTCTATGTTACTTGAGCTTGGGTATAAGGATCTTAATGATTTTATCCAAGCGGTGGTTCCAAAAAACATTTTAATTGATAATGAGATTGAACGTGTACTGCCAGTTGGAATCTCAGAGAGTGCTGCGATCGCAGAGTTAAGAGCAATTGCCAATGAAAACAGTGTAATTAAGAATTTCATCGGCAGTGGGTATGTGGGCACCATTACTCCACCAGTGGTTTTAAGAAATGTTCTCGAAAACCCAGCCTGGTATACCGCGTATACCCCGTATCAACCAGAGATAAGTCAGGGCAGGCTAGAGGCGATATTCGCATTTCAAACTGTAATAGCAGATCTCACTGGCCTGCCAATAGCAAATGCATCAATGTTAGATGAAGCAACCGCAGCGGCTGAGGCAATGACATTATCTAGACGTACCTGGCAAGGTTCAGACGAGGCGATCTTTTTACTTGATCAAGATCTCCATCAACATGTTAAAGAAGTAATTACAACCCGTGCAAAGCCATTGAAAATTGAGATAAAAGAGATCGATGTTAAGGATTATGATTTTTCTGATGATTTTTTTGGCGCAATATTCGCTTATCCAAGCTCTAGTGGTGAAATTAAGGATTTAAGAGATTCCGTATTTAAAGTTCATGAGAAAAATGCTTTAGCTATAGTTGATTGCGATCTATTGTCACTGACTTTAATTGAGGCACCGGGTGAGTTTGGTGCTGATGTATCAGTGGGCACCGCTCAAAGATTTGGTGTACCGGTTGGCTTTGGTGGTCCACACGCTGGGTTTATGTCGGTTAGAGAGGGTTTAGAACGTTCTATGCCTGGACGTTTGGTTGGCCAATCTATTGATTCACATGGAAACACTGCATTTAGATTGGCGTTGCAAACTAGAGAGCAACATATTCGGCGTGATAAAGCAACATCAAATATATGCACAGCACAAGTTCTTCTAGCTGTTATTTCAGCATTTTATGCAATGTGGCATGGTCCGCAGGGTTTGGTTCAGATAGCTAATCAGATAAGTTCGCGGGCCAACTCACTTCGTCAGGATCTCAAAACTGCGGGATTTAAGGTGGGAGAGAAGCCGGTTTTTGATACAGTGAAGATTTCAGATGTTGCTGCTGATGATCTAGTTGATAAATTCTTACAAAGCGGAATGAATATTAAGCAGATTAATAAGGCAGAGATCTCAATTACCTTTGATGAGTTAACAACCGATGAAGATGTGAATCAGATCTATCAGATCTTTAATTTGAAGAGCTCGCAGGAAGCGGTAAAGATCGCTAATGGCCGAAAGAGCAAGTTTTTGATCCACCCAATGTTTAACTCTTATCACTCTGAAACAGCGATGCTTAGGTATATTCGAAGTTTATCCGATCGGGATTTAGCTCTTGATCGAACGATGATCCCATTGGGTTCATGCACAATGAAGTTAAATGCGACCTCTGAAATGATTCCAGTGACTTGGCCTGAGTTTGCAAATATTCATCCATTTGCACCATTAGAACAATCTCGTGGATACAAAAAAATGATTGATCAATTGTCCCACTGGTTGATAGAGGTAACTGGTTATGACGCAGTCTCTTTGCAGCCTAACGCAGGTTCGCAAGGAGAGTTTGCTGGATTATTGGCGATTAGAAATTATCTGGATAGTAGGGGTGAACAGCATCGCAATATTTGCTTGATTCCGTCAAGTGCTCATGGCACAAATGCAGCCAGTGCGGTTATGGCAGGAATGAAGGTCGTAGTTATTGAATGTGATGATTTAGGAAATGTATCAATTAGCGACATTAAAGCAAAGATTTCGCAGTATCAAAATTCACTCGCAGCTTTGATGGTTACTTATCCTTCAACCCATGGAGTTTTTGAAGAGGCAATATCGGAGATTTGCCAACTCATTCATGAAGCAGGGGGACAGGTTTATGTTGATGGTGCAAATTTGAATGCGCTGGTTGGCTTAGCAAAGCCTGGAAAATTTGGCGCTGATGTGTCGCACTTAAACCTCCATAAAACATTTTGCATTCCACATGGTGGGGGTGGACCAGGAGTTGGTCCAGTTATAGCCCGCGCACACCTAGCACCGTTCCTGCCAAATCATCATGCTGATCCACATGCAGGTCCAACTACCGGACCTGGTGCGGTCTCAAGTGCGCCTTATGGATCTGCTTCGATCCTGCCAATAAGTTGGATGTACATCAGAATGATGGGTGGTGCGGGCTTAACCAAAGCAACACAAACCGCGATTTTATCCGCCAACTACCTAGCAAAAAAATTAGATCCATTTTTCCCGATTCTATACAAAGGAAAGAGTAATTTAATTGCCCATGAATGCATTATTGACATCAGGGATATCACTAAAAATACTGGCGTAACGGTGGATGACATCGCTAAACGATTGATGGATCATGGTTTCCATGCACCAACTGTTTCATTCCCGGTTGCTGGAACTATGATGATTGAACCTACTGAATCCGAAGATATGCGTGAGCTGGATAGATTTATTGCTGCTTTAGAATCAATACATCAAGAGATAACCGATATTTCCAAAGGCATAATTACTATCGAAGATTCGCCACTTCGCCACGCACCTCACACAATGGGGGATTTAGTAAGGGATGATTGGGATCGTAAGTACGCCCGATCTAAAGCCGCATTTCCAAGGGGTCACCATCATGGAATTGGAGCCGCTGGTAAGTATCTGCCGACAGTTGGCAGAATTGATGGAGTACATGGAGATCGCAATCTAATTTGTAGCTGCCTGCCGATCGAGGAGTTGGCGATCAACTGATCACTGTTTTACTTTACATAATGTAGATTATCGGCGTAATATCAAACGGCGGAAACCCCAAAAAGTAACCATAAACCAAGCCTCCCAAACGATAGCTAGGCTCATTTTAGATAAACCATTCTCCCGTTCTACAAAGGTAATTGGCACCTCCTTGATTACAAATCCTAATTTGTTGGCCAACATCGCCATCTCAATTTGAAATCCATACCCCTTTGTTTCGATTGAATCAAGATTTATCTGTTGTAAAAAGGATTTTGGAATTACTCGATAACCGGAGGTTAGATCTCTAAATGGTAAACCAAGGGCAAAAGCTGCGTACTTTGTTCCCATCTTTGATATCAATTGACGCTTCCTTGGCCAATTAATAACGCTGCCACCAGGCATCCATCGGGTACCAATCACAAAATTCTGAGGTGAAGTGACCTCCAGTAAATTCTTCAACTCTTCTGGCTGATGGCTTAGATCAGCATCCATCTCTACAAAGTATTCGTAATCTTTACTAAGTCCATATTTAAAACCAGCAATGTATGCAGGTCCCAGACCACCTTTTTCTTCTCTATGTAAAATACTTAATCTTTTAATTTCCAGCGATTTGGCGATCTGAGCAGTTCCATCTGGTGATTTATCATCAATAATCAAGATATCTAGTGTCATGTCAGGTAGTAAATAACAGGCTTGATCTAATCGCATAAGCAAACTCTGGATGCTTTCAGCCTCATTGTATGTTGGGACCAAAACTAGAATTTTGCTCATCTTAACTCCGCACTCGTTTTATCAACAATAAGAGTAGCAAGAAGATAGCAACAATCTCTGGATAAAACTGCAACTTTTGCGCAGCAGTTTTACCTTCATGCATATTGATACTTTCAGTCAAAGTTCCAGCCTCAAATTTAGGTAATACAGATCGCAATCCGCCATCGGTCCCAATTACAGAGGTCACTCCGGTTGTAGACACATAGGTGATCTCCCGGCCAGTTTCAGCAGCTCGAACCCTTGCAATATTTAACTGCTGCTCAAGCTGAGCGGTATCTCCAAAGGTGGCATTATTAGTTTGCAATACGAGAAAGTTCTCTGACATTTCATCCCTGAAAGCATCATTGATGATCTCATAACAAATTAGAGTTTGAAATGTGCGGTCGTCTATCGAAAACACAGTTCTCTCATTTCCTGCCGAAAAATCCTTTACCTCTGAAACATAAGGAGATAAGTTTTGGAATAAAGATCGCAAAGGTATGTACTCGCCGAAAGGTGTGAGATATCGTTTGACGTAAATTTCAGTAACTTTTGGATTAAATAGGACAGAGATGTTTTGCAAATCGCCACTAAATCTTGAAATACCACCGATTAAAATCGGGGTTCGTAGCTCTTGAGATAATTCAGATATCTCAGATTGGATAGTCGAATTACTAAAAACATCAATGTCTACAGCATTCTCTGGCCAAACAATAAGATCCACCGATTCTGGTTTGATGGATATCTTGCTCTGCGTAAGATGATTTCTATAAACCACAAGCGGTGTAGCATTAAAATCTATACCTAATTGCGGAACTCCCCCTTGCACTAAAGCAATCTTCATATCACCAACATTATTTAATCCAGTCGGAACAAAGTTTAGAATCACAATTACCAACGAGGCGGCAATTAAAGTTTTGATGCTCCGAAGTGATGTAAAGAAAGCAATAAAGAAAGCAACTCCGGCAACTCCAATCAATGGATATATTGCAGCGACTGGAGACTCAACTTGGGTAAAACTCAAACGACTCCAACCAAACCCAGTGAAAGGTATTGTTCGCATTAAAAATTCGCTAAATACTAAAGCGCACCCAAAGATCAGGCTATTTACTAAATTACCTCTTTTGCCAACCAATGCCAGTGGTGTGAAAAAGAACGCCTGCATAAAAGCTAGAGCCAGGAATGGTGCATTTCCCACGTAAACACCGGTCCAGCTTTGAGAAACAATTAAGAGTCCAAGCCCAAAGAAATAGGTGATCCAAAACCGATTTATTGAAGTATTTCGGATTAACAGCTCATACAGAAAGAATAAAGTTACAAGAGGCGCAATCCACAAGGAAAGTGGAGCAAAACTTAAGGATGTAATTACGCCTAAAACAAAACCAATCATCAAGTAACCCGTGCGCATTATTAATCCCATCGCAAAGCTGCAAGAAGACGGTCCACGCTTGCACCTAATCCATAGATGTCTTGTATTTCACGAATATGCGCTAACGAATCGGGTTTCTTCGGCATATCCATGATCATCGCAGGAATAGGGACATCGGTTGCACAGTTAACTAATTTTGGCGCGATCCTTGCATAATCCTTACTCGCAATAACCTTCTTTGCGAGATTTTTTGGCAGCAGTTCATTTTCGCTTACCGCCGCCTCAATCACCGATTCCATATCTGGAAATAAATTTGCAATCAAGGCTGCGCCTTTCTCACCAATTCCCTTTAGTCCAGGCAGGCCATCTGACGCATCTCCACGAATCATGGCAAACAGTGCATAACGCTCACCTGGGATCTCATACTTTTTACTAATCCAATCGGCGTCAACCAGATCATGATTACTTAAACCCTTGGCCAAGTAAACGATCTTCACATCTTTCGTTTCATCAACCAATTGAAATAGATCGCGATCGCCACTTACTACTCGGATTGGTCCGCTCTCTGTTTTACTTAAAGTGGCAATAACATCATCCGCTTCGTAATCATCAACCCCAAGGGATGCGAATCCGAAAGCATCAAGAACATCAAGAAGTACTGGTATCTGTGGTGATAATGTGTCTGGTTCAGTTTCTTCGCCTGAATCATCAATTCGATTTAATTTGTAATCAGGAAATAAATCAACCCGCCAAGAAGGTCGCCAATCCCCCTCTAAACACGCTACAAATCTATTTGGCGAGTAGATATTGATCAAACGCGCAGACATATCTAAAAAACCTTTTATAGCATTGATTGGTTCACCCTTTGGTGATAGCAAGGTATCTGGCATACCAAAGTAAGCCCGGTACCAAAGAGATGCACTATCTAATAACAACAAGCTCATAAGGATGCTCCAGCGTAAACCACAACGCCCCGATCAATTTTGGTCAACGCCTGGTCAATCATTGGCTCTAGTTCAACCACTGCACCACGTAACTGTCGCAATAAATCTACTATCTGTTTCAT
>CAZVNE010000016.1:22673-25217 GCA_964628535.1 uncultured Candidatus Nanopelagicus sp. | reverse complement strand
ATCAAAAGGTAGAGATAATTGCTGAAATTAGAAGTGATCCACTGATTCGTGGTGGCAAAGTTTTTGGCTCAACAAAAATGCCAGACCAACAAAGCTTTCTTATTTCAGTGCAAAAAATTAATGATGCAGTAATTAACCTTCCCATGCGAATGCTGGTTCCTGTAGGTCAAAATCTCCACCTAAATCAGCAAATAGAGGGCTCAGTTAAGTTAATTAAAAGTAAAGAGGCGAAGGTAGCGGCGCTGGCAGTTGCAGCTTCAGAAGTAGAGATTCTGTCGCAGCCAAAGCGACTCTTTTCAATTACCGATCAGATCCGCAGCTCCTTTAGATCACTTGTACCTAAAAGTGATCTCGGCTCCTTAATTCCTGGTTTGATTTTGGGGGATACCTCATTACAAAGTGAGGAGTTCACAATTGCAATGCGCCGAGTTGGCTTTTCACATTTAACAGCAGTAAGTGGTGCGAACTTTGCCTTAGTTGCTGGCTTTGTTTTATGGCTGATGCAATATTTAATTCGGTCTATCAGGACTCGGCTGATAATTACCGCATTTGTTTTAATTCTATTTATCTTTTTAGTAAGACCCACACCCTCAGTTTTGCGGGCTGCGGTAATGACCGCTGTCTTATTGGCGGCTAGGTATCGCGGTGATAACTCACTTGGATTACCAGCACTTGGAGCTGCAATTGGTTTGTTGGTTTTACTTGAGCCATTTCAGGCGATTGACCCTGGCTTTGCACTTTCAGTATTAGCAACTGGTGGAATTTTGATTATGGCGCCTCATATGAGTAATTGGTTAGCAAAGCGAGTTAAGTGGAGCTGGTTAGCTGAGGCTATTGCGATTCCAATTTCAGCTACCTTGTTTTGCACACCAGTAGTTGTCGCTTTATCTAGCCAGTTATCACTAATTACAGTGCCGGCTAATATTTTAGCTTCACCGGTAATTGGTCCAATCACCGTGATTGGTTTTGTCGCTGCCCTGTTCGCAGCGGTTCTACCTAACCTCTCATCACTGCTTCTGCTCTTTACCTATCCGATGGCAGGCTGGATAGTTTGGCTTTGTAACTTTGGTACATCCTTTGCGGTACTTAAATTCTCATCCACCTTATTTTTCATCGCTTTGCTTTTAATCTTCACCGCCCTATTTTTAAAGCGAAAGTGGCGCCCCTTATTACTCATTGCAATCCTGCTTCTCTCTCATTTGACCTATACCAAGATTAGTTGGCCAGGCTCTGCTTGGCAGATTGCTAATTGTGATGTTGGCCAGGGAGATGCACTGGTAATCAATCTAAAAAAGAGTGATGCAATAGTGATTGATGTTGGTCCAGAGCCATCTTTAATTGATAACTGTCTACGCAGATTAGGAGTTAAACAAATCTCATTGCTGGTATTGACACATTTTCACGCCGATCATGTTGCGGGATTGGCTGGTGCAATTAAGAATCGTGATGTTAAACAGTTATGGATCACCAATAATTTACAGCCAATTGCTGCCTATGAAAGCTCAATCAATTTACTAGATAAAACAACGGTAAGACAGGTTGTGGCTGGTGAGCAGTTTCAAATAGCTGATACAAAGATCTCAGTTTTATGGCCAGAAAGGTATCAAGGCAGCTTTGCATCCCTTCCGGGTGATGGCTCTGCCATAAACAACTCAAGTATTGCTTTACTAATTAAATCGACCAAGTTAAGTATTTTTGCTTCAGGTGATTTAGAGCCACCAGTTCAAGAGTTGTTAACCGCCAACCCACTTCTTTCACCAGTAGATATCTATAAGGTTGCACACCATGGCTCTGCTTATCAATACCTACCGATGCTCGATAAAATCAAACCATCGGTGGCGGTAATCAGTGTGGGTGCCGGAAATAATTATGGCCATCCATCGCTAGAGCTGATCGGTGAGTTTGAGAAAAGGGGAGTTAAGGTTGTCCGAACCGATAAATCTGGTGGGATTGCGATCACCGAACCCAATAAGATCAGGGTTACAGGAAGAGATTGGTGGCGGATTCGGTGGGGTTAGTTTTAATCCAAGGTGCAGAAGGGTTACTTGCTGACCGCGCAATCACAAAAATTCTCACTGCTAATCCGACTGCCACAACCACAACGCTCATCGCCGATGAGATAGAGGTTGGCACGATTACCGATTCACTTGCTCCATCACTATTTGGGGATGCTCGGATTGTGGTTATTAAAGAGATTCAAGATTTAACCGCTGAATGCAGTGATGAGATTATCGAGTATTTAGTTGATCCAGATGAGAGTTTAAATTTAATTTTATGGCACAAGGGTGGGGTTAAAGGCAAAGCTTTAGTTGATAAGGTCAAAAAAGCTGGTGCTGAAGTAATTGCTGCAGAGGCGATAAAAAAAGATAGTGATAAGGCAGAGTTTGTTCGCAGCGAGTTTAAAAGATTAGGCAGAAAGATTTCAACAGAGGCTGTGCAAGCATTAATTGATTCATTAGGCAGTGATCTTCGTGAATTAGGCGGTGCATGTTCACAACTTGCTAGTGATGTTTTAGATGGCAAAGTAATTGATGAGGATGATGT
>CAZVNE010000016.1:0-22573 GCA_964628535.1 uncultured Candidatus Nanopelagicus sp. | reverse complement strand
CGTCGGCAGTTAAGTGGCTGGAGTGAGAATGCGTTGGCTCGATCGGTAATCACCTTGGCGCAAGCTGATGCTGATATCAAGGGGGCGGCGGCAGATCCGGCATATGCACTGGAGCGAGCAATAATCACCATTAGTACCGCTCGTGGAAGTAAGTAAATACGCTCAGTTTGAGCCTAATCAAGTGCGCTGATACGATGCGTCTTCTGTAAAACTTACCTAATTAAATTTCAAGTGAAAAGGAACTCTATTCGTGGCAAATATTAAGTCGCAGATCAAGCGCATCCGCACCAACAATAAGGCGCAGGATCGCAACAAGGCGTACCGCTCAGCATTGAAGACAGCGATCCGTCGGTTCCGCGATGCAATCACAGCTGGCGACAAGAGCAAGATCACTGCTGAACTTCGTGATGCAAATCGTTCATTGGATATGGCTGTTTCAAAGGGCGTAATCCATGCAAATCAAGCAGCAAATAAAAAGTCAGCGTTAGCTAAATTAGCTAACAAAGCTGGCGCACGTTAATTCACCACTCAATTTAACGGCGTAGGGGCAAAGTAGCGATGCCTGCAATTGATTCAGCAAAAGCGCCACAACCGGCATCCACAAATCCAAATCAGATTCGCAATTTTTGCATTATTGCTCATATCGATCATGGTAAATCTACTTTGGCAGATCGCATGCTTGGAATCACCGGTGTTGTAGAAGATCGAAATATGCGAGCCCAGTACTTAGATCGCATGGATATTGAACGCGAACGCGGTATCACAATTAAAAGCCAAGCCGTAAGACTGCCTTGGAAATCTGGCATTGATAATCAAGATTACATTTTAAATATGATCGATACACCAGGTCACGTAGATTTTACATATGAGGTATCGCGCTCGCTAGCAGCGTGCGAAGGAGCTATCTTGTTGGTTGATTGTGCTCAAGGAATTGAGGCACAGACCTTAGCTAATCTGTATTTAGCAATGGAGAACAACCTAACCATTATTCCCGTACTGAATAAGATTGATCTGCCAGCTGCTCAGCCAGAGAAGTTTGCAATTGAGCTAGCAAAATTAATTGGTTGTGAACCCGAGGATTGTCTTCGTGTCTCTGGAAAAACTGGTGATGGCGTTGTTGAACTTCTTGATCAAATTGTTAAGTTAATTCCACCTCCAACTGGTGATGCAAAGGCTCCGACCAGAGCATTAATTTTTGACTCAGTTTATGATCTTTATCGTGGCGTAGTTACCTATGTTCGAGTAGTAGATGGACACCTATCACCAAGAGATCAGATTCAAATGTTTTCAACTGGTGTTAGACATGAGATGTTAGAGGTTGGAGTTATCTCACCTGAACCAATTGCCAGCAAAGGATTGGGAGTTGGCGAGGTGGGTTACTTAATTACAGGTGTGAAGGATGTTCGCCAATCAAGAGTTGGTGACACTGTTACTACCTACAACAATCCAACTACAAATCCATTAGCTGGTTATAAAGATCCCAAGCCGATGGTTTTCTCTGGCCTATTTCCAATTGATGGTGCTGAGTATCCAATGCTTCGTGAGGCGCTAGATAAATTACAGTTAAATGATGCGGCCTTAGTCTTTGAACCAGAATCTTCGACCGCACTTGGTTTTGGTTTCCGTTGTGGTTTCCTTGGTCTTTTACATATGGAGATTGTGCGCGAGCGACTAGAGCGTGAAGCGGGCTTAACCTTAATTTCTACAGCGCCGAGCGTGGTTTACAACGTGACGTTAGATAATGGTGAAAAGTTATTGGTAACAAATCCATCTGAGTATCCAGATGGCAAAATTGCAGAGGTATTAGAGCCAGTAGTGAAAGCAACGATTTTATCTCCTGCTGAATTCATTGGCAGCATCATGGAGCTTTGCCAACAACGCCGCGGAATATTAAAGGGTATGGATTACTTATCTGAGGATCGAGTTGAAATTCGCTATACCTTGCCGCTTGCTGAAATCGTCTTTGATTTCTTTGATAATTTGAAATCAAGAACTCGCGGATACGCCTCCCTTGATTATGAACCAACAGGTGAAGAGGCAGCGGATTTAGTGAAGGTAGATATCTTACTGCAGGGCGAGAAGGTAGATGCATTTAGCCAGATTGTGCACCGCGACAAAGCCTATGCATATGGTGTGATGATGACGGAGAAACTGCGCGAATTGATTCCACGCCAACAGTTTGAAGTACCCATCCAAGCCGCAATTGGTGCCAAGATCATTGCTCGTGAAAATATCAGAGCGATCCGGAAAGATGTTTTGGCTAAATGTTATGGCGGAGATATCACGCGAAAACGTAAATTACTTGAGAAGCAAAAAGAGGGTAAGAAGCGAATGAAGATGGTTGGGCGAGTAGAGGTGCCACAAGAGGCGTTCATCGCTGCCTTAACAACTGATTCAGATAAGGGAAAAGAAAAGTAGTTAAGTGAATCTCTCATTTTACGTTCATATTCCATACTGCGTAAAACGTTGTGGTTACTGCGACTTTAATACCTACACTCCAGCAGAGCTACAGATCTCAGATGGCCTTTCCCAAATCTCTAACTTATATATTGATTTAGCCATTCAAGAGATTGAACAAGCCAGGTTGCAGGTTGGTGAGGCAACTGTACCTACCATCTTCTTTGGTGGTGGAACTCCCTCATTGATGGAGGCATCTGATATTGCTCGAGTAATTACACAGATTAAAAACTCCTTCCAGTTAAGTGATGATTGTGAAATTACATTAGAGACCAACCCAGACACGGTCGATAAGCAGAAGCTAGCGGCTTTTAAGGATGCTGGAATTAATCGAATATCTGTTGGTATGCAATCTGCAGTTGCGCATGTATTAAAAACTTTAGATCGAACTCATAACCCACAAAATTTGCAGCAGGTTACCCAATGGGCAAGTGAGGTTGGCTTTAGAGATATTTCGGTGGATTTAATTTATGGCACACCTGGTGAATCTCTAGCTGATTGGCAATTAAGTATTGATGCTGCATTGGCTCTTCCAATTAATCACATTAGCGCCTACGCCTTGATTGTGGAAGAAGGTACCAAACTGGCCAATGGGATTAAACGTGGTGAAATTGGGAATGTTGATGATGATTTAACCGCTGAAAAGTATTTAATGGCGGATCAGGCATTTTCAAATGCTGGATTTACTTGGTATGAGTTAAGTAATTGGAGTAAGCCAGGTGGAGAGAGCAAACACAACTCTGCTTACTGGTTAAATCACAATTGGTGGGGAGTGGGCCCAGGAGCACACTCGCATATAGATGGAAAACGTTGGTGGAATGTTAAGCATCCAAATTTGTACAAAACAAAAATGACAAATAATGATTCTCCAGTATTAGATCAAGAGATATTGGAGCCAATTCAAGTTGAGAGTGAGCGGTTAATGCTCTCAATTAGATTACCAAGTGGTGTGCGCAAAGATTCCCTTTCAAATGAGCAACTAAAGATTTTGCAGCCCTATGTAGATAGTGGTGCATTAGATCTTAAGAATTGGGGCGCAGGAAGTGTGAGTTTGAGTTTAAGTGGGCGCTTAATTGCAGATCGAATCGTGCGTGAAATACTTCTGTAGTACGGTGGGGTTATGAGTTACAACATTGTCTCTGGCGCCTTGGCCATGATCTTCCTAATTGCGGGCTTAAGCAAAATTTCTGGCAGCAATGCGGGCTTATCAGGTACTCGAGATTTAGGTATCAAGGATTTTGTCGCAAGATTAATTGGAGTCGTAGAAGCTGTAGCGGCAATTGGTTTAATCTGGGGATTACGTTATCCAGCAGATGCAATTGGTTGGTATGCCGCAGGAACGTTATGGATCACAATGGGTGTTGCAATCTTTGCTCACTTTAGAGCTGAGAAACTTAGAACCGCCTTTCCAGCCTTTCTTTTATTCTTTTTAACAACTGTATTGATGGTAATCAAGTAAGTATGCAACACAGGCAATTAGCGATATTACGTGCGATTGTTGAGGATTACGTCGCAACTGAGGAGCCGGTAGGCTCTAAAACTTTAGCGGCTAAACATGGCTTGGGTGTATCGCCGGCAACTATTCGTAATGAGATGGCGGTCCTTGAAGAGGCTGGCTTAATCTCACAACCTCATACAAGCGCAGGTCGAATTCCAACCAATAAGGGTTACCGAGTATTTGTTGATAAGTTGGCAACAGTAAAACCATTATCTGGTGCAGAACGTAAAGCTATTGAAACCTTTTTGGATGGCGCAACCGATCTAGATGATGTTATTTCCAGAACTGTCAGGTTATTGGCCCAAGTAACTAAGCAGGTAGCGGTAGTGCAGTACCCAGCTATGACTCGAGCCAAGGTAAGACACATCGAATTAGTATTACTTTCACCAACTAGGGTGATGATGGTTTTAATCACCGATGCCGGTCGAGTAGAGCAGCGAATGATTGAATTACCATTTGATATTAGCGAAGCTGCACTATCTGACCTGCATAAAAAACTTAACTCATTGATAGCAAATCAAGTTTTATCAAATGTGGCTAGCAAGATTGAGGGCTTAACCGCTAACTCACGAGGCAATGCCCGCGCCAATGATGTAACAATTATGGCAACCTTGATTGAGATGGCGGTTGAACATCCAGAGGAGAGGGTGGTTTTAGCTGGTACCTCTAATTTAGCTAGGGCTAATCAGGATTTAAATAAGAGTATGCACCCAATTCTTGAGGCACTAGAGGAGCAGGTTGTGTTGCTGCGACTGTTATCTGATGCCGATACATCGGTGAAGGTTTTAATCGGTGAGGAACAAAATGAGAAATCCTTGCGTTCAACTAGTTTGGTAAGTGTTGGGTATGGAGATCTAGGTGCGATGGGAATTATTGGACCAACTCGAATGGATTACACAGCCTCTATGAGTGCGGTAAATGCAGTTGCTAATTATGTTGGCAGATTTTTAGTGGAGAACAAGTAATGGCTGATCTTTATCAATTACTGGGTGTTGATCGTGATGCTAGCTTTGATGAGATAAAGAAGGCGTACCGCCATTTGGCTCGTACATTGCATCCAGATGTAAATCCAGATCCGGCAATGGCGGATAAATTTAAAGAGATCACTGCCGCTTATGAGGTACTTAGTGATCCTGATAAGAGACAAAATTACGATATTGGTGGCAGCGGTTTTGGTGGTGGATTTGGCAATGCCAACTTTGGTTTTGGCGACATTATGGATGCATTTTTTGGCGGCGGCGGGCAACGTGGTCCAAGACCAAGAACTCGTGCTGGCCAAGATGCATTAATCAGAGTTGAGGTTGATTTAATGGAGGCAACCTTTGGTTGTGACCGTGATTTAAATATTGAAACCGCTATTGCTTGCTCAAAATGTAATGGCACAGGATGTGCAAATAACAGCAAACCCAGTACCTGCGGGATTTGTAAGGGCCGCGGTGAAACACAGCAGGTTGCTCGTTCAATTCTCGGTCAGGTTATGACATCTCGTCCATGTAACAACTGTGGTGGTTTTGGTTCTGTGATTACCGATCCATGCAGTGAGTGTGCCGGTGATGGTCGAGTTAGATCACGAAAGAGCATTCCAGTAAAGATTCCGGCAGGAGTTGAAACTGGTAATCGAATCCAATTATCTGGTCAAGGAGAGGTCGGTCCCGGAGGTGGTCCTTCCGGAGATCTATATGTTGAAATTGTCGAACTACCTCATGAGTTTTTAGTAAGAGAGCAGAGCAACTTACATATCTCAATTGCTATTCCATTTACATCCGCTGCAACTGGAACAAAGGTAAAAATTCCCACCTTAGATGGCGAGCAAAGCCTTGAAATTAAAGAGGGAACAAATAGTGGTGAAACAGTGATCTTAAAAGGTTTAGGTGTTACAAAGCTTCGCGGATCTGGGCGCGGTGATTTAATCGCTCATATTGAGGTTCAAACACCAAATAAGTTAAACAAAGAGCAATCTGAGTTGTTAAAGCGGTTTGCCCAGTTACGTGGAGATGCACCGGACAAGGTAATTGTTCACACTCACAAAGATGAGGGCTTCTTTGGGCGTGTGCGAAATGCATTTCGCTGATGATCTCACTCTTTTTTGTTGATCAACTTGGTACGGGAGGTACGCAGGAGTTAGAAGGAGATGAAGGACATCACGCAGTTAAGGTCATGCGTCTACAAATCGGCGAAGAGATCAAAATTGCAGATAAATCAGGTAATTGGGTCAGTGGTGCAATTACTGAAGTAGGTAAAAAAAGTTTAAAAATTGATATCGCACGGCGAGGTAGCGCTCAACACTTAAAGCCAGAGCTAATTGTTGTGCAAGCAGTTACTAAATCTGATCGCATCAAGGAGATGCTCGAGTTACTAACTGTCGCCGGAGCAGATCGAATCATTCCTTGGCAAGCAGAGCGCTGCATCAGCAAGTGGCAGAGTGATTCAGCAAGTAAGTGGTTAATAGCAATCAAAGAGTCAGCAAAACAAGCCCGGCGAGTGAAATTGCCAGTTTTAAGTGAAGCGGTATCTACAAATCAACTACTCAACTTGTTTCAAAGAGATGATCAGATAATTACTTTGCATGAAGCTGCTCAATCAAATATCTCGCAGATGAAGTTTGCTGCTGATACAAAGCGAATTTTCCTAGTGATCGGTCCCGAGGGTGGAATTTCTGATAATGAGATTGATCAATTAATTGCAGCGAATGCGGTTACAGTTCGAATGGGTGAGAATGTACTGCGATCGGCGCATGCTGGTTTTGCAGCCCTTTCCGTGGTTCAAACTTTGATTGGCCGGTGGTAGATATGAGTGAACAGAGTTGTTTGTTTTGCAAAATAGTTGCTGGCGAAATTCCAGCATCAATTGTGGCAAAAACAGATCGTGTCACCGCATTTCATGACATTACTCCGCAGGCACCAACCCATCTATTGATAATTCCAAATCAGCACTTTGCCACAATGGCAGAGGTAGCGGCGGCAGATCCAAAGTTGGTTGGAGAGATAGTTGCCCTTGCCGATCAGATTGCCAAAGAGATTGGGTTAGATAGTTATCGAAGTAATATCAATACCGGCGCCGGAGCGGGGCAATCAGTGTTTCACGCTCATTTACATCTATTGGGTGGGCGCGCTTTCGCTTGGCCACCTGGATAAATATACAATTAACCACAATGGACCCCAGAGTTATTAAATTACCAGCTGCCTTTTCCATGGTGGCACTAGTCGGCCCAAATGATTCTTACTTTCGAATCTTAGAGAACCGTTTTCCAGATCTAGCGATCACTATTCGAGGCAATGAGATTTATGTTAAAGGCGAAGCGGATCAGGTTAAGCAATTTTCTGACCTTGTGGAAGAGTTAATTGCAATCCTGCGTGGTGGCCAAAACCTTAATGAGGATATGGTCATGCGATCTGTTTCAATGGTTAAGCAGGATCCAGCGCAGCATCCAGCAGAGGTTTTAACCTTAAATATTTTAAGCAATCGCGGTAAAACAATTAGACCTAAAACTGTAAATCAGAAAAAGTATGTTGATGCCATTGATTTAAATACAATTACCTTTGGAATTGGTCCGGCTGGCTCTGGAAAAACTTATTTGGCAATGGCAAAAGCGATTCAAGCACTGCAAGCAAAACAGGTTAATCGGATAATTTTAACTAGGCCGGCAGTTGAAGCTGGAGAACATCTAGGCTTCTTGCCTGGATCACTAAATGAGAAAATTGACCCATATCTGCGTCCATTATTTGATGCCTTGCATGACATGATTGATCAAGATGCTATTCCAAGATTAATGAGCACCGGAGTAATTGAGGTAGCTCCACTTGCATACATGCGAGGCCGAACTTTAAATGATGCATTTATAATTTTAGATGAGGCTCAAAATACAACACCAGAACAGATGAAGATGTTTTTAACTAGATTGGGCTTTGGTTCAAAGATGATTATTACCGGTGATACCACGCAGGTAGATCTGCCAAATCATGCAAAATCTGGATTAAAGGTTGTCCAAGATATTTTGGTAGATATCCCAGATATCTCCTTTATTCACCTAACTGCCGAGGATGTAGTCCGAAATAGATTAGTTGGCGAGATCGTTACCGCATATGGAGCATGGGATGAGAATTTGGCAAAAACTACCTTTCCGATTCGCAGTGAGAAGCGGTGATCTGTAATAAAAATTGAATTAGAAAATATTTCTGATTACAAATGTGATGAATCAGGTTTAATTTCGGTGGCAGATTATGTCCTTTCGAATATGCAGGTTCATCCCGATTGTGAACTGAACATTCGCTTGGTAACTGAACCAGAGATTACCGAGTTACATATTAAATGGATGGATCTGCCAGGTCCAACCGATGTGCTTTCATTTCCGATGGATGAGGTAAAGCCAAACTCAAAATCCAATGGCCCAGGGATAGTTGGCGATATTGTTTTATGTCCAGCATTTGCAGAACGTAATGAGAAGCAAAGCTTGACCAAGGAGCTTGAACTATTAACGGTACATGGCGTACTTCATCTACTTGGCTTTGACCATGTAGAGGCAAAAGAGGAAGAGTCAATGTTTAAACTACAAGATGAGCTACTAGAAAAATGGAGAGCAACTCGATGACGATCACAAATCTATTTCTGATTATCAGCCTGCTGTTATTTGCTGGTTTCTTAGCTGGTAGCGAATCCGCATTAACCTCATTATCCCGGCGATTAATTGAAGAGATAATCGAAAGGAAACCTAGATATGCCAAACCTTTCCAGAGGTTAATTGATAATCCATCCAGATATCTGAATGTTCTGTTATTAGTTCGAAAGGGCTGCGAGTTAACCGCAACCGTTTTGGTCGCAGATTATGCAATTACTAGTGATAATAGTAATTTCCTAGTTTTGGCCTCTGTTGTCGTAATTATGTTGGCGATTTCATATGTAGTTGTTGGCGTTGGACCGCGCACCTTAGGTAAGCAACATGCGGTTAAGTGGGCCAGGGCTGCGGTTGTAACCGCTGATTTACTTGCAAAATTACTTGGGCCATTAACCAATCTTTTGATCGCAATTGGAAATGCCTTAACCCCCGGACGTGGCTTTAAATCTGGTCCATTTGCCAGCGAGGCGGAGTTTAGAGATTTAGTTGATCAAGCAAGTGAGAGTGGATTTGTCGAAGAGTCAGAGCGAGAGATGATTCACTCAGTATTTGATCTTGGTGACACTTTGGTTCGAGAGTTAATGGTGCCTCGAACTGAGATGGTCTGGATTGAATCTGGAAAGACATTACGTCAAGGCCTATCGCTAGCGCTGCGATCTGGTTTTACCAGAATTCCAGTAATCTCAGAGAATTTAGATAATGTAATTGGTATCGCATATGTTAAAGATTTAGCTAAGCGTGTTCATGAACATCATGAGGCAGAGCAAAATGAGAATGTTGAGGAGCACCTGCGTAAAGCGACCTTTGTGCCAGAGACAAAGACCGCCGCTGATTTGTTAAAAGAGATGCAATCAGATCAGATTCATATGGCAATTGTTGTTGATGAGTACGGCGGAACAGCTGGCTTAATCACAATTGAGGATATTTTAGAGGAGATCGTTGGTGAGATTGCCGATGAGTATGATGATGATGAGACTGAAGAGATTGAATGGCTCTCTGAAGATCGTGCTCGAATCTCGACTCGATTGCATGTTGAGGATTTTGCGCAACAATTTAAATCTGAGTTTTCACCAGATGAGGTTTCAGATGTGGATACGATTGGTGGATTAATTGCCAAACAACTTGGTCGTGTGCCAATTCCAGGAAGCACCATCACAGTTCCAGGCTGGAAATTAACCGCTGAAAGACCTGCCGGCAGAAGGCATCGAATAATTACAGTTCTAGCGGAGCGAGTAACAGAGGCAAGTGAAGTGATTGATCACTTATAGAATTACCGCATGCGCATAGTTAGATTCTCCGCTCCTGCCGATCTTGGTGTTGGAAGTGACCCCTTATTTGGCTTATTAAATGAGTCAGATTCGATTTTAATTTTAAAGGGTGATCCAATTTATGCCGGGATTACACCAATTGATAAGACGGTTAATTTGGCAGATGTTCGCCTATTAGCTCCGGTGATTCCGCGCAGCAAGGTTGTTTGTATTGGCAAAAATTACGCTGATCATGCAGCTGAGATGAATTCTGCGGTGCCAGAAGAGCCAATAATTTTTATTAAACCAAATACTGCAGTAATTGGTCCAAATGAGATTATTCAATGGCCAAGAATGAGTGAGCGAGTAGATTTTGAGGCGGAGCTAGCAATTGTTATTGGCAGAATCTGCAAAGAGGTTCCAGCAGCTAAGGCTAATGATGTGATCTTTGGGTACACCTTAGCTAATGATGTAACCGCACGAGATCTACAGAAAAAGGATGGTCAATGGAGTCGTGCCAAAGGTTTTGACACCTTTTGTCCATTGGGGCCATGGATTGAAACGGAGTTTATTCCCGGTAATCAGAAGATAACGGCAACATTAAATGGCGAGATCAAGCAATCTGCCACCTTAGATTTAATGATCTTTAAGATTCCACAGATTATTGAGTTTGTTACAAATGTAATGACCTTGCTCCCTGGAGATGTAATTCTTACTGGAACCCCTGCCGGGATCGCACCTATGCCAGCTGGATCGACAATTACTGTGGCGATTGATGGACTTGGTGCTTTAACCAATAAGGTTTCTACTCGTGGCTGATAAATCCCAAGTTAGAGTTAGATTTGCACCATCGCCAACTGGTGATCTACATGTTGGAAATATCCGCACCGCTTTATTTGATTGGGCTTATGCACGTCATACAAATGGAAAGTTAATCTTTAGAATTGAAGATACTGATCGAGAGCGCGTAACAGATGAGTACATCCAGGCGGCGATAGATACGTTGAAGTGGTTAGGTTTAAATTGGGATGAGGGTCCTGAGGTCGGTGGGGAGTATGGACCTTATTTACAATCTCAACGTCTAGATATTTACGCCGAATGGGCGCAAAGATTTTTAGATAATGGTGATGCCTATCATTGTTACTGCAGTGGCGAGGAGTTAGAGGAGCGCCGGCAGTTACAGATGAAGAACAATCAAGCACCTGGCTACGATGGCAAGTGCCGCGATCTTTCAAATACCCAAATTGATCAATTTAAATCTGCCGGCCGTAAGGCTGTAATTCGCATGAGAATGCCACAAGGGGAAACTGTATTTACAGATGCAATACGTGGTGAGGTTAAGTTTGAACACTTATATGTTCCAGATTTTGTGTTAGCACGAGCTGATGGATCGCCCTTGTATACATTGGCGGTTGCAGTTGATGATGTTTTAATGAAGATTACCCATGTGTTGCGTGGTGAGGATTTACTCTCATCGACACCAAGACAGATTCGGGTATACCAAGCAATGGGTGTACCAGAGAGTGATTATCCAATATTTGCTCACCTACCATTTGTGATGGGCCAAGATAATGCCAAGTTATCAAAGCGAAATGGCGAGGTCTCAATCGCCTGGTATCGCGAACATGGTTTTTTACCAGAGGCGATCTGTAATTACTTAGCACTGCTTGGTTGGTCACCTGGTGATGATAAAGAAAATATAACAATGAAAGAGTTGGTTGAGTTGTTTACCGTCGAGCGTGTAAATAGCAGTCCAGCAAGATTTGATATGAAGAAGCTAGAGGCAATTAATGGTGACAAGATTAGGGCGCTAACTCAAGCAGAATTTTTAAAGTGGGCACTGCCATTTTTAACCCAGGCAAAGGTAATTTCTGGCACAACTGAAGAGATAGATTTGGTGAAAGCAGCACTACCGATTATTCAAGAGCGAATTGTCACACTTAGCGAAATACCAGCGATGCTTAACTTCTTATTTGTAAAACAATTTGCTGTCGATGCACAAGAGAAGCCAAAGTTACTCGAGGCTGGTGCTCAAGAGGTGCTTAAAGTAGCTCTGGCAAGGTGCAGTGAGTTACCTAATTGGGATCACCTCAGCATTGAAGAGGTATTGCGTAAGGCTTTAATTGAGGAGTTAGGGCTCAAGCCCCGGATTGCATTTAGCGCACTACGTATTGCAGTAACTGGATCACATATCTCGCCACCATTGTTTGAGTCGATGCAATTACTCGGCAAGGAGCGCTCACTCGCCAGAATTTCAGGCGCAATAACTTCCTAAACTTTTCACGCCTATAATTTCCAGTTAAATAGATGGTCGGGTATTCTTATCCCCTCATAAGCTTTAAAATTTTTGGGGTATGGGGTAATTGGCAGCCCAGCTGATTCTGGTTCAGCTTGTCTAGGTTCGAGTCCTGGTACCCCAGCGATTTATAAAAACTTAATATGCACGGCTCCGTCGTCTAGTGGCCTAGGACTCTGGCTTCTCAAGCCAGCTACGAGGGTTCGAATCCCTTCGGAGCTACCAAAGTTATCCCTTGCTGTACTTTAATTTTATTCAATTACTTTGCAGCAAGTGCCTTTGATAATTTACTCGCCGTTGCAACAACAGCGGCTGCATGCCTTCGCCCAGGTTGGCGACTTAAACGTTCAATTGGACCACTAATACTCACCGCAGCAATCACCTTATTGTTTGGACCTCGAACTGGGGCAGAGACTGATGCAACACCCGCCTCTCGCTCACCAACTGATTGTGCCCAGCCTCGTCGACGAACCGCTGCTAAATTAACCGCGTTAAATTTTGCGCCAACCAAGCCACGATGCAATTTATCGGGCTCCTCCCAAGCCATCAGAATTTGTGCACCTGAACCAGCTTGCATAGTTAGAGTGGTGCCAACTGGTACTGAATCTCGCAATCCACTTAAACGCTCTGCAGTTGCAACACAAATTCGAGAGTCTCCTTGACGGCGATAGAGCTGTGCACTTTCACCCGTGGCATCCCTAAGGGAGATCAATGCAGGAGCAGCTAAAATCAGTAATCGATCCTCACCGGCAGCTGTTGCTAACTCAGATGAGCGAGCGCCTAAAATAAAACGACCGGAAAAATCACGGCTAACTAATCTATGAAACTCAAGTGCTACTGCCAAACGGTGGGCGGTAGGCCGAGCGATACCAGTTGCGGAAACTAACTCACTAAGTGATCTTGGTCCCGCCTCTAGCGCAGCCAAGATTGCTAGCGCTTTATCTAATACGCCAACACCGCTATTCTTTCTGTCCACACTCTGATAATGCCATCTCATTAATTGAGAAGCAAATTCTTAGAGTTAAGCAAAAGTAATTGATTTGGAAGGGAGTAAATTAAGTACATGGGAAAGACGCTAGCTGAAAAAATTTGGGCAGAGCACATTGTCTCCGCCACACCCAATGAACCTGATTTACTTTATATCGATCTTCATTTGATTCATGAGGTTACAAGTCCACAAGCCTTTGATGGTCTTCGTCTGGCTAATCGCAAGGTTCGACGCCCTGATTTAACAATTGCAACGGAAGATCACAATGTTCCAACATTAAATATTGATAAACCAATTGCAGATCCAGTCTCTAAATTGCAGGTAGATACCTTAAGGAAAAACTGTGCTGAGTTTGGCGTGCGCTTGCACTCATTAGGCGATATTGACCAAGGTATTGTCCATGTAGTTGGTCCTCAGCTTGGAATTACTCAACCTGGAATGACAATTGTTTGCGGTGACTCCCATACCTCAACCCATGGTGCATTTGGTGCATTGGCCTTTGGTATTGGAACTAGTGAGGTAGAGCATGTACTAGCAACTCAAACGCTGCCACTGATTCGTCCAAAGACTATGGCGATTAATGTTGAAGGTAGCCTCAAGCCAGGAGTAACTAGCAAAGATATTATTTTGGCAGTTATCGCAAAGATCGGTACCGGTGGTGGCCAAGGTTATATTTTGGAGTACCGTGGAAGTGCGATCCGTGCATTATCAATGGAAGCGCGTATGACAATTTGTAATATGTCTATCGAGGCTGGTGCCCGCGCCGGTTTAATCGCACCAGATCAAACCACCTTTGATTATGTGAAGGGTAAAGCTCATGCGCCAGAGGGTGCTGATTGGGATGCCGCCTTGGCATACTGGAAAACTTTAACAACAGATGCCGATGCAAAGTTTGATGTAGAGGTTAATTTAAATGCTGATGAGTTAGCACCATTTGTAACTTGGGGAACCAATCCTGGACAAGGTTTGCCATTAACTGCATCTGTGCCAAATCCAGCAGATATTGCAAATGCTGAAGATCGCGGTGCGGCAGAGCGAGCACTTGAGTACATGGGATTGACCGCTGGTACTCCACTTCGAGATATCAAGGTAGACACCGTATTTTTAGGCTCCTGTACCAATGGCCGAATTGAGGATCTGCGTTCTGCGGCCGATGTTTTAAAGGGTAAGAAGATTGCTAGCTCACTTAGATTATTAGTTGTTCCCGGCTCAGCTCGCGTTAGATTACAAGCTGAAGCAGAGGGGCTAGATAAAGTCTTTTTAGATGCAGGTGCTGAGTGGCGTAGCGCTGGTTGTTCCATGTGCTTAGGAATGAATCCAGATCAATTATCGGTAGGTGAGCGGGCAGCATCTACTAGCAATCGAAATTTTGAAGGCCGACAAGGCAAAGGTGGCAGAACCCACTTAGTAAGTCCATTAGTTGCAGCGGCGACTGCAATTAAGGGCACTCTAGCTTCGCCAGCGGATTTGTAAATGGAAAAATTTGTAAAGCACACCGGAAGCGCACTGCCCCTTCGACGCAGCAATGTTGATACCGACCAGATTATTCCCGCTGTCTACCTAAAGCGGATCACAAAGAGTGGGTTTGAAGATGGACTTTTTGGTGCCTGGCGAAATGATCCTGAGTTTGTTTTAAATCAACCGCAATACAAGGGTGCAACTATCTTGGTAGCGGGCCCTGATTTTGGAACTGGCTCATCCCGCGAACATGCAGTTTGGGCGTTGCAAAATTATGGTTTCAAAGTAGTTCTATCAAGCCGCTTCGCCGATATCTTCCGAGGCAACTCCCAAAAAGCAGGGCTGCTTACAGTTATTTTGCCGCAGGAGGAGATCGAGAAGATCTGGCAGATCATTGAGAGCAAGCCAGAAACGCAAATAAGTGCAGATCTTGAGAGCAAAACCATCTCTTATGAGGGTAAAGCTTTAAATTTTGAGATCGATGATTACACCCGTTGGCGGTTAATGGAGGGGCTAGATGACATTGGTCTGACCTTTACTAAGATCGATAAGGTCTCGGAGTTTGAGTTAAAAAGAGCGGTTTTTAAGCCTAAAACGCTGCCAATTAAGTAGCGCGAACTCTAAAGTAATTATTTAGAGTTATTAAAAAGAGCGATCTCTTCGCACAAAACCAGTAATAAATAATGGTTTTTCGCCTTGATTACTGAATATTTCTAATGCGACACACCGAATTGGATGACAACCAATTTTTTGCTCACCCCTTAGATTAACCCTCAGTTAAGCAAACGCTTAATTTTTTACACGTAAATAAGGGGATTTAATGAACAAGGCCCAGTTCATCGCTTACCTAGCACCACAATTTGGTGACAGTAAGAAGGAAGCTGCACGTGCAGTTGAAGTTGTATTTGATGCGATCGTTCGCAACATCTCAAAAGGTGAAGATGTAATGATCAATGATTTCGGCAAGTTTAAGAAGGTTGACCGTCCAGCACGTAAAGGTCGCAACCCATTTACTGGCGAAACAATTCAAATCAAAGCAAGCAAGAAGGTTCGATTCCTTGCTGCAAAGGGTTTGAAGGATGTAATTTCTGGTGCAAAGAAGTTAGGTGCAGCGCCAACTGCTCCTGCAAAAGCTGCTCCAGCTAAAGCTGCTAAAGCCAGCAAGCCTGCAAAGGCTAAGAAGGTAAGCAGACTAAAGAAGGCTGTAAAGAAAGCAAAGCCAGCTAAAAAAGCAAAGAAGCGTCGTTAAAAAAAGTTAGTAATTTAAACGGGGTCTCAAGATGAGGCCCCGTTTTTTTACGCTCAAAATCACCGCTTTTATGATGATGTAAGTATCCGTCGTAGAATTTGATGGTGTCCACCGCAATGAAGATTTCCTATGATCCACCAACTGGTAAACCACTTGGCGTAACTAGTTGGTTTAGATTTGGTGCAATTGTTGTGCGACCATTTCTGAATTTAATTGCAAAACGTGATTGGCGTGGTGCTGAGAATCTACCAAAGAGTGGGGCTGCGATCGCAGTTTGTAACCACATCTCTCATGTAGATCCGCTGATCTTTACCCACTTCCTATATAACAATGGCAGAGCGGTTAGATATTTAGGTAAAGCTGCTGTTTTCAAAGTGCCAGTAATTGGCAGGGTCTTATTGGGCGCTGGGCAAATTCCAGTCGAACGCGAGAGCGCAAACGCCTCCGATGCACTTCAACATGCAATCGCCTTTTTAAAGGCAGGCCACCTACTTGGTGTTTATCCGGAAGGGACCTTAACTCGAGATCAAAATTATTGGCCGATGAAGGCAAAGACTGGGATTGCACGTTTAGCAATCATCTCTCAAGTCCCGGTAATTCCATGCGCCCAATGGGGAGCTCAGAAAATTTTGCCAGCTTATGGAAAGTTTCCTAAGTTATTTCCTCGTACCAAGGTGACTGTAGTGGCTGGAAAACCACTTGATTTTTCAAAGTGGTATGGCAAAGAGAATGATCAAGCAGCTCTAGAAGAGGCAACCGCCTTTGTGATGGCCGCGATCACAAAATTATTAGAGGAGATCCGAGGCGAGCACGCACCCGCAGAAATCTTTGATCCTAAAAAATCCAATCTGCCACGAATTGGAAATTTTAAAAAGGGTAAGCGATGAAAAAGGTAGCGGTACTGGGTTCAGGTGCATGGGGAACAACACTTGGCCAGGTTATGTGCGATTCCGGTCAACAGGTTTTAATTTGGGGTAGAAATAAAAAGGTTGTTCGTGAAATAAATCGTCGTAACTCAAACCGTAGATTCTTAAAGGGAATTGATCTACCACCGCAATTAAAGGCAACAACTGATATCAAAGCAGCACTTGAGTTTGCCGAGGTAATTTTACTTGCGATTCCAGCACAGACTCTGCGGGAAAATCTTGAAGCATGGAAAGCCTTCTTTCCAGCTGATGTTCCGGTAATTAGTACCTTAAAAGGAATTGAAGTCTCAACTCAATTTAGAATGACTGAGGTTGTCCAAGAGGTTTTAGGAGTTGATAAATCAAGGCTTGGATTAATCACTGGACCAAACTTGGCAAATGAGATAATTGCCCGCCAACCAGCTGGCGCAGTTGCTGCATCTGAAAACCCACAATTAATTGCCTTAATGGAGAAGTTATTTACAACAGAGTACTTCCGAATTTATCCATCAGCAGATCTAATCGGTTGCGAGTTTGCCGGCGCTGCTAAAAGTGTAATTGCACTTGCAGTTGGCATGGCGGTTGGTATGAATTACGGCGAGAACACGCAAGGATTAATGATTACGCGTGGACTCTCCGAGGTTGCCAGGTTAGGTGGGGCTTACGGCGCTAATCCACTTACATTTTTAGGTCTTGCCGGAATTGGTGACTTAGTAGCAAGCGCACAATCACCACTTTCTAGAAATCGAAGTTTTGGTGAAATTCTTGGCAAATCTGGTTCGATGGCGAAGGCGAGACAACAGAGTGTGAAAACAGTTGAGGGTGTGCCATCCGCGGGTGCGATGCTTGAGTTAGCTCACCGGGTTGGCATCGAAGTTCCAATTATTGAAGCAGTCTCTGATGTTGTAGCTGGCACATTAACGCCAAAGGGAGCGATGAATCGCTTAATGACAATCTCTATCAAGGCGGAGATTTAATGGCTAAAAAAAGGGTTGCCATTATTTGTGGCGGAAAAAGCAGCGAGCATGAAATCTCTTGTGTCTCAGCAGGCGGAGTTTTATCAGCGATTGATACAAGTGAGTTTGAGATAGTTTTAATTGGAATTACCAAAAGTGGAAAGTGGTTGTTACTACCAACCGACACAACCTTTGCAATTATTAATGGCGCATTGCCTCAGGTGCCAGAAAGCGGTGTTGAGGTGCAGGTCAGTAATAACTCATTACAAGCAGGTGGTAAAGATCTAGCAATTGATGTGGTCTTTCCTGTTTTACATGGTCCTTATGGTGAAGATGGCACGATTCAAGGCTTACTGGAAATGATCAACCTTCGTTATGTTGGATCGGGTGTATTGGCAAGTGCGGTAAGTATGGATAAATCATTTGCTAAACCAATCTTTGCAGCCTCAGGTTTAAAGGTGGCACCAGGAATGGTTGTTACCTCAAATAACTTTTCGCTACCAAGTAATTTAACTTACCCATTATTTGTTAAGCCAGCCCGAAGTGGATCAAGCCGTGGCACTACAAAGGCTAAAAATGAGGCTGAGTTAAAAAATGCGGTGGCATTTGCCCTCGAGTTTGATACCAAGGTAATAATTGAATCAGCGATCATTGGACGAGAAATTGAGTGCGCAGTGTTACAGGCGAATGGTAAAACAATCGCATCACCAGTTGGTCAGATTGCAATCGATGCAAAGTATGAATTTTATGATTTCACCGCGAAGTATTTAGATAACTCAATGCAGTTGCTTTTTCCTACTGATTTACCAGATGGTGTTGAAGCAAAGATTCAAGCAGCTGCGATTGCAGCCTTTAATGCCGCAGGGTGTGAAGGATTAGCTCGAGTTGATTTCTTCTACTCAACTGCTGGCGAAATTATCATTAACGAGATCAACACGATGCCGGGCTTTACACCGCTCTCGGTCTATCCAAAGTTGATGCAAAAGTACGGAGTCTCCTACCCAGAGCTAATCACCAAGTTAATCAATACCGCTTTAACTCGCTCTGCAAATATCACCCGCTGATAATGGATGGTGTCTTAGAAAAGGCAGCGGTAAAACGTGTTGCGCAAGCATTGCTTGATCATCAAATGGCTGGCCAAATCAAGGTGCTAACTGATTCGGCAAGGAGTGCGGCAGAGGCAGCATCTGCTTTAGGTATTGAGGTAGGACAGATCGCATCATCAATTCTATTCAAGCTGCCAGATGATTCACCTTTGTTAGTTATAACTTCAGGCCGGCATCGAGTAAATACTGAGTTAGTTGCTAAAAATCTAAATCTTGCAGAGCTTGGCCGAGTAGATGCAGATTATGTTAAGGAAAAATCTGGTTTCTCAATTGGCGGGGTTGCACCAATTGGTTGGTTAAATCCAACGAAGATAATCATTGATGAAGCGTTAAATGATTACGAGGTTGTATGGGCAGCAGCCGGACACCCACATGCAGTTTTTCCTACTACTTACTCTGAACTTGCAAGGATTACAAAGGCCCAATCAATGGTAGTTGCAGAGTAAGTGAGAGTTTAAAAGGTTGTAACTGGACAGGTAAGAGTTCTGGTTATTCCAGCAACTGCTTGTACCTTTGCCAAAACTGTACGACCTAAATCCTCCATGCTTGGCGCCTCAGCGCGCATGATTACATCATATGGACCAGTAACGCCCTCAGCCAAGGTAACTCCGGAGATTGCAGAAACTGATTTAGCAACACTTGATGCCTTACCAACCTCAGTTTGAATAAGAATGTATGCCTGTACTGACATTTCTTGCCTTTCCTTAATCTAAATTAGGTACTAACTAGGTTCATCGATGAACCAGTTACCTAATAAAGGGTAGCCTATAGCGAAGCAATTGGGGAGAGGTAATTTGAGCGCATCAGAGGAGCAGATAATCGATCAACTAAAGCGATTATTTGCCAGCAATTTTCCAGCAGAGGTTGAGGTTGGCATTGGTGATGATGCTGCAGTTTTACTTGGTATAAAGAATAAGTTAGTCGCCACCACAGATATGGCGGTTGAAGATGTGCACTTTAATTTAAGTTGGTCTACCCCTTTTGAAATTGGCGCCAAACTAACCACCGCTAACCTGGCAGATCTCTTTGCGATGGGCGCGCTTCCTAAATACTTACTAGTTGCCGCTGGGTTGCCTACTAACTTTAGTGAGAGTTTTATTGCAGAGTTAGCTAAGGGAGTTAGATCGGTTGCAGATAAATTTAATGTGGCGGTAGTTGGTGGTGATCTCAGCAGATCAGCAAAGGTAGTTTTAACCATCACCGCCTTTGGCGATCTAGCCGGTGTTGCAATCACCAGGGCTGGTGCAAAGGTGGGAGATCAAATTTATGTAAGTCAGTTACCAGGATTATCTGCTGCAGGTTACGCCATCTTAAGCCGAGAGTTAGATCGCCCAAGATATGTGGTGCAGGCTCATCTAAATCCAAAGTTAGTTGCACCGAATAATTTGATTGAAAGCGCAACTGCGATGTGTGATATCAGTGATGGCATTTCAATAGATGGCTCAAATATTGCTAACGCCTCTAAGGTGAATTTTTCATTAAGCAAAGAGCTGATCTCTGCCGCAGATGGCTTTAGTGATTTAGCTGAGTTAGCAACTGAGTTAAATGAGGATGTTTTTGATTGGATATTAAATGGCGGAGAGGATCACTTCTTTTTGGCAACTGTTAACCCTGAAAAAAATGCGGGTGTGTCGGCGATAAAAATAGGTGAGGTCGTTGCCGGTGATGGAAAGGTTTTACTAGATGGAAAAGAGATTAAAAGAGCTGGGTATCAGCACTTTTAAAATTTATTAACGAACCGCTTTGCCAGCCTTTAAGCATGATGCGCAAACATTTTGGCGACGTGATTGGCCATTGATGAAGGTGCGAATCTTTTGAATATTTGGATTCCATCGACGACGTGTTGCACGCTTAGAGTGAGAGACATTGTTTCCAAAGCTCGGGCTTTTGCCACATAGATCGCAGATTGAAGACACTTTTTCTTACTCCCTTAAAGTTAAATCTTATTTGAAGGCGAAAGATTACCTTGCAGGCGCATTAATTGGCTAATCGGGTGGGTATTTACGCAGGGATTACCTTGCTTCATTAGATACTTCCTCTATGGCAACCCTGGAAACTCGAATCCTAAATATCCTCGGGGATCGCACGGCTGCAGTTCTAGAAAAATCCTTTGGTATCACCACCATAAATGAGTTACTGCGCCATTACCCAAGAAGGTATGAGGTACGTGGCGAGTTAACAGATATCTCAACCTTAATTGCAGATGATGAGGTAACTATTTTGGCGCAGATCGAGCGAGTTAGCCTGCGACGTGCAAATGGTAAAAATATTTTAGAGGTCATTGTTACTGATGGAAGTGCGAATTTATCACTAACCTTTTTTAATCAAGCTTGGCGCGAGAAGGAGTTAAAGGCGGGTCGAGTTGGCTTGTTTGCGGGCAAGGTTGGTGTTTTTAAGGGAAAGCGCCAACTATCACACCCAGATTATCAAATGGTTCCTGATGGCGATGATGTTGATGCAGCGGTAGCAGAGTTTGCGGGAAAGTTTTTACCGGTATATCCAGCAACAGCAAAATTACCTTCCTGGAAGGTTATGCAGTGCATGAGGTTAGTAACTGACTCGTTAGATCAGATAGCTGATTACCTGCCCAGTGAGTTAATTACCAAATACAAGTACCCCAGCCTAAAACAAGCATTTATTGATATTCACCAACCTAAAGAGTTGGTCAATGCAGAGCAGGCTAGATTGCGATTAACCTTTGATGAGGCGTTACTACTGCAACTGCTGTTAGGTCAGCGACGTGCTGAAATTGTTAAGTTAAGTACAAAAAATCGCACACCCAATACACCAGTTCTAGTAAAAGCCTTCGAGGATAAATTGCCATTTAAATACACCGATGGCCAACAATTAGTTAATGAGGAGATAGCTAAGGATTTATCAAATAAGTATCCGATGCATCGATTGCTACAAGGTGAGGTAGGTTCAGGTAAAACGGTAGTTGCATTACGCGCCATGTTGTCTGTTGTTGACTCAGGTGGGCAGGCAGCTTTGCTGGCACCGACAGAGGTTTTAGCTCAACAACACTTTAGAACTATAAAGAAGTTATTGGGAGAGTTAGCTGACTCAGGCACATTGCAAGCTGGTGAAATTTCAACCAGTGTTGAACTACTGACTGGATCAATGAGTGCAGCTACCAAACGAGCAATTCATGCCAGGTTAGCAAATGGCGAAATTGGAATTGTGATTGGCACACACGCTTTGATGTCAGATGGTGTTGAGTTCGAGGATCTAGGTTTAGTAGTAGTAGATGAGCAACATAGATTTGGTGTTGAGCAACGAGATGCGCTGCGCATGAAGGCGAAGCAACCACCTCATCTATTGGTAATGACAGCAACACCAATTCCCAGAACTGTTGCCATGACAGTCTTTGGCGATTTAGATATTTCAACCCTGCGAGAGTTACCTGGCGGCAGAGCTCCAATTCAAACCCATTTGATTCCCGTTTTGGAAAAACCACATTATCTAGATCGCGCATGGCAGAGAGTGCGAGAAGAGGTAGGTAAGGGGCATCAGGTTTACATAGTTGCACCTCGGATTGTTAATCCAGATAAGAAATTAACAGAGCGTGAAATGCATGCCGCACAAATGTTGGGCGAGGAGTTTTTAGATAATCAAAGTATGACGGCGGTAGAGGAGTTGGCCCCTGAATTAGCTACGGGCGCACTTAAAGGATTAAAGATTGCCATGTTGCATGGGCGCCAAAGCAGTGAAGAGAAGGATCAAACAATGACCGCCTTTGCCAGTGGCGAGATTGATGTTTTAGTTGCCACAACTGTTTTTGAGGTTGGTGTCGACGTACCA
>CAZVNE010000015.1:0-26398 GCA_964628535.1 uncultured Candidatus Nanopelagicus sp. | reverse complement strand
GCAGCATTTTCAAATTGGCGAACCATTACTGCGCCAGATTTTGCAAGCTCCTCAGATCTTGCAACAGCGCCCTTCATTCCCTCGGCTGCTGGCGTTAATATCAATTCCGCACCATATGCTCTAATTAATTTACGACGCTCCTTTGAAACCGACTCGGGCATCGTCAAAATTACTTTGTAACCTCGGGCAGCGCCAACCATGGCCAGGGCAACACCGGTATTTCCAGAGGTAGCTTCAACAATTGTGCCACCAGGCTTTAACTCACCACTCTTCTCAGCGGCATCAACCATGGCGATCGCTAACCGATCCTTAACAGTTGCTGATGGATTGTAAAACTCTAGCTTGGCCCAAACATTTGCAGCGGCACCATCCATAATTTTATTGATTTTAACTAGTGGGGTATTTCCAAAGATCTCAGTAATATCATTGTAAATCTTCATTTCTCTCTCCTATAAATTGATTGGTTGAATTAAAAAAGGTATTGCGGGATAAGTTAAGAGAGCTAATTAGCAGCTACAAGATGTGGCAAGACCAAAATCAATTACCCGGCGGCGAGTAAACAGCCACTTCCCGATTGATTTGATCATGGGGTAAATCTAAAGTACTAATTAAGTAATGGCTAATTGCGAATTGTTTGCGTGTTCTTTAGGGAAGGGTTTAAGACTCTTTCCAATGTGATGTGATCGGCAATCGGCGATCCTTACCAAAGGCTTTGCCAGAAATCTTGGTACCAGGTGGATACTGCCGGCGCTTGTACTCAGCCCGATCTACTAATTGAATAATCCGATCAACTAAAGCGGCATCAAATCCAGCGGCGATTGCACCAGGACGGCCACCATCTTGATCAATATAAATGTGAAGTAATTGATCCAATACTTTGTACTCTGGAAGTGAGTCGGTGTCCTTTTGTCCTGGGCGAAGCTCAGCACTTGGCTCTTTATTTATTGAGTTAATTGGAATTGGTGGAGTCTGCCCCTCATTTATCGCCTGTTGATTTCGCCATCTAGCTAGATCCCAAACTTGGGTCTTATACAAATCCTTAATCGGTGCGTAACCACCAACAGCATCACCATAAAGAGTTGAGTACCCAACTGCCAGCTCTGATTTATTACCAGTTGCTAAAACTAAATGTCCCTCTTGATTAGATAAGCCCATCAAGGTGGTGCCACGAACGCGGGCCTGCACATTCTCTTCAGCTAAGCCAGCTAAACCTAGATTGCTAATAAACGATTGCACCATTGGCTCGATCTCAATAATTCGATACTTCAAGCCGATCGCCATCGCTAGCGCCTTGGCATCACTTAATGAGTGATCAGATGAGTACTTACTTGGTAGGGCAATGCCATGCACTCGATCAGCACCAATTGCATCGGCAGCAATCGCTGCCACTACCGCTGAATCAATTCCGCCAGAGATACCCAGTACAACAGATGGAAAGTTGTTTTTAACTACATAATCACGTAATCCCACAACCAACGCCTGCCAGATTTGCGCAAGATCATCCAACCTTGGTGCCACTCCTAGTATTAATTTCTTATACTTTAAAATTGGTGGCTCTGAGATGATTAAATCCGGATCACTGCTGGCAACCTTTACATCTAGATCAATAATCATTAACCCCTCTTCAAACTGAGGAGCGCGAGCGATAATCGAGCCATCGGAATCAACCACAATTGTGTCGCCATCAAAAACTAAATCATCCTGGCCGCCAGCCATGTTTACATAAGCTAATGGTGCATTTACCTGTTGTGCTCTTCGTTGCACCAATGTCAGGCGAAGATCATCCTTATTTGCCTCAAATGGACTGCCATTTGGAACTAGGAAGAGGCCAATATTTCGACGTGCTAACTCAGCTACTGGTCCACCCTCTTGCCAAATATCCTCACAAATTGCAATACCAATATCGATGCCAACCACTCTAATTACTAATGAGTGATTACCTGGCTTAAAGTTTCGAAACTCATCAAAGACGCCGTAATTTGGCAGGTGATGTTTTATATAGGTGGCGACAATTGCCCCACGATGAATTACCGCAACACAATTTTGTGGCTCACCCTTCTCGCTCTCACCTAAGTAACCAACTAATAAGGTCAGATCCCCATTGCCCTCATCACTAACTCGTTTTGCGATTGAATTAACCGCATTAATTGAGGCTGATCGAAATGAGGCACGGGTCGCTAAATCCTCAACTGGATACCCAGTCACAATCATCTCGGGATAAACAACGACTACCGCACCTGCACTCGCGGCATCGCGAGCATGCTTTGAAATTAGGTCAGCATTAGCCGCCAGATCACCAACAGTTGGATTGATCTGAGCGAGCGCAATCCGTATCTGTCCCATATTCACTTTTCAAGAGTACCCCGAATCGGTATTGTGAAGGAAAGATTGTGAAGTAAAGTTGGTCTACCAACACCGACAGGGACCCTTACCGGCCTTGATCGAAAGAAGGATGACATGAGCAATGCAACAACCTCGCGCGTTTCTATAACAACACTCGCTGCCAAGAAAAAGGCGGGCCAACGGTGGGCGATGCTTACCTGTTATGAACAGATGACCGCATCTATCTTTGATCAAGCTGATATTCCAGTGCTTCTGGTTGGCGACAGTGCGGGCAATAACTTCCTGGGTGAAGAGAACACCATTCCAGTAACAGTTGATCAATTAATCCCACTAGCCAGAGCGGTAGTTAGCGCATCTTCCAAGGCGATGGTGGTTGGTGATCTGCCCTTCGGTTCCTATGAATCATCACCGGAGCAGGCACTTGCAACCGCTACTAGATTTTTTAAGGAAGCGAAGGTCCAGGCGGTAAAGCTTGAAGGTGGTGCGAAGGTAGTTCCACAGATTGAAAAGTTGATCGCAGCTGGAATTCCAGTAATGGGCCACCTTGGTTTAACTCCTCAATCAGTTCACGCACTTGGCGGCTTTAAGGTGCAAGGTCGTGGTGATGATGCACAGCGAATCAAGGCTGATGCGCTTGCACTGCAAAAGGCGGGAGTTTTTGCCGTAGTCCTCGAGTTAGTGCCTGCGAAGTTAGCAGCGGAAATCACCGCTGAACTATCTATTCCTACCATTGGAATAGGTGCCGGCGTAGATTGCGATGCCCAAGTATTAGTCTGGACCGATCTAATGGGAATCACCGAAAATCCTCCTAAATTAGCTAAGGCTTACCGCAATCTACGCAAAGAGATGACCGATGCAGCCAAGGAGTTTGCACAAGATGTTGCGACAGGTAGATTCCCTACCGAGAAGGAGAGCTTTAACTAGGGTTACAGCTAAAAAAGTATTTTGAGTGGAGGCGGCGGTTGAAATTAAATCTGGCAATCGACTTCTCCCCACTTAAAAAGTATCCAGATTTTCGAAGGCTATGGGCCTCCGGCTTAATTAGTTACTTCGGTTCGATGATCACATATGTGGCACTGCCCTTTCAGGTCAAGGAGCTAACCAACTCCTTTTTAGCGGTGGGTTTAATCGGCTTAGTTGAGATTGCCCCATTGATAATCTTTGGACTTTACGGAGGCGTGCTGGCTGACCGAGTCAACCGCAAAGTAATGATCTGGGTAACTGAGTTTGCCTCTATGTTTTTGACAGCGATTTTGCTAATCAACGCCTTGTTGCCAGACCCCAAACTATGGGTGCTCTATGTTGTGGCCGCACTCTTCTCAGCAGTTGATGGATTGCAGCGACCAAGTGCAGATGCAATTTTGCCTCGGTTAGTTGGCCATGAAGATCTGCCAGCAGCGAGCGCCTTAATGAGTTTGCGTTGGCAATTTGGTGTTATTACCGGCCCTTCCCTTGCTGGAATTTTGATTGCAACCTTTGGTGTTGCCTCTGGCTACGCCTTAGATATTCTTACATTTTTTATCTCTCTAATTTTCTTAGCAAAGGTGCGTTCGGTAATTCCAACAAATATCAGCAAAAAACCCACACTTTCCAGCCTGAGAGAGGGCTTGGCCTACGCCACAAATCGCAAGGATTTAATGGGTACTTACCTAGTTGACTTATCTGCGATGTTTTTTGCAATGCCAACTGCGCTATATCCATTTTGGGCTGATCAATTAGATGCACCATGGGCACTTGGTCTCTTCTACGCCGCTGGAACTATTGGTTCATTGATTGTTACATTAACTAGTGGGTGGATAAGGAGTTACCACAAACATGGTCGAGCGGTAACTTTGGCGGCGCTGGGTTGGGGGTTGGCAATCTTGCTAGCTGGCGTAGCTAACTCATTATGGTTGGTTCTCTTTTTCTTAACATTAGCTGGGGCCTCCGATATGGTCTCCGCCCTTTTTCGATCAGCGATCTGGAATCAATCAATCTCCGATGATTACCGGGGTAGGTTGGCCAGTATTGAATTACTCTCCTACTCAGTGGGGCCATTGGGAGGACAAACTCGCGCCGGTTTGGTCGCAGAACGCACCTCGCTGCGCACTTCGGTGATCAGTGGCGGCCTACTTTGCATCACCTTTGTCGGATTTTTTGCCAGTATCCTGCCGGAATTTAGAAAATATGATGCCAAAACCAATAAATTTGCGGTAACAGAGGCAAAAAAACGTAAAAATCTCCAAAATTAATTAACTCACCAGTATTTTTTGTAAAATTTATCGATTTTTGCGAAAAAAAACCAAAGTATTTTTAAATTTTCAGGAAAAAAAACATAAAATTGCGCAAAAATAATGTTGCGACACGCCCCCTTTTTTTACTCCAAAAAGTGGATTCTTTTCCGTATTAGTGCCACGCTTATCCACGAAACAGGTTCGGTGACGGATCGAACCACTTTGATAGGAGATCTACGTGGCTGCAAAGCGTCGTAAGAAAGCTGCTGCTAAGGCAGCACCAAAGCGTCGTCGTAAGAAGGCAGTAGCTAAGGCTGCTCCAAAGCGTCGTCGTAAGAAAGCAACTGCTAAGAAGGCTGCTCCAAAGCGTCGTCGTAAGAAGGCTGCTAAGAAAGCTGCTCCAAAGCGTCGTAAGAAAGCTGCTGCTAAGAAGGCTGCGCCAAAGCGTCGTCGTCGTAAGAAAGCTGCTGCTAAGTAAGTATATTTACTTAAAAAAACCCGCTACGAAAGTAGCGGGTTTTTTTATTTCCATTTAATCTGTTATTTATCCTCAGCAAGATATTGTCCACGCAATTTATCTGTCACTCGATCAAAGATTCTACTTATCTCCTCTTGATCCTTAACTGTTAAGTGATCAAGTAACCGCGAGCGCACCGATTCAACATGATCTGGCGCCGCCTTTGCTATCGCTTTAAAACCCTTCTCCGTCATAACCGCAAAAAAGCCCCGCTTATCATCTGGGCACTTCTCGCGCTTTATCCAGCCCACCCCCTCCATCACCTTTATCCGATGAGAGAGTCGAGATTTTGAGAGCATGGCAAGTTCAGCCAACTCACTCATTCGCAACTTGCGTTCTGGTGCATCTGAAAGCAATGCTAAAACTTCATAATCTGCCATTGATAGATCATGTTGATCCAAATCTAAATCAAGTGCATCTAATAATCGACGGGATGCGATTATGTAGGAACGCCAAGCCTTCATCTCACGTGGATTTAACCAGTTAGGTTGCTTAGCCATAAGTACACTTTACTTGAATTTTCAACTACTTAATACTTAGCGAGATTTTTTATTTATATAGATAGGCTAGTCCTATGAACTCAGCTAGCGGTAAGTTAAAGAGCGGATTAGAGCTTGCACATATCAAAGCCACAGTGCGCCCGCAGGATGATCTTTTTAGATTTATGAATGGCAAGTGGTTGGATGAATCAGAGATTCCAGCTGACCGAGCAAGTGATGGGGCTTTCTACTGGCTTTACCAGCAGGCTGAAGAACAGGTGCGCCAGATAATTGAACAACAGGCCGCCAGCAAATCCGCCTCCGGCACAATTGCACAAAAGATTGGCGATCTCTACAACTCCTTCATGGATGAGGCGGGTGTACAGGCACTTGGCATTAAACCAATTGCGACCGAGCTAGCTAAGGCGCAATCCTTGAAGGATGCTAAAGAGTTTCATCAACTGCTGGGCGAGCTGGAAGCACGCGGCTTAGGTGGCCTCTTCTATGCATATGTCAGCACCGATCATATGGATAGCACTACAAATATTATTTACCTTGGTCAATCAGGACTATCCCTGCCAGATGAGGCGTACTACCGCGAAGATACCTACGCCGATATTCGCACCGCATTTACTACTCATATCGCAAAGATGTATGAGTTAGCTGGCCTGCCAAATGGCCAGGCCTGCGCAAAGTTAATTTTAGAGCTCGAGACTCAGATCGCAGCCAGCCATTGGGATCAGGTTAAAGATCGTGATGCCACTCTTACCTATAACAAAAAAACATTTGCTGATTTAGCTGCCATCACCACCCACTTTGATTGGGCTACCTGGATTTCAGCTAGCGCTACCCCAAATCATGTTCTGGAAAATGTGGTTGTTCGCCAACCCTCCTACTTTGAAGGATTATCAAAGCTGCTTGGAAACTTCGAGGTTGAAAAGTGGCGGGCCTGGCTTACCTGGCACATCCTCTCTTCAACTGCACCCTACCTAAACAGTGAGTTGGTTCAAGAGAACTTTAATTTTTACGGCACCACCCTTTCAGGTATTCCGCAATTGAAGGATCGTTGGAAGCGCGGTGTTGGCTTAGTTGAAGGCGCTCTTGGTGAGGCGGTTGGTCAGATCTATGTTGGCAAGTACTTCCCTGAAAAAGCAAAGCAGCGGATGGTGGATTTAGTTAAGAACTTAATTGAGGCCTACCGAATTGATATTGCAGCGCTGGATTGGATGTCCCAAGAGACTAAGGAAAAGGCCTTTATTAAGTTAGATAAGTTCACGCCAAAGATTGGTTACCCAGATAAGTGGCGCGACTACAGTAAGTTAACAATTACCTCAGATGATCTAGTCGGAAATATTGGCCGGATCGCAAAGTTTGGTCAGGATTACGAGCTAGCCAAGATCGGCAAACCAGTTGATCGCAACGAATGGTTTATGACTCCACAAACAGTTAATGCCTACTACAACCCAGGTATGAATGAGATTGTCTTTCCAGCAGCTATTTTGCAGCCACCATTTTTTGATGTTAATGCTGATGATGATGCGGCAAATTACGGTGGTATTGGTGCTGTGATTGGACATGAGATCGGCCATGGCTTTGATGATCAGGGCTCGAAATATGATGGTGATGGCAATTTGCAAAATTGGTGGAGTGATTCAGATCGAACTGAGTTTGAAAAACGAACCGGCAAGTTAATTAATCAGTATGACCAGCTCTCCCCATCTGAGGCCCCTGATGTAAAGGTAAATGGCGCTCTGACTATTGGTGAGAATATTGGTGATCTTGGTGGTTTAACTATCGCCTACAAAGCTTATGAGATCTCCTTAGATGGGAAAGCGGCCCCTGTTATTGATGGATACAGCGGTGCACAAAGATTTTTTATGGGTTGGGCACAATCATGGCGGGGTAAGTACCGCCCAGAGGAGGTTCGCCGCCGGATCGCGACCGATCCCCACTCGCCTGGTGAGTTTCGCTGCAATCAAGTGGTCGCAAACCTAACTGAGTTCTACCAAGCCTTTGATGTAAAAGAGGGCGATGCTCACTTCATGCCAGCTGATCAACGTGTTCGAATTTGGTAATTAACTCTCTGGAAAATGGCAGGCGATCAGTGAAGATTTTCAAATTAAAGGTGCGGCCGAAAACAAGATGAGCTTCTCCTTTAAGGTTGAGAAAAACTTAACCGGCAGCTTGGGCCGAACTGGTGAGATCACAACCCCACATGGTGTGATTAAAACCCCCGCATTTATTCCCGTAGGAACCAAAGCAACCTTAAAATCTGTCCTGCCGGAATCTATAAAGGAATTTGGTGCACAAGCGGTTTTAGCAAATGCCTATCATCTCTACTTACAACCTGGTTCAGATCTAATTGATGAGGCCGGTGGCGTTGGAAAGTTTATGAATTGGGCTGGGCCAACCTTTACCGATAGCGGAGGCTTTCAGGTTTTATCCCTGGGTGTTGGCTTTAAAAAGGTTATCGCGATGGATGAGAAAACCTTTCAAGCAGATGATGTAATTGCTGATAAAAAAGAGCGATTAGCTCATGTTGATGATGATGGCGTTACCTTCAAATCACATCTAGATGGCTCATTACACCGGTTCACACCTGAGGTATCTATGCAGGTTCAGCACCAACTTGGTGCAGATATCATTTTTGCCTTTGATGAATGCACTACCTTGCATAACACCCGTAAGTATCAAGAAAAAGCGCTGGAACGAACCAGATTATGGGCTAAGCGATGTTTAACTGAACATGATCGATTAACCCAAACTAGAAGTGATAAGCCATATCAAGCATTGTTTGGTGTACTGCAAGGTGCTCAGTATGAGGATCTACGTCGCAAAGCTGCGCAAGATCTGGGTGCAATGAGTGAGGATGGGATTTCTTTTGATGGCTTTGGAATTGGTGGTGCCTTAGATAAACAAACTCTTGGCGAAATTCTGCGTTGGGTAAATGAGGAGCTGCCATCGAATAAGCCCCGTCACTTCCTTGGGATTGGCGAGCCCGATGATCTATTTGTTGGTGTTGAAAATGGTGCCGATACCTTTGATTGTGTTGCGCCATCTCGTCAAGCAAGAACAGGTTCAGTATTTACCAAGGATGGTCGATTAAACATTTCAAATGCGCCCCACAAGCGAGAGTTCAAACCGATTGAGGATGATTGCACCTGTTACACCTGCAAAAATTACACCCGCGCTTACTTGTGCCACCTATTTCGCAGTAAAGAGATGTTGGCTTCTACCTTAGCGACCATTCATAATCAACACTTTATTGTGGGCTTAGTTGATCAAATGCGTAAAAGCATTAATGATGGAAATTTCTTTGAGTTTAAAGCGGAGTTTATGGGGCGGTATTACGGTAAGTAGATTACTTAACCTTTGGCAGATTCCAGCCACGGGCAATTGAAATAGTTCGAACTAAAATTATCACTGTACCTGATATCAAGGCCACAACCTCATTAGGTAATGAGGTTGGCTCAATTAGAACATAGACAAGGGCACCAACTGCGCACGCTGTTCCAATAGTCTCTCGGTGTAATAAGACTGGTTCTACCTGGCAAAGAACATCTCGTAACAAGCCACCGGCGACGGCAGATAAGACGCCAAGAATTAGAGCGGCGTAACTTGGGGCTGCATTATCAAGTGCGAACTGCACACCAGAAACTGTTGCTACTGCCAACCCTAAGGTGTCTAGCCCAAGTACAACCTTGCCCACGGGTTTTGTAATGCGAAGGCCAATTGTTATCAAGACCGCAAGCAGAATTGCTAAGAAATACCAAGGTTGAGCTAACCAGATTGGCCGCTCCTCCAAAAATAAGTTTCGCAATGTACCGCCGGTAATTGATGCCACGATAGCGATTAATAAAATTCCGCCGTAATCCATCCGTCGATCCGCTGCAATTCGAGCGCCAACCAGCGCAAATGCAAAGGTAGCGATGATGTCGAGTATGGCAATCATGGCCTCAATCTATAAGGTACTTCTTATGAACTCATCCATAAACTCGGCCCGCACCCCACTTAAAATCGGAATTCTGGGCGCTGCCCGAATTGCACCTAGTGCAATCATCTCCCCAGCCCACGCCACTGGCCATCGCCTAGTTGCAGTTGCATCTCGCGATATTAAAAAGGCAGAGGAGTTTGCCAAGCAACATCAAGTAGAAGGTGTCTACGGCAATTACCAAGATTTAATTGATGATCCAGAGATTAATGTAATTTACAACGCTCTTCATAATGGTGCACATGCACCCTGGAACATAATCGCATTAGCTGCTGGCAAACATGTACTAAGCGAGAAGCCATCAGCTTCAAATGCAGCTGAGGCAAATGAGGTTGTGCAAGCAGTAAGCAAGAGTGGCAAAATCTTTATGGAAGGCTTTCATTATTATTACCACCCAGTTTTCCAGCGCGCCCTGGCAATTTTAAAGTCAGGTGAGATCGGTGAGGTCACCAAGGTTGAATCAGCCTTGATCATCCCAATGCCAGATCCAAAGGATCTAAGGTTGCAATTTGACTTAGCAGGCGGCTCATTAATGGATGTTGGTTGCTACGCACTTCACTCACAACGGATGATTTGTAATGCCATCACTGGTGGTGAACCAACCGTCCTAAGCACCGAAGTAAATGCTGATAAAAATGATATTGATACCAAATTAAATGTTGAACTTCAGTACCCAAATGGGGTTAAAGGTTACGCCAAAGGTGATTTTGAATCCCCTGAATTTAACGCTCCCCTAACTATCACCGGAACCAAAGGCAGCATTCACCTACCAAACTTTGTTGTTTCAGGTTGGGATGATCGAGTTATTACTAAGGTTGCAAGCGCAGAGCGCACTGAACACCTTGGCACGCTTTCTACCTATACCCATCAATTAATGGCCTTTGCCGATGCAGTTGACTTAGGAAAATCGATTCAAACTGATGCAGCTGATGCACTAAAACAAATGAGTTTGATTGATGCCTCATATATAAATGCTGGTCTACCAGTGCGGCCCACATTTAAAATTTAAGTGGCAACCCACACAATCACCTTCTTAGGTGGCGTTGAATCGGTAACTGGTTCAAGATTTCTACTAGAAACTGATAACTACAAATTACTAGTCGAAGCTGGAATGTTCCAAGGCCTAAAAGAGCTTCGTCTAAAAAATTGGGAGCCATTTCCGATTGATCCATCAACGATTAATGCAATTGTAATCACCCATGCTCATTTAGATCATTCAGGCTACCTACCAAGGTTGGTGCGTGATGGCTTCACTGGATCAATTTACTTAACTCATGACACAGGTAAGTTAGTAGAGATTGTTTTGCGAGACTCTGCGCGAATTCAGATGGAGGATGCGAAGTTTGCAGAGAAAAAGGGGTACTCAAAGCATGAAAAACCAGAGGCGCTATACGACCTGCAAGATGCAGCCAAAGCGATCAGTAAGTTAAAAACAGTTGATTTTCATAAATCAATTGAGATTGCCCCAAATATTTCTGCGATTTTTCACAGAAGCGGTCACATCCTTGGTTCGAGCATCGTAGAGGTAAATTTAGATGGAAAACGGGTAGTTTTCTCAGGAGATCTTGGTCGCTCCCAACATCCACTGCTTAATCCCCCAGATCAATTTATGAGTGGCGCAATTGATGCAGTAGTAATGGAGTCAACATATGGTGACCGCACTCATGAGGATACAACCCACCTACTTGCAGAAGTAATCAATAGATGCGTTCAGCGTAATGGTTCTATCTTGATACCTGCCTTTGCAGTAGATCGCACAGAGGTGATTTTAATGATGTTGAAGAAGTTGGTGAATGAAAAACAAATTCCAAATCTGCCAATTTTCGTTGATTCACCGATGGCGCTTGCCTCCCTAAATGTCTATAAGATGGCAATGGATAAAGGCTCACTCGATATTAAGCAGGAGTTATTAGATTCAATTAAGTTTGATGACCCATTTAATCCTGGAAATCTGCAAGGTGCTGAAACAGTGGAGCAATCAAAAGCACTCAATAACCCCAGCAAAAGCTGCATAATTATTTCAGCCAGTGGTATGGGTACTGGTGGTCGAGTTGTTCACCACCTTGAAAATATGTTGCCACACTCAGAGCATGCTGTGGTCTTGATCGGATACCAAGCTGAAGGCACACGAGGGCGCTCTTTAGTTGATGGGGCCAAGTCGGTAAAAATGCATGGTCGACAGGTTTCAGTTCATGCTGAAGTTATCCAGATACAAGGACTGTCAGTGCATGCAGATGCAGAAGAGGTTTGTGCCTGGCTCGGCACTACAAAAAATTTACCAGGCCATACCTTTATCGTGCATGGTGAACCAACATCTAGCGCTGCTATGGCGGAGAAGATTAATCAAAGGCTTGGTTGGAATACCGTAGTCCCAAGAATCAATCAAAAATTTTATATTTAGATTATAAAATTTGTCTTTGCTTTTTCTACAGCAGATTTGCGCCCATCAACCTGTAATTTACGGTAGATATTTCTTAAGTGAGTTTTCATCGTATTTTGCGATATGTGTAGCTCTTTCCCAATTTGCACAATAGCTTTTCCAGTAGATAACTGCTTCAAAACCTGAAGCTCACGCGAGGTTAAAGATTCATTTTTAGATTCAAAAGCGGCACTTTCTACCTCAACTCTCTTCAGGCAATCTCTATTTAACTCCTCTAGAAATAGAGATGGCTCCTCACTTGATAGCGATATTAGTAAATTTAGATGGGATCCACCCTGTCTAACAATTATTTCGCGAGATCCGGTTTCCTGAGCAATTTGAAGCGCTCGTCGCATATGGTTCTTTGGATTATTGCTGGCGCTGGCAGGGAACTCACTCAAATAAAGGTACTTATAAATTTGCTGTCTTGCAGTTTTCTCAGGAAGCTGCAAAACCTCCTCAATTCTAGGTTTTCTGTCATCGGTGTATACCATCGCATCCACTACTTGCTTTACAAAAAACATATTTGGAATTCGTTTTGCAATCTCATTTACTCGACTCAGATCCTTCATTTTAAAGCGGACATAGAGTTCGGTCATATCCACCATCCAACCTAAATCAAATTTGGCATCTAAATTATTAGTAAATTTGCTTAGCTCTTGACAGCGCTCTAAGGCAATTTGTGTCTTTGCCAGAGCTGCAAAATTTCGAATAATGGAACCTTCAGCCAAAACATACCAAGGTAGCAATCCACTCTTTAATGCCTCAATCTTTATCTCTTCAAATAACTCATTTGCTTGATCTAACTTTGAGAAGGCAAATAGACAGCGGGCCATCACAAACTTTGCGTCCAAGGCACCAGTTATTCCGGTATAGCCATTGGCTTCTGATGCGTAAAGAGCTGATTTTGCAGTGTCATAAGCCTTGATGTACTCACCATGTTCGCAGAGCACCATAGATTTAATTGCCATTAGATGCACTCCGTACGCATTTTCAGCGCTTCTATCTGCGATCTTTTTAGCTCTTTCGTACTCTGCTTCAATTTCAGATTCTGCAGACTGTGCCATAAGAATTGCACAACGGATTCTGATTAAGTTAATTTTGTCGCTATCGCCAAGATCTGATGTGATTAATGGAGACTCCAGAGACACCTTGATTGCGCTCAGTGCGCCATCTAGATCGCCTCGAGCCACTCGACAAATTGCAAATACATAATGTGTAATCTTCTCTAGGAAATCAAATACTGGATTATCTCTCTCCTCCATGCACAGCTCATTAGCAAGTGCCTCTGCAGTTTTGTAATCCAAATTAACAATATGTCCTAACATTACGAAGCCGCGTCGGATGGCTAATCCGCTAACCGATTCATCTCCCATATATGGGGCCATTTTTATTAACTGTTGCCCCTTGCCTGTAGCGGCAAGCTGTCTTGCATTTGCAATTAACAATTCAAAGATTAATTGTGAGTCGCCACCTTGAACCAGGTTATTTAAGGCATCAACAGATACATCCCGAACCCCGGTTGGAGCCTCACCCTTTTCACCCTTTTTCACCTTAGCCATGCGTAAAGGGTGATCCAAAAAGGGGGATCCGACAACCTTTAATCACCCTTTTTGGGGTGATCCCATGGGCTATTTGCAGAGCGATGAGCGTAATCAAGGGGCACTCCCTCCTGAAACCAAGCCTCTAAAATTACGCCATGGATCTTGCGAAGGTAATTCTTTTTTATGGCTTTACGCCACTAAAAGATCCTGAAGCTATCAAAGTTTGGCAGCGAAATCTCTGTAAATCTCTAAATTTAACTGGTCGAATAATTGTTTCACCCCATGGCATAAACGGAACTTTGGGTGGAAATATGAGTGATTTAAAGAAGTATGTAAAGGAGAGTAAAAGTTATGCGCCTTTTAACAAGATTAAATTTAAATGGTCTGATGGAACCGGCCAGGATTTCCCAAAATTAAGTGTGAAGGTTCGCCCTGAATTAGTTGCATTTGGATATCCCGATGAGATTAAAGTTGATGAAAATGGCGTGGTGGATGGCGGTGTTCATTTAAAACCATTTGAAGTAGATAAATTAGTATCTGAGCGTGGCGAAGATGTCGTTTTCTTTGATGGACGAAATGCTTATGAAGCAAAGGTTGGAAGATTTAAGAATGCGGTTGTGCCAAATGTTGAATCATCTCGCGATTTTGTAAGTGAAATTGAGAGTGGAAAGTATGATCATCTAAAAGAGAGAGCAATCGTTACTTATTGTACTGGCGGAATTCGCTGTGAAGTTTTGTCTGCAGTTATGAAAAATCGTGGTTTTAAAGAGGTTTATCAAATTGATGGTGGCATCTTTACCTATGGTCAAAAATTTGCCGATAAAAGCCATTGGGAGGGCTCGCTTTACACCTTTGATGATCGAATCTCTATTGAGTTTAGTAAGGATTTTAAGAAGATTGCTAATTGTGAAGAGTGTGACGCCGCTGCATATAGATACTACGACTGCCCAAATGTTCCTTGTAACTCAATTAATTTGCTTTGTGTAAATTGCTCAGAAAAGATGAGTAAAACATCCTGTCAACATCCACAACGTAAATATCGAAACGCTGAATTAATCGGCTAGTAATTGCCTTGCATGATCCTGTGGGTGATTGGTATAGCTGGTCAACCATTTATTTATCGAGTACTCCCCGGATTCGCTGTGTATGCCAGTGTTGTTTAATAGTGTGGGAGTAAGCCGCTTAACAATTATTAACGATGCCTCTCTTGAAGCTTTAAATAAGGCTAGTGAATTTTCAATCGGAAGATCTTTATAGCCCAGTACCTCAGAGGCTGCCCATTTATTCTCATCGTAGCCTTGAATCACACCGCCTGGCTCTGCAATTAATCTGCGCAATCTGGCGTAACTTTGAGATTCGCTATCGGCCAGGTGATGAATAATTTGTCGAGCATTCCAGCCATCTTTTTTCGGCTCATCTAGCTTGGCAACTGGAAAGGTGGCAACTGCATCAAGGAATTTTTGGGTTGCAGCTTCATACCCTTTTGCGATCTCTTCAATACTCATGGCTGAAGGGTACCGTTGCTTTAGCGCCTAAGAAATTTACGCACAGAAATCCAAACTCTTCTACTTAATTTTGTAGTTTTTGTGATTGGTGCATAACCCATGATCGGCTGTGAACTTGGATCCTCTGGAGTTTTTACATTTAAAAGTGCAGGTGAGGACTCATCAAGTGAGGCGGCGATAATGGAAATAGCAGATACCAATGACATGCACCGAACAAATTGATCACGTGGAATCTGTTGGTTTCTTAAAATTAACTCCTCAGTTAAGTTATCAGCAACTACCTGTAACTCTCTAGCAATTGCTCCATCATCATGATCATCATTTGGTCCTTTAATTAATTCGATTTTTTCGCTGATCGCAACGCTGGTTGCCGATAAAGCATGAGCAATCGCTCTATCAACAGTTGTAACCCGTTGCTTATCTTGACTGGCATCAAAAACTCTTCTGGCAATTGTTCGGACTTGAACCACCATGTGTTCAACAGCAACCCCATTTATGTATAAGGAGTCTGCTTGCTCCTCTTCAGATAGCGGTGACCATTTTGCATATTCGCGAGCTTCAATTGCTTGAGACCTTAACTCCGGGATTTCTTCCACCAACAATCTCGCCTTGACCAACCATGCACCCGCCTGTTTTTGATTAAATGAGGAGGCATAACCTTCAGATATTTCAATTAAGAGATCAGCAGATTTTTTACCAATTCGAGCAATTTGATCGATGGTTCGTCCAGCAGGTGTTTTAGCGTGTGAGAAGTAAGAGAATGCAATAGCAATGATTGCACCAATTAAGGTTGATGAAAGTCTATTCAGGGCGGTGCTCTCACTTAACCCTGGACCAAGAACAATTAATGCCGTTACTGGAACATTTACCGAGGCAACCTCACCCAATCGAAGCGCTCTTGCTACAACTGAACAGAGCAGTACAGTTGTACCAACAGCGATAAAACCAAAGCTAAATAGGTGCACGGTGAGCAAAGCAATACTTGCACCAATTGCAGTTCCGATTAGTTGACCAAAACCTTCGCGAACCGATTTGTATATTGAAATTCGAATACTTAATGCACAAACAATCGCCGCAACCAAACCACCGTTTGGAATTAATTGGTCGCCAATTATCCATGAGGTAGCTGCTGCTGCGCTAGCTACTAAGACCTTTCTAATCCATGCTCTGCGCCTAATAAATGGATCAAATATCTTTGCGATTTTTTTTCTCACGGCTGAAATTTAATTTTCTTAGCATCCATGATCACCTTGATCCGAGCGATCGCACTTTTTCCCATTCCATGCAGCTCCTCTAAATCCCGCAGAGAAATTCTTCGAAGATCAGAGATTTTGTATAACTTAGCATCAACTAGTGCTCGTCGAGCTGGTCCAGCTAAACCAATCTGCCGCCACTCCTGATCAAATTTTTCATACTTAGCTAAATCAACCTCGCCAACTAAAGGCAGATGTGCGCCTTTCTTGGCCGCCTTACCTTTAGGAGCTTTGGGCATGGCTCAATGATAAAGCTCTATTTTCGTTTTGCCTTAACCATTATCTGTACTAGCCGTTGATTCATTAATTTACGCACTAAAGTTTTTGGTAAAGGCTTCTCAAAGTGAAGTGCACTTTTTGTTTGAGGGAAATCCTTTAAATCTGCCCGGAGCGCTTCAAGCACAGAGCCGCTAAATGGGTAGAAGGAGCAGCCCTTTTTTCGAGCAGCTATTCCACAAACTACCTCTTTATCTAATTTAAAGGCTGGAATTCCATAAGAGATAACCTGCTTTAATCCTGGTTCGATCTCAAGAATTATCTTGCGCATCTCCTTAAGCAACCCACGTTGTGGCTCTACCTGGGCAGCAATATATGCATCCACATCCTTTTTAGCCATGTGGCTATCTTATGATTTTCCTTATTTAAAGTGGCAGATTTCGATACATTGGTAAATACATTTCACCGGGCCTAGATCGACTCGGTAACTCTGCTGCTGCCTTTATAAAACCCAACTTTAAATAGGCAGAGATTGCGCCTTTATTTTCTGGCCATACACCGAGGCCTTGTTTGTGCCAGCCCTTCTCCTTGCAAAGTAAATCTAACCAATCAACCATCACCTTTGAGATGCCTTTACCCCGATATCTTTGATCAATCCACCAACTAGATAACCAACAATCGGCATTGCGATCATTATCTGCCTTACTAACCTCGAGTAGTCCAACATCCTCATTGTCAGCCACAACCAAACACCAATTAGAGATCCTTAATAAATTTTCCCAGTAATTTATCGGCTTTTCAGATTCAATTTGATAATTAGCACCAAATGCAGATGGTGAATCTAGCAATGCCTTTAAGCGAATTGACCGCAGGCGATCTGCATCAACAGGTGCATCTATAACCTTTAAATCCACAAGAAAATCTTATTACCTAAATAATTATCATTTGGATTCAGAGCTGGCAGAAGAGTTTGATTCCTCCTGAGCAATTTGCTTGCGAATATCATCCATATCTAACTCTTGCACCTTTCCAATTATTTCATCAAGTGCAGGCGCTGGCAGTGCTCCTGGTTGGCTGAATATCAAAATGCCATCTCTGAAGATCATAAGTGTTGGAATCGAGGATATTCCTGCCGCTGCGGATAGCTGTTGCTCAGCATCGGTATCTACCTTTGCAAAGGTAATATCGGGATACTTAATCGAGGCTGCTTCATAAATTGGCGCAAATTGTCGACAGGGACCACACCAAGCTGCCCAGAAATCAATTAAAACTGTGCCAGGTTTTGAAATTAATGCTTCAAACTCTTTGCCTGTTATATCTTTTGTTGCCACTTGTCGCTCCCTTTTTTAATTTACTTACTTAATTGCAATACTGCATTTGATTTCCCCATTTAACCTCTTAATCAAGGCGTAAGCCAAAATCGCAACTCCTGCAAAAGCTAAAAATGGCTGAACTGGCGCAAAGTACTTGATCGCTCCTGAATAGCCGAGCGCAATTAAAGCAATCTTGTTACACACCGGACAACCAACGGCTAAAAAGGAGAAGAAGGCACCGGCTGTACCGATTTTAAGTGAGATATCTTCAACATTGGCAGAGTTATTTTTTATATATGTTGCAAAAAGCAATCCAGAAAGGATTGATGTTATGACGATCACTGGAACTGACCAAGCGGTTACCGCTATATCTCGACCAAATAGTGAATTCTCCAGAACCGCTGTTGGAATTGAAATAACAAGCCCGGTGACAATTGCACTGATGGCTGCCGTAATCCAACGGCGAGTGCTCCAGGTGCGAAGAATGATTAAATAATTATTCAAAGCGCTTGCCTAAGATGTCTGGTGTCTTTGATTGATAACTTTTCGCAGTTAGATGATTAGCGCTCAACAATTGATCCTCATACCTCGCTTTAAGACTCATATTTGCACCTAAGGCTAGCCAAATAAGAATTGATACTAGATTTAATTTTTGAATTAAAAGCCCAGTTCCAATCACCATGACTGCAAAGTACATTGGGTGCCTTAAGTATTTATAAATCCCATGAGTAATTAAAGGCGCACCTGGCTTTGGAATTGGATTAACTCTTAAGGATGGTTGTAAAGCCACGGCGGCGAAACCAAAGATTAAGATCGCCAAAAAGTACATGGCAATCGCAATACTTCCAGCCCAAGCAAGCTCCCAGTTTGGATTGATTGAAGGAACTAGTGCTAAGAGCGCAATCAATCCAAATTGCAGCCCGACTAAAACTCTGGCTTTAGTAATTACTTTTTACCAAACAATCTACTAAAAAAGCTAGGCTCCTTTGGATCATTGGCATGCCCTTGGCAACGTTGGCTCTTTGGTACACCTCGAAGCGCCTCTTCAATATGGCTGCCACAGCCACTCCAAGATGGCTTACCGCACTTACGGCAAGTGGTTCTACTGCACATACATATCTCCTTATTTTTGAGTATTCAGTAATTATTTACTAGTTATTAATCAAAACTTTTTCAGCAGCTGGTGAGTTACTCCAGGTTAAGTAACCACCATCTAGATTTACTGCATTGAAACCCAACTCTTTTAGTAACATAGTTGCAGTATGACCGCGCACGCCTACCTGACAACTAACCAGAATGTTTTTATTAATCAGCTCTGCTTTGCGTTCGCGAATCTCATCAACCGGCAAGTTATCAAAGCCAGGGATCGCACCTCTTGCTACCTCGCTGGCACCTCTGACATCAAGTAATTGGTAACCCATTTGTTGATACTCAGCGATCTGACTCCATTGCGCAGTTTTTGTTAAACCAGAGAGAATATTTTCAGCAATATAGCCCAGCATATTGACTGGATCCTTTGCCGATCCAAATGGTGGCGCATACGCCAGCTCTAGATCCGCCAACTCTGGTGCAGTAATACCGCCCCGGATAGCGGTTGCAATAACATCGATTCTTTTATCTACACCCTCAATACCAATACCTTGAGCACCAAGTATTTCGCCAGATTTTGCATCAAAGATTAATTTTAAACTCATCTGCTTTGAATCTGGATAGTAACCAGCATGTGAGTTTGGATGAGCATGAATAACCTGATATTTGCGCTTTGTCTGCGATAACCGCTTCTCATTCCATCCAGTTGTTGCGATCATCAGATCAAAGACCTTAACTATGGCGGTTCCGATTGTCTTTACTTCTCGAACCTTTCGGCCGGCGATGTGATCAGATACCACTCGTCCATGTCGATTTGCGATGTTTGCAAGTGGCACCAATGTGGCAGAACCATCTAAGGAGTCGGTTTTTTCTGCAACATCCCCAATTGCATAAATATTCTTATCAGTTGTTAAATTATTTCGGTCAACTGTAATTCCATTTCTTGTTCCGATCTTCAATCCCGCCACCTTTGCCAAGGAGACATCTGGGCGAACACCAATTGCCAAAATAATTAAATCTGCCGGTAATTCAACCCCATTTGCCAGAACAACAGATTTATCGGTGATGCTCTTTGCACTGGTTCCCAGGTGCAGCTTCACTCCATGTGATCGCATCTCTTTAGCAACCAAAGTAGCCATCTCAGGATCTAGTGGTGCTAAAACCTGATTTGCCGCCTCTACAACACTTGTATCAATTCCGCGATGGATTAAATTTTCAGCTATCTCTACCCCAATAAATCCGCCACCAATAACAACAGCATTTTTTGGCTTTAGATTAACCTGAGTAACAATTCGTTCTACATCTTCAACTGTGCGAAGGGTTAAAGCTCGTTCAACCCCTGGAATAGGTGGCACGATTGGTGAAGCACCAGGACTTAAAATTAATCTGTCATAACTTAGAACATACTCGCGACCAGTTGCTAGCTCTTTAATTGTGACCGACTTTTGCTTTCGGTTAATTGATAAAACCTCACTTGAGATGCGAACATCTAATCTAAACCGGGCATGGAGTGATTCTGGTGTTTGCAAAAGAAGTGACTTCTCCTCTTCGATTACTCCACCTACATAGTAAGGCAAGCCACAATTTGCATATGAAACATGTCCACTTTTTTCAATGACAATTATTTCGATCTCATTATCAAGGCGTCGAAGCCGGGTAGCCGCTGACATACCACCAGCCACACCGCCTACAATTACAACTCTTTTACTTTTCATAACTCCCTTAGTTGCTTGAAAGTACTATGGTCTTACCAATGGCAGGCCAGCATTTGTCCAATCGATAACGCCACCATTTAAATGCGAGAGTGAAATGAACTGTTCATTGCTCATCTTGGCCAGTGCATCGGCAGATCTGCGACCACTGCGGCAATAAACTGCATAGCTCTTAGATTTATCTAACTTAGCAATTTCACTTAAAAAATCACTGCTCTCAACATTAATATTGATTGCGTTAGCAATATGACCTTCATTAAACTCAGCTTTGGTGCGAACATCTAGAATCACCACACCCGCCTCTTGCGTCTTTGCTTCAAAAGCCGCAGTATCTAGATCCATTGTCGACTCATTTCCATTAGAACAGCCTGTCAGTACTACAGCTAAAAGTGCTATCAAAACAGCGAATTTTCTCATTCCAGATTCCCCTTACGCTAGTGTTAAAAATAGTTTTTGTAGCTGTGTTGTTACAGCCTCAGAGTTAGATTTATTATCAACCAAGCACTCCTTCAAGCTTGCAGAGATTAAGGTAAAAGCAGCGGTGTTTACCGCTTTTGAAACCGCAGACATCTGAGTAACGATCTCCTCGCAATTGCGGCCTTCCTCTAGCATTCTGACAACTGCACCAAGTTGGCCATGTGCTCGCTTCACTCTATTTGCAATAGCTTCAGTTTGGTCTTGATCTGACAACACATGAGTAATTTTCTTTGCTGCCATTCCTTCTCCAATCCTTGACAATGAGTATACCCTAGGGGGTATACTCAACTCTGGCAAATCGACACCCAAAGGAGTTAAAAATGTGTTCAAAAGTCACCTGCTTTAGATGTGGCAAGCCAACCTGGGATGGTTGTGGTCAACATATTGAAGAGGCGCTAGCTTCAGTTCCAGAGCAGGATCGTTGTTCCTGTTAATTTAATCTTTGCAGTTGCTAATATCGAGTTATGAATAGTGCGGCTGATGTCGTATCAGATCTTCGCCGCCTAGCCAACTCCCGTAAGGCTACCGATTTACAGCGCTTCTTTAAAACCGGAGCTGGTGATTATGCAGAGGGTGATATTTTCTTAGGAGTAGTTGCTCCTCAGACCAGGGTTATCGCCAAAAATTATCGAGATTTATCCCTACCGGAGATTAAGAAGTTAACTGAATCTATCTATCACGAGGTCCGCTTTTGCGGTCTCCTGATTCTGGTCGCACAATTTGAAAAAGCCAAAAACCGAAATACTCAAAAGAAATTATTTGATTTTTATATCCGACAATTAAAGGCTGGTTATATAAATAATTGGGATTTAATTGATGTGACCGGTGTGCGGATGGGCAAGTACTTACTTGATGAAAAATCCTATCTATCAACCTTGCGAGGTTTAGCTAAAAGTAAGAAATTATGGGAAAGACGGATCTCTATTATTTTTACCTTTGCATTTCAGAGAATTGGAGAGATGGATCCAACCTTGGAAATAGCAGATTTGCTACTAGAAGATGATCATGACCTGTTACATAAAGCGGTTGGCTGGGCGCTTCGAGAGGTAGGTAAAAAGGATGGCCCACTGCTAAGAAATTACTTAAAGGCCAATGTTGCACACATGCCTAGAACCACCCTGCGCTATGCAATTGAGAAGTTCTCCGCAACTGAACGCAAGCGCTGGTTAAACACTTAACCAAGTAGACTTAAACCATCATTTAAAAGAGAGTTTAAAAGGACGGAATGTAAATGGCCAGTTTGGTTGTCGATACAGCGCCCTTAGTGCTGGATGTTGGAGTTGTTTTACTTGCTGCTGCAACACTTGGTTACGGAGCTCGTCGAATTGGCCTACCTTCCGTTGCTGGGTACTTGCTCACTGGCTTATTAGTTTCACCATTTACACCAGGCTTTGTTGCAGATGGAAATCAACTTTCACTGCTCGCCGATATTGGTGTTGTGCTGCTCCTATTTGAAGTAGGAATTGAGATTGATTTAAAACGAATTAGCCGCGAGCAGCGATCCTTATTCTGGAGTGTGCCCACGCAACTTGGAATTGGTATGTTGATTGGAACGCCAGTCTTTCTCTATTTGGATGTACCAATTTTTGGCGCCTTACTACTCTCGTTGTGTATTGCGATGTCATCCAGTGTTGTAATTGTAAATATCACGCGAAGTCCACGTCGCAAGACTGACACAATTACTGAGGAAGCGATGCTGGGTTGGTCGGTTATGCAGGATGTTGTTGGTGTTGCAATAGCGGCAGTAATTTTGGCAACCTTTGGAAATAGTGACCGACCACTGCCGATTGCATTAGGTGGCTTAGTTGGCTTTGCACTAATTGCTTATATCTCTTCGAAGATCCTGCCATTTATTCTACGAAAGGTTCGCTGGGAGAAAGATCTATTTTTAATTTACTCTGTATCTATTGGTTTAGTTCTAGCAGCACTAGGTACAGTGGTATTTGCGATTCCAATGGCCTTGGCTGGCTTCGTTGCTGGCTTGGCGATTAATCAAAGTAGGGATACGGATGATGTCAGGAAGGCTATCCTGCCATTTAAAGATCTATTTGCAGTTCTATTTTTCGTTGTAATTGGTTCATTGATCAAACCTGACCAACTTGATACATCATGGAAATTTGCCTTACTTGTTTTGATTTTACTGGTACTTATTAAAACTTTGCCAACTGCACTTCTAGTAAAGGTCAGTGGCTTAAGGGTTAGACCAATTCAACTTGGAGTGGGTATCAGTCAAATTGGCGAGTTCTCATTTGTTCTCGGTAGCTTGGCTTTTAAAGAGGGTGTAATCACGTCAGACCAATTTAATGGATTACTGATAGCCGTCGTAATTTCAATTCTTGGATCAACCTTGTTGGTGAGAAAAATAAAATCTACAGATTTAAAGCACTGAGATAATTATTTTTTCTGACCAACTAGATCAAAGCAGTCCGCATTCATAACCTTGTTCCAGGCGGCAATAAAGTCAGTTACAAACTTTCCTTTATTGTCATCTTGGGCGTATACCTCAGCGTATGCACGCAAAACAGAGTTTGAACCAAATACCAAATCAACACGGGTAGCGGTATATGTTACTTCTCCAGTGCTGCGATCTCTGATGTTGTAAATACCAGAGTCAGTTGGCTCCCAGATATATTTCATATCAGTCAATGTTGTGAAGAAGTCAGTACTTAATGCGCCGACATTTGATGTAAATACACCATGCTTGGTCCCACCATAGTTAGTACCGAGCACACGCATGCCACCTATTAAAACTGTCATCTCAGGTGCTGTTAATCCCATCAATTGGGCACGATCTAATAACAACTCCTCGGAACTGACAACATAATCCTTCTTCAACCAGTTGCGGAAGCCATCATGAATTGGCTCAAGAGGTTCAAAAGATTCGATATCTGTCTGTTCGGAGGTTGCATCGCCACGCCCTGGTGTAAATGAGATCTTGACATCGACACCTGCCGCTTTTGCAGCCTTTTCAAGTGCAACATTTCCCGCAAGCACAATTACATCGGCAATACTGGCACCACTTTCCTTTGCAATTGGCTCGAGTGCTTGTAATACTCGAGAAAGGCGTTCTGGCTCATTGCCTTGCCAATCCTTCTGCGGTGCTAAGCGAATTCGTGCACCATTTGCACCGCCACGTAAATCAGAGTGACGAAATGTGCGAGCGCTATCCCAAGCAGTTGCGATTAAATCTGAATCAGAAACACCACTTGCTGCGATCTTTGCTTTTACCTCTTCAACTTTGTAATTGCTTGAGCCAGGTGCAATTGGATCTTGCCAAATTAAATCCTCTTTCGGAACATCTGGGCCAACGTAGCGAACTTTAGGCCCTAAATCTCTGTGGGTTAATTTAAACCAAGCACGCGCAAAGACCTCGCTGAAATAGGCTGGATCTTTATGGAAGCGCTTTGAGATCTCTAGATAAATTGGATCTTTAATCATCGCCATATCTGCATCGGTCATAATTGGGTTGTAGCGAATTGATGAATCCTCTACATCTACCGGCTTATCCGCCTCTGCAATATCAATTGGCTCCCACTGATTTGCACCAGCTGGTGATTTCTTTAATTGCCACTCATATTTAAATAGTAAATCAAAGTATCCGCTATCCCACTTGGTTGGATGAGTTGTCCAAGCACCCTCAATTCCGCTGGTAACGGTGTCTCGACCAACGCTACGCGTCTTGTGATTGTTCCAACCTAAACCTTGCTCAGAAATATCTGCACCCTCTGGCTCTGGTCCAAGATTTGTTGCTTTACCATTTCCGTGCGCCTTACCCACAGTGTGACCGCCAGCGGTCAGTGCAACCGTCTCTTCATCATTCATCGCCATTCTGGCAAATGTTTCACGCACATGAGCTGCGGATTTAATTGGATCTGGAACGCCATTAACACCCTCTGGATTTACATAGATTAATCCCATTTGAACTGCTGCAAGTGGATTCTCCATTGTGCTGGCATCATCTAAATTCTCATACCTTGAATTACTTGGTGCTAGCCACTCTTTTTCCGCACCCCAGTAAATATCAATTGGTGGCTGCCAAATATCTTCACGGCCAAATCCAAAGCCATAGGTCTTTAATCCCATTGATTCATAAGCAATCGTTCCGGCAAGAACTAATAGATCTGCCCAGCTAACTTGATTGCCATACTTCTTCTTAATTGGCCACAATAATCTGCGAGCCTTATCTAAATTTGTATTATCTGGCCAAGAGTTAAGAGGCGCAAAGCGTTGATCACCCGTTCCACCACCACCTCGACCATCGGTTGTACGGTATGTACCGGCAGCGTGCCAAGAAAGTCTGATCATTAATCCGCCGTAGTGACCCCAATCAGCTGGCCACCAATCTTGGCTATCTGTCATAAAAGCATGTAAATCCTTTTTAAGAGCTGCTACATCTAACTTCTTTAACTCCTCGTGGTAATTAAAATCTCGACCAAGTGGATTGCTCTTCGTATCATGCTGATGTAAAATATCTAGATTAAGCGCATTTGGCCACCAATGCTTTTCGCCATCAAAAGCTTTCGTTTGCGAACCATGAACAACTGGACATTTAGCGGATGAATCTGACATTTACGCTCCTAAGTATATTAGAGGGTTAGTATGCCTTAAAAACTCAATCTTAAAGAATCAGCGCTTTGAAAATACCTTAAACATCACCCATGAAATCATCGCACTGACAACTGAGGCAACAATTACGGCAATTACCGCGATATCCTGAGTTTGTCGATCATCAAATGCAATTTGAGCGATAAATATTGCAACTGTAAATCCAATTCCGGCAGCACTGCCAGCAGCTGTCACCATAGATTTGCTTGCACCATCTGGAATATCGGCGATCTTTAATCTACCTGCAATGACAGTTGAGAACAAAATACCCAATGGCTTACCGACGACTAGTCCAAAGAAAATACCCCAAGCAACCAGTGATGAGCTTGCAAGATTTAAAGTTTCTACATTTATTTCAACACCTGTATTTGCAAATGCAAATAATGGAACTACAAAAAATGAGCTTGCCGGATGAAACCTATCCTCTAGCCATTCGATAACTGATTCTGAGCCACCCGCGATCTTTGGCGTATTTGGTGTCATTAAGCCAAGAATTACACCAGCAAGTGTTGGGTGAACTCCAGTTTTGTACAAGGTAAACCAGAGAATTACACCAATTAATACATAGACAAAAGTTGATTGCACATTTAATTTTTTTATCAAAAAGATAAAGGCCACAACAGCGGCAGCTGCTATCAACCAATTAATTATGATGCCATCCGAATAAACCAGTGCAATAATCAAGATTGCACCGATGTCATCAATTACAGCAAGGGCCAGTA
>CAZVNE010000014.1:0-27870 GCA_964628535.1 uncultured Candidatus Nanopelagicus sp. | reverse complement strand
CACTACCTAATAGGCTTAAAACATGATCCTTAACCGAAAATCAATCAAGGGTCGAATCTTCACCTTGCTACTTATTTTGCAATCAGCCCTTGTCGTAACTGGTGGTGCTGTTCGATTGACCGGCTCTGGCCTTGGGTGTCCTACCTGGCCTGAGTGCACACCAGGTTCATATACACCTGTTCCGAATCAAGCTGAAGGTCAGTTGCATGCTTGGATTGAATTTGGGAATAGATTGCTAACTTTCGCATTACTTCTTGTGGCACTAATAGCTGTATTTATTGCGGTCAAGGTTAGTAAGAGTTTAAAAAATCGAAGTGAGATTCGATCACTCGCTATAGGGCAAATTCTAGGTATTTTCGGACAAGGTATCTTAGGTGGAATTACTGTGCTAACGCAGCTTCATCCCGCAACCGTTGCTCTGCATTTACTCCTCTCAATGTTACTGATTTCTGGCGCAGCATCATTGAGATTTGCAATGGTTGGCATACAAACGCAATCCGTTGATGCAAATACCGCTATCCTGCTGCGATCTCAAGTAATTGTGACAGCAATTATTTTGATTATTGGCACAATTGTTACCGGAAGCGGTCCACATGCCGGAGATGATGAAACCGTTCGCTTTGGATTTGATCCGCAACTAGTCTCAGTACTCCATGCCGAGTTTGTAATTGTTCTTTCTGTTATAACTTTGATCATGTGGCTGTTTAATCGAAAAAATAAGGGGTTAATTTACACACGCAATAACATTTTACTGCTAGTAATTCTCTTTCAAGGCGGAATTGGCTATGTACAGTACTTCAACGGCCTACCTGAACTTTTGGTTGGTTTCCATCTTTTGGGATCAACCCTTACATGGATAGCGGTGTGGAGCTTGTTTAAAACAGCGAATATTAAGTTACTAAAGGGAGTGCGATCATGATCCAATCAAGACCTACCTGGAGCACACTTGATGATGATGCGGTTCGAATTAGCCGCGCACTTGCAATGGATGCCGTACAGAAAGTTGGCAACGGCCACCCAGGCACTGCTATGTCGTTGGCGCCTGTTGCCTACACCTTATTCCAACGAATTTTGAAACATGATCCAAAAAACCCAAACTGGATAGCAAGAGATAGATTTATTCTCTCCTGTGGCCACTCCTCCTTAACCTTGTATATTCAATTGTTTCTCGCTGGTTATGGTATTGAGTTATCTGATTTACAAAGTTTCAGAACCTTCAACGCAGCTACACCGGGGCATCCTGAATATGGACATACTGTTGGTGTTGAGACAACAACTGGTCCGTTAGGCCAAGGTGTTGCAAATGCGGTTGGTATGGCGATGGCCGCCCGATATGAAAAAGGATTGTTGGATCCAGAGAATAAAACAGATGTTTTTGATCATAATATTTGGGTTATCTGTTCTGATGGCGATTTACAGGAAGGCGTTAGCGCCGAAGCCTCCTCTCTCGCAGGGTTACAAGAGTTAGGCAATTTAAAGCTTATCTACGATGACAATCGAATCTCAATTGAGGGTGATACTCATGTCGCATTTAATGAGAATGTTTCGGATCGATATAGATCATATGGCTGGCATGTTATTGAAGTAGATGCTAAATCAGATGGAGATGTTGATCGCGAGATGTTAGAGAGCGCGATGGATCAAGCTTTGTCCGAGAAGATCAGACCTGTTTTAATTAGATTGCACTCGGTTATTGCTTGGCCGGCACCAAAGGCGCAAGGAACTGCAGAGTCTCACGGATCAGCCTTAGGTGCTGAAGAGGTTGCTGCAACAAAAGTAGTTCTTGGTTTGAATCCAGATGAGAGCTTTGCTGTTTCTGAAGCAGTAATTGAACATACGCGAAAGGTAAGGGATCGCGGAGCAAGCGCTTACCAAGCATGGGATTTGAAGTTTAAACAGTGGCAAATTGATAATCCAAGTAAAAATGCATTACTGGAACGAATACGCGATAAGAGATTACCAAAGGATTGGGCTGCTAATTTTCCGCAGTTCGGCACTGAAAAGGATATTGCCACTAGGGCAGCCTCAGGGTTGGTAATTCAAGAGATTGCCAAAGTGCTACCTGAATTTTGGGGTGGTTCTGCTGATTTAGCCGGTAGCAATAACACCACTATTGCAGGTGGTGGCTCCTTCCTACCAAAGACTAGTTCGATGAAGGATGCAAATCCTTATGGTCGGATAATTCACTTTGGTATTCGTGAACATGCCATGGGCGCAATTCTCAACGGCATTGCTTTACATGGAATGGCTAAACCTTACGCTGGTACATTTTTAGTTTTCAGTGATTACATGCGCGGTGCGGTTAGATTGTCAGCATTAATGAAGTTGCCGGTGACCTATGTTTGGAGTCATGACTCAATTGGTTTAGGTGAGGATGGTCCAACTCATCAACCAGTTGAACATTTAGCTGCGCTCCGTGCAATTCCTGGCTTATCAATTGTTCGACCTGCAGATGCAAATGAGGTGAGTATTTCTTGGCGAGAAATTATTGCCAGATCACTGCCAGTAGGTTTAGCTCTGTCAAGACAAAACCTTCCTGTAATTGATCGGAACAAATACAAATCTGCCGAAGGTGTTGCAAAAGGAGCGTATGTTCTCTCAGATACATCCTCTAATTTCTCCGTAATTTTAATTGCGACTGGTTCCGAGGTGCACCTAGCCCTACAAGCCCAGGATCAGTTGTTAAGTTCTGGAGTTAACTCAAGAGTTGTTAGCGCCCCGTGCCTTGAGTGGTTTGCTGAACAAAGCCCCGAATATCAAGAGTCAGTACTGCCTAAAGCGGTTAAAGCTCGAGTAAGTGTTGAGGCAGGAGTAGCGATGCCTTGGTACAAAATAATTGGAGATGCTGGTGTCGCTGTTGCCCTTGAACATTTCGGTGCATCGGCTGATGCTAAACGCTTATTCAAAGAGTATGGCTTTACTGCCGAAAAAATTGTCGACTGCGCCATGGAGTCAATCAAGAAGACGCAGCTTAAAGATTAGTAAAGGATTAGTAAACGATGAGCAATATTGCACAACAAATTCAAGCCGCTGGAGTTTCTATTTGGCTGGATGATCTATCAAGAGAGAGATTAGTCAATGGCTCTCTTAAAGATTTGATTGAGCAGAGGGTGATTCGGGGCGTAACTACTAATCCCAGTATCTTCAATAACGCGATAAGCAACTCAGATCTTTATGTGAGTAACATTAAATCCATAAGTGACAAATCAACTGATGAAATCATCTCTACCTTAACCTGCGATGATGTATCAAAAGCTTGTGATCTCTTTTCAAATCTTTATAGTGAGTCCAAGGGTGAGGATGGTCGGGTTTCAATTGAGGTAGATCCGCGATTTGCCCGTGACACTAAAGCCACTATTGATCAAGGTGCTTTACTGTGGAAGGAGATAAATAAAGAAAATTTGCTGATCAAGGTGCCTGCAACAAAAGAGGGATTACCGGCTATATCAGCGCTGATTGGAATGGGAATTAGTGTGAATGTAACTTTAATCTTCTCACTTCCACGATACCGAGAGGTACTTGATGCTTACGCGGCTGGATTGAAGATCGCAGATGATGCGGGTTTGGATTTAAGTAAAATTTTCTCAGTCGCCTCATTTTTCATAAGTCGAATCGATACCGAGGTTGATAAGTTACTCCCAGGTGATTCACCGCTTAGAGGTACAGCAGCGATTGCAAATGCGGTTTTGGCTTATCAATACTTCACTGAATTTACTCTCTCTTCTACATGGAAATCACTTCAAAGCAATGGCGCAAATTTGCAACGTCCGTTATGGGCATCAACTGGCGTCAAAGATCCGGCCTATGATCCCACGCGCTACGTTATGCAACTTATCGCACCCAATTGTGTCAATACAATGCCAGAAGCAACTTTAAATCAGGTTTTACAAAATGGTATTTTTGTTGGCGATACGATCTCTTCAAATTACCAAAATGCTAAAAGTATTATGGCAAAGATAGCACTCTCTGGAATAGATCTCGATAAAGTTACTAATTTCCTAGAGATTGATGGTGTGGGCAAGTTTGAAGCGGCCTGGTTTGAATTGATTGAATCGGTTCGAGTTATTGCAGGAAGATAGATGAGGATAAGCGGTAAATTGTTGGATCAGATCGATCCAAAGATACTTAAAGAGTTAATTGGAATCTCCGAGCGAATTTCTAGAAAAGATCCAACGATCTGGGGGGATGAAGCCATTGCTGAGGCGATGGTTCGATTAAATTGGGTTGATCTACCATCCAGCTCTCGCGAGTTGTTGCCTCAATTGGATGCAATTTCTGCGTGGGCACGTAGTCGCTCGTTAACTCAAGTTATTTTGTGTGGAATGGGTGGATCATCTTTGGCACCAGAGGTGATTGCAAATACTTATAAGAAAAGCTTAACCATATTAGATTCAACTGATCCAACTCAGATCTCTAATGCAACACCTAAGGATCTCGCTTCAACCTTAATTGTCATCGCATCTAAATCTGGTTCAACTATTGAGACTCGATCCCAGATGGCTTACTTTGAAGATAAATTCTCATCAGCCAACCTGAACCCAGCAGATCATTTTGTAATTGTTACAGATCCTGGTTCAACATTGGATTTTGATGGACGATCTAAAGGATACAAAGTTGTAAACGCAGATCCTAAAGTTGGTGGACGATTTAGCGCACTTAGTGCATATGGTTTACTTCCCGCAGCATTAATCGGCATAGATGTGAGCTCACTGCTTGATGATGCACTTGTTGCATCAAAACTCTTTGTAGGCGAGCAATCCCCTGCTGCGATAATTGCCGCTGCAATCTATCAATCCCCATCTCAATTTGTAACATTTACCAACATTCAATCCATCCTGCCCGGAGTTGAAGATTGGCTCGAGCAACTTATCGCAGAGTCAACTGGCAAGGATGGCAAGGGTAAATTACCGATCATCAATCAATCAACTGAACAAGTGAAATTTGGAACCAGTATTAGTTTTGCACCTGGTGATTATGACTTGGTTATAGAAGCTGATCTCGGTGCACAGTTTATCTTGTGGGAGTGGGTCACAGCTCTTCTCTCATACCTGCTAAAGGTAGATCCGTTTAATCAACCAAATGTCACAGAGGCGAAGGAGCAGACCAATGCGATTATTGAAAAAGGTAACTTCTCCTATCCAGAGGATCTAAAGGTTTTTGAAGATGATGATTTCCAAATTTATTCAAATAGAGATGTAAGATCTCTGTCTAGTTTTTTAGAGGTCAAGTGTGGTTACTTCGCAGTAATGGCATACCTGACCCGCAACAACAATGATTTAGTAACGCAAATCAATCACCTGATTACTGATATTACTGGGACAGCCGCAACCTTTGGCTGGGGACCACGTTTTTTACATTCAACTGGTCAGTTTCATAAAGGTGGTAACCCTAATGGCGCATTTATTCAAATTACATCTGCAGATGATTTGGAGTTACCAATCCCTGGTGCGGGATTAACATTTAAGGATTTAATTATGGCCCAGGCCATTGGTGATGCGGCGGCACTTAGGCGTCGAGATTATCCATTTTTGCAGATTCACTTAAAAAAAGGGCAGATAGGTACTAGTAAATTAATTGATCTTTTGAAGAAAATTAATTAATCATCGCCTTGCATTTTTTTAATGGCATTTTCTAGAATCTTGGTGGCTTCAGCCTCGGTGCGTCTTTCCTTTACATAAGCTAAGTGAGTTTTATAAGGCTCATTTTTTACCGGCAGCGGTGGTTTGTTCTTGTCTCTACCAGCTGGAAAGCCGCATCTAGGACAATCCCATTCTGCCGGAATTTCAACTGTGCCATCTTCAGCAAAGGAGGGTTTGGTCTCATGACCATTTGCGCACCAGTAAGAGATGCGAAAACGTGCAATTGCCTCGCCACGTTCTGCCTCGCCCATTGGGCCAGCACCAACGCGCGATCCTCTTATTGCACTTCCACCAGCCATCGTTACTCCCTTGTTACCTTTAGCGGATTTAAATTACTTTAACAATAAACTTAATGCGATCGCTGTTGCCAGCCATAAGCCACCAACCACAATTGTTATGCGATCCAAGTTCTTCTCTACTACTGATGAGCCTCCATAGGATGAAGATACGCCACCACCGAAGAGGTCAGACAGGCCTGAACCTTTTCCCTTGTGCAGAAGAACCAAAACGATCATCAGCACGCTAGTAAGAATCAGCAGAATTGACAGACCTAATTCCATTTACTCACCTTCGCAATATATTGAGATTTACTTGATTACCTAGGTTGAGAAGGATACTAGATCTAAAGGCTGTTGACCCCATTAATGCTCGATCTAACTGACCTTTGGCATACTTTGAACGCGATGGAACTTACAGATTCGGGCAAACTCCTCAGGATCAAGCGAGGCGCCACCAACTAAAGCACCATCTACATCATCCTCTCGCATTATCTCGAGAATATTGATTGATTTTACCGAGCCACCATAAAGAATTCGGCAATTATCTGCGATCTCATCACTACCTATTTTTCGGAGCTCATTTCTTATCGCCCCACAAACCTCCTGAGCATCCTCAGGAGTCGCAGTCTTACCAGTACCAATTGCCCATACTGGTTCATATGCAATCGTGATCTTTTTTAGATCTGGTTTATGGAAACCTTTTAATGCGCCACGAAGTTGATTCAAAACATGATTAATCTGCTCCCCAGATTCGCGAATTGTTAACTCCTCGCCAATACAAAGAATCGGTTTAAGCTCATTAGCTAACGCAGCTTTGATTTTGCTGTTAATCAGTAAATCATTCTCGTTATGATTTGCGCGTCGTTCGCTATGACCAATAACAACATAGGTGCAACCAATCTTTGCCAACATCGAGCCAGAGATCTCACCTGTGTAAGCGCCAGAAGGGGCTGCAGAGATATCTTGAGCTCCGTATGTCAGTCGCAAGCGATCCCCGTCAACTAATGTTTGAATAGAACGTAAATCGGTAAATGGTGGTAACACAACAACTTCAACCGCATCATGATCGCGATCTTCCAAGGAGTAAGCCAACTTCTGTGTGACGGCAATGGCTTCGAGATGGTTCAAATTCATCTTCCAATTACCCACAATTAATGGTTTACGCATCTCTCCCCTGACTTAACGCAACTAGGCCTGGTAGCTCTTTACCTTCTAAGTACTCAAGTGAGGCACCACCACCAGTTGAAATATAACCAAAGGAGGCCTCTTTGAAGCCTAATTGTCGAACCGCCGAGGCCGAGTCGCCACCACCGACAACTGATAAACCAGAAACCTCTGTTAATGCCTGCGCAATCACCTTGGTTCCATTTGCGAAGTTGGCAAACTCAAAAACTCCCATAGGCCCATTCCAGAAAATAGTTTTACATTTAACAATCTCCTGGGCAAACTCCTGCGCACTCTTCTCGCCAATATCTAATCCCATCTGATCTGCTGGGATGGCATCTATAGGTACCAAGGTAGCAGCCGCTTTATCGGAGAATTCAGCACCCACAAAGATATCGGTTGGAAGAAGGATCTTTACTCCCAAAGATTTAGCCCGTTCAAGGAGTTCGCTAACAACGGGGAATAGATCAGGTTCAACTAGAGATTTTCCAATCTCCCTTCCTTGCGCTGCTAAGAAGGTAAAAACCATTCCACCACCAATTGCAATTAAATCAACTTTATCTAAAAGATTTGAAATAACCGCAATCTTGTCTGAAACCTTAGCGCCACCAAGAACCACGCCATATGGGCGTGCAGGTTGATCTGTTAATCTTTCAAGCACCTTTATCTCAGCTGAAACGAGATCACCTGCAGCGCTTGGTAAGAGTTTTGCTAATTCATATACCGATGCATGTTTTCGGTGCACAGCACCAAATCCATCACCAATGTAAAGGTCACCATATGTACTTAACTCTTTAGCCAGTGCCTCGCGAAGCTTTTCATCCTTGCTAGTTTCTGCCTCTTCAAATCTGATATTTTCAAGTAGCAGAATATCTTTGGCTTTTAAGCTTCTAGCATTCTCTGCCTGACCACGAATTTCACCATTGAAATTAACTGGCGTATCAAGTAATTTTGATAATCTCTTTGCAACCGGAGCCAGTGAAAATTCTGCTGAAGCGACTCCTTTAGGCCGACCTAAATGAGCGATGATCACAATTGAACAATTCGCAGCTAACAACCTCTTGATTGTTGGAAGCGAGGCCACAATTCGACCATCATCTACTATCTCTCCATTTTTAATTGGAACATTTAAATCACACCTCAAGATCACTCTTGCGGAGTTTAAATTTAAATCATTGAGATCTTTTACGCTCATTAAGATTTAAAGTGATTTTCCAATATATTGAATTAGATCAACCAATCGGTTTGAGTAGCCCCACTCATTGTCATACCAACCAACAACTTTTACTTGGGTACCGATCACCTTAGTTAAGCCAGAATCAAAGATACAAGATGCGGGGTCAGTAACAATATCGGCAGAGACGATGGGATCAGATGTATAGGTTAAATAACCTTTTAGAGATCCTTCGCTAGCTCTCTTCATGGCGGCATTGATTTGTTCAACAGTTGCCTCTTTCGCCAACTCAACTGTCAGATCAGTTGCCGAACCAGTTGGAACTGGGACGCGCATAGCAAAACCATCTAACTTACCTTTTAGTTCTGGGATCACCAATGAGATCGCCTTAGCTGCGCCAGTCGATGTTGGGATTATTGATAAGGCTGCTGCTCGTGATCGTCGTAGATCCTTATGAGGAAAATCCAAAATAACCTGATCATTTGTATATGCATGAATAGTTGTCATTAAGCCACGGACTATTCCAAACTCATCATTTAAAACCTTTGCCATCGGTGCTAAACAGTTAGTAGTGCAGGATGCATTTGAAATAATATGGTGTTTTGCAGGATCGTAATTTTCATGGTTGACGCCAAGCACAATTGTGATGTCTTCATCACTTGCTGGTGCTGAAATAATTACTTTTTTGGCGCCGGCATCAATGTGCTTTTGAGCATCTGCAGCTTTTGTGAAGATACCGGTTGATTCAACAACAACATCTACGCCCATCTTCGCCCAAGGAATATTTGCTGGATCCCGCTCTGCGCTTATCGATATGTTTTTACCATCAACTGTAATTGATGTTTCGGTGAAGGAGACTGGCCTTCCTAATCTGCCAAGAATTGAGTCATACTTTAAAAGATGGGCAAGGGTCGCGTTATCTGTCAGATCATTAATTCCAACAATTTCAAAGTTAGCCTTTGCATCCAGGGATGCACGAAGAAAATTGCGACCGATTCGACCAAATCCATTAATACCTACTTTTAACATCTAATACCCCATTTAATTACTTAATGAAAAATGATGAACTTTAATTCACCGCATTGTGAAGAGGCAATCTTATCAGCCAGAAGGAGCTGAGTTAATTCAGTAGATCTGGACTAACGCTCGCTTCTGTATCTGGTATTCCAAGATCTCGTGCTCGCTTATCAGCCATCGCCAACAATCTTCTTATTCGCCCAGCTATGGCATCTTTAGTCATTGGCGGTGAAGCCAATGAACCCAGCTCTTCCAAACTGGCTTGCCCATGATTTACCCGTAACTCCCCCGCCTCTTTTAGATGGATAGGAATTGCTGGGCCAAGAATCTCCATCGCTCTTTGCACACGTGCAGATGCTGCAACTGCAGCACGTGCTGATCTGCGTAGATTTGCATCATCAAAGTTTGCTAATCGATTTGCAGTTGCGCGAACTTCACGACGCATTCTGCGCTCCTCCCATGCTAGAACTGTTTCATGAGCACCTAATCGAGTAAGCAGTGCACCGATCGCATCGCCATCACGAATGACAACTCGATCAACATTTCTCACCTCTCGCGCCTTTGCAGTAATACCTAACCGGCGCGCAGCTCCTACTAGAGCAAGTGCTGCTTCTGGTCCTGGGCAGGTAATCTCAAGAGCTGATGATCTGCCAGGTTCAGTTAGTGAGCCATGAGCAAGAAAGGCACCTCGCCATGCCGCCTCTGAATCACAAATTGCGGCGGAAACTACTTGGGGTGGCAAACCTCTAATAGGTCGATTGTTTGAATCAACTAATCCTGTTTGTCTGGCAAGTGCATCACCATCAGCAAGTACCCGAACGATGTATCGGCTTCCTTTACGAATCCCGCTAGCTGAAACAACTGATAGCTCACTTTCATGACCGAAAACCTCTGCGATATCTTTACGTAATCTGCGGGCAACTTGCGCAGTATCTAGCTCAACCTCAATATTTATCTTTCCGCCAGTGATGTGCAAACCTCCGGCAAAACGCAATAACGCAGAAACCTCTGCTTTGCGGCAACATGGTTTTGTTACGGAGAGTCTGCTCAGCTCATCCTTAACCGCTTCAGTCATCGCCATGAGATTATCTAAGCAGATTCTCTTGCAAAATGTGGCCGATAGCTAAAGATAATTTCTTCGGATCATGGTGGAATCTTTGTTCATTATCTGCTAAGTCAAAGGAAACAACCTCACCACCGCAGGACTCTACTAATCTTTCAAATCCTGAGTTATTGGTATCTATGCCTTGATCGACTAGTGCGTAATCAAATTTTAAATTTGGCAGATGCTTTAACACAAATTCTAAATGGTCGGTTAAAGACAAATCTGCATACTCCTCTGTTGTTGTTGGATCTGGCAGATTAAAGATCAAAATCTTCTTAGCTTTTGCACTGTTGATCGCATCAGCTTGCTCCTCTAAAAGAAAATGTGGCATCACACTTGAAAGCCAAGAGCCAGGACCTACAGTGATCCAATCAGCCTCATTTAATGCAGCAATGGCCTCTGGTGTTGCCTTTGGTTTAGATGGAATTATGCGAAGCTCAGAAACCTCACCTCTAGCTGCTGCAACCTCTATCTGTCCTTGAACAGTTTTTATCTCACCTTTTTGATTGAATATAGCTTCGATATCCAACGGCTCAAGGGCCATTGGTAAAACTCTTCCCACTACTTGCAACAAATCGCCAACTCGAGCTAAACCTTTTACTGGATCGCCATCTCTATCCCACAAAGCGGTGAGCAGTAAATTTCCAATTGCATGGTTATCCATTGGACCTTCACTGGTGAACCGATACTGCATTATTTCTGCCCAACTCCTGCCCCAATCATCATCACTGCAAAGAGCGGCAAGTGCCATTCGCAAATCACCGGGTGGAAGTGAGTTGAACTCACTTCGTAATCTGCCCGAGGATCCGCCATTATCTGCGACAGTCACAATTGCAGTAACCTCATTTGTTAGATCTCGCATTGCAGATAATGTTGCAGCTAGTCCGTGCCCACCACCTAAACAAACAACCTTTTGATTTGTTAGTGGCAAGATTAAGTCTCTCTACCTAGATCGCGATGCAAGGCTTTGCTTTGTATGCGCTTGCCCGGCATCGATTTACCTGATGTTAGGCGCAAATTTAACTCCTGCGTAATTGCAACTGATCGATGCTTACCACCGGTGCATCCAATAGCCAGGGTTAGGTACTTTCTACCCTCTTCGATAAAACCAGTAGCCATCGTTTCAAAGAGTGATTGATAACGAGTCAGGAACTCCTGAACATTTGCCGAGCCCAAGACTGCATCACTAACTGGTTTATCCAAACCAGACATCGGTCTTAACTCAGGATTCCAATGTGGATTGGAAATGAAGCGACAATCAACAACTAGATCGGCATCTACTGGAATTCCATATTTGTAGCCAAAGGAGAGGATATTGACCTGCAGATCAACGGAGTTATCCTCATGGAAGTAATCAGCTATCTTCTTCTCAAGTTGATGAATGTTTAGAGAGGAGGAGTCAATAATCAAATCTGCGCTCTCGCGTATTTCACGCAAGCGAGATCGCTCCTTTTCAATTCCATCTAATATGCGATCAGTAGCTTGTAATGGATGAGGTCTTCTAGTTGATTCAAACCGTCTTACTAATGCCTCATCGCTGGCATCAACAAACAAAATCTTACGACCAACTCCTTGTTCGCCAATTTCAGCCAAAGATCGGGTTAGATCATCAAAAAATGCTCGGCCACGTACATCGATAACGACCGCTATCTGCTTTACCGATCCTTCAACTAAATCAATTAAATTGGCTAACAAGGCTGGCGGGAGGTTATCAACTACATACCAACCTAAATCTTCAAGTGAGTGCGCAACAGTTGATCGCCCAGCACCACTCATGCCGGTGATGATTAAAAGTTCGGTATCACTCTTCATGATGACATCATGCTGGATCTGTCAAGCATCTAAAATCTCACCTGTTTGCAGATCTACACCTTGGGTTACAAAGGCTGTTTCTAGCATCTGGAATATGCTTTGTGCCATTTTTTCACCAATCCCAGGTACCGCCGCCAACTCAGCAATTGAAGCTTTTCGTATAGCTGTAACTGATCCAAAACTTTCCAAAAGTGATCTACTGCGGCTTTGCCCAAGCCCTGGAACCTCATCTAGAAGTGACTCCAACATCATCTTTGATCTCTTGCTTCTATGAAAGGTAATCGCAAATCTATGCGCTTCATCCCGGATGCGTTGAAATAGATAGAGCGCTTCACTATGACGTGGAAATATTATTGGCTCCGAAGTATTTGGTAGATATACCTCTTCTAATCGTTTCGCTAATCCAACCAATGCCACATCATTTATTCCTAACTCTTGAAAAGCTCTCGCTGCAGCATTTACTTGGCCCTTTCCACCATCAACAATTACTAGCTGTGGTGGATAAGCAAATCGTGGCTTTGGTGCGCCATCAATATCGGCCTGAACCTGATCAATATCTTTTTCAGCTAAATATCTCTTAAAGCGTCTGGTAATTACATGATGGATAGCTCTGGTGTCATCAAATCCATCCTCATCATTTAGAGAGAATCTTCGATAATCGCTCTTTTTAGCCTGTCCATCTTCAAAAACAACCATTGATGCAACCATATTGGTTCCTTGGATATTTGAAATATCAAAACATTCAATACGTAGTGGTAACTCCGCTAACTGGAGATACTCACTTATCTGAGTCAATGCACTCCCACTTACAGCTGCATCATTGGCCCGTTTGCTTAAATACTGAATCAAAGCTTGATGGGCATTTCGTTTGACCATCTCAACGATCTCAACCTTTTCACCCCGCTGTGGCTGAAGAAGAGTTACCGTTGCGCCCTTTTTCTGAGTCAACCATTGCGCTAGCTCGACGCTATCCGGAGGTAATTGATCAACCAGGATCTCTGCTGGTGGAATTACCTCATCATAAATTTTGCCGAGCATGGCAGAAATTATTGATTGATCCTCGAGAATATTCGCCCTGTCAATAATCCAAGAACGTGAACCGGTGATTCGTCCAGATTTAATGATGAATTGAGAGAGCGAGGCATGGGTAATATCCTCATGGATCGCAAGTACATCAGCATCAATTTTTTCATTTAAGAATCGATCGGTAGATTCAAATGCTTTATTGATCGCACCTAATTGATCACGCAGACGAGCTGCTTTCTCAAACTCTTCATTGACCGCAGCCGCTAACATCTCTGATTTTACTCGAGTTGCAATCTCCTCCGGTGACTTTTCCAAAAAAGCAACTAGATTGTTAGCCATTTTCTTGTGATCGCTCTCGCTAATCCAATCAACACAAGGCGCAGCACACTTTCCGATATCTCCCAATAAACACTGTCGCTTGTTTCGCTGAGCTGTTTTAAAATTTGCCTCTGTACAACTTCTAATTGGATATATCTTTATCAATGTTTCATATGTGCTTCGCAGTGCCCAAGCGTGTGAGTAAGGGCCAAAGTATCTGACCCCTTTTACCTTCTTCGCTCGCGAGATAAACAAGCGCGGAAATTTTGCATCTAAATCAATTGCTAAGAAAGGGTAGGACTTATCATCTTTAAACTGCACATTAAAATCTGGGTTGTACTGTTTTATCCAAGTGAACTCCAGCTGTAGCGCCTCTACCTCTGTCTTAACCAAGGTCCAATCTACCCTTACTGCGGTGTGCACCATTCTTCTGGTCTTCACCTGCAGATTGCTGCCAAAGTATGAGTTCAAACGATTTTTTATATTCTTTGCTTTTCCTACATAAATTACCTTGTCATCCTTATCGAAGAATCGATAAACACCTGGATCGCTGGGTAGGTTACTTGGGCGATAACTTTGTGGATCTGCCATTTATTTACTTCGCTAAAGCTTCAGCTAAATACTTTCCGGTATAACTCTTTGAACTTTTAGCTACCTCTTCCGGTCTGCCTTCGGCAACAACTAATCCACCACCTGATCCACCTTCAGGTCCGAGATCAATAATCCAATCCGCCGATTTGATTACATCAAGGTTGTGTTCAATCACAATTACTGTGTTTCCGGTATCTACTAAACGATTTAAAACCAACAGTAACTTTCGTACATCCTCAAAGTGCAAACCAGTTGTTGGCTCATCTAAGACGTAGATCGTGCGCCCAGTTGATCTGCGCTGAAGTTCGGTAGCAAGCTTTACTCTTTGCGCCTCACCTCCAGATAACGTTGGTGCTGACTGACCAAGCCGCACATAACCCAATCCCACATCATTCAAGGTCTTTAAAAAACGAGCGATCGCCGGGACAGTTTCGAAAAATCTATTTGCCTCTTCGATCGGCATATCTAAAACCTGGGCAATAGTTTTACCTTTGTAATGAACCTCAAGGGTCTCTCGGTTATATCTGGCACCATGGCATACCTCGCATGGCACATAAACATCTGGCAAGAAATTCATCTCAATTGTGATCGTGCCATCACCCGAACAATTCTCGCACCGTCCACCTTTTACATTAAAGGAGAATCTTCCTTGTTGGTATCCCCGCACCTTAGCTTCACTAGTTTCTGCAAACAGAGCGCGTACCTTATCGAAAACTCCGGTATAGGTAGCGGGGTTGGATCGAGGCGTTCTACCAATCGGCGATTGATCAACATGTACAACCTTGTCCAATTGATCTAATCCCGTAACTGTGCGATGTCTGCCTGGAACAATGGTTGCGCCATTTAATTTATTGGCCATTACTGAGTAGAGAATGTCATTTACTAATGTTGATTTACCAGAACCCGAAACACCTGTGACCGCGACGAATGCCGCGAGTGGAAAGGAGACATCAATATTTTGGAGATTATTCTCTTTTGCAGCCTTTACCGTAATTACCTTTTTTTCATTAATCGGACGTCGTTTTTTTGGAATCTCGATAACACTTCGGCCAGCTAAATATGCACCCGTAATTGAACCCTTTGCCTTAATCAGATCCTCGTAAGAGCCAGATGAAACAACCTCTCCGCCGTGCTCTCCAGCTCCTGGTCCAATATCTACGATCCAATCAGCGGTTCGAATTGTGTCCTCATCATGTTCGACAACAATCAAGGTATTTCCCAAATCACGTAATCTGGTCAAAGTTTCAATTAATTTGCGATTATCCCTCTGATGCAGACCAATGCTTGGCTCATCTAGAACATAAAGCACGCCAGTTAAACCAGAACCTATCTGAGTTGCTAATCTAATTCGTTGTGCCTCTCCTCCAGACAAGGTAGCAGCCGGCCGAGCTAATGATAAGTAATCAAGTCCAACATCAAGTAAAAAACCGAGTCGAGCATGCACCTCCTTCAAAACACGCTCTGCAATCTGCTTCTGTCTAGCATTTAGCGAGATACTCTTTAAAAATTTGGCGCACTCTGCGATTGAGAGCTCACAAATTTCTGCAATATTTTTCTCTCCAATTGTGACCGCTAACACCTCTGGTTTTAACCTCGCGCCATTGCAAGCAGGACAGGGAGTTTCGCGCATGTACGCTTCATACTTACCTCGACTGTAATCACTATCTGTTTCCAGATGCTTTCGGCGAATAAATGGTGCGACTCCTTCAAAACCAGTTGAATAATCTCGCACGCGGCCATATCTGTTCTTGTACTTCACATGAACTTCATACTCATAACCATTAATTATTGCTTCTCTTGCTTTTTCAGATAGTTTTTTCCATGGCGTATCTAATGAGAATTTCACATCAGTGGCTAAGCCTTGGAGCAACCTTTGAAAATACTCATTGACATTGCCACTGGACCAAGGCGCGATTGCTCCTTCGTAAATCGAGATTGAATCATCTGGAATTACTAACTCCTCATCCACCTCCAGCTTCGTTCCAATTCCTCCGCACTCAGCACATGCTCCAAATGGCGAGTTAAATGAAAAGGATCGGGGCTCAAGCTCTTCAAAGGAGAGTTCACAATCGGCGCACGCCATATGTTCGCTATAGCTACGCTCTTTATCTGGTGAACCAACCTTCAAATCCACAAAATCTAAAACCACTAAGCCACCTGCCAGGCGCAATGCGGTTTCAATTGAATCAGTGATTCGAGATTTACTCTCAGGCTTAACAGATAATCGATCAACGACTACTTCGATTGTGTGTTTTTCCTGTTTCTTTAATTTTGGGACTTCAGCAATTGCGTAAACTGTGCCATCAACTCTGACACGAGCGTAACCTTGAGTTGTAAAATCTTTAAATAGATCAACAAACTCACCCTTTCGGGCGCGAATAACTGGTGCCAGAACTTGAAATTTACTTCCGGCTGACATCTGCAAAATCTGGTCAACGATATTTTGCGGTGTTTGTCTGGCTATCTCTTTTCCGCAATTAGGACAATGTGGTTTTCCTGCTCTGGCGAAAAGTAGCCGAAGGTAATCGTAAACCTCGGTAATTGTTCCAACGGTAGAGCGAGGATTTCTATTTGTAGATTTCTGATCAATCGATACCGCAGGAGATAAGCCTTCAATAAAATCAACATCTGGTTTATCCATCTGCCCTAAGAATTGTCGGGCGTAAGCGGATAGGGATTCCACATATCTACGCTGTCCTTCGGCGAAGATGGTGTCAAAAGCTAATGAGGATTTTCCGGAACCGGATAAACCCGTAAAAACAATAAGTGAGTTACGTGGTAAATCCAACGAAACATTTTTTAAATTATGTTCACGGGCACCGCGGATTATTAATCGATCATTCATTAATTACCCGCCTCCTCCATGCCCCGCAGCTCCTTCTTCAACTCTCTGATTTCATCACGTAGTCGAGCTGCAACCTCAAAAGCTAATTCAGCTGCAGCAGCGCGCATCTGATCAGTAAGGGATTGTATGAGAGCGATCAACTCCTGTCTTGGTAATGAGGAGGTATCTGAGCGGGATAGGCCTGAGGAAATGACTGATCTCTTCTGATTTCCAGTTAACTCAGCTGTGTCATCAACCTCTTTTGCAATTAAATCTGTGATGTCGGCAATCTTCTTGCGTAATGGAGTTGGGTCGATGCCATTTTCGAGATTATATGCCACCTGCTTTGCCCGACGTCGATTAGTTTCATCAATCGCCTGTGACATCGAGTTGGTTATTCGATCGGCGTACATGTGTACCTCACCAGATACATTTCGCGCGGCTCGACCAATTGTTTGAATCAATGAGGTGGTGGAGCGAAGAAATCCCTCTTTGTCTGCATCTAGGATTGCAACCAAGGATACTTCAGGCAGATCTAAGCCCTCACGCAATAGATTGATGCCGATTAAAACATCATACTCACCAGTTCGAAGCTCTCGTAAAAGTTCAACACGGCGCAAAGTATCTACTTCAGAGTGCAGGTATCGAACCTTTACTCCAAGGCCTAACATGTAATCGGTTAACTCCTCTGACATTTTCTTAGTTAATGTTGTTACCAATACACGTTCATTTTTCTCAGCACGGATACGAATTTCACCAATTAAATCATCAATCTGTCCTTTAATTGGTTTTACAACAATTCTTGGATCAACCAAGCCAGTTGGCCTAATTACCTGCTCTACCAAATTGCTACCAACCTTTGCCAGCTCATACTTTCCAGGTGTTGCCGACAGGTAAAGTATTTGGCCAGTTCGCTCTAGGAACTCATTAAATCTTAATGGCCGATTATCCATTGCACTTGGTAAGCGAAATCCATGTTCAACCAATGTTCGCTTTCTGGCGGCATCGCCTTCAAACATCGCGCCAATCTGTGGAACAGTTACATGTGACTCATCGATAACAAGTAGAAAATCCTCTGGAAAGTAATCAAGCAAACAATTTGGCGCAGATCCTGCATCTCGGCCATCTAGCTGCCTTGAATAATTTTCAATTCCCGAACAAAATCCAAGCTGCTGCATCATCTCAAGATCAAAGGTCGTTCTCATCCGAATCCGTTGTGCTTCTAGCAATTTACCAGCCGCTTCAAACTCCTTAACCCGCGCCTCCATCTCTGCCTCTATCTCAACCATTGCTCGCTTCATTGTTTCAGGACCGGCGGCGTAGTGTGTTGCCGGAAAGATATACATCTCAGATTCATCTCGGATAATTTCGCCAGTTAATGGATGAAGAGTCATGATTTTTTCAATTTCATCCCCAAACATCTCAATTCGAAGTGCTAACTCCTCATACATTGGAATAATTTCAATGGTATCTCCGCGAACTCGGAATGTTCCTCGTTCAAAAGCCATGTCATTTCGCTTGTATTGAATATCAACAAACTTACGCAGTAACTGGTTTCGGTCAATTGAATCCCCAACCTTCAATCGAACCATACGATCTATGTACTCTTGCGGTGTTCCTAGGCCATAAATACAAGAGACTGTGGCGACAACTATTACATCTCGCCTGGTTAATAAAGAGTTAGTTGCTGAGTGACGAAGTCGTTCTACCTCATCATTTACCGATGAATCCTTCTCGATAAAGGTATCAGTTTGTGGAACGTAGGCTTCTGGTTGGTAGTAATCGTAATAAGAGACAAAGTACTCAACCGCATTATTTGGCATTAGTTCGCGAAACTCATTTGCTAGCTGAGCAGCTAGAGTCTTATTTGGGGCTATAACAAGAGTTGGTCGTTGAACTTGTTCAATCAACCAAGCGGTGGTCGCTGATTTTCCAGTTCCAGTAGCGCCTAGCAAAACTATATCTTTCTCACCGGCTTGAAGCCGAGTAACTAATTCAGCGATCGCAGCCGGTTGGTCGCCCGATGGAATGTAATCACTAATCACCTCAAATGGTTCTACCTTGCGCTGTAAATCTGAGATTGGTCGCATTACTTGGCCTTATTTGCACTCACAAGTATGTGCCAAACCCTTTCAACCTCTTGTGTTAACGCTGAGAGATCTCCTGAATTATCAATTACATAATTAGCGATCGATTTACGTTGATCATCACTTGCTTGCGCAGTTAATCTCGCTTTGATTTGTGCCGGTGATAAACCACGAGCGAGCAACCTTTCAACCCTTACTGATTCCGCCGCAGATACTGCAATAACCAGATCAAAGTTATATTGATGCTTCGACTCAAAAAGGAGTGGTATTTGATTGATGATGATTGAATCTTTTGGTGATTTCTCCACAATCTCAGAAAAAGATTTGCGAATTAATGGGTGAGTAATTGACTCTAATTTGCTCAACTTGCTTTGGTCAGAAAAGACAATCTCGCCTAATGCAGCGCGATTAATTTCGCCATCCTTTAAAATACCATCACCAAACTCAGCGACGACAGAGTTAAATCCCTCACTGCCACGCTCAACTATCTCGCGGGCGATCTGATCTGAATCAACTACAACCGCGCCTAGGCCGGCAAAGATGGAACCAACGGTGGATTTACCAGCTCCAATTCCACCAGTTAGGGCCACTATCAACATGGAGTAACTCTATCTATTCCCTTGATTTTGATTAGCTGGAAATAAAAATTGCCTCGGTTTCCCGAGGCAATTTCAATTTAATTTACTTTACTCTGCAGCTGGTGCAGGTGCGGCAGCATCTGCGGCCTTGGCCTCGGACTTCTGCTTTTTATGTGCGATGAACTTTGCTTGAGCCTCAGCGTATTGACGCTCCCACTCCTCCCGTTGGGATTCAAATCCAGCTTGCCACTCTTGAGTGTCTGGATCAAATCCTTCTGGGTAAATAAAGTTTCCATTTGCATCATAACGCGCTGGCATTCCATATTGAGTTGGATCAAATGCTTCGATCTCAACCTCTTCACCCTCATTAGCTTGTTTTAGTGAGAGTGAGATGCGACGACGCTCTAGATCAATGTCAATAATTTTTACAAATAACTTATCGCCAACTTGAACTACCTGCTCTGGAATTTCAACATGGCGTTCTGCCAACTCTGAGATGTGAACTAATCCTTCGATTCCTTCAAATACCTTTATGAATGCACCAAATGGAACTAACTTAGTTACCTCACCTGGCACAACTTGATTAATTGTGTGAGTGCGGGCAAATGCTTGCCATGGATCCTCTTGGGTAGCTTTGAGAGAGAGCGATACCCGCTCACGCTCAAAATCAACCTCTAGTACTTCAACCGTAACCTCATCGCCAACCTCAACTACCTCTGATGGATGATCGATGTGTTTCCAGGAAAGCTCTGATACATGAACCAATCCATCAACACCGCCAAGATCTACGAAGGCGCCAAAGTTAACAATTGAGGAGATCACACCAGATCTGACCTGACCCTTTTGCAATTGGTTTAAGAATGTAGTTCGTGAAGCTGATTGGGATTGTTCAAGAAATGCTCGACGAGATAGCACAACATTGTTTCGATTCTTATCTAACTCAATAATGCGACATTCAACCTGTTGGCCAATGTATGGGGAGAGATCTCTGACTCGACGCATCTCAACCAAAGATGCTGGCAAGAATCCACGTAGACCAATATCTACAATCAGACCACCCTTAACAACCTCAATTACCGTTCCAGTAACAACCTCATCACGCTCTTTCTTTCCTTCAACATCGCCCCAAGCTTTTTCATACTGAGCGCGTTTTTTGGAAAGAATTAATCTTCCCTCTTTGTCCTCTTTTTGAAGTACTAAAGCCTCTACTCGATCGCCAACCTTTACTAACTCATTTGGGTCTACATCGTGGCGGATAGAAAGCTCTCGGGAAGGAATTACACCCTCTGTCTTATAACCAATATCTAGTAGAACCTCTTCGCGATCAATTTGAACAACAATTCCTGAAACTAAATCTCCATCATTAAAATTTTTGATTGTGCCTTCAATAGCGGCTAAGAAATCTTCTGCGCTTCCAATATCATTTACAGCAATTTGTGAGGGTGTCATTATGAGGGTGTACTCCGAGGGTGATGCAACTAGTAGGGACAGGGACGGGTATAGCGGAGCGCAAGGTTACCTTCGCTCAGTTGTTGTGGTCAAAGTGATCCTTGCTAAGATCATCTAAATGGAGCGGTATTTAGCGATTATTCGACTTAAACCTGCTCAATACCTATTAATTACCTCCTTTCCAGCCCGAATCGCCTACGGCATGATCTCCTTAAGTATTTTCTTCAAAGTGCAACAGACCACTGGATCAATTGCAGTAGCTGGCTTGGCAGCTGGTGCAAATGGAGTTGCCGGAGCGACTACAGCTGGCTTGCGTGGTGCACTACTAGATCGATTTGGAATGAAGATACCACTTAGATTTTTTGCACCTGGTTATGCGATTTTGATTTTGCTTTTCTCAACTGGCGAAACAAAAACATCTTTAGTTTTACTTGCTTTTATTCTGGGCTTCTCTTCACCTCCGATCAATCTATCGGTTCGACCATTATGGACCGTAACTGTGCCAAAAGATCAAATACGAACCGCCTACGCCATTGACACTGCAGTCATGAATTCAGTTGGTGTCTTTGGTCCGCTTCTTGCAACAAGTATTGCCTTGAACTCAACACCGGATTTAGCGCTTCAACTCTGTTCCGCATTAATAATCATTGGTGGACTTTCACTCTCATTCACTCCACAACTACGAAAATGGGTTCCCGAAAAGAAACAAGCTGGTGACTTAGCAGTTTGGCGAACACCGGCAATGCAATTGATGATGCTAGAAGGTGTATTTATCGGTTTAGGTTGGGGCGCATTTGATATTGCAGTTCCAGCCTTTGCAACAATAGAGAATGTTCCCCAGCGTATCGGCTTGATATTTGCCATTATGGCGGCTGGCAATGTAATCGGCGGTTTACTAGCTGGAAGCATCTCCAGGAAAACTTCATCATTAAAAGCTTTTCGTAGAGTTTATGGTTTTTGGTTTTTGCTCTCTTTGCCCTTGGCTTTTACAAATCCAAATTGGACACTAATGCTGGTCACCGCATGTATGTCTTTAATGTCTGGTGCACTTCAGGTTTTCTACTTTGAGATCAGTGAGGCGGTGCGACCTAAGGGCTCTGCTGTTGCAGCCCTAGGTTGGTTATGGACAGTAGAGGGAACTTTTGCAGCACTCGGGGCCGCGCTTGGTGGGATTATCTCTGAGATGTATTCACCTCGATATGTTTTTGCGCTGACCACAATCTGTGTTGGAATCGGCTATTTTATTTTTAGAGCAGGAAGTGATTTACTGAAAGAGGCCGATCGCATTCCAACGGAGGAGGAAGATAGAGAGGCGCTTGAGTCTAACCAAGATATAAGTAAGTAATTTCTTAATGCGCTGCTAGATCCCAACTCTTGCCAAAACCGATATTCACATCTAGTTTAACTTTTAATTTAAATGCATTCGCCATCTGTTCACGCACAACCTCTTCCAGGAGCTGTGCTTCATCTGGCATAACTTCAAAGATTAACTCATCATGAACTTGTAGTAACGGTCTAGATTTTAAACTCTTCTCAGTTAATTGCTGATTAATATTTAATAAAGCAATTTTTATTATGTCAGCTGCAGATCCTTGGATAGGTGCATTCAATGCTGCACGCTCGGCAATCTCTCTGCGTTGGCGATTATCGTGGTTGAGATCTGGCAGATAACGACGTCGCCCAAGTATGGTTTCGGTATAACCCTTCTCTCTTGCTTCAATTACAACTGTTTTCAAGTAATCACGAATTCCACCAAATCTCTCAAAGTATGCGCTCATTAACTTTGAAGCTTCAGCTGGATCGATATCCAATGTTTGAGATAGACCAAATGAAGATAAACCATAAGCCAAACCATATGACATCGCTTTAATAGTTCGACGCATCTCAGCATCCACATCATCTGGTTTAACACCAAAAACTAATGCACCAACAGTTGAGTGTAGATCCTCTCCTGATTCAAATGCTTTGATCAATCCTTCATCATTTGATAAGTGCGCCATAATGCGCATTTCAATTTGACTGTAATCAGCGGTTAGTAATTGGGTATATGGAAGTTGTGCGACGAAGCAACCACGAATATGTCGACCTTCATCGGTTCGAACTGGAATGTTTTGTAGATTTGGTTCAGTTGATGAAAGCCTTCCCGTTGCCGCAACTGTCTGCTGAAAGGTTGTATGTATTCGACCATCTTCTGCGGTGGCGGATATCAAACCTTCTACAGTGGTTTGTAACTTGCTGCTCTCTCTTATTCGCATAAGATGTTGCAGAATCGGGTGATTAGTTTTATTGAGTAACCAGTTTAAACTTTCAGCATCAGTAGTAAAGCCAGTTTTAATCCTCTTGGTTTTCGGCAGTTTTAACTCATCAAAGAGAACTACTTGAAGCTGCTTTGGAGAAGCGGCGTTAAATTCATGGCCCGCAACCTTGTAAGCAGCCTCTGTCTGCTCTTTAACTATCGCCGCAAAATCTAGGGATAGCCGCTTGAGTCTCGCCGCGTCAACTGCAATTCCGATCTTTTCTAGTTGGGCTAATGCGATCAGGGTTGGAATCTCAATTTTTTCATAAAGTTCCACCATCTCTTTATCACTCAACTCGGCAAGTAAAATTTCATGCAAAGCGTAGATCCAACCTGCAGCTTTTGGCTCGAAGGATTCAAATAAGCCATCTTGATCAATTTGAATACCAAGTAGTCGTTGAGCCAAATCATTGATCTCAAGATTTCTACTTCCAGGATTATTCAAGTAAGCCAATATCTCTACATCAGAGGTTAGCCCACTTAGATTAAACCGCTTAATGAGCCACTTTGCACCATGCACAATCTTCTTAATCGTTGGATTATGGATCCATTCACCGATCTCGACATCGGTAGCCTCGTAAATATGTAATGCATCGATGGCGATTGAATACTTAGTTAAATTGCCTTCAACTACCTCAACATGTATTGATACTGGTTTTTTTGTCGAAGCTATCTTCGCTGAAATTTCCGCTGATGAACAAGCTGTAACTATCGGTTCTGCCACCTTAACAATCGGCGCTTTAGCACCAATTTGAGGAAGAACCTTTATGCGCTCCTTAAGGGCCCTAATCTCAAGCTGGTCAAATATTTTATTTATAGCACTTGCATCAAAACCTCCCCAAGTTAGATCCTGAATTTGCACCTTGAGCTCTAAATTACTCAGCAGTTGTGTGAGCTCTCTATTTAACTTAACTGAATCAATATTTTCCCGTAATGCCTGGCCTACTTTGCCGGTTATTTGATCGGCGTGTAACAATAATTCTGATAAGGATCCATAATCAACAATCCATTTGGTCGCAGTTTTTTCTCCTACGCCAGGGAGCGAAGGGAGGTTATCGCTTGGATCGCCTCGAAGGGCGGCAAAATCTGCATACTGCGTAGCTGTAAGTCCATACTTTTCAAAGAGCGTATCTGGTGTCATTCGAATCATCTCAGTAACACCTTTTTTTGGATACAAAACAGTAGTTTGATTATTTATTAATTGAAATGCATCTCGATCACCCGTGCAGATTGAGACTTGAAAATCTTCAACTTCGGCACGCTTAGCAAAGGTAGCAATAATGTCATCAGCCTCAAATCCTTCGGCGGTAAAGTATTTAATACCAAAGGCGGTAATCAAATCATTAATATGAGTGAGTTGGGAGCGAAACTCATCAGGAGTACTACTGCGTTGTGCTTTGTATTCAGGAAATCTCTCACTTCTAAAAGTTTTGCGAGAAAGATCAAAGGCAATCGCAATGTGAGTTGGTCTCTCCTCCTTTAATAAATTAATAATCATGGCTGCAAAACCATAAATTGCATTTGTTGGCTGTCCACTTGAAGTATGAAAATTATCTGCAGGTAGGGCGTAAAATGCTCGATAGGCCATTGAGTGGCCATCGATTAAGAGTAGATGCTGCCTCTTTGTATCCCCCGACCTCATATTGGGATCTTAATTGCCAAGTATCATCATTGTCGGGATAAACTTCCCGCCATGAGTGATTTCTTAGAAGTAATTAAGGCCCGTGGCAGTGGTGCACTTGATAAAAAAATGGGTATTGAAATAATTGAAGCATCCCCTAACCGCCTTGTAGGAAAGATGCCGATCGAAGGAAATACGCAACCAATTGGATTACTTCATGGTGGCGCTAATGTAGTTCTTGCTGAGTCTTTGGGATCTATCGGCACTCAATTACATGCCGGCCCTAATCGAAAAATTGTTGGGGTTGATATCAATGCTACCCACCATAAATCCGCAACAGCTGGTTTTGTTACGGGAGTAGCCACCGCTATCTCACTGGGAAAGACGATGTGTAGTTATGAGATTGTTATCAGTAATGATGCCGGTGAAAGAACCTGCACAGCGAGAATTACCTGCCTGATTCTTGCCGAAAGATAGGCCTAGGGTTATTGTTTGCTTCTACCTTTTGAACCTCGGCAGCGCAATTTACCAAGGTACAGGGATCACTAACCGGGGTTGTAATAGAAAGAGTTTCTAATTAACAAGGGAGAGTTGCTCGTGATAAGTAAGAGCTCCCTAGCAACTATTTCAATCTTCAAAAGAGCGACTCACTCTCTCCTTTTTGTAATCATCGCCAGTATTTTTTCCTTTGGTACTCCTCTTAATTCCGCCACCGCTGCGCAAGCTGATGAAGCGGTTCTATATGGCGTAATAACAGATAAGGATGAACTGCCATTGTCAGGCATTGGCATTTCAGTAGTTGGGCCAAATGGATTCACAGATGAGGTTTTAACCGATAGTGAAGGTGCATGGCGAATAGTTACCAAAGCCACTGGATCTTATGAAATATCCATAGATGAAAACTCACTACCAGAAGGTCAGGGATTAACTAATCCAGAACGGGCCACGGTAAAGGTTTCGGTCTTTATGCTTGGAATAGATCTAGCGATTCAATTTCCAATCGGTGTTGGAGTGGAGCCAGCCTCTCGATTAGAGCGTGCACCTCAGCTTGCGCTAGATGGCTTAATTCTTGGTTTGATTATCGCCTTAGCTGCTCTTGGTCTGAATTTAATTTTTGGTACAACTGGCCTTACAAATTTTGCGCATGGTGAAATTTTAACTATGGGTGGAATAGTTACCTATTACCTAAGTTCAAATTTTGGTATTCCTGTAATTTTAGCGATCCCACTCTCCATCCTGATTACCGCCGCTGTTGCGGGATGGGCACAAAATCGATACTTATGGAAACCATTGCGAAAAAGAGGTACTGGCTTAATCGCAATGCTGGTGGTCTCAATAGGTTTTGCGATATTTGTTAGGTACTTCTTCTTGTTTATATTTGGTGGCGACACTGAGCAATTACCGCAGTATGCCGGTCAAGCAGGTCTTGATTTAGGGCTAGTGAGCATCACCCCAAAATCAATTATTACAACAATTTTCGCCATCATATTTTTGATTTTGGCCACCCTTTGGTTGTTAAAAACCAAGATGGGTAAGGCGAGTCGTGCAGTTGCAGATAACCCAGCACTCGCTTCTGCCTCAGGAATAGATGTAGAGAAGGTCATTAGATCGGTTTGGATTTTAGGCGCCGCCCTTGCTGCATACGCAGGAATTATTTTGACAACAAACCAAGGCGTCAGCTTCTTAATGGGTCAGGACACATTGTTATTGATATTTGCTGCTGTAACTCTGGGCGGCTTAGGTACAGCAAATGGAGCATTAATTGGCTCAATAATAATAGGTCTGATGGTTCAACTATCAACTTTGTTCATTCCAACTGAGCTTAAGTATGTGGGAGCGCTAGTAATTTTAATTTTGATTCTGATTATCAGGCCTCAAGGAATTCTTGGCAAGAAAGACAGGATCGGATAAATGGATTTCCTCTTCATAATTCAACAAACCCTTGGCGCCACAATTGGCGTTAACACCATCATCTTTGCCTTAGCTGCGATCGGATTAAACATGCACTTTGGCTATACCGGTTTACTTAACTTTGGCCAAGCTGGTTTCTTGGCAGTTGGTGCCTACTCAGTCGCTGTTTCAGTTGAAACTTATGGCATCCCGCTTTTTACCTCACTTTTAATTGGTATTTTAAACTCAGTTCTCTTCGCCTTAATCCTTGGAATTCCAACCCTTCGACTGCGAGCAGATTATCTAGCGATAGTCACAATTGCCGCAGCTGAAATTATCCGAAAGGTGACCAGATCAGCCACATTTAATGATGTGCTTGGAGGATCAGATGGAATCAGTGGCAAGTTTGGTAAGGATTTCTTTGATCTCAACCCATTCAAATCGGGGCTAGAGACACCAATCATTAGATTTAGTGGAAATGATCTTTGGGTGGTCATAGTCGGATGGGTAATAGTCGCAGTGATTACCTTCTTGATGTGGGTAATGGTCAACTCCCCTTGGGGTCGGGTGTTAAAGGCGATTCGCGAAGATGAGGATGCTGTCCGATCACTAGGTAAGAATGTCTACCTATATAAGATGCAATCATTGATCATTGGTGGAGTAATTGGTTCGATTGCCGGCTTTGTGTATGCGCTCTCCCGTCAATCTGTACAGCCAGATAATTACAGCACTGCGTTAACATTCTTCGCCTATACAGTTTTAATTCTGGGTGGTGCCGCTCGGGTCTTTTCTCCAATTATTGGCGCCATGATCTTCTGGTTCTTAATCGTCTTTATAGAGCAGTTACTCCGTCAAGCAGTTACTGCTGGCTACATTCCAGAGTGGTTAATTGGTGTAAATCAGGTTGGACAGATTCGATTTATGTTGATGGGTCTTGGCTTGATGCTGCTGATGATCTACCGCCCACAAGGTATTTTTGGCGATAAGAAGGAGTTGGCACT
>CAZVNE010000013.1:0-28976 GCA_964628535.1 uncultured Candidatus Nanopelagicus sp. | reverse complement strand
TGCTGATGATCTACCGCCCACAAGGTATTTTTGGCGATAAGAAGGAGTTGGCACTTGATGCAAGAGCGTAATAGTAACTCCACGGAATTTTTCGCTAAGGTTGAAAAGCTTCCTGGTGCTAAGAAACTGGATCCAATCTTGATCGCAGATAAGATCAGCCGAAGTTTTGGTGGATTAACTGCCGTGGATGTAGAGCACCTAGAGGTACAACGAGGCGCGATTACTGCCCTGATTGGTCCAAATGGTGCCGGAAAAACAACATTTTTCAATCTCTTAACTGGTTATGACAAACCAAATCAAGGTGATTGGTCATTTAATGGTAAAAGGTTAAATGATGTCCCGCCTTACCGTGTCGCAAGGTTAGGCATGGTTAGAACCTTCCAGCTAACTAAGGCACTTTACCGTCTTACCGTTATTCAAAATATGACACTAGCGGCTAAGGATCAAAAGGGTGAATCACTGCTGCGTTCACTATTCCCATTCACCTGGCGAAAGCAAGAGGCTGAGATTCGCCTGCGCTCTGAGGAGATCTTAAGGAAGTTTAAGTTAATCGATAAGAAGGATGATTTTGCAGCTGCACTATCTGGTGGACAGCGCAAATTACTTGAGTTAGCCCGTGCATTAATGGTTGAGCCAGAGTTAATTATGCTTGATGAACCAATGGCTGGTGTAAATCCAGCGCTTAAACAATCATTACTTGAGCACATCAAAGATCTGCGCACGCAAGGCAAAACTGTTCTCTTTGTTGAGCATGATATGGATATGGTGATGGAGATAAGTGATTGGGTTGTTGTTATGGCCCAGGGAAAGATAATCGCCGAAGGCCCACCACAATCAATTATTAATAATCAAGATGTAATTACCGCCTACCTTGGCGCACACCATGACACCGAATTAGATGAAAATTCCGAATCAATGGCTAGTAAGAATTCAAAGGGTGGCTTAAAGCAATGACAACTACAACAACACCTTCCTCATCATTACTTGTAGCCTCGGAGTTGATAGCGGGCTACCTACCAGGGGTAAATATCCTGAACGGCTGTAACTTTTATGCCGACCAGGGTGAGCTAGTTGGAATTATCGGGCCAAATGGTGCAGGCAAATCCACACTTTTAAAATCACTCTTTGGTTTAGTTAAGATTGGCTCCGGTACAGTTTCGTTGCTCAATGAGGACATAACCAACATGCGAGCAGATCAATTAGTTCAAAAAGGTATTGGATTTGTGCCTCAGTCAAACAATGTGTTTCCATCTTTAACTATTGAAGAGAATCTACAAATGGGCGCGTACCAATCCCCAGAAATTTATAATGAGCGTTTTGAATTTGTCACCAATCTATTTCCAACACTTGCTACCCGCAGAAAGCAACGCGCCGGATCTTTGTCTGGTGGTGAGCGCCAAATGGTCGCTATGGGAAGAGCTTTGATGATGGATCCAAAGGTGCTACTCCTTGATGAACCAAGTGCGGGCTTGTCCCCTGCTCTACAAGATGAGGTTTTTGTACGCGTGCGCGAGATTAATAAATTAGGTGTTACGGTAATTATGGTTGAACAAAATGCCCGTCGCTGTCTGCAAATTGTTGATCGAGGATATGTACTGGATCAAGGTAAAAATGCTTATGAAGGAACTGGTAAATCACTGGCTAAAGATCCAAAGGTTATTGAGCTCTACTTAGGTACCCTCGCGAAGTAAATTTACAGATACATAAAAATAAGGCCCACCAAATTAATGGTGGGCCTTATTTACTTAATAGGTATTACTCGCCAGCTGGTACATCTCCTGAGATGAACTGTTCTGGACGTGGTACATAAGCATCATTTGCTGTGTACTCGTATACACCCATTGTCGCCTTTGAAGGATCGCCATTAGCTGCGAAATCGATTGGACCGGAAACACCGTCATAATCGATATCTGTGCCTGCTGCGATTAGAGCCTTGCAATCAGCGAAGGTTGTACATTTTGTACCACCAGATGAAACTGAAATCAGGTTATCGCGGATTGACTTACCATCTGTCTTTCCGGCCTGCTCAGCTGCTAATGCAATAAGAATCGTTGCATCGTATGACTCTGGGGCGTATGAGAAATCCTCAAGTGCAGGATCAACAGCTAACAAGCGAGCACGTAGGTCGCCATCAGTGAAAACGCCTGGCAGGGTTGCTTTAACGCCTACCATAACGCCTGCTGGAAGATCTTTGTATGCGCCACCTGAAAGGTTTCCGTCAACTAAGTATGTCTTTACATTCTTAGGACCGATTCCCTGCTTGATTAACTCTGTAAGGATCTTAGTTGTCTCTTCGAAACCAATGATCGCAATTGCATCTGGCTTTGCAGCCTTTGCCTTTGCAACATCAGCAGCAAACTCGGCAGCCTGTGGATCATAAACAATATCTGTTGATGTTCCAGTAAATGCTGCACGTGCGTACTTAGACAAGCCAACTCCATAAGCATCATCCATGGTCAAGAAGACAGCGTTCTTAGCGCCATTCTTTGCCATTAGCTGTCCAAGAACTGCTCCTTGGAAGGTATCAGATGGAGCAGTACGGAAGTAGTAACCGTCATCTGCGTAATCTGAAAGAGTTGGGGATGTATTAGCTGGTGACATTTGAACAATGCCAGCAGTTGTAATTTTATCAATAACAGTTAGTGATACTCCTGATGATGCTGCACCGATGATTGCGCCAACACCAGCTGCGATGTGTGCATCTGCAGTTTGTTGTGCAATATCAGAGCTAGTATCGCCTGAGTCACCACGAAGGTGTTCTACATCTTTTCCTAGAACTCCACCGGCAGCGTTGATATCTTGGATAGCAAGATCGATACCAGCAAACTCTGGTGGTCCAAGGAATGCTAAGTTACCTGTCTCAGGTAATAGCGATCCAATCTTTAGTGCACCAGAACCGTCATTGCCACTGCTTGAACATCCAGCTAGAAGTAAGCCAGAGATAGCAATTGCAACAGCAGCAGATGCTTTGTTGAATTTCTTCATTGTTTTCCTCTCGGTTTGCCCACATCCATTAAGGAAATTTTCAACTGTAAACAGTTTTGATCACTTAATGGAGCAGGCGCAAAGTTTAACTTCCCTGCCGAAGATAGGTAAAATCCCTGGCCCTAAATACCTCATTTGATCCCAAAAATCATGGGTAAATCTCAAAATTGTTACCTACTGGTGGGTTATCCGCCGAGATCCGGCATAAATTTAGGATCGATGACCGCCATCGCTACCTCTTTCATTGGGATTCGGCGATCCATTGCAGTTTTTTGAATCCATGAAAATGCTTGGGGCTCAGATAGCGATAAACCACTCATCAAAATCCCCTTAGCTTTTTCAATCAATTTTCTACTTTCTAATCGCTCATAGATATCAGCAACCTCCTCCTGCAAAGATTTCATCTGATTATGGCGGCTTATGGCAATCTCGATCGCTGGAATCAGATCATTTATTGAAAAAGGTTTGACTACATATGCCATTACGCCAGCATCTCTGGCTCGTTCTACTAAATCTCGCTGACTAAATGCAGTAAGCATTAATACAGGTGCAATTTTGATTATCTCTTGTGCTGCAGTGATCCCATCCATTATCGGCATCTTGACATCAAGAATTGCTAAATCTGGTTTGTGTAATTGAGCCATTTCTATAGCAACGGCACCATTTTCAGCATGAGCAATTACCTCATAACCCGCCTCAGTCAACATCTCAATTAAATCTAAGCGAATTATGGTTTCATCCTCAGCAACCAAAATTCGAACATTTGAATTGCTGGATTGAGTAGCAGATTGCTGGTTTAGTGAGTTACCAGATTGCATCATCATGTGCCTCGAGTCGGATTCGAACCGACACTATACGGTTTTTGAGACCGTCCTCTCTACCGTTGGAGTACCGAGGCGAAGGTAGAAGTTTATGGTAGTTGGGGTGCAAATCTAAAATTAATTTCGGTAAGCAGGAGCTGCCCCACCGACCGCATCACCAATTTTATGAACGCGCATTGCATTAATTGAGCCTGGAATACCAGGGGGTGATCCAGCAACAATTAATACAAGATCGCCAATTTTTACTCGCTTCGATTCAATCAATAATGAATCAACCTGCATCACCATCTCATCGGTGTGATTTACTACTGCAGTTAGCATTGGTTCAACTCCCCAAGATAGTGAGAGCCGGTTATATGTACCATCATCTGGCGTCATAGCCAGCATTGGAATCGGTGAACGTAATCTCGACATCCGCCTCGCTGAATCACCACTTTGAGTAAATGCAACTAGATATTTAGCGCCAACTATTAAACCAACTTCTGTTGCTGCTTTAGTTATTGCACCACCCTTTGTAGCTGGTGAGTGCTTAAGTGGTGGTATCTGATCTAATGCCACCGTTTCAGTATGTTCAATAATTCGCGCCATAGTTTGAACAGTTTCAATTGGAAAATCTCCGACAGAGGTTTCACCAGATAACATCAAAGCATCCGCACCATCCAAAACCGCATTTGCGCAATCTGTAGCCTCGGCCCTAGTTGGTCTTGAGTTCGAGATCATTGAGTCAAGCATCTGAGTTGCAACAATTACCGGCTTTGCACTCTCGCGCGCAAGTGTGATGCAACGTTTTTGCACCATTGGTACCTCTTCAATCGGAAGCTCTACCCCAAGATCGCCTCGAGCCACCATAATTCCATCAAATGCATCAACAATCTCCTGCAAATTCTCAACCGCTTGTGGCTTTTCTATCTTGGCAATTACTGGAATTCGAACTCCGACCTCATCCATAATTGCATGTACATCTTTAAGATCAGCCGCACTCCGTACAAAAGATAAGGCTATGAAATCTGCTCCGGCCTTTAATCCCCATCTAAGGTCAGCTTTATCCTTCTCAGATAAAGCTGGTACAGAGACTGCCACTCCTGGCAGATTTAAACCTTTGTTATTGCTCACAACTCCAGGTTGGATCACTGTTGTGATTACATCATTTCCACTTACCTTTGTTACTTGGACAGTTACCTTGCCATCATCGATCAATATGAAATCACCGGCTTTGCAATCACCTGGCAGGCCTTTATATGTGGTTCCAACTCTGGCTTTAGTGCCATCTACATCATCAGTTGTGATTGTAAATGTATCTCCCCTTGATAACTCATGGGGTCCATCTGTAAATCTTGCTAATCTGATCTTTGGCCCTTGTAAATCAACCAAAATTGCTACTGGCTTCTTGGCATTTTTTGCGGCAGCTCTAACCATATTTAATCGAGATTGGTGTTCGGCATGGTCGCCATGTGAGAGGTTTAAGCGGGCCATATTCATGCCAGCATCAACTAGCTCAGCTATCTTTTCAACCGACTCAACTGCCGGTCCGATTGTGCAAACTATTTTGGCCCGACGCATTTGTTGATCTTAAACCATTAAGGGTCTTGCAGTTGGCTCAATCGGTGATGGTAATTGAGTGTTGCCGGTTAAGTACTTATCTACGGAGGCTGCGGCACTTCTTCCTTCGGCAATTGCCCAGACAATTAATGATTGTCCTCTGCCGGCATCACCGCAGATAAACACGCCCTCAGTTGCAGTGGCATAATCTTGATCTCGTTTAATGTTGCCTCGTTCATCAACCTCAACCTCTAGTTGTTGCAGTAATTGAGACTTCTCTGGGCCGGTAAATCCAAGAGCTAAGAAAACTAAATCTGCTGGAATTACTCGCTCTGAACCAGCTATAGGTTCAAACTTGCCCTCAATTAATTGAGTTTCAATTAATTTTAAACCAGTTAAATTACCATTTGCATCCTTCAAAAACTCCTGTGTTGAAACGGAGTAGATCCGATCCCCTGCTTCCTCGTGGGCACTACTTACTCGATACAACATTGGATAGGTAGGCCAAGGCTGCGAAGATGGACGTTCATTTGTTGGGCGCGGCATGATCTCAAGTTGAGTAATTGATTTTGCACCCTGTCTAATTGCAGTTCCTAGACAATCAGCGCCAGTGTCGCCACCACCAAGAATTACTACATCTTTACCTGCAGCATTGATCGGTGAGGTTTCAATTTCAGCTAGTGCTTGTTTGTTTCCCCAAGGCAGATACTCCATTGCTTGATAGACACCAATCGCATCACGACCGGGCAGATCAAGATCACGCCAATTGGTAGCTCCAATTGCAACTACAACTGCATCATATTTGCTGCGCAATTGAGCGCCAGTTATATCCTGCCCCACATTTACACCAGTTCTAAATCTTGTTCCCTCTTGCTCCATTTGATGTAGCCGGCGATCAACAATTGATTTCTCCATTTTGAACTCAGGAATTCCGTATCGCAATAGCCCGCCAATTTTGTCAGCTCGCTCATAAACCGCAACTGTATGGCCAGCTCTGGTTAATTGTTGAGCTGCAGCTAAGCCAGCTGGACCTGAACCAATTACCGCAACTGTTTTTCCACTCAAACGATCTGGCGCTAAAGGTTTTACCGCTTTTTCTAAAAAGGCTTCCTCAATAATTCGAAGCTCTACCTGTTTAATTGTTACCGCTTCAGCATTAATACCGACTACGCATGCAGTTTCACATGGCGCAGGGCACAACCGACCAGTGAACTCTGGGAAGTTGTTTGTAGCGTGCAATCTATCAATTGCTTCACTCTTGTCATTTCGCCAAATTAAATCATTCCACTCTGGAATTAAGTTTCCGAGCGGACACCCTTGATGGCAAAATGGAATTCCACAATCCATGCAGCGACCTGCTTGTTTTTGTAGCTGAGTAAAATCCTGCTCGAGGTAAACCTCTTTCCAATCCTTGATACGAACATCCACTGGACGACGTTTTGGTAACTCGCGAGGAGTATTTAAAAATCCCTTTGGATCAGCCATTGATCGCCGCCATAACTGCAGTATCGACTGGTAATCCTTCACGGGTTGCCTTAGCCATTACCTCAAGTACTCGCGCATAATCACGAGGCATGATTAAGGAGATTTTGTTTTTGTTGACTGTCCAGTTGCTTAGTAGATCCTTCGCTACCTGTGATTGCGTAGCCTTGAAGAAGTTTTCAATAGTACTGCGCAAAATTTCATCTTGATCGACTGGAATACTTACTACATCAACCATCTCTGGGTTAACCATCCGTTGATCTAAATCAAGGACATAAGCCCGACCACCAGACATGCCAGCTGCAAAGTTGCGGCCTGTGCGACCAAGAACCACAACCGTGCCACCAGTCATGTATTCACAACCGTGGTCACCAACGCCTTCTACAACTGCAGTTGCACCAGAGTTACGCACACAGAACCTCTCACCAACTACGCCCCTGATATAAATCTCCCCAGATGTAGCGCCATAACCAATCACATTTCCGGCAATCACATTCTCATTTGATTTTAGAATCGCATCCTCATGTGGCTGAACAATAATCCGACCACCAGATAGACCTTTTCCAACATAATCATTGGCATCGCCAAACAACCGTAGGGTTAAGCCGGCAGGAATAAATGCGCCTAAGGATTGGCCGGCAGATCCATGAAGGGTCACATCGATAGTGTCAGCAGGTAATCCAACGCCACCAAATTTTCTAGTAATTTCCGCACCCAGCATTGTGCCAACGGTGCGATTGACATTTCTGATCGGCATGTTGATCTTTACCATTTCAGCTTTTTCTAATGCTGGTTTTGCCAGTTTAATTAATTGATTATCCAATGCACTTGCTAGTCCATGCTCTTGGGTAGTTGTATTTTTCCTAGGAGCGGAATCTAGTGGCGCAACCAGAAGCGGAGCTAAATCCAATCCGGCAGCCTTCCAATGCTCGATCGCTTTTCGAGTCTCAAGAAGTTCGACCTGACCAACCGCCTCTGCCAATGTTTTGAAACCTAATTGAGCCAATATCTGTCTTACCTCTTCCGCAATATATTGGAAGAAGGTTTCCACAAACTCTGGTTTTCCATTAAATTTCTTACGTAGCTCTGGATTTTGAGTAGCAACACCAACGGGACAAGTATCTAAATGGCAAACTCTCATCATGATGCATCCTGAAACTACAAGGGGTGCCGTAGCAAAACCAAACTCTTCTGCGCCAAGCAGCGCTGCAATAATCACATCTCGTCCAGTTTTCATCTGGCCATCTACTTGAACCACAATTCGATCTCGCAAACCATTTAACATCAAGGTTTGTTGAGTTTCTGCTAAACCTAACTCCCATGGTGCGCCTGCATGCTTTAATGAAGTCAACGGTGATGCGCCAGTTCCACCATCATGACCGGAGATTAAAACAACATCAGCATGTGCTTTGCTGACTCCGGCGGCAACTGTTCCAACACCAACCTCAGCTACTAACTTCACATGTATTCGTGCATCATTATTTGAATTTTTCAAGTCATGAATCAGCTGCGCAAGATCTTCAATTGAGTAAATGTCATGGTGCGGTGGTGGTGAAATTAAACCAACTCCTGGTGTTGAGTACCTAACCTTTGCGATCCATGGATATACCTTGTTGCCTGGAAGTTGGCCACCTTCACCTGGTTTTGCTCCCTGTGCCATCTTGATTTGAATATCTTGGGCATTAACCAAGTACTCACTTGTTACACCAAACCGACCGCTTGCAACCTGTTTGATTGCAGATTTTCGTGAATCACCATTGGCATCAGGGATATTACGAGCTGGATCCTCGCCACCCTCACCAGTATTTGATTTTCCACCAAGGCGATTCATCGCAATCGCTAAAGTTTCATGTGCTTCCTGTGAGATAGAGCCATAAGACATCGCACCAGTTGCAAATCTCTTAAGAATCTCTGTAGCTGGCTCCACCTCATCTATTGAAATAGGTCGGCGAACTCCACTCTTAAATTCAAACAAACCACGCAAGGTCATCAGGGATTTAGATTGATCGTCCACTAATTTTGTATATTGCTGGAAGATATCAAACCGTTTATTCCGAGTGGCATGTTGCAACTTAAAGACGGTCTCCGGATTAAATAGGTGCGGCTCACCCTCACGGCGCCATTGGTACTCGCCACCGATCTGCAATCTCTTGCTGCCTGGGATCTCGCCCCCTGGTGGATAAGCAATATGGTGACGTTTGATCGTTTCTTGGGCAATCACTTCTATGCCAACACCACCTAATCTTGATGTCGCACCAACAAAGTACTCGCTGACAAAATCCTTTGATAAACCAATTGCTTCAAATATTTGTGCACCGGTGTAGGAGGCGATGGTTGAAACACCCATCTTTGACATCACCTTTAGTACACCTTTACCTAGAGATTTAATTAAATTTCGCACCGCTTTTTCTGGTGTGATTCCAGTAATTACACCCTGTCGAACTAGATCTTCAGCGCTCTCCATAGCAAGATATGGATTTACGGCGGCGGCACCAAAACCAATTAGTAATGCAACATGGTGAACCTCACGCACCTCACCTGACTCCACAACTAGTCCAACCTTGGTACGAGTTTTCTCTCTAATAAGGTGATGATGTACAGCAGCTGTTAGCAACAATGAAGGAATCGGAGCATTTTCAGCATCACCATCTCGATCAGATAAAACAATAATTCTTGCACCTTCGCTTATAGCCTTTGAAACCTCCGCGCGAATTTCAATCAATCGCTTCTTCAAGGATTCACCCGCACCCGCTATTGGAAAGAGGCCTCTAACTACATATGAAGTAAATCCTGGGTGATCACCATCTGCGTTGACGTGAATGATCTTTGCTAACTCATCATTATCAATTACTGGAAATTGTAAGGAAATTTGTCGGCATGATGATGGGCCTGGATCTAAAAGGTTGTGTTCTGGTCCAATTGATCCACCAAGTGAGGTGACTAGCTCTTCACGAATAGCATCAAGTGGCGGGTTGGTTACCTGTGCGAAGAGTTGGGCGAAGTAATCAAATAACAATCTTGGCTTATCAGAGAGCGCAGCAATTGGAGTATCGGTACCCATTGATCCAAGCGGCTCAGCACCATTTTTTGCCATTGGGGTAATAATGATTCGAAGCTCCTCTTCGGTATAACCGAAGGCGCGTTGGCGACGAAGTACTGAAGAGTGAGGGTAAACAATATGTTCGCGAGCTGGCAGATCACTTAATCTAACTAATCCAGCATGTAACCAATCACTGTATGGCGCAGCTGAAGTAAGAGATTCTTTGATCTCATCATCCTCAATTATTCGACCCTCATCAATGTCGACTAAGAACATTCGACCTGGTTGTAATCTTCCCTTGCGAATAATCTTTGATGGAGGAATATCTAGAACACCAGCCTCCGATGCCAATACAACTAAACCATCATCAGTTACCCAAAATCTTGAGGGTCTTAAGCCATTTCGATCTAAAACCGCACCGATCTGTTTACCATCTGTAAAGGTAACGCAGGCTGGACCATCCCAAGGCTCCATTAACGCTGCATGGAATGCATAGAAATCTTTTCGTTGTTGATCCATGGTTGCATGGTTCTCCCACGCCTCTGGGATCATCATCAAAATTGAGTGTGGCAATGTACGACCGCCAAGATACAGAAGCTCTAGTACCTCATCAAATGATGCTGAATCGCTGCCAGCCGGATCAATAATTGGGAAGAGTCGCTTTAAATCACCAGGAATCAAATCACTTTGCAGCAAGCTCTCGCGAGCACTCATCCAATTTCTGTTTCCTTTTACAGTATTGATCTCGCCATTGTGTGCAATAAATCTATATGGGTGTGCGAGAGGCCAAGATGGAAAGGTATTGGTCGAGAATCTGCTGTGAACTAATGCCAATGGAGATTCAACTAGTGGTTGGGAAAGATCTGGGAAAAACTCCTCTAATTGTCCAGTTGTGAGCATGCCCTTATAAACAATAGTTCTAGATGAAAGTGATGGAATATAAACCTCAAAGGCGTGCTCTACTCTTTTACGGAAACAAAATGCTAGGCGATCTAAAGCAAGATCTGCCTCGTTGTTCTCACCGGCAATAAAGATTTGTTCAAAGGCTGGCATAACAGAGAGTGCTGTTTTGCCAAGTGATTCGCTATTGATTGGCACAGTTCGCCAACCTAAAATCCGAACACCCTCCTCTTTTGCGATCAATAAAACCGCTTCTTTAAACTTGCTTTGATCTACTTTCTTATCGATAAAGAAGATACCGGTTGCATACTTGGTGATTGGTGTCAGAGTAAAATCAACAACTGATCGATAAAACTTGTCTGGCAAGCAAATTAAAATGCCCGCTCCATCTCCGCTATCTGGTTCAGCACCTGAGGCGCCTCTATGATCTAAATTCCGCAGTGCGATTAATCCCTTTGAGACAATCTCATGGGTTGGTAATTTATTTAAGGTAGCAACCATCGCAACGCCGCAAGCATCATGCTCATTTGCAGGGTCATATAACCCTGTTGCATTTGGGATTGCTGAAAAAGCTTTTGCTGAAATCAAGATCTGTTGGCCGCTCTTGGAAGAAAGAGTCAGGACGTCAATGGCCTAACTGAAACAACTGGTCTAAGCGTAGCAGGATGAAGGAGTTTTTTATATCCCACTTAGGTGCACTAGTGAGCCTATGCCGGCGGTAATAATCATGCCGAGGGCGCCGCCCATAAATATACGTAAAATAGTTTTACCAGCTGGTGAAGATGCTATTTTCGCGCTGGCATAACCAGTTATTAGTAATCCCAGGATGGTAAATCCCACAATGGAGAGAACTTGCTGGCCAGGTGTTGGTGCAAGAGCACCCATAAATGGAATTAATCCACCAACTGTAAAACTAATTGCGCTGGCAAAGCCAGCTTGAATTGGTCGCCCTTTTGTATGTTGGTACTGCCCTAACTCATCCCGCAAATGCGCCTCAAGTGCATCTTTTTCGCTCATAGTTGTTGCAACTTGTAATGCCAAATCTCTTGGTAAACCACGTTGGATATATATCTCAGTTAACTCCGCTAACTCTCCTGCTGGATCCCGAGCTAATTGATCTATCTCAATCTTGCGATCCGCCGCCTCAATATCATTTTGAGAGCGAACTGAAACATACTCACCTACCGCCATCGACATTGCACCCGCTGCAATTCCTGCCAAACCTGCTGTAATTAGAAAGTCATTTGCTTGAGCGGCTGAGACGCCAATCATTAAGCTGGCGGTAGAGACTAAGCCATCATTTGAACCCAGGACAGCAGCACGCAACCATCCCGCGCGGTGTGAGCGGTGTGCCAGATTTCCGATTCGAACTTCCTCCAAGCCCATATTGGGATCTTACTGGTTAGTGGAGTTTTTCTTAGGATTTCTTGAGGATTTGTATAAGTATGTTATCGCAGAAAGTAGTACTAACAGAGTGATCCAGATGTTAAATCGCAGACCAAGAATTATGGTTGCCGTATCAACTCTCAACGCTTCAATCCATAACCGTCCAGCTGTATAACCCAGAACATAAATCGCAAATAGATCACCAGGATTAGAAAATCTATTGCTAATAAATTTAGGCAGTTTCATTAAGAAGAAAGCCAGCGCAGTGCACCAGATTAATTCATATAGGAAGGTTGGATGAAAGGTGGCAAATTGTGCAAACTCTGCTGGTCGTTTAAATGCCGGCACCTCTAATGCCCACGGTAAAGTAGTTGGGGAGCCAAACAATTCAATATTAAACCAATTACCGATTCTGCCAATAGCTTGTGCCAACGCAACTCCTGGAGCTAGAGCATCTAAGAAGTATGAGAATGAGTGTGAAGTTTTGTGGCTTCGGTAGTAAAGGTAAGCCCCAACTGCGCCAAGTGAAATTGCACCCCAGATACCTAACCCACCCTGCCAAATCTTTAAGGCATCAATTGGATTGCCGCCCTCGCCAAAGTATTTTTGTGGTGAGGTAATTACATGATAAATCCGGCCACCAATTATTCCAGCAGGTACCGCCCATAGCGCTGCCTCTGAAATATCTTCCGGGTTTCCGCCAATTGCTTTGTAACCTTTGCGGCCTATCCAGATAGCAACTGCGATACCACTCAAAATCGACAGTGCATAAAAATGAATAGTTAAGGGTCCAATCTCCAACATAGATCTTGTTGGAGATGGAATAAAGGCTAGATTAATTACTTAACTCCGCCTGCAGCTAATGCGGCGCGGAACTTTACTGGATCCATGTACTCGGTGTTTCGATCAATCTCTTTGCCATTGATCTTTACAGTCGGAGTACTGTTTACATCAGCAGAAGCGGATGCTTGTGCAACATTTCTTGTCCAATCGATGTAATTACCTTCAGCTACACACTCTTCAAAGGTGGCTGAGTTTAACCCTATGGAGTTACCTAATCGCTTCATGAAATCACCAGCCCACATTCCCGAATCATGCGAGGTTGGCTGATTTTGAAACAGAGCTAAGTTCATCTCTAAAAACTTTCCTTCATCTGCGGCGCAAGCGGCAGCGTTAGCGGCGATAACAGATTCAGCGCCCAAGAAGCTCATGGTATGAAATACCACCTTCGCCTTGTTTTGTGCGGCAATCTCATTGATGTATCCGCCATTTATGATCTCGAAATTCTTACAGACTACACATTGGTAATCAAGGTAGATATCAACAGTTGGTGTAGCTGTTGGATTTATGACAATTCCATAACCATCTTCGGCAGAGACTGATGCTGGCACCATTGCCGTTGTACTTGATCTGTTGCTAATAAAGGAGAATATGACGCCAATTAGAACTATGAAAACAACCATTCCAATTACTAGATTACGAGTACCTTTATCTGAACTGCTATTGCTGGCTGCCATCTCTCTCCTTATAAGTTTTCGATCAACCTGAATGCTACTTATCTAATCCAAATCTACCCTTTGGAAAGCGATATAGGTAAATGGCGACAATAGTTAGGCCAATGTTTCTAATAATCGATGATAAGTAATTAGTCTCACCTGGTTCAACAACTCCACCCGCACTAAAGCAGCCGCAATCTATGCTCAGCCCTCGGGCCCAAGCCTGAGAGATTCCGAAGATAAAGATGAGCATTGTGGCGCCACCAAGAGCGGCGCAAACCTTTACCCCAGCTCCAATAATTAGAAGTAGGCCGAGTGCAACCTCAAACCACGGCAACACATAACCGAAGAAGTTTGCAATATCGGTAGGAAGAAGCTCATAGGCACGAACTGACATCGCTGATAATTGTGGCTTACCAACCTTTAGCGCTCCAGCTACTAACAAAACGCCCCCAAGAATTAGACGCCCCAAAAGTGTTAACCATGGTTGATTAGAAGCTAAAAAATTTAATGCCTTATCCTTGGAAGAGTTATTTGATTCATTAGCCATTGCGTACTCCCTCAGATAGTGATTGAGCTAGCTCTTTTACTTTTTTTAATCCTTTACGTCCGCCACCATACTGTTGAATTATTTTAATAAAGGCAGAACCAACAATAACTCCATCTGCATAGGTTGCAACCTCACGTGCTTGTTCCTTGGTTGATACACCAAGTCCTACCGCAATCGGTAGTTGGGTGGTTGTGCGAAGCTTTGCTACCAATCCACTGGCGTTGCCTGATACTGATTCTCGCGTTCCAGTAACTCCCATCAAACTTGCAGCATAAACAAATCCAGAGCATTGAGCGGTGACTAACTTCAAGCGAGAGTCTGAGGAGCTAGGCGCAACGACATAAACCCGATCTATCCCATTCTTATTGGATTCATCACGCCAGGATCCAGACTCTTCAATTGTTAAATCTGGAGTGATAACTCCACAACCGCCAGAGGTAGTAATCGCAGCAGCAAATTTAGCTACACCGTACTTTTCGATTGGGCTCCAGTAGCTCATAACTAGAGATGGTGCACCTAGTTGAGCGCTATGGGCAAGTAACTCAAAAACATCCTCCGCGCCAGTTCCATTTGCTAATGATTGCTCCGATGCAGCTTGAATAACCGGACCATCCATAACTGGATCTGAGTATGGATAACCAATCTCTACTGCATCTACTCCACCAGAAATCATCGATTTGATTATTTTTTTAGCACTGCGTTGATTTGGAAAACCTGCAGGCAGATAACCAATAAGTGCAGCACGATTCTCGGATTTACATTTGGCAAATAACTGTGGCAACACCTGATTCATTAAAGAGGTAATCCAAAGTACTCAGCTGCGGTTTGTACATCCTTATCACCACGGCCAGATAAGTTAATTAATAAGGTTGAGTCCGGCCCCAACTCATTACCAATTTCAAGTGCACCAGCCAAGGCATGTGCAGTTTCAATCGCCGGGATGATACCCTCCGTTTTACAGAGTAATGAGAATGCATACATCGCTTGGTCATCATTTATCGCACGATACTCAGCCCTGCCAATATCATTTAGATAAGCATGTTCAGGTCCAACACCTGGGTAATCAAGGCCTGCTGAAATTGAATGAGATTCTACGGTTTGACCATTTTTATCTTGCAGCACATATGAGCGGGTTCCATGTAAAACTCCAGGAGTACCGCCGGAGATAGTGGCTGCATGTTTTCCACTTTCGATTCCGCTGCCACCTGCTTCAAATCCAATTAATCGAACCGATGTGTCATCTATGAATGGGTGGAAGATTCCAATCGCATTTGAGCCACCGCCAACGCAAGCCAATACCGCATCTGGTAATTTTCCAGTTAAATCCAAAACTTGGGCTCGTGCTTCAACGCCGATGATTCTTTGGAAATCTCGCACAATTGTTGGAAAGGGATGTGGTCCAGCAACAGTTCCTAGTAAGTAATGGGTATCTGCCACATTAGTAACCCAATCCCGCATTGCCTCATTAATTGCATCCTTAAGTGTTTTAGAGCCTTGGGTAACAGCTACTACTTTGGCACCAAGTAATTTCATTCGCGCGACATTAAGTGCTTGGCGTTTTGTATCAGCCTCACCCATGTAAACAACACATTCAAGACCTAACAAAGCAGCCGCTGTTGCAGATGCGACTCCGTGTTGACCGGCTCCAGTTTCGGCGATGATTCTCTTCTTACCCATTTTTTTAGTAAGTAAGGCTTGACCCAATACATTATTAATTTTATGACTGCCAGTGTGGTTTAGATCTTCACGCTTAAGTAGTATCCGAGCACCACCTGCATGTTCAGCAAATCTTTTTGCCTCAGTAATAATGCTAGGTCGGCCTGAGTATGTTGCGTGCAACTGCGTTAACTCGCGTTGGAACTCTTGATCCATTAATGCTGACTCATGTGCAGCTGTTAACTCATCTAAGGCAGCAATAAGTGCTTCAGGCACAAACCTTCCGCCATATGGACCAAAATGTCCGAGAGTCTGAGCATTTATCTCTGGCGCTGACATAACTCCAAGTTTAGATGAAGATTAACGATTAAGTAACTCTTTAATGCTTTGCTCTGGATCCCCTGATTTAACTAACGACTCTCCTACCAATATCGCATCTGCGCCTAAACCTTCAACAAACTCGACCTGTGCTCGTGTGGCTATTCCAGATTCAGCGACCTTAATCACATCCCTTGGCAGGTGAGGAAAGATCCGTTCAAAGTTGAGATCACTTACTTCAAGAGTTTTGAGATTTCTGGAATTAACGCCAATTATTTCCGCCTTTAAATCAACAGCTCGCTGCGCCTCATCCTCATCATGAACCTCGACCAAAACATCCATTCCCAACTCAATTGATAGCTGATAAAGATCGCGAAGCTGAGTATTTGATAGCGCTGCCACAATCAACAGAATTAGATCAGCACCAAGTAATCGGGATTCGTAAACTTGAAACTCTGTAAGAATAAAATCTTTTCGCAGAACCGGCAGCTCTATCGCATCCCTTACTGCAATTAAATCTGCGATCTTGCCATTGAATCTTCGCCCCTCAGTTAAAACACTGATTAGATCAGCGCCGCCGCGCTCATAGGATTTTGCTAATGCAACTGGATCACTAATTTCTGAAAGTTCGCCTTTGCTCGGAGATGATCTTTTTATCTCCGCTATCAAAGAGGTTCCAGCTTTAGATAATGAATGCTTGGCGCCTCGAAGCTTTGGTGCTGAATCAATCTGCTGCATTAGATCATTAACTGGCACTTGACGGGATGCCAAATCTAATAAAACCCCTTGCATGATTTCTTCCAATACATTTTTGCTTGTCATTATTTATCCTCTAAATCATCTAAATTCTCTGTCGGATCATCGCCCTCATTTAACTTATTCCACTTATCCTTTGGCTTTCGCTCATATCGGGACGAGGAGCTACCTTTGTTGATCATCGATATTGCGTAACCAATTAAAAATATTGCTAATGCGGTCAGAAGTAAGGATTTCATCTTGTTACCATGAGATTAGCGGTGGCAACTGCACCTAAGACTGCAGCGGCCTTGTTGATACACTCTTGATTTTCAGCAATCGGATCTGAATCTGCAACTATCCCAGCACCGGCTTGAACATAAGCTTTACCATTCTTAATAACCGCAGTTCGAATGGCGATACATGTATCAATATTTCCGGTGAAATCTAAGTAACCAATTGTCCCGCCATATATCCCTCGACGGCTTTCTTCATTATCTTCAATAATCTGCATGGCACGAGGTTTAGGTGCACCAGATAAGGTTCCTGCTGGAAAAACTGCGAATAATGCCTCAACGGCTGAGAATTTCTTAGCTAACTTTCCGATTACAGTTGAAACTATATGCATCACATGTGAGTATCTTTCAATCTGCATAAATTGTGTAACTTCAACTGAGCCTGGCTCGCAAACTCTGCCCAGATCATTTCTTCCCAGGTCAACTAGCATCAGATGTTCTGCTCGCTCCTTAGGATCGGCAAGAAGCTCTTCACCATTTTGCTGATCGATCTTTGCATCTTTACTTCGTGGCCTGGTTCCGGCAATAGGATGAATCATTACCTGATCACCAGTTACTTTTACTAAGGCTTCTGGACTTGAGCCAACAATGCATAATTCATCTGCAAATCTAAATAGGTACATGTATGGACTTGGATTTTGCTCCCTCAATGTGCGATAAATATCAAAGGCATCAGCCACGCACCCCATTTCAAAACGTTGCGAGAGAACTACTTGGAAGGCTTCACCAGACCTTATCTCCTCCTTTATTAAATCCACCCGATTTTGAAAGTCAAGATCACTTACCTGTCGGTCATATGCCGAAGTTACGCGTTCTGGAATCAGATTAAACTCTTTAACTTCAACGCTCTCTAAATCCAACTTCATTTTCTCTAATCTATTTAGTGCACTCTCATATGCTTGCTCGACACGATCAGTAGAGCCATCCCAGTTGATCGCATTAGCGATCAGAGTAATCTCATCCTTTTCATGATCAAATACCGCTAGGTCAGAGGTCAACAACATAGTTATTTCTGGAATTTCAACATCTGCAGTGGTGCTACTTTTAATTTTCTCTAATCTACGGACAATTTCATAACCCAAGTAACCAACCAAACCACCAGTTAATGGTGGAAGATCATCAAATTTTGGTGATGAGAGATGAGCAGTCGCGATACGAAGTGCGGTTAATGGGTCAACCCCAGTCGGCGCCCCTGCTGGCATTACGCCCCGCCAAAAAACATTGCCATTTTTCTCAGTCAGTGTGGCTTCACTATTAACGCCAATAAAGGAGTATCTAGACCACACTCCATTTGATTCGGCTGATTCGAGCAAAAAGGTGTCAACTCTGTTCTGAGTTAATTTCAAATAAATTGTTAATGGGGTTAAGCCCGCTCCGCTGATAACTTGCGCTACAGGTATTACGTTATAACCGCTTGCATACTCGCGAAATTTCTCTAATGTAAGCGGATGTTTCATTGGATCATTCTGCCGTATAGCGAGTATTGATGTGAAATACTATTTGTAGCAGGCTGAAATTGCCTCCTGCAGATCTATCTGACCTGTATAAAGCGCCTTTCCTAAGATCACACCATCCAAATTAAGTGCTCGCAATTTAACTAAATCATCGGTATTGGCAACGCCGCCACTTGCAACTATTTTTGCTTTAGTTGCCGAACTTACCTTTGATAGTAATTCAAAATTTGGACCAGTTAGCGCGCCATCGGTATCAATATCGGTAACCACATATCTGGCACAACCTATTTGATCTAACTTACCTATCATCTCAATTAAATCTCCAGCCCGCTCACCTGTTCCACGGGCTATCAAACTAGATTCCTGTACATCTAAGCTAACACTTAACAACTCTTTGTATTTTCCAATGACCTCTTCAATCCATGGCAAATCAAGTAGGGCTGAGGTTGCCAGGTTTATCCGTTGTGCCTTAGTAGAGATAGCAAAATCTAAACTCTCTTGATTTGTGATGCCACCTGATAATTGAAACTTAACTGATTTCAAATCAATTAGATCTTTGATCAACAAGCGGTTATCACCGGATCCAAAGGCGGCATCTAAATCAACTAAGTGGATCCAACTTGCTCCTGCTTGGATGAAGGTATCAATTATCTCGACCGGATCTCCGTGTGAGGTAAGAGTTGCTAGTGAACCCTGCTGCAATCTGGCAGCTTGTCCGGAGCGAATATCAACCGCGGCCAGTAGTTCGATTGGTTTCATTTGTGTGCTTTCGTTAACAAATTTCAGTATTTAGATTAGTAAACAATCAGGACCGAGCACAGTTTTCAGATCGGCAGATAATGAGGGCGATGAGGTTACCCTTAATCCCTCATCTAACTTTAAGGTGGTTAACTTTCCATTCTCATCTAATTGCAGATGAACCTCACGTGCACCTGGATGTGAACGCAGAATCTCCTTCATGCGTTCGATAACAGGCGGAGTACATCTAGACATCTCCATCGAGATAGTTAAAGGTCCAGTTGGAGTTTTGTTTAAATCAGGCATTGTTAAATCTAAGGCCGAAATCCTGGCCCGCTCTTCACGTTTATCAACTCTTCCTCTAATTGCGACGACTCGATCCTCTACAAGATTTACGCCATGTGTTGCATAGGAATTAGAAAAAAACATAACATCAACAGCACCCTCTAGATCCTCAACCGTAACTATCGCCCAAGGTGTTCCCTGCCGGGAAACTTTCCGCTGTACTTGAGTGATCAATCCGCCAATAGTAATTATTTGATCATGATTAACATCATTTAATTGGCTAATTGTCATATCAGATGCTGCTCTTAAAATATGTTCGATGCCAAGCAATGGATGATCAGAAACATAAAGTCCAAGCATCTCTCTTTCATAGGATAGAAGCATCGCTTTATCCCATTCCGTCATCGGAATATCAAGAGATACACCATTGATTGCAGTAGCTGATGTTTCCAAACCAAAGAGATCAAACTGTCCAATTGACTCTGCCCGCTTGGCTTCAGAGACAGCATCAATGGCTTCCAGATAAACCATCATCAATCCTTTACGAGAGTGCTTTAGCGAATCAAAAGCCCCCGCTTTAATCAAAGATTCAATTGTTTTCTTGTTGCAAACCGATGCATCTACCTTGCTTAGGAAATCACCGAAGCTTTGATACTTACCCTTGGCAAGCCGATTACTAACAATTGATCCAACTACATTCTCGCCAACATTTCTGATCGCCGTTAAGCCAAATCGAATATCAGATCCTCTGGGCGTGTACTCTGAATCAGATTCATTCACATCTGGCGCCAAGACCTTAATTCCCATTCGTCGACACTCATTTAAGTAGAGTGCGCTCTTATCTTTGTCATCGCGAACGCTGGTCAATAAGGCGGCCATGTACTCAGTTGGATAATTTGCTTTTAAGTATGCAGTCCAAAATGAAAGTAGCCCATAACCTGCACTATGTGCCCGGTTAAATGCGTAATCTGAGAATGGAATTAGGGTCTGCCACAATTTTTCGACTGCATCTGCTGAAAACTTATTTGCCTTCATGCCTGATTCAAAGTGCACTCGCTCCTTGTCGAGGATCTCTTTATTCTTTTTGCCCATAGCTTTACGAAGTAGATCTGCTCTACCAAGTGAGAAGCCAGCCACTTTTCTTGCAATCGAGAGCACCTGTTCCTGATAAACAATTAGCCCATAGGTATCTTTCAAAATCTCATTCAGTGGTTGCTCAAGCTCTGGATGAATTGGAACCGGTAATTTTCGACCATTTTTATAATCGGCGTACTTATTATGTGAATCCTCACCCATTGGGCCAGGACGATATAAAGCAATAACCGCTGAAATATCCTCAAAACTATCGGGTGCCATCGAACGCAGTAATGCTCTGATTGGTGCGCTATCTAATTGGAACACTCCTAGAGTGTCACCGCGGGCTAATAATTCAAAGGTTTTCTTATCTGAAAGAGGTAACTCCTCAAGAACCACCTCTTTGTCAAGATTATTTTTTATATTGATTAAGCAATCATCTAAGACCGATAAATTTCGTAGGCCCAGAAAATCCATCTTCAATAATCCGGTCGCTTCGCAAGCACCCATATCAAATTGGGTAATGATTGCGCCATCTGCCTCTCGACGGTGAATTGGAATTACATCTAAGAGCGGCTCTTTACTAAGAATTACACCGGCAGCATGAACTCCCCACTGACGTTTTAGACCTTCAATGCCAAGAGCGGTATCAACAATTTTTTTAGAGTCGGGATCTGAATCGTAAAGCGCTCTTAACTCGGTAGCCTCTCCGTAACGCTCATCATTAGGATCAAAGACGCCTTTCAGTGAAATATCCTTACCCATCACCGATGGCGGTAGAGATTTTGTTAACCTCTCTCCTAACGCATATGGGTAACCCAATACGCGAGTTGAATCTTTGATTGCTTGCTTGGATTTAATTGTGCCGTAGGTAATGATTTGAGCAACACGATCATCACCATACTTTGTCGTTGCGTATTGGATCATCTCTGATCTCCGGCGCTCATCAAAATCTAGATCAATATCTGGCATCGAAATTCGCTCTGGGTTTAAAAATCTTTCAAACAATAGACCAAACTTAATTGGATCCAGCCCGGTGATACCAAGTGCATATGAGACAAGTGAGCCGGCAGCTGAACCACGACCTGGACCTACTCTGATTCCGACCTCGCGAGCATGATTGCAAAGATCTGAAACAACTAAGAAGTAACCTGGAAAACCCATTTTAATCATGACATCTAATTCAAAATCTAGCCGCTGTTGATAATCAGCTGGAACCTTGCCATCTAGTTTTTTATTTAAACCTAGATTTGCCTGCTTGATCAACCAAGAATCCTCACTTTCGCCACTTGGCACGGTGAATCTTGGAAGCAAATTTTCACCTTCACGCATTGTTGTATTACAACGCTGAGCAATTAATAATGTATTGTCGCAACTTTCCGGAAAATCCTTGAATAACTCCCTCATCTGTTTTGCACTCTTTAAGTAAAACTCGGAGTTCTCAAATTTAAATCGTTTTGGATCGGCCAAAGTAGATCCAGATTGGATGCAAAGGAGAACTTCATGTGCAGCTGAATCTTGATGATGGGTGTAATGCAGATCATTTGTTGCCAGTAGCGGCATATTTAACTCTTTACCTAGTTTAATTAAATCCTTAAAGCTTCGGCTTTCAATCTCAATATTGTGATCCATTATTTCCAGGAAGTAATTATCTTTTCCAAAAATATCTTGCAACTCACTAGCCGCTTTAACCGCCTCTTTATAACCACCCATTCGAAGTCGAGTTTGTATCTCACCACCTGCGCATCCGGTAGTTGCGATTATTCCTTTTGCGTACTGAGAAAGTAACTCTCGATCCATACGAGGCTTGTAGTAAAAACCCTCGAGTGAAGCTAGAGATGAGAGCTTAAAGAGATTGGACAAACCTAAATTATCCTCTGCAAGTAAAGTCATATGCGTATATGCGCCACCACCAGATACATCATCTTCGCCACCCTCGGCCCACTTAACTCGACGTTTATCAAATCTTGACTCTGGCGCAACGTAAGCTTCAATTCCAATTATCGGTTTAACTCCCGCTTTTTTAGCCAGTTTATGAAATTCAAAGGCGCCAAAAACATTTCCATGATCGGTCATTGCTACCGCTGGCATTTGCTGCCGAGCGACCTCTTCTACTAACTCTGAGATCTTTGCTGCCCCATCAAGCATTGAGTATTCAGTGTGCACATGAAGATGCACAAAATTCTCACTATCTTTGAGATTGGATGTTTTATCAGACATGGGATGGTGAGATTACTACTGCCAAGAATTTCTAGCGCTGATTATCGGCCAGTAGGGCAAGTGAGCGTGTCAGATCCTCGGGATACTGCGCTGTAAATGAGATTACCTGGCCGGTAGCGGGGTGCTTAAAGGCTAGATCTTTTGCATGCAACCACGGTCTGGCGATTTGTAATCTTTGTGCGAGCGATGGATCTGCGCCATACGTTAGATCGCCAACTAATGGATGGTGCAGCGCTGAAAAGTGAACTCGGATTTGATGAGTTCTGCCAGTTTCTAGCTCGATCTCCATCAGCGAAACTGCTGGGAATAACTCGAGAGTTTTGTAATGTGTAATTGAGGCTTTGCCATTTGCAACCACTGCAAAACGGTAATCCTCTCTGGGATGGCGATCAATTGGTGCATCGATGGTGCCAGTAGTCGGATCCATATAACCTTGAATTAATGCGTGATAAATCTTTGAAACGGTGCGCTCTCTAAATTGATCTTTTAAACTGCTGTAGGCCTTCTCATTTTTAGCAACAACCATTAAGCCAGAGGTTCCGACATCTAATCTATGCACGACGCCCTGTCGCTCTGCTGCACCTGATGTTGCCAATTGATACCCAGCTGCAAAGATCGCACCTACAACTGTGGCACCTCGCCAACCAGGACTGGGATGAGCTGCAATACCAACCGGTTTGTTTACGACAATCACATACTCATCGTCATAAACAACATCTAATCCATCGATTGGTGTGGCGGTTAACTTCGCTTCACCCTTAAGTGCTGGCATTAAAATCTCAATTTGATCATTGGTGCTTACCTTAAAAGATTTGTTAACTGGCTTACCAGCACAGGAAATCTCTGCCGCCTCGATTAAACCAACAACTACCGTTCTGGATAAACCCAACAACCGAGAGATTGCGGTATCAATACGTTCATTGTTTAAACCATCTGGAATTATCAATGACCGTGATTCGCGCTCAATCATTTGGTTTCTCAGCATTTTTGTTAGGACCATAAAATTCAATATTCTTAATAGATAGAATCGTGACTAGAACTGCCGCACAAACAACAGCTGAATCAGCTATATTGAAGATTGGCCAGTTCGGTAATTGAATCCAATCAACCACCTCTCCCCGTAACATGCCTGGCTCTCTAAATATCCGATCAGCTAAGTTTCCGAAGATACCGCCAAGTGCCAAGCCCAGGGCAATTGCCCATGGTGTTGATTTAACTCTGCGACCATAGTAAAAAATAACAACTGCCATCGAAATGGCAAAAATGGAGAGAAAAATAGTTGCATTACTAGCCAAACTAAATGCAGCTCCAGGATTGAAAACTAAATTAAATCGTAGAAGATCACCAATAACATCGATAGATCCATCTGATAGAAACTCAATTGCCAGCTCTTTACTTACGTAATCAAAGAGAAAAACAAGTAAAGCTGTTACAGCTAGCCATTTACGTTGGTATAAGTTCAGCGACGTTCCTCTTTTTGTTTACAAGCCATACATAAGGTTGCTCTAGGAAATACCTGCAAGCGAGCCTTGCCAATGTAGTTTCCACAATCTTCACACTTTCCATAAGTTTTCCCATTGATACGATCTAAAGCGCGTTCGGTTTGTTGGACCATATCTCGAGCGTTGTAGACCAAAGACATCTCATGCTCTCGCTCAAATGTTTTTGCGCCAGCATCTGCTTGATCATCACCGGCACCAACACCAGCCGCTTCAACTAAATCCTCCATCTCAGCTTCGGCTGCAGCCAACTCTTTCTGCAATCGAATGAGATCCTTCGCCAATTCGGCCTTTAAGGATTTAAGTTCAGTTGCTGTGAAAGCATTTTCGCCCTCTTCAATAATAAATGGTGCGGGTGCGCTTTTAATTGGTTTAAGTGCGGCAGCTTTTTTTGACTTGATAACTGGTTTTGGTGGCGGCAACATTGTTAAACGACGTTCAGCAACAATCGGCGCCACATTTGCATTAGGCATTGTTGAAGTAACTGAGATTGTGGTTGATGAGCCAGAGGTTGAAGTTTGTAACTTAGCTGGAAATGGTTTACCCGGCGCTTTCTTAGCTGAACTCTTTGCCAGTGATGGTTTAACAATATTTGGTGAGCGAGTAGGGCTCTTTTTTGCTACCGCTTTACTTGTTGTTTTCTTGGCCGTTGCTTTCTTAGCTGGCGCCTTCTTTGCTACCGCTTTTTTAGCAGTGCTTTTGGCTGGTTTTTTTGGAACCACTTTTTTAGGTTGCGCCTTTTTGCCACTCTTTTTGAATAATTTTTTCATTGTTGCAACTACCCCCTGAAGGGGCAAAGATTATGCGTTGTTATGCCTAATTACCAACCGCCACCCGCATCAAGTTAGAATGAAGGGTGAATATGACGGGTAATCAAGATCAGGGTGCCACCAGAGGTAAAAGCGGTGATAACTCTGTCAAAACCATTAAATCATTGCCCGCACAGATTGATCTTCCAGCAATGGAGTCGCAGATCCTGCAATATTGGCAGGAAAATAATATTTTTGAAAAATCAGTTTCAACGCGTGATGGTTCACCACGTTGGAGCTTCTATGAAGGCCCGCCAACTGCAAATGGCAAACCGGGCACTCATCACATTGAAGCTCGAGTTTTTAAGGATCTTTTTCCTCGCTTTCAAACAATGAAGGGAAAGCAGGTAATTCGAAAAGCTGGTTGGGATTGCCATGGTTTACCAGTTGAGATTGCAGTTGAGAAAGAGTTGGGTTTTACTGGAAAAGCAGATATTGAAAAGTATGGTGTTGCACAATTTAATGATAAGTGTCGTGAATCGGTGCAACGACATGTAGGTGAGTTCACTGAGATGACAAAACGGATGGGTTTCTGGGTTGATTTTGATGAAGCTTATTGGACGATGTCACCTGAGTATGTAGAGAGTGTTTGGTGGTCACTTCAACAAATCTGGAAAAAAGGGCTACTAGTTCAAGATCATCGAGTTGCACCATATTGCCCTCGTTGCGGTACCGGATTATCAGATCATGAGTTAGCGCAAGGTTATGAAAACATTAAGGATCAATCGGTCTTTGTTCGATTTGCTGCAACATATGGTGAATTGGCAAAGCTAAAGGCATCACTCCTTGTTTGGACTACAACCCCCTGGACATTGGTGGCTAACACTGCAATCGCGGTCAATCCAAAGGTTGATTACCAAGTCATAGAGGTAGTAGTTGATGAAAAGATAGAGCGGTTGGTAATCGCCGCTGATTTAGCAGCCGTGCTTGGTGATGATCGTAAAGTGATCGCCACCTTTAAGGGTGCAGATCTTGAACATACAACTTACGCCAGACCCTTTGACTTTATTGAAATTCCAAATGCTCATTTTATTGTTCTTGCCGATTATGTAACGGTCGAGGATGGCACCGGTTTAGTGCATCAGTCACCAGCTTTTGGTGCAGATGATCTTGAGGTTTGCCGTCGCTATAACCTCCCGGTCATTAACCCAATTAACCCAGATGGCCACTTTCAAAGTGAAATTCCAATCGCAGGCGGTAAGTTCTTTAAAGATGCTGATAAGGATTTAATCAAGGATTTAAAACAACGCGGTCTGTTATACAAAAGCTCGCAATTTGAACACTCCTATCCCCACTGTTGGCGCTGCCACACCGCATTGATGTACTACGCACAACCATCTTGGTATATCAGAACGACCATGATCAAAGATGATCTACTTCGTGAAAATGAGAGAACCAATTGGCATCCAGAGACGATTAAAACTGGTCGATTTGGCGATTGGTTGAATAACAATATTGATTGGGCGGTTTCTCGCAACCGTTATTGGGGAACCCCGCTTCCGATCTGGCGCTGCGAAAACAAACATGAGGTATGTATTGGATCATTATCTGAGTTAAGTCAGCTATTAGGTAAGGAGCTAAGCAATCTAGATCCACACCGACCATTTGTTGATGACATTACCTTCCCATGCGCTGAATGTAATTTGGTAATGAATCGAATCCCAGAAGTTATTGATTGCTGGTATGACTCTGGTGCAATGCCCTTTGCGCAGTGGGGTTATCCGCACAAGGAAGGTTCAAAACAATCATTTGAAGCTGCATATCCAGCTGATTTTATTTGTGAAGCAATTGATCAAACCCGTGGTTGGTTTTACACACTTATGGCGATCGGTACTTTAGTTTTTGATAAATCATCTTATAAAACTGTTTTGTGCTTAGGTCATATCTTGGATAAAGATGGCCGAAAGATGAGTAAACATTTAGGAAATGTTCTAGAACCAATGGCGCTGATGGATCAACATGGTGCGGATGCGGTTCGCTGGTACATGTTGGCTGCTGGCTCTCCATGGAGTGCTCGCCGCGTTGGCCATGATGCAATCTCTGATGTCGTAAGAAAATCCTTATTAACCTACTGGAACACCATCTCTTTCTTCACTCTCTATGCAAAAGCAGCAAATTTCAAGGTTACCTCATTACCAAGTAAGCCCTCTGTAATGGATCGATGGATAATCTCAGAGATGAACCGAGTAATCGATGGTGTTGATCAAGCATTAGAAAGTTTTGATTCACAATTAGCGGGCAACCTACTTAGTGCCTTTATTGATGATTTATCCAATTGGTATGTGCGCAGATCACGCAGAAGATTTTGGGATGGCGACCTAGATGCATTAAATACTCTTTACTACTGCCTTAAAAATCTAACATTGCTGCTAGCGCCAATGGTTCCGTTTATCTCCGAGCATGTCTGGCAAGAGTTAGTAAAGCTAGCCGAAGATGATGAGTTTGAATCTGTCCATTTAGCTAACTTCCCAGTTTCAAATAAAGAGGTAATTGATCAAGAGCTCTCAATCTCTGTGGCCTTATCTAGAAGATTAGTTGAGTTAGGTCGCGCAGCAAGAGCTGAGTCCAAGGTTAAAATTCGCCAGCCACTTGCCCGCGCTTTAATCGCAGCACCTGGTTGGCAAAAGATGGCGCCAGAGATTCAAGCAGATATCGCTGATGAATTAAATATCCTGCAGATTGCAGATATCAGCGCTGCTGGTGCTGACCTGGTTGATATTTCGATCAAGGCGAATTTTAAATCAATTGGTGCTCGCTATGGAGGCGATGTTCAACCGATTGCAAGCAAAATTGCTCAAGTTGATGCCACTGAATTGGTTAAAGCACTGCGCCTGAAATCACCAACGCAGATTGAGTATCAAATTGATGGACAGAACAAGAACGCCAGCATTGGGTTGGATGATCTGATTGTTACTGAAACTCCAAGAAGCGGTTGGTCGGTGAGCTCTCACAATGGTGAGTCGGTTGCCCTAGATTTAACGCTCACCCCTGATTTAATTAAAGCGGGATTGGTGCGAGAAGCAATTCGCGCTATTCAGGAGGAGCGCAAACGTATTGGTTTGGATATTAGTGATCGGATAGTTGTAAATTGGAATGCACCAACTGATTTAGCCGAAGCTATTAATGGGGCTATTAATGAGATCTCATCTGAGGTTTTAGCGACTCAGATGATTCAAATCAGCGCAGAAGGTACAAGCAAGAGTGAGATTGGTCTTTGGTTAAAACTTTCCAAAAGTTAATAGGAAAGTTAAAGGGCTAGTACCAATCGAATTAGTAGTTGAACTACAAAGAAAACGACAATGAAGGATAGATCAAGTGAGATACCACCTAATTGCAATGGTGGAACAAACCTTCTGACATATCTAAGTGGACGATCGGTGATTGTGTATATCAACTCTGCAAGGGCGAGAACTACACCTTGTGGTCGCCACTGTGGTCGAAAAATCCGTACATAATCAAGAATTAAGCGGGCGATTAATGCAAATAAAAAGATTTGCAGCAACCAAGCTATTGCATCAAATATTTGTCCCACTGCTTATCAGCTTTGGTTAAAAAAACTTGCCTGCGCTGCACTGTTCTTATCTTCAACCGAGACAGAGACATTTGGCGGCGTTAGCAAAAAGACTTTTGGTGTTACTCGTTCAATACTGCCGTGATGACCGAAGACTAATCCTGAAGCAAAATCAACTAATC
>CAZVNE010000012.1:0-29177 GCA_964628535.1 uncultured Candidatus Nanopelagicus sp. | reverse complement strand
ACGAGTTAATGCTGCTCCACCTAAAACTACCGGCCATTTTTTCGCCAAACCTCTTAACTCAATCTCGGCTAGATTCTCCTTCATGATCACCGTTGACTTAACTAATAAACCACTCATGCCGATGACATCAACATCATTAGCTTGTGCAGCATCAATTATCTGATTCACAGTCTGCTTAATTCCAATATTAACTGTTTCATAACCATTATTAGATAAAATAATGTCTACTAAATTTTTTCCGATATCATGAACATCGCCTTTAACTGTCGCCAACAATATTTTGCCTCTGCCCTGATCATCTGTTTTCTCGATAAAGGGCTCTAAAATAGCCACAGCGCTCTTCATTACCTCAGCTGACTGAAGCACGAATGGCAGCTGCATTTCACCCTTACCAAACAACTCTCCGACCGTTTTCATACCCAGCAATAAATGATCATTAATAAGGGATAGCGCAGTATGTTTCTCAGCCAACGCTTGTTTGAGATCATCTTCTAAGCCAACTTTTTCACCATCAATAATTCGTCGTTGCAATCTTTCAAGCAAAGGCAGCGCTGCAAGATCGGCCGCACGGCTCTCCTTTGACGAGGTAATTTCAACGCCTGAGAATATCTCTAGTAATTTGGTCAGTGGATCGTAAAGTAATTCACCATCTTCGGCGTATTGACGTCTGTCATAGATTAGATCCAACGCGACCTTTAACTGCTCTTCATTAATTTTATGGATCGGCATGATCTTTGATGGATGAACAATCGCTGAGTCCAGACCACTCTTTACCGCTTCTGAGAGAAATACCGAGTTCAAAACAATTCGTGCAGCAGGGTTCAAGCCGAATGAAATATTGGAAACCCCCAAGGTAGTTTGAACCTTTGGATACTCCTTCTTTAATTGTGCAATTGCATTTAAGGTTTCAATTCCATCACGCCTAGTCTCCTCCTGACCGGTGGCGATTGGAAAGGTCAACATATCAATAATGATGTCGCCAGATTGCAACCCCCAATTTTCAGTCAGATCATTGATTAAACGACGGGAAACCTTCATCTTCCAATCGCAATCGCGGGCTTGACCCTCTTCATCAATGGTTAACGCAATTACAGATGCACCATGTTCAACTACCAATGGCATAATCTTCATATACCTTGAGTTAGGTCCATCGCCATCCTCGAAATTAACTGAGTTAATTACAGAGCGGCCTCCCAATTGCTTTAAACCCGCTTCAATAACCGCTGGTTCGGTGGAATCAATCACAATTGGTAATGTTGAAGATGTTGCGAATCTATGTGCTAGCTCTGTCATATCAGCAACACCATCGCGTCCAACATAATCAACCGATAGATCAAGCATGTGTGCACCATCTCTTATTTGATCACGCGCAATCTCAACACAACTCTGCCAATCATCATTGAGCAATGCATCACGAAAAGCCTTTGAACCATTGGCATTAGTTTTCTCGCCAATCGCCAGATAGGTATTTTGTTGTCTAAAAGGGACAAATTGATACAAAGATGAGGCACCCGACTCAAAATCGACCATGCGCTTTGAAACTTGATAGCCGCTAAGTGTTTTTACGACCTCCGCTAAATGCTCTGGCGTGGTCCCACAACAACCACCAACGATCTGAACCTGATAATCCTTAGCAAAATTAAGTAGTGAGGCAGCTAGCTCTTTCGGCGACAATGGATAATGAGCACCACCATCTACCAAAATTGGCAAACCCGCATTTGGCATAACCGATATTCCAATATCTGAACTTATGCTTAATGTACGAAGATGTTCACTCATCTCTAGTGGACCTGTTGCGCAGTTCAAACCAATTAAGTCAATTTTCAGCGGCTCTAATGCATTTAACGCAGCACCAATCTCTGACCCCAACAACATAGTTCCATTGGTTTCCACAGTTACCTGAGCTATTACCAAAATATCTTTTTTATGAGAGGACTGATCTGCATTATTGAATTCGGCGATCGCTTCTCGTGCACCATTTATCGCAGCTTTAGCCTGTAACAAATCCTGTGCGGTTTCAATCAGTAATGCGTCGGCACCACCTTCAATCAATCCTCTGGCATTTGCCGAATAAGCCTGCTTTAAATGATCATAAGTTGTGTGTCCAAGGGTAGGCAATCTTGTACCTGGACCCATCGAACCAAGAACCCATTTTGGTTTTAACTCTGTCGCATACTTATCAGCGGCTCTTCTCGCTATCTGAGCACCGGCTAGAGATAACTCATAGATTCGCTCTTCTATTCCATACTCAGCTAGATTCGCAAAGTTTGCCCCAAATGTATTTGTCTCGATTGCATCAACGCCAACCTTTAGATAAGCCTCATGAACTGACTCAACAATATCCGCTCTTGTGACATTGAGAATCTCATTACACCCTTCAAAATTTTGAAAATCATCAAGAGAGGGATTTGCTGCTTGCAACATTGTTCCCATTGCACCATCGGCCACCAAAACATGTTGTTTCAAATACTCGCGCAAGGTAACCATTGCTTAACTTTACCTTAGATGCGCATTAACACCCTATTGTTGAGCTTGCGTATTAAAGGGTCAACCCAAGCAAAGCATCTAAAGTACGTGACATCTCTCCAGATTCATTTACCAGAAGGTGAGAATTTTCACCATCTAATGATTGCTGTGCCCATTCTAAGATAATTGATAAGGCGCGTGGAGTGTCAAGGTTGTTTGATAGGGCCACTATCAACTCCGATATATGACCTTCTACCGGATAAACATCTGATCTAGACAATGCCTGTCTTACTAATACAACTTCAGAGTTTGCACGATCCAGTACATCATTGTTCCATTCACGATAACTTTGATAATGGTTGATCATAAGCGCCCATCTGATAACCATTGGATCTACGCCATCTTTCAACAACTGTGAAATGAAAACCAGATTGCCCTTTGATTTACTCATCTTCTCGCCCTGGTAACCCATCATTCCGGTGTGCACATAAAACTTTGAGTATTCGCGAGCAGTAACCGCTTTAATCAAGGCAGCGCTCATGAAGTGATGGGGAAAAATTAAATCCTCGCCCCCGCCCTGTAAATCAATAACAAATTCACTCTCTTCTCGATCTAGATACTCCAGCGCAATCGCAGTGCATTCAACATGCCATCCCGGTCTGCCGAAACCAAAAGGTGAATCCCAACCAGGCTCGCCATCTTTATTGCCTAGCCATAACAATGGATCAAGTGGATGTCTCTTCCCATTCCGATCAGGATCCCCACCTCTTTGGGCAAAAATACCGATCGCTTCCTCTTCACTGATATTCAGATCTATAAGTGAGGATTGAACATCAAAGTAAAGATCTGAACCTAATTGATACACACAATCTTTCTCTTTCAATCTTGCAATGAAAGAAATGACTAAATCAATTGAATCAGTTACTTTGACAAAATCATTTGGTGGTAAAACGCGCAATGAACTCATATCCTCGACAAACAAATCAATTTGAGATGTAGCTAAATCACGCCAATCAATCTGATCCCGGATTGCGCGTTCTAGTAAAGGATCATCAACATCGGTGATGTTTTGCGTATAGTGAATACTCGTATAGCTTAAGGTTAAGTATCGATTAATCAGATCGTAAGTCAAATAGGTCGCTGCATGACCTAAGTGAGTAGCATCGTATGGAGTTATTCCACAGACATATAAACTGAAAAAACGAGTAACCGGCAGTTTAACCTCTGACTTAAACGTGTCCACAAGCCGCAACGGTTGATTATTCACACTTACTTTCGGCAACATTACCGCTGGCCAACTATTCACTCGCAAATCTTACTTCCAGCAGCGTGCATAATCTCATCATTAACTCTTATACCGGCGGCCATGGAATTGCTGGTCGATCGGTTGCGGGCAATGGAAAGAATGGATTATTCAACAATCGGATCGCTCGCTCTCTAAGAGCCGTTATCTCTTCATCCTCTAAAAGAGATTCAAACTCTTTTCTCAAATCATGAGCAATGACTTCTCGCAGTGTTGCTTTCTCTGCATCGGTAAATGGTTCGCCAGCAAATTGCCATAGAACACTGCGCAATTTATCCTCGATATGAAAACAAACTCCATGATCACAACCTTGGATACTGCCATCTTCAAGTATCAGTAAATGCCCATACTTTCGATCAGCATTGTTTACTAGGCAATCGAATAAAGCTATCTTGCGAAGATCGCGGTGATTACTCTGACCAATTTCAATTAAATTGCTTGGTTGAGAGTTATTGCGCCATAACTGAACCATGCCCAATCCATAAGGCCCTTCCCGCATAACCGTAGGTGGTACCAAATTAAAACCATAGATCTCACTGAACATATATGCGGCTACCTCTCTGCTGGCCAAGTTGCCGCTAGGGAAATCCCATAATGGCCTCTCTCCTGCGATTGGCTTGTAAATTACCTTCAACTGCAGATCATTCTTCAAGTGACCAAACAGGGTGGCGTTAGAAGCATCAACCAATCTTCCCGTAACTACAACTTCACTATCCATTAAGTCAGCAGAGTTCATCAGCGACGATATCCATTTGCACGGGGACATAAATGACCCGAAGCATTCATAGGTAGTCCACAAAATGGACAAGCACTTCTTCCGGCTTCAATAATTGTTTTAGCTCGCATAGAAAATCTTGCGATAGTTAACACATCCAAAGTCAGAATCAAAAGATCTGGACCGCTGTCAAGATCATCGATCAGTAACTCATCCTGATTAGATATCGCCTGAAAGGTGATCTCGAGTAAAAGATCATTAACCTTGATCCCGACAACTCCTACTTGAAAATCTGCTTCGATCGGAAGCTCAAGTGGATCCATATCCAAATCTTTTTCAATCTCAGACTTGGTAATTGCGATTACCTTACTTCTCCTTAAATCAGTCAATATCTCATCAAATCGAAGGACCAGAGCCCTAACCTGCTCCTTTTCGACCTTCACTGTGTTCAAATCCTGGTTGGATCTGACTTGGATGAAAAACTCTCTCTCGCCCGGTTCTCCGATAGCACTCACTATGAATCTATCAACTGAGGCGTGCCGATAAATAATTCTAGGCACTCTCGCCCCCAAGTATGAATCTACTGGCCTTACTGATGAAACCTTTGTCAGCGATCCTCTGGTTTGTTGAGAGAATTGATCTATTACTTTCTGAATAAATAATGGAGGAAAGGGAGGCGGGTGAAACCATGAAACTTTGAAATTTATTTAAAGGTAAATCTAAGGTAATAGCTAGCGCCATTTTGATTACATCACCATGCGAAACCAGCAAGATTGGCCCCTTCGAACTCTTTAGCGAGTTCAAAAAATTTTTTACCCGCTTACGCATCTCTTGAAAACTTTCGCCATTTGGGAAGGTGAAATCACTTGGTTGGCTTTGAATTAACTCCCACTCTTTCTTCCTATTTAAAGTGGACAATTTTTTGCCGCTCCAACTTCCATAATCCATCTCAATCAAGGAATCGGTAACTCTCACCTCAATTTTAGATTGGTTTTCAAGGTATGGATTGATTGTTTGCAGGCATCGAGTGATTGGAGAAGAGTAGATTGATTCAAATTGTATGCTCGCCAGAGTTGAAATCAAGCGACGACTATCTCGTCTGCCTTTGGAAGTTAAATTAACTGAATTATCTCTGCCGGCCAACACGCCCTTCGCATTTGCCTCTGATTCGGCATGACGTAAAAGGTGGAGTAGTGGCATTTGGCAAGGTTACCGATCTTTGGATGCCAATGTTGATAATGTGCCTACCATGGAACGACGCAGATTAGGTGGGCTTGAGGTTTCTCGCCTCGGATTGGGCACCATGACTTGGGGTCGCGATACCGATGAGAATGAGGCCGCTCAACAATTGCAAAGTTTTATCGAAGCAGGTGGCAATTTAATTGATACCGCTTCTGTGTACGGGGACGGTGATGCCGAGCGTGTTTTAGGTGGCTTCATTGGAACATTAATCAAGCGAGATAATGCAATTATTGCCACTAAAGCCGGTGTCAGCGTGATTGATGGTGTCCGTAAAATTTCAAATTCTAGAAACTCCTTGATTTCAGATCTAGATAAATCACTCAACAGATTAAATGTCGAACACATCGATTTATGGCAAATTCATACATGGGACAGTTCAACACCCTTAGAGGAAAGTTTGTCGGCGATTGATTATGCAGTCAGCTCCGGAAAGGTACGATATGCCGGTGTTTGTAACTTTAACGGTTGGCAGATAGCTCGGTCAGCAACCTTGCAAAATCCGCTCTTCGGTAAAAGTGCAATTACATCCGTGCAAAATGAGTACTCATTACTTAATCGAAAGGTTGAAGAGGAGATAATTCCTGCTTCAACATCATTATCCTTAGGTTTTCTTGCCTGGTCTCCATTGGGGCGTGGTGTTTTAACTGGTAAGTATAGAGATGGTGTCCCATCTGATTCACGTGGCGCGAGTCCGCACTTTGCAAATTTTGTTGAACCATATCTAACTACACGAAGTAAGAAGATTGTTGAAGCGGTTTGCGTCGCTGCCGAGGGATTAGGTTTCTCACCATTAGAGGTAGCATTATCGTGGGTGAGGGACGCGCCAGGTGTAACCACCGCCCTAATTGGAGCTCGCACTGGAGCGCAATTACGAGGAATACTTACAGTTGAACAGATAACTTTGCCGGAACAGGTTCGGATAGCCCTTAATGAGGTTTCGGCTTAATTACACATTTTCTAAAAACTCATACATTACGCGAACGCCAAATTTCAAACCATCAATCGGTACTCTTTCATCAACCCCATGAAACAGCGCTGAAAAATTTAAATCTTTAGGTAGTTTCAACGGACTGAAGCCATATCCAATAATCCCTAACTCACTTAATGCTTTGTTATCGGTTCCCCCACTCATTAAATAAGGAACTGGAATCCCATCGGGATCCTGCGTTGCAATCGCCGCCGCCATCGCTTCCACTAATCTTCCAGAAAAATCAACTTCCAGTGCGATATCTTTGACTATAAACTCAACTTCAACATCCTCACCAGCAAGTTTTTTAATGGTTTCATACAAATCACTCTCATAGCCAGGTAAAAAACGTCCATCGATTACTGCACTGGCACTTTGAGGAATCACATTCGCTTTGTATCCGGCTTCAAGCATTGTTGGGTTTGCAGTATTTTGAATCGTAGCTCTAAGCATACTTACCACTGGGCCTAAATGTTTCAACAAGGGTTCTACATCTTTTGGATCATACCTCTCGCCAGTTAACTCTGCGATCTTGCGAAAAAATACCGCCCCTGTCTTAGTTTCTACTTTCGGCCATTCGTAATTACCTATTCTAGACACCGCTTCAGAAATTTTTGTGACAGCATTGTCTGTGTTAATAAAAGAACCATGACCGGCAGAACCTTGTGCCGTTAACTTCAACCATAAAATGCCTTTTTGGGCAGCTTCGATTAGGTACAAACGATGATCACCAGTAATTGTTACCGAAAAACCACCCACTTCAGAAACAGCCTGGTTATAACCAGAGAATATCTCTGGTCTGTTCTTTACTAACCAGCGAGATCCAAAAGTTCCTGAGGCCTCTTCATCTGCAAAGAAAACAATCAAAATATTTCGTGGTGGGATAATTTTATTCTTTGCCCACGAACGTACACACGCCAAAATAATAGCGTCGGTATTTTTCATATCAACTGCGCCACGGCCCCATATAAATCCATCTTTAATATCCCCGCTAAACGGATCAACCGTCCAATCCTTGGCGTCAGCTGGAACAACATCAATGTGTCCGTGCAAAATTAAACCAGGCCTACTTTGATCAGCACCAGTAATCTTTGCAACTAAATTAACTCGATTGGGAGCTGTTTCAATTAACTCGTACTCAATGCCTACTTCAGCGAGTTTGGAAGCTATGTACGCTGCAACCTTACTTTCATCCCCTCGTCCTTCTCCATGATTTACACTAGGGATGCGGATTAACTCCTGACACAAGGTAATTGTTTCATTCTCTAGCTCTGAAATCTGAGCCGCAGTTAATCTCATAGATACATTCTCCTATAACTTTGAAGAATCCTGTGCATAATTCCTCTCCTCCAAATAGGTTAATATTGCACAAATCAACCGGTCCGGGTGGCGGAATTGGCAGACGCGCTAGCTTGAGGTGTTAGTGCCCGCAAGGGCTTAGGGGTTCAACTCCCCTCTCGGACACGTTTACATAAAGAAATGCTCGCAGCAAAGATAGAGTTCACTCCGTGTTAGCCATAGATGAAACTTTGATACGTGTCGTTGAAGATTTCCCCAAGAGTGGCATTCTTTTTAAGGACATAACCCCATTAATTGCAGATCAAGAATCCTTCACAGAGATAAGCCGGGAGTTTGCAAAGTTAGCCAGCGAGGTTGATCTAATCGCAGGAGTTGAATCGAGAGGCTTTATCTTCGCAGCTGGTGCAGCAGCGATAGCTAAGAAAGGAGTGCTACCAATTAGAAAATCAGGAAAATTACCTGGTCCAGTGGTGACTGAGCAGTATCAACTTGAGTATGGTTATGCCCAACTAGAGATTCACTCCGACATTTACTCTAAAGGAAGTAAGGTATTGATCATTGATGATGTCTTAGCAACCGGGGGCACAGCAATAGCTGCAATCTCGTTGTGTCAGAAAGTTAATTTGACTGTGGTGGGTGCAGCATTCCTTCTTGAAATAGAGGGTTTGTTAGGTCGCTCTAAGATCCTTGAATCCTTCCCCCAATTATCAATTACCACTCTGTTAGAAAGATAGAAATATGGCTGAATTGATCTATTACTGCGGGACTATGGATAGCGGCAAATCAACACTAGCGCTGCAAACTGTCCATAATCATCGTTCTCGGGGACGTGATGGCGTTATTTTTACTAGCAAAGATCGTGCTGGTAAAGGAATTATCTCTTCAAGATTGGGCTTGCAAACCGAAGCACTAGAGGTTGATGCTGATCTAGATCTACACAAATTGCTAGTGGAACGTCTATCAATTGGTGGCAAGATAAATTTTGTAATTTGTGACGAAGCTCAGTTTTACCAACCAGAGCAGATCGAACAGTTAGCTAGAATTGTTGATGGACTTGGAATTGATGTTTATGCCTTTGGTATCTTGGCTGATTTTCGAACCAAACTTTTTCCTGGAAGTGCTCGCTTGGTTGAACTAGCAGATCGTGTTCAAACCCTTCAAGTAGAGGCTCTTTGTTGGTGTGGAGCCAGAGCAACACACAATGCTCGTACCATAAATGGAAAGATGGTTACAGAAGGTGAACAGGTTGTAGTTGGTGATGTCTCTTCACAGGCTGATATCTCGTACGAGGTGCTTTGCAGGAGACACCATATGCGAAATGTCACCTCCCGAGTATCCAACCCCGCAACCGAACAATCACTACCCTTTAGCAATTAATCCAAATCCAGCAGTAGAACCTCGTTGTTACCTAGATTGAAAAACCAACCAGAGAGAAGAGATAAACATGAAGGTTAAGGGTTACGCTGTTGAATCAGCTAAAGCTAAATTGCAACCATTTGAGTTTAATCGCCGTGAGCTACTACCAAATGATGTTGCCCTGGATATTCTCTTTGCTGGAATCTGTCACTCAGATATTCATCAAGCTCGCGAAGAGTGGGGGGCTGCAATATTTCCCATGGTACCCGGTCATGAGATTGTTGGTCGCGTAACTGCCATTGGCGCCAATGTTTCTAAATTTAAAGTTGGTGAGCTAATAGGGGTTGGCGTCTTTGTTGACTCTTGTCGAAAGTGCACCAGCTGCAACGCGGGGTTGGAACAGTATTGTGTCGAAGGTATGACTGGCACCTACAACACTTTAGAACGAGATGGATTAACTGTTGCCATGGGTGGATATAGCGATAAATTTGTCATCGATGAAAAGTACGCAGTACATGTTCCAGAGAATCTAGATTTGCCTGGCGTTGCACCACTCATGTGCGCCGGTATCACTCTCTACTCCCCGCTAAAGAATTGGAAGGCCGCGCCTGGCAAAAAGGTAGGGATCATTGGCCTAGGTGGCTTGGGACATATGGGAGTGAAGTTCGCTGTGGCGATGGGAGCAGAAACAACTGTTTTCTCACACTCTCCTGAAAAAGAGGCAGATGCCAAGAGGATGGGTGCTCATCACTTTGTAAATACAAAGGAGGTTAAGAATCTGCAGGCACTCGAAAAGGAGTTTGATCTACTACTTAACACCGTCTCTGCTGATCTTGATCTAGAGCCATATCTGCAAATGTTGAAGTTGGATGGCACTTTAGTTGTAATTGGTCTTCCTGGAAAACCTTACTCTATAAATGCTGGAACTTTACTCGGCCAACGCAGATCATTGGCGGGGTCAATGATCGGTGGCATAGCCCAACTACAAGAGATGTTAAATTTTTGTGGAGATAAGAACATTACCTCTGAGGTTGAGGTAATTGATGCCACCTATATAAATCAAGCTTACGATCGAACCGTCGCTAGCGATGTAAAGTATCGATTTGTGATTGATGCAAAAAGCTTTTAAACAAAAGTGCTAAACAAGGCTGTGGGCAATAAAGGCAAGAATCGGTGCCATCGCGATAGCTGGTAGTAAATTGCCCACTGCAATCTGTTTTAACTTCAGTAATCGCAAAGCAATCCCAAACAACAAGATGCCACCTACTGCTGTCATCGCCAATATTTGGTAATCAGCTAATATCGAACCTAGAAATAAACCAACACCAGTCCATGCAAATTGATAGATCCCCACCGGAAGCGCCGAAACCGCTACTCCCCAACCAAGGGTGGCCGCAAATGCCATTGCTGCAAAGAAATCTAGGGTACTTTTCAAAACCAACTGGTCTATTCCAGTTTGCATTGCGTCACTGATACTGCCAAGAATAGCCAGCGGACCAATTGAAAAAATTAACGAAGCCGAAACAAAACCTTCGACGAAATTAGACTCCCCTTTACCAGAGAATCTCCTCTGTAATGAGGTGCCAAATATTTCTAACCTATCTTCAATCCTCAATAAGGAGCCAATCAATGCTCCTAAAAGCAGTGAGAAAATCAAAACTAGCATTGTCGCACCAGCAGGTAAAGCATCAACTAGGTCATCACTCCAGTACGCAGCTATGGCATCAGCGGCTGAAATAACGGTGACACACCCTAGAACCTGAGTTATTAACTCCTTGAGATTTTCCTTAAATTTACTTCCCAGGGCTACTCCTATTGCACCCCCAGCAACGATCGCAACAATATTTAAGACAGTACCAAAACCCACAAACATCAGTAAAACCTGATGAAGGACAAAACTCCGGCAACGAGACAATAGATCGCGAAAGGATAAAGCGTCTTGGTTTTAAACCACCGTACCAAAAACTTTACGCTGAAGTATGTAGCAGCAAATGAAACTACGCAACCAACAAGAATCTCACCTAATATGGTGTTGGTTTCAGAGGTAAATAACTCTGGCAATTTTACGATGGATGCGCCGATGATAACCGGCAGCGCCATAAGGAAAGCAAAATCTGATGCTACTGAGTGATTTAATTTACGCAATAGACCGGCACTCATCGTGATACCAAATCTGCTGATACCAGCGAACAATGCTAAGCATTGCCCAAAGCCGATCATCACCGCTGTCTTTGCATTAATTCGATGATCAATCTCGGCATCGGAATCTGAAAACTCATGTGGAATATCTCGACGCGATAATCTTTCAGCCCCTATCAAAATCAAGCCATTGATCGCAAGAAAGGCTGCAGAAAACTTTGGTTTTCCAAAAATGCTCTGAAAGTAATCATCAAACAGTAAACCTAAAACTCCTACCGGAATAGTTGCAATCACGATATAGCCTAGAACCCGGAATTGGGTAGTTTGAAAATCTCGCTTTATAATTGATCTGGTAGCACCGACAATAAGATTGCTCCAGCGTTTTCGAAAAACTATAAACAGGGCGATTGCACTTGCAAAGTGCATGGCAATAGTGATCAGAAGATACGCTTGATTCTCCTCATTCATAAAGGTTGCAAACCCTCCACCTAGCCATGCTGGAATCAAAATTGCATGACCAAGGCTTGAAATCGGAAATAGTTCAGTTGCCCCTTGTATCAAACCAATAATTATTGATTGTCCGTAGGTGAAATCCATTTAATTACACTGCCCATCATGATAAGTTACAAAAGTAAACAGGGGTATAGTTTAACAGTGCGAATTACATTTTCCCCGCTCTTAAACTTAATAAAACCCCATAAAACCATTCCGAAAACCCATTGGCGTGCAGATAATCATTGGGATCTGGGTATATCCAAGGTTGATCTCTATCGATTTTTTATTTTAATTACTGGATTAACGATATTCGGCCTTGGCGAGTCCATGCTTGTCTCATCAACTCTTGGCAATTCTCCTTGGGTAGTCCTAGCAGAGGGCCTTTCCAATTACTCACCATTTAATATTGGTGAAGCGACATTTCTGATCAGTTTAATCGTTCTATTGCTGTGGATCCCTTTAAAACAAAAACCAGGCTTTGGCACCTTAATGAATATCCTAATAATTGCCGCAGCGATTGAGTTGGGCTTGTATCTCTTTCCCTCCACCAATCAGATCTCTTTTCAAATCCTTTATCTGGTCATTGGCACCGCACTTGTCGGAGCGGGTTCGGCCTTATACCTAACCTGCGGTTTGGGCGCAGGCCCACGCGATGGCTTAATGACTGGCCTTCATGATCGAACTGGCGTGCGGGTAGGTCGCGTCCGGTTGGGCATTGAAGTATCTGCCTTAAGTATTGGGGCGATAATGGGTGGAACCTTAGGTTTGGGAACCGCCTTCTACGCCTTGTTCATTGGACAATCTGTTGCAGTTTTTCTCGGTGTCGTGGCCCGTCATACCTCTCAGTAACCCTTAAGTTAAAGCCACTCCCCTCAGTTTGTTGGACTGCATTCAACAACATGTCGAAAACACCATGTTAAAAAAACAGAAGGGTAAAACCATGCTTGATAGCTTCTTTAAAATCAGTCAACGTGGCTCAACCGTAGCTCGTGAAGTTCGTGGCGGAGTTGTCACATTTTTCACAATGGCCTACATAGTTGCGCTAAATCCACTAATCATCGGTCTAGCAAAAGATGCCGATGGTAAATATATTGGCGGCGGAGATGCCCCAAATCTTGCACTAGTTGCAGCAGCCACCGCACTCATCGCAGGAGTAATGACCATCCTCATGGGAGTTGTTGCCAACTTCCCACTTGCAATCGCAACCGGCCTTGGTTTAAATACCTTTGTTGCCGTTGGTATTGCATCGAAGATGACATGGGCAGATGCCATGGGCCTTGTGGTCCTAGAAGGAATTATCATTTTAATTCTAGTTCTAACTGGATTTAGAGTCGCTGTATTCCGCGCAGTGCCTACCCAGTTAAAGATTGCTATCTCAGTTGGTATTGGCTTGTTTATCGCCTTAATCGGATTAGTAGATGCGGGCTTTGTGCGCAGAACTAGCCAGGGTCCTGTACCTGTTACTTTAGGCGACAACGGAAACCTGATTGGTTGGCCGGTAGTAGTTTTTGCCTTCGGACTTTTCCTAATGATTGGTCTAACCGTTAAGAAGATTAAGGGCGCACTCTTGATTGGTATAACAGTTACAACAATTGTTGCAATCGCAATTGAATCAGCCTTCAAAATTGGTCCATTTGTTGGACCAGATGGCGTAAATCCAAAGGGTTGGAATCTAAATGTTCCAGCGCTGCCAGATGCAGTAGTTGCTACACCTAACTTCAGTATTCTCGGTGATTTCAACCTACTAGGTGGATTTGATCGCATTACCTTAGTTGCAGCCAGCTTGCTAGTTTTCACATTACTGCTAGCTGACTTCTTTGACACTATGGGAACAATGACTGCAATTGGTCAACAAGCCGGATTGGTAGATCGCGATGGCAATATTGAGGGAGCTAATCGAATTCTTCTTGTCGATTCATTAGCTGCAACAGCCGGAGGTGCTGGCTCTGTTTCATCCAATACCTCTTACATTGAATCTGCTTCAGGTGTTGGTGAGGGTGCTAGAACTGGTTTAGCCTCTGTTGTCACCGGTTTGCTGTTCTTGCTAACAACCTTCTTGGCACCATTAGTTGCCATCATCCCTTACGAAGCTGCCGTACCGGCATTAATCATCGTAGGTTTCATGATGATGACGCAGATTAAGGGTATTGATTGGGATGATCTTGGAATCGCTATCCCAGCATTCCTAACAATCATCTTGATGCCATTCACATACAACATATCTGTTGGTATTGGAGCTGGCTTTGTCACCTACGTGGTTATCAGAGTCGTACAGGGTCGTCGCCGTGAAATTCATCCATTGATGTACGTTGTCGCTGGTTTATTCATGATCTACTTCCTGCAATCACCAATTAATATCTGGACTGCATAAAGAGATAACATCAAATAGTGGGCAACCTCAGTTGCCCACTATTTTTTTACCAATTTATCGGCTGATTTCCCTGTTTTATAAGAATCTGATTCACCTTTGAAAATGGTTTTGAACCGAAAAAACCACGATAGGCAGATAACGGACTTGGGTGAGCGGAGATAATTAATTTTTCATCATTAAAATATGATCGCATCTCTTGAGCATCATTTCCCCACAAAACACCAATTGCTCCACTAGCAGCCACACATTTAGTAATTCGTTTGGTTATCTCACTCCACCCGCTTTTGCGGTGTGACTCTATGCCATCCGCCCCAATAGTTAAGCTTCGATTTAAAAGCATCACACCCTGATCAGCCCAATCTGATAGATCTCCCGAGGTGCGTCGGATATTTAAATCAGAAAACAACTCATGATAAATATTTTTAAGTGAGGCTGGAAGTTTGGATACCTTGCTGGGAACTGAAAAAGCTAGCCCATTTGCATGAGCTGAATTTGGATATGGATCCTGGCCCAGAATTAGCACCCTCACTTGTTCTGGAGGTTTGCACAACGCCGCAAAGATTTTCTCCAAAGATGGTTGATACTCCTGGCCAATCGCTAGCGAAACTCGAAATACTTCTTCTTTATCAAGGTGACGTTGCCAGAAGGTTGGTATCTGTGCCCAAAGATTAGAGCGCTCGTGCAAAGTACCTGCCTTGATCATGGTGAACAGTAATCGGCAAACCATAAGCTTGAGACATAAAAGCGTTAGTGATAACCCGATCTACCGCTCCTTGCGCAATTACTTCACCATCTTTCAAAAGTAATGCATGAGTGGTTCCAATGGGAATCTCTTCTACATGGTGAGTAACAATTACCGTTGCCGGTGAAAATGGATCCTTGGCCAATCTTTCGAGCCTAACCAAGAGATCCTCTCGGCCACCAAGATCTAAGGATGATGCAGGCTCATCCAATAGAAGAAGTTCCGGATCTGTCATCAATGCCCTTGCAATCTGTACGCGTTTCTTCTCTCCTTCACTAAGGGAGGAGAATAATCTTGAACCTAGATCTCTAACTCCTAATGCAGTAAGTAAACCTTTGGCACGAGACTCATCCCAGAGATCATAACTCTCTTGCCAACGACCAAGCATTGCGTATGCAGCAGTGAGAACAACATCCATAACAATCTCATCCTCTGGAAAATCCTTTACAAAGGCTGATGATGTGATTCCTATTCTGGTGCGTAACTCAAATACATCTATTTTGCCCAATAACTGGCCAAGAATCCTTACATCACCTGAAGTTGGATGGATCAATGTTGCGCAAAGTTGCAGTAAGGTTGTTTTACCAGCACCATTTGGCCCAAGAATTACCCATCGCTCTCCATGATTTACCGCCCAATCAATAGGCCCCAAGACATTTCTATCGCCCCGGCGCACACTTACATTATTAAACTCATATATAGCGCTCACAATGAGAAAAGATACCCGTTATCGCAGATATAACCGATAATCTGCGCATATGAGCGTCGAAAAAAATAGAGAGTTTACTGGTCTTATTCTGGTCTCAGGAGTTGATGAACCAGGAATCACCTCCAAGGTGCTCAGCAAGCTAGCTGAATTTTCCGTACAAATTATTGATATCAAACAGATCGTCACCGCTGACCGGTTGCTTCAAACCATACTGATTAAATTACTTCCAGATCATGCATTAGCGGTTGAGACTGACCTAATTGAGCTTGCAAGTAACTCCTCATTTGATGTGGCGATAGATTTTTCACAACATGCTAGTAACCAAGAGCACACAGAGCACGCCTTTATTTCAATGGTTGATCTCAACTTAGAGGCAAAAAAAATTGCTATCGTAACCCAATACATCTCCCAAATAGGGGCAAACATCCTCGATGTAAAGTTAAATCGCTTAGGTGAATTGAAAGCAATAACCTTTCAAATTGGAAAAACTGGTTTAAATCATATTGAGCTTCAAGACCAGCTAAAAGAGATTGGTTTGGCGGATGGAATTGATCTCTGTTTGACAACTCAAACATTCCAAAAAATTAAGAAGTTGTTTGTCTTTGATATGGACTCCACCTTAATCGAACAGGAGGTAATAGATCTACTGGCGATCAAAGCAAATAAAGGGGAACAAGTCTCACAAATAACTGCAATGGCCATGAATGGTGAATTGGATTTTGAACAATCTCTTCGCCAAAGAGTTGGACTTCTAGCCGGCCTCTCCGAGAGCGTATTGCAAGAAACCGCTGATTCACTGAACTTTAATCCTGGAGTAATTGAAACCCTTAAGTTGATTAAAGAGATGGGCCACAAGGTGGCGATTGTAAGCGGTGGTTTTATTCAGGTAATAGAGAAATTCTTGGATAAGGTTGATGTTGATTATGTTTTTGCAAACAGATTAGATATAGCAAACTCAACCCTTACCGGCAATTTAACGGGAGAGATTATTGATGGTTCAGGTAAAGCTGAATCAATGCGTAAAGCTGCCCAATTAGAATCAATCTCACTATCAAACACAATTGCTATTGGAGATGGTGCCAATGATCTTAAGATGATGGCCGCCGCCGGATACAGCTTCGCATACCTTGCTAAAGAGGTTGTGCGACAAGGCGCAAAATCAACGATCTCTCAATCTGATATGCGGGCTTTACCTCTACTGCTCAACCTTTAGTTAATTCTAAGTTTGCTAAGGAGCGCAAACGCTTCACCATTTGCGCCGGATCATCACTGCGATAAACCGCACTTCCTGCGACAAAACAATCAGCGCCTGCTTTGGCTGCAATAGCTATTGTCTCCTCTGAAATACCGCCATCTACCTGCAATAGAGTTTTGTACAAGCCCTTATCAGTAAGTGATTGTCTTGCAGCAGACACTTTCTCCATTTGATCTGCCATAAAACTTTGACCACCAAAACCAGGTTCTACCGTCATAATCAGTAACATATCAATATCACTCAGGTACTTTTCAATCTCAGAAAAGGCTGTCTTTGGTTTGATCGCTACACCAACCTTGGCACCATTGGATTTTATATTTGCAATAAGTGCAGGTACTGCGATGGCGGCTTCAAAATGAAATGTTACTGAGATGCAACCAGCCTGCGCGTACATCGGTGCTAATTCATCAGGATTTTCAATCATTAAATGAGCATCTACGCCAATACTTGAGAGGGCGATAATCTCTGACGCTCGTTCAAAGGTGAATGTTTGATTTGGTACAAATTTATTATCCATAATATCTAAGTGGAGTAGATCCGAGACCGCGGCGATCTTGTTTATCTCATTTTCAAGATCATTGAAATCAGCATTCAAAATGCTTGGATTTATATGTGCACTCAATCTCTTGCTCATTTTCACCCTATCCAACCTTTTGTAAGAGTGCCATAAACATACTGTCGGAGTTATCGCGATGGCTCCATAATTGAACTGTGCCATCTGGTAAATGTCCAGCAATATTCGCTTTGGATAGGCTGTTGATATCAAGCAAAGACATGTCGGGATAATCCGCAAGGAAATTCATCACCTGTGCCTTACTTTCACTTAGATGAGGCGAGCAGGTTACGTATGCAATAATTCCACCAGGATTTAGTAACTCTCTTGCACTACTTAGTAACTCTCGTTGGATAACTACCAACTCCTTCAGATCCTTCAAAGTTCTGCGCCATCTAGCCTCTGGGCGCCGACGTAACGCACCCAGCCCCGAACATGGTGCATCAACTAAAATACGATCAAATTTGCGATCAAAATTTTGAGGCACCCGTCCATCAAGAGAAACTACCTGCTGATTATTTACAACTCGCTTCACTAATTCAGCACGATGGGCAATAGGCTCATTAGCGAGAAAATTAACCATCGGTTCGCGCTCACTCAAGGCGTGAAACAAATACGCAGCTTTACCACCAGGGCCGGCACACATATCTAGCCATCCTAAGTTTGGCTCCCAAGTCGCTAGAAAATTCTCAACCACAATCTGTGATCCACGATCTTGGACACCAGCCCTTCGTTCGATGATTGGCGTAAACTCAGAGGGAATTACCTCAATTTGATACCCATTTAATACACCGCGGATCGGCTGCGCACCAAGTTTCACAAACTCTTCAACTGATGATTTACCTGGCCAGCGCACAATATCTGGTTTGGCTGCTTTGTTATCTGCCTGTAACAGCTCCTCTACTTCAACCCAATCTTTTAATTGATCATAAAATGAATTTACTATCCAAATTGGATGGCTGAATTCAATGCTAAGCCTCTGCGCTATCGGCAAATCCTTTATCTCCTCTTCGATCCTTGGATCTGCTGCAACCTTACGTAAAACCGCATTAACATAACTAGCCTTAGAATCACCGGCTACATATCTAGCCACTTCGACCGTCTCTCCCACCGCTGCATGATCTGGAATTCGCATCTGAGTGAGTTGATGTATTCCCATACGAAGCAGATCTTGAATCTGTGTATCTAAACTTTCAAAATCTCGATCTATATATTTTTTGGCAATAAAATCATGTCTATACTGCATTCGAAGTGTTCCATAAGAGATCTCAGTGGCAAGATTTCGATCTATCGGCATTAAATTACTTTTACGTAAAAGCTCAGGCAATCTAATATTGGCAAAGGCACCCTCACGATTGACCTGAGTTATTAATTCATAAGCAAGTAACCTAGCTTTACTGGGTGATGGTTTACGCAAAAGAGAGCTCACTCTTGCTTTGCAAACCATTGAAAAAGTCGGCCCCGCTCATCTCCTTGCGACCTTCCGGAGTAACCGAAATTAACTCGACAGCAAAATCATTTGTCCCTATCAATAACTGGCCATCAATAAATCTACCTGATCCCTTACTATCTAAAGATCTGTTGCTTATAGCCAAGCGATTAATCCTTATGCGCTGTCCATTCAACTCGGTGAAAATACCTGGATTTTCAGATAACGCTCGATATCGATTGTAAATACTCGCTGCTGTTGAGTGCCAATTAACCCGCCCCGCTTCCTTCAATATCTTTGGCGCAAGAGAGGCTTCAATATTTGATTGAGGTAATCCTTTCTCTCCACTCTTGATTGCAATGATGCTCTCCTTGAGTAAATCACCACTAAGAGCACTTAATTTTTTAAGAAGGGAGTTTGTTGAATCATCTGGAGCTACATCAACAGATTGCTGCCTTAGAATTGGTCCGCTATCCATCCCTTGGTCAAGAGTGAATACAGTTATCCCAGTTTTGGTCTCTCCATTCAAAAGCGTCCATTGCACAGGTGCTGCACCCCGATACTTTGGCAAAAGCGAGAAATGCAGATTGATACATCCATATTTTGGAGTTCGTAACACTGGTAACGAAAGGATATGTCCGTACGCAATTGTGATCAAAAGTTCGATCTCATTTGTTCCAAGCGTATGCAGCAACTCTGCTTCATCGCTGGGTTTCAATACTTTTAACTCCTTTGAACCCGCCCATTGTGCAAACTGATTCTCTGTTAACTTCTGCCCTCTTCCAGAGGCCTTATCTGGATTAGTAAAAATTGAAACAATCTCGACATCTGTCCAACCCAATAAGCTTTCTATAGCATCAATAGAAACCAATGAGCTAGATGCGATCGCTATCTTCAATGGTTAAAACCCAGCGCCAAATGTCTGGTGAGGTGAGATTTTAATGCGAGGAGTTAAACCACTCTCTGCCGCTACGCCAAACCACTCTGATTCGCGAATCTCTTTCATGGCGGCTTTGCGATTGGCCTCGCTTAAACGATCAATAAACAAAATGCCATCTAAATGATCAGTTTCATGTTGCAGTGCACGCGCTAGTAACTCACTGCCCTCAACTGTGATTGGATCACCATGCATATTAAATCCTTTAGCTACTACGCGAAGAGCTCTTGGAGTTTCGTAGGTAAGCTCTGGAAAGGATAAACATCCTTCCAACCCTTCCTGTAACTCATCACTTAAGTCTAAAGATGGATTTACTAGATGCCCAAGCTCATCATCAACATCCCAAACAAAAACTCGTAACTGCACCCCTATTTGTGGTGCGGCTAAACCTGCTCCGGGTGCGTTCTGCATGGTTTCGGTTAGATCCTTAACCAATCTGCGCAACTCTTTATCAAAATCGACAACTGGTGCAGCAGGGGAAAGCAGAACTGGATCACCAAATAGCCTGATTGGTCGGATACTCATGAGTTAATGATACGACACAACAAGGCTAGGAAGCCGCTATAAATTGTAGGTATCAAAACGAACATCAAATATTGCTCGTCCTTTAACTCCTTGGACTCTAACAACATCATCTAATAATGCAACCAGGGTTGCAGCTGAAGGTATATCGGCTCTGATTATTAGATAACCTCTGGTCTGATCAATTGAAATTGGTCCCGAGAGAATGAATGAGTATTTATCTCTTAAGTTTTCAGCAAACTTTGTAAGTTCATGAAACTCACCTTTAATGGTTGCCGTCCGATAAAAAGGTGGAAGCTGAGATTGTTCGCGAGCGAGCAAATCATCCATATTAAAGCTTTGCTTTCTTAAAACTTGTTGGGTTGCCGGATGATTATTTGGTAGCGACAGATAGTAATCACCGCCATCCTTTACTCTAGATAGAAGGTCAAACCAAAGATGCTTAGCCTCCTCCTCGGCACGCAATGTTGCTTGGTTATAAATCCGCTCACAATCAAGCAAGATGACTGCTGAATAAAGTGCGAATGGCTCAGATCCTCGAGTTGCAATAACAATCTGATTTTGGGTGGGATCAATTAAGGCGACTTGATCTTTCTTTGAGGTCATAACCTTAATCCCCGGCACTGCTTTTCCGATCTCTTCGGCGGTCCTGTCTATTCCCCTGCCAATAACAAAAGGCGATGCACTACCACAATGATCACATCGCCATTGATTAGCAACCTTGGCACACAAATAACATGAAGGAGGAGCATTCTGTTTTTCAATTCTTAACTTACCGCCACAGTTGCATCTAGCCATATTTTTACATTTACTGCACAGAAAAACATTGGCATATCCTTTTTCTGCTACCGACACTAAAACATTGCCAGTTTTAACTCCTCGTTTTATCAGTGAGATATATGAGGCAGCTGAATCGATATTGTGGACATTGCATTTGTTGTTCTCTGGCAAAGTTAATCTCTCCATCCAACCAATTGAGATTAATCGATTGATTTCCAAAGAGTGATAAGAGTTTAAGAAAAAGAGAGATATGCCAGTTGATCGCAATAAGGTCACATCACGCGTGTTCCAACCAGGAGATCTCTGCTCATAGTGCGAAGGGTCATTATCATTTACAACAATGATTGTTGAATCCGGTGGTAATCTAGTAAAAGCACCACTGCGATTAGCCAAAATAACTACTTGTTGACCACCATTTGCCGCCAAGAAAGATTGATATCGGGTATTTCTATCCGCTCTTGTATCCAGAGCAACAAAAAGTGACTTAAACTCATCAGCTAAATGCTCTTTAAAGTAATCGAACTCCCGAAAATCAGAGACTAAGATCAAAACCGAGCCCAAATTAAATCGAATCTTTGCTAATTCCACCAGAATCTTGAATTTATCAACGCCGGCCGGTGGTGATATCGCACATTTTAAACTCAGATCACTCGCTACTTTTTCATAATCCTCTTTTTTTATAAACTGCATTTCCTGACCCGTTACTTTTCTAGGAACATACGAGGTATAAGGTTGAATAATCCGCTTTGGTTTAGCTGGAATTGGTGGTAGATGAGTGTTCAGTAAACTCCAGAGATTTCCACCAAATCTACCTCTAACCCTTTGGAAATGAGCCAGCTGGAGCTCATCAATCATCCCGGCATCCCCTATTACCGCCAATACATCCTTATGCTTTCTGGATTCTTTATCAGTAACGAAACAAAGGATTACACCTTTGGTAACAGTATGTCCGTACTCGACCTTCACTAAAGATCCAATTACTGCGGTTTCAGCAAGATCCGCCGGAACTCTATAAGTGTAAATTTGTTCTAGGAAGGAAACTGGAGTCTCAACAAGCACCTCAACCAATGAACTACCTAGTTCATTGTTGCTGGAGAGCGTTATCTTCTTGCTAGGGCTTTTTTGGCGCTTTAGCTTGAGTGGCGCAACCACTGATTAATTAACTAAACCTTTCAATTGATTTACTCGGTCTGTTTTCTCCCATGTAAAGGTATCTAAGTTGCGGCCAAAGTGCCCATACGCTGCCGTTTGGGAGTAAATGGGTCTTAACAATTGAAGGTCACGAATAATCGCAGCTGGGCGGAGATCAAAGACAGCGCTTACTGCTGAACTGATCTTGCCTGAATCAAATTTATTTGTGCCAAAGGTTTCGATAAACAGACCAACTGGTTGAGCCTTTCCAATTGCATAGGCAACCTGAACCTCACATCTATCAGCTAAACCAGCCGCCACAATATTTTTCGCCACCCAGCGCATTGCATAGGCAGCTGATCTATCAACCTTAGATGGATCTTTTCCGCTAAATGCTCCACCTCCGTGGCGGGCCATACCACCATAAGTATCTACAATAATTTTTCTGCCGGTAAGTCCCGCATCTCCCATCGGGCCACCGATAACAAAACGGCCGGTAGGATTTATCAATATCTTCACCCTTGATAGATCTAAATCTAAACTCTTTAATATCGGTTCAATTACAAACTTCTTAACCTCCGGTGCTAACTTCTTCTCCAGATCAATATCAGGTGCATGCTGTGATGAGATAACTATTGTGTCGAGCGCTACCGCCTTGTCCCCTTGATATTCAATAGTAACCTGCGTTTTTCCATCGGGACGCAGATAGTTCAACTCCCCACTTTTTCTAACATCTGTCAACTGCTTTGCTAATTTATGCGCCAGAGAGATAGGTAGTGGCATTAGCTCAGGAGTGTCATTGCAGGCATAACCAAACATCAAGCCTTGATCACCAGCACCTTGTAGATCTAATGGGTCAACGGAGGAACCAACTCTATTTTCAAAGGCATCATCAACACCTTGAGCGATATCTTGGGATTGCTGACCAATTGAAATAGAAACTCCACAACTATTTCCATCGAAACCCTTTTCAGATGAGTCGTATCCAATTCGTAAAACTGTATCCCTTACAATATTCATAACATCTGCGTATCCATCAGTTGTTACCTCACCGGCAACATGAACCTGTCCAGTTGTTATTAAGGTCTCTACCGCTACCCGGCTTTTTGGATCCTGCGCCAGCAGTGAATCCAAAATTGCATCAGAGATTTGATCAGCGATTTTATCTGGATGACCTTCGGTTACTGATTCAGATGTGAATAAACGATTCTCCATCTGCTCAGCCTAACTCAACCAGCAATTGATCCAGCAATATTTCAGAGAGCGTGTCCTTTGAGATCAATGGAACATCAATTACGGTTCCTGATTTGGCGATCAACATTCCGCTTGTTTGATCAGCACCAAATACTTTCCCATCTGACACATCATTTACATATATAAGATCTAAACCTTTAGTAAGAAGTTTATCTCGACCAGCAGATTGCAATTTTTGCAGTTCTATAGATGTTTCAGCAGCAAAGCCAACGACTATCTGTCCTTTTTGTTTCATCATTCCTGCGCCTGCAACAATATCGGGGTTTAAAACAATATCAATCGGTTTTATCTCTTGCTTGTGCAACTTATGTTCTGAGCTCTCGGCAACCTTAAAGTCTGATACTGCAGCACTCATAATTAATGCATCTGAAAATGGGAACTCTGCCTTAATGATGCTATCCATTTCATCAGCTGTTTCAACAAAGGTTGTCGTAATTCCTTCAATCACCGGCAGTTGAGTATTTGCCGCTACTAAATGTACTTGTGCTCCCCGCTTTGCTGCGGCGTACGCTAATGCAAATCCCTGTTTGCCACTGGATCTATTACCAATAAATCTCACGGGATCAATATTTTCGCGTGTTCCACCCGCCGTGATTAAAATTTTCTTCCCAAGTAAGTCTGCATTCCGAAGTAAATGCTGGTTGATCTCATCAATTATGCGAGCAACCTCTGGGTATCTGCCTACACCAACATCATCACCAGTCATTCTGCCATGATCTGGTTCAATCACGAGGAAGCCTCGTTGACGCAGGATACTGACATTGGATACGGTCGCTGGATTTGACCACATTTCCGGATGCATTGCTGGAACCAATATCTTTGGTTTAGTTGATGCTAAAACAGTATTTGTTAACAAATCATCAGCTCGTCCTTGTGCCAATCGCGACAAGAGATCGGCGGTAGCTGGAGCAATAACTATCGCACTGCAATTTTGAGCTAAGGATATGTGCGGAACCTCTTCAACATCACTCCAGAGATCGGTATAAACCTTTTTCCCGGAGAGAGCTGCCCATGTTGCGGCACCGATAAAATTCAAACTAGATTTAGTTGGAACTACTGAAACAACAAAACCATTGTCTTGTAGCCGTCTAACCAGTTCGCAGGATTTGTAGGCAGAGATCCCGCCACCAATACCTAAAAGTATCTGTCGACCACGAACAAACATGGCAGATAATTATTTTGAAATACTTGGTGCTTGTGGTTCTAAATTTTCGATGGTTAGCAATCCTTCATTTATCTCACGCAACGCGATTGATAATGGTTTTTCATGAACATATGTTTCGACCAGAGGGCCAACATACTCAAGCAATCCCTCACCTAATTGTGAGTAGTACGCGTTGATCTGACGAGCACGCTTGGCCGCATAAAGAACTAAGCTGTACTTTGAACCAGCCTTATCCAATAGGGCATCTATTGGTGGATTTGTGATTCCATCGAGTGCTTGATTGCTCATCTTGAAACTCCAATTTTCATCTTTTTATCTATCTTGCTTAATTTAATGAAGGGCTAAAGATACCAGTTCCCGGACAACCTGCTCTACCTTCGTATTAACCAGCACAAAATCAAACTCAGAAGCGGCCTTCAACTCCTCCTTAGCCTTGTTCAAGCGCATTTCCAGTGAGTAGCTAGATTCAGTTCCTCTATTAACTAATCGGCTCTCCAGCTCTACCCAGGAAGGTGGTTCGATAAAGATTAAAACCGCATCCTTTACTTTCTTCCTAATCTGTCTGGCGCCATTTAACTCAATCTCCAAAACTACATTTAAGCCTCTTTCTAAAGCTTTTGTAACGGGCAATGCCGGAGTTCCATACTTTGCCCCTGTGAACTCCGCCCACTCTAACAACTCATTATTTTCAATCATCTGATCAAATTGTTCATGAGTCACGAAAAGATAATCTCTACCATCTACCTCACCATTGCGCATGCCTCGAGTTGTTGCAGAGATTGAAACCCAGAAGTTATCAAAGCTCTGAAGCCCTTTTGTAATGGTGCTCTTGCCAACTCCGCTAGGACCTGAAACAACTAAGAGCTTTCCTGGCATAGGCGCAGTTTTCATAAGCAAAAACTCCTCCTTAAGTAGCTCGCGTTGCTTCTTGCCAACTCCGCCAATTCTACGTGATCTCGATATTCCAGTCCGCTCAAATATGATATTAACTCTTTTCTCACCAACGCCGGGAACGCAGATCAACGCCTCTATTAACTTCATGCGCTGAATACATTCACGCTGATCATTGAATAGTTCGAAAAATGACAATGCGCCATCTGAGATGGATTTTTTAACTAACGCCCTCTCTTGCCTAGCTTTGACCGCCTTCATCCCTGCAGCAGATCTTGCCTCATTGCTTAACTTTGGTGGCAGCATACGCTTTAAATTGATTGGTGAATCTCTGTGATCTTATCCTGCATAGCTTGATCGCTATCTCCTGACAATGAAGTTATTGATCTCCCAATAACTACAAAATCAGCACCGTTACTTAATGCTTCCTTAGGAGTCATCACTCGGTTTTGATCATTAGCTGATTCACCAATTAATCGAACTCCTGGAGTAATAATTGTAGAATTTGGCGCTATATCCTTCATCTGCTTAGCCTCAAATGGTGAACAAATTAATGATGTTGCACCCGCCGCTACCGCCTGCTCTGCCCAACTTCTTGCGGTTTTAGAAATATCCTCTGAGTAACCCAGGGATGAGAAATCGTTCTCAGAAAAAGAGGTCAGAACTGTAACTGCTGCTATCGAACCATCCGGCAACGCTTCGGCGGCGGCGGTGATCATCTTCGGTCCACCAGCTGCATGTACCGTTAAAAACTTTGGATTAAGCGAGGCAACAGATTCAACCGCCCCTTTAACAGTATTTGGAATATCGTAAAGTTTTAGGTCGAGAAATAACTCAAAGAAAAACTCTTTTTGCAATGCAATAACCGACTCTTTCCCGTTTAAAAGATAAAATTCAAGCCCTATTTTGAAGTGATTGATTAGTGGCCTTGATATCTTGATCCAATTACGTGCTTGATCTAGATCTTTGGTATCGAGCGCCAAGATTATTGGTGAGTTCATGCACTTTGCCGATGTGCGTAACCAATAGCTGATTTAAAATCCGCAAAACCTCGTTCGATTAAGAGTGATTTTAGTTCATCGCGGATCTTGATAGCCGCAGTGGGATCACTAAATGTTGCGGTACCGACTGAAATAGCCGTTGCTCCTGCCAGTACTAGCTCGAGGGCATCCCTACCATTACTAACACCACCCATTCCGACAATTGGTGTATTTGGAAATGCTTGATGAACTTGATAAATAGCACGTACTGCTATGGGTCTAATGGCAGGTCCAGATAAACCACCTGTTTTGCCACCTAATTTTGGTTGCATTGTATTTAAGTCGATAACCATTCCTAACAAGGTGTTGATCAAAGCCAACCCATCTACGCCAGCCTTTATTACCGAAGCTGCAATTTCAACTATGTCCGTCACATCGGGAGATAATTTGGCAATTATTGGAAGCTCTCCACCAATATTTCTTCGAACAGTTTCAATCACAGCACTTGCAGTATCTGGTTGGCAAGCAAAAACCTGTCCACGATTCTCCACATTTGGACAGGAGATGTTAACTTCAATCGCACTTACTCCTTGAACAGCACGTAATCTTCTTGCCAACACTCCGTACTCATCAACGCTCTCGCCAGCGATAGAAACAACTACCTTCGACTTATTCTCAATTAACCAAGGAATATCCCTCTCTAAGAAAAGGTCGATGCCTGGACCTTGTAATCCGATGGAATTAAGCATGCCACTGGGTGTTTCTGCCATTCGGGGCGTTATTCGACCCGTTCGAGCTTTACTCATAATTGATTTTGTAACTATTGCACCAATCTCCGAGAGCGGAAAAAATTGGGATAGCTCTTGTCCGGAGCTGGCACACCCGCTTGCTGTGAAAATTGGATTTTCAAACCTTTTACTCGCGATCTTTGTTGAGAAATCAAAGGAGTTCACTTAGTTAACCCATCCTTTAAACTCTCTTTATCCCAGATAATTGAGGATCCATCCATTACTGGGCCATCTATGCAGGTTCGCAACATCTTGATCTCTTCATTGAACTTCACTGGAACAACACAGGTCATACAAACACCAATGCCGCATGCCATAGACTCTTCAACAGAACATTGATGAACTAGATCGAAATCTTGCGCGATCTTGTTGATGCTATTGAGCATTGACATCGGACCACATGAATAAATAACCTCTGTATTGAATTCACGAATTAATCTTGGGATGGATTCTGTGATTTGGCCATGAACTCCAGCGGTTCCATCATCGGTAGTCAAGGTTAAGGAGGAAACGCTGCGCTTGCCCTCAAGAGGAGCATAAATCTTGCTTGCAGTGCTTGCGCCAAGAACCATATCCACCCGACAACCACGATTTTTTAATAATTCAGCCAAAGCAAACAAAGGAGCTGAACCGTATCCACCACCGATTAACATGGTATTTGCCGCAGTTGTGGGTATTCCAAATGCGGTGCCCAATGGACCAATAAGATTTACAAAATCGCCAATCTGCAATGAACACAACCATTTACTTCCCGAACCATGTGGTGCCACAACTAACTCGAGGGTTCCGCCCAATAAACCCTTATCTGTTGCGCGATAGATAGCAAAGGCGCGTCTTAAAATTGAGGCTGAGTTTTCGCCACCAACTGATAATGCAACAAAATTTCCTGGACGAGCCGCTGCTGCAATCTCACCAACGGCAAAGACCATATGGTGGTAGGGACCAACCTTTTTGTTACTGATAATCTCTGCATTAATCTGCTTGGCATAACGATTTATTTTTAACTGATTCAAATCCGCATCCATTCCTGAAGTGATTTGATCTCAAAATCTGAGTTTTGCAGCGCTGAGATGGCAGACACCGCCGCTCTGAAACCCGCAATGGTGGTAATACATGGAACGCCTCTTGAAACTGCGGCACTTCTGATCATCCAACCATCTTGTTTGGACCCCCTACCTAATGGAGTATTAATAACTAGCTGTACCAAGCCCTGAGTAATTATCTCATTTGCGGATAATTGAGAGTTTCTTGCATCTGAATTCTTGCGAACTAACTCTGATTCAATATTTTTGGTTTTCAAGAATTCATGAGTCCCTTGCGTTGCATAGATCTTAAATTTTAATTCCGCCAACTCACGAGCGCTACGCCAAGCACTCTCTTTATCCCGCTCAGAGAGGGAGATAAAGACTGAACCATTTTTTGGTAAGGGGCCAAAAGCTGCGCTCTGACTCTTTGCAAAAGCCATCCCAAAGTTTGAAGAGATTCCCATTACTTCACCAGTTGATTTCATCTCTGGGCCAAGAACAGAGTCAATTCCAGAGCCATCAACTCTGCGGAAACGATTCCATGGCAAAACCGCCTCTTTGACTGATACACCATTTGCTTTTCCATCACCCGAAGCTGGTAGAAAACCAGTTGTTCGTAGATCCTTAATCTTTCGACCTGCACAAATCAAAGCTGCTGCTTTA
>CAZVNE010000011.1:0-29878 GCA_964628535.1 uncultured Candidatus Nanopelagicus sp. | reverse complement strand
ACCGGCGACCTGAACCTTGGCAAGGTTCCGCGCTACCAACTGCGCTACGTCCGCATACTAAGGGGTGAAATCTATCGTATCCCTATCCAGTTGGCACATCCGCCAATTTTGCTGCAAAGAGGTACCGTTCAAACATGGATCTATCTAACTCAATCTTTTGGATGGATGGGCAATTAGCCAGTGAATGTACTGAGATTTCCAATGATCCTAGCTCTTTAGAGCAACCAGGTTTTTGGGTAACGATGAAAAGTTTTGAAGGAGAGTTCCAAGCTGCCAGATTTGAAAGGATTGAGCCAGCACATCTGCCATTTGCGATCTGGCAGAAATTGGAAACAGATTGGATCTCCTCTCAAAATCAAATGGAGTATGAAGCCAATGTTGAAAGAGTTAAAGAGTTAATTGCAGCGGGGGATGTGTATCAGGTAAACCTATGTCGAACTTTAAGTAACAATTGCAACCAATCATTGTTGGGATTGGCAAATTTGATTCTGCAAGAGAATCCATCTCCATACGCAGCTTATTTGAGATTACCAGGCATTGAAATTGCCTCTGCTTCACCAGAACTCTTCTTTAGCAGAGCGGGAGATCTGATTAAATGCTCGCCCATTAAGGGCACTTCAAATACGGAAGTATTCATGGATAAGGATTTTTCCGAGAATGTGATGATCGTGGATTTAATGAGAAATGACTTTGGTCAGATTTGTAAGCCTGGCACAGTTGATGTACCTAGATTATTAGCGACAGAGAAACATCCTGGGCTCTTTCATCTAGTTTCTGATGTTGTCGGGCAGTTGCGAGAAAATACTAAGTGGTCGCAGATACTGGCCGCTTTGACACCGGCGGGATCAATCAGTGGCGCCCCAAAAAGTTCGGCGCTCAAAAGCATCAGAGAGATTGAAGGAGTCAATCGTGGTCCTTACTGCGGGGTAATTGGTTGGAGTCAGGATGATCAAGCATTAATGTCGGTTGGCATTCGAATATTTTGGAGTTATGGTGATGGCAAAATACATTTTGGTACTGGTGCTGGAATAACTTGGCAGAGTGATGCTAAACAAGAATGGGATGAAACGGAGCTAAAGGCAAGGCGATTGATAAGTATCGCTGGAGCGAGTAAATAATGAAAACCTTTTTCAATGGAGTGGTATCTGAGAGTACAAATCCATTACCTATCGACAGCTCACTCCTTCGTGGGGATGGGGTGTTTGAAACTATTCTAACTATTGATCAAAATGTGATTGCCTGGGATCGCCATTTTTCGAGAATTCAGAAATCTGCCGCAAAGGTGTTGATTAGCACGCCAGCAAAGATTGATGTAGAGCTAGCCATCTCTAAAATTCTAATTGATGAGATCGGCAGAAATAGATTACGAATAATCTGCCTGGGCGATGGTGGCTGGTTTCTAACCTTGCAACCAGTTGCTGAGATTTCAGAGAGTGCCACATTGACTAGATTTCCATTTATCAAAAATAGCGATTCCCTTATTGCTGGAATTAAATCTCTCTCATACATTGATTCAATCACAGCGCTTAGATACGCAGAGAGTCTTGGTTTTGATGATGCAATTTTCATCAACCAGCGAGATGAGGTTGTTGAAACCGGCCTAGCCAACCTTCTTCTTCTAACTGACAAGGGATGGGTGACGCCACCTCTTTCAACTGGCTGTTTACCTGGTATTACGCGCGAGCTTCTGATTACCTGGTTTGGCGTAAGAGAAATGAAATTTTCCTACGAAGAGCTACTTCAAGCCAAAGCGGTATACCTAAGTTCATCAATTAGATTGCTGCAGCGTGTAAGTAAAATTGATCAGAAACTCATTCCTGCTAATAAGGATGGATCAGCCTTATTAGAAACATTTGAATCAAAATTATTGGGTAATATAAACCCATGAAAACCGTTTTAAAGCGAGTAATTGTTGGCGCGGTAGGTGGCGTGGTAACGGTGATTGGTGTCGTTTTTTTGGTTACCCCAGGGCCTGGCTGGTTAGTAATTTTTGCAGGTCTAGGAATTTTAGCGACTGAGTTTGCTTGGGCGGCAATGTTGCTAGATCGTGCGAAGAAGAGCGCAACACAGGCTGCTCATAAGGCAAAATCTAATGGGAAGCGTACTTATATTTATTTAGCGATTTTCTTCTCGGCAATTTTAGTAATTATGCTGATTTGGTACGCATACTTCCGATAAAGCGAGTAAATCATCGCTGCGGCTGGTTGATTTTGATAACCTAGTCCAATGTCTGCGCCAATCAAAGTAAGCATTAATGGCAAGGCACAATCTATTGAGAGTGATCAAAGACCAAGTAATTTATTTGCCTCCGATGCCGATGTTGTCGTTTGTCGAATTAATGGTGAACTGCGGGATTTATGGAGTGATTTAAATGAAGGGGATGTAATTGAATCGGTAAGTATTAACTCACCAGATGGCTTAAATGTGCTTCGCCATTCAACCGCACATGTTTTGGCACAAGCGGTACAAGAGGTATTTCCTGAAACTAAATTAGGAATCGGCCCCCCAATTCGAGATGGTTTTTACTATGACTTTGACCCTGCCGCACCCTTTACGCCAACTGATCTAGAAAAACTCGAAACTGCAATGCGCAAAATCATAAAAGCTGGCCAGAGATTTAAACGTCGGGTTGTGACTGAGGAAGAGGCGCTTATTGAATTAAAAAATGAACCTTACAAATGCGAATTAATTGGTTTGAAATCTGCGGAGTTAGAGGATGAATCTGCGGTCGAGGTTGGTAAGGGCGAGTTAAGTATTTATGACAATTTGGGGCGGGATGGAAATCCAGTTTGGAGTGATCTCTGCCGTGGTCCTCATCTACCCTCCACAAAACATATTCCCTCATTTAAGTTAATGCGAGCAGCCGGCGCCTATTGGCGAGGCTCAGAAAAAAATCCGATGCTCCAAAGAGTTTATGGAACCGCCTGGCCGACATCTGCAGAGTTGGATGATTACTTATTTTTACTTGCTGAAGCTGAAAAGCGAGATCACCGAAAATTAGGAGCAGAGCTAGATCTCTTCTCATTTCCAGAAGAGATTGGTTCTGGGCTCGCAGTTTTTCATCCCAAGGGCGGCATTATTAGAAGGGCGATGGAGGATTATTCAAGAGATCGCCATGAAGAAGAGGATTATCAATTTGTTTATTCACCACATTTAACGAAGGCCGCTCTCTTTGAAACCTCTGGTCATTTGCAGTGGTATGCCGATGGAATGTATCCACCAATGGTGATGGATGAAGAGTTTCATGCGGATGGAACAATTAAGAAGGCTGGCCAAAAATATTATATGAAACCGATGAACTGCCCGTTCCATAACTTAATTTATAAATCATCAGCAAAATCCTATCGAGATCTACCACTTAGATTATTTGAGTTTGGCACAGTTTATCGTTATGAAAAATCTGGAGTTGTGCACGGTATAACTAGGGCTCGTGGATTCACCCAAGATGATGCGCATATTTACTGCACTAAAGATCAGATGGCGAGTGAATTGGATTCTCTTCTTACCTTTGTACTTAATCTGCTTCGAGATTATGGATTAGTTGATTTCTATTTAGAAATTTCAACGCGAAACCCGGAGAAATCAGTAGGCGATGAGGCGGATTGGCAGGCGGCTACAGAGGCGTTGCGACAAGCTGCAGTCAAGCAAAACCTTGAGTTAATTCTCGATCCAGGTGGAGCTGCGTTCTACGGCCCTAAAATCTCAGTTCAAGCACGAGATGCGATTGGGCGCACATGGCAGATGTCCACAATTCAAGTGGATTTTCAACTGCCACAAAGATTTGATTTGGAGTATGCAGCAGCCGACGGCACAAAACAACAACCCGTAATGATTCATCGTGCATTATTTGGATCAATCGAAAGATTTTTTGGAGTATTAACTGAGCATTATGCAGGCGCATTTCCAGCATGGTTAGCACCAGTTCAAGTAAGGGGCATACCAGTTGCTGAGGCATTTGAACCTTATCTTGCAGAGATAATTAAACGGTTTAGAGCGGCTGGAATCCGTGCAGAAGTAGATTCCTCTGCTGATCGTATGCAAAAGAAGATTAGAAATGCGCAATTAGAGAAGATTCCATACATGATGATCATTGGGGAAGAGGATCAAAACAACGGAACAGTTTCCTTTAGATATCGAAATGGTGATCAGAAAAATGGAATTGATATTGAATCTGCTATTACTGAAGTGCTGAATAATATAAAAAGTAAAAAGCAAATTTAAATGAGTGAGATACATATGCAAGGTGGGGCTGGAATGCCCGATGCTTGGCAGAGATTATGGGCGCCACACCGCATGAGTTATCTCGATGGTGAGAATCGACCTTTACCTGGCAATGATGTGCCGTGCCCGTTTTGCAAAATAACCGAACTCAGTGATGAAGAGGCGCTGATTGTTTTCAGGGGAGTAAAGGCTTATGTGGTTATGAACCTGTATCCATACAACGCAGGACATCTTTTGATTTGTACAAATCGCCATGTTGCAGATTTAACAGAGTTAGATGAGGTTGAACGTAATGAGATTACGGCGCTGACTGCTCATGCAATGCTAGTAGTTCGAAAGGTTTCAAATGCGCTTGGATTTAACATTGGAATCAATCAAGGAGCGGTATCTGGAGCCGGCATAGCAGGACATATACATCAGCATCTAGTTCCTAGATGGGCCGGAGATGCAAACTTCATGCCAATAATTGGAAAGACCAAGGTTATTCCACAATTATTGAGCGAATCCAGAGCGCAATTAGCTGCTGCTTGGAATCAAGTTAAGTAATTTTTTAGCTTCAATCAAGCCTAATTTATTACTAAACATAAAAGGTATTGCTGGAACAATCAATCCTTGAACAAACTGCTCCCATCCTCCATCTTGCAGTGATTGAGTTAACTCAACAACAAACTCCTTGACTAGATCATGGTGTTCTGGATCGCTATCTTGCTCAATTACTTTTCCATCCGAATAATCTATAACTTTGAGATTTTCTAAGTTGATAAGCGCGGTTGGATCACCATTCTCGGCGTGCAAAACTAGAAAGGGTGCAACAACGGGTTCTAGCATTTTTCCTACGATGGCGCACATATCCTCAAAATCAACCTCGCCACTTTCAAAATCTAATACAAGGATCAATGTAGGGATGTACTTCTCTCGAAACTGTGGCCATTCATCAACTAAGGCCGAAGGAATTCCATCTTTAGCGCTAGCAATCAACACCAGCAATTGCGCCTGTGTATCTGGATAGGAATCAGATGGCACCAATGCCAATAGCTCAGCGATCTCTGCCTTCAAGGGGTGTTCACCTAACAGGTAGCGTGCGTTGATTAGGCTTGTCATCACCCCTAAGCCTACGATGGTATTTATGTTACAAAGCAGTTTTCGTGATCCAGTCGTGAAAATTATTGAACCATTTGCAAAGTTTTTAATAAAAATCGGAGTCACCGCCAATCTGTTGTCCACAATCGGCGGAATCGGAGCCTCAATCTCAGCTCTGTACTTCTTTGGAAACGGCCAGTTTCTTACCGGCGTTTTTGTTGTTGCCGGATTTGTTCTTTTTGATCTTTTTGATGGAACGGTTGCTCGGCTTTCCAAGAGAGGTGTGAGTAAATGGGGAGCTCTTTTAGATTCAACTCTAGATCGGATTAGCGATAGTGCAATTTTATTGGGCGGATTAATTTACATCTCTGCCAATGAGGAGAGTTCAATCTTTGTTTTTATTACTGCGATCGTTTCAAGTTTTCTAGTTTCATATATCAAGGCCAGGGCTGAGGCTTTACAAATTCCTTGCGAGGGTGGTTTAGCAGAACGGGCAGAGCGCACCATTCTTATTCTCACTGCTTATGGTTTATATGGCTTAGGCGTTGCTTCAGCCATCTCAATCGGTATCTACTTTTTTGCATTCATCTCCGTCATCACAGTTCTTCAAAGATTATGGATTGTGTATCAGGGGAGTAAGTAGTCTATGTATATCGCTTATCTTTTAGCATGGCGCTTAATTGGTGTTATACCAGAGAAATTAGCTTATCTTTTAGCAAATAAAATTGCTGATTACCTTTATAAAAAAAATGGTAAAGGGGTAAAGCGGTTGCGATCCAATTATGCTCGAGTTCAACCCTTGATGAGCGAGATAGAGCTAAATAATTTAACAAAGGCGGGAATGCGTTCGTATCTTCGCTATTGGATAGATACTTTTAGGTTAAATACATGGAGCAAAGAACGGATTACTTCAACTACAACAGTTGTTAATGAGGAGTTACTGCGAAATCCGATTGCAAGCAAACAAGGATGTTTAGTGGTTCTACCACATGCAGGGAATTGGGACCACGCTGCCGCTTACTTTTGTTCAACTGGTATAAATCTTACGACGGTGGCTGAAAAGTTAAAACCAGAACAGATCTTCTTAAAGTTTTTAGATTATCGCCAATCAATTGGAATTGAGGTTTTGCACACAGAAGAGAAGGTAATGCCTATATTGTTAGATCGTTTGCGATCTGGAAAATTAGTGGCTTTAGTCGCGGATCGTGACCTATCAAAAAATGGTCTTTCAGTTGATTTCTTTGGCGGTATTGCGAAAATGCCATCTGGGCCAGCTAGATTAATTATAGATTCTAACTCCGCTTTTGTATCCGCATTTATAACCTACTCTGAATTGGGTATAAATATAGAGTTTAAAAGTATTGGACCAATACCGACTGAAGGATCGGTGGAGGAGCGGGTTCAGAAGTTGACCCAACTTATGGCAAATAATTTTGCTGCTGGAATAAAATCCTCAACAGTGGATTGGCACATGTTGCAACGGATATGGACTGATGAAAAAATTTAAAATTGGAATGGTATGTCCTTATGGTTGGGACTCTCCGGGTGGCGTGCAAACTCACATTCGTGAACTTACAAAACATTTGCAGGATGAGGGCCACCAGGTTTCAGTTTTTGCTCCGGTCTCAGATGAAGATCGGGTAAATGAGAGTTGGTTGGTTAATGCTGGTAAGCCAATATCAATTCCAGTCAATGGCTCAGTTGCTCGCGTTTTGTTTGGCCCAATCGCTAGTTCGCGGGTTAAACAGTGGATTACCCAAGGAGATTTTGATTTGCTCCATCTTCATGAACCAGCCATCCCATCACTTTCACTTTTGGCTTGTTCAGCGGCTACTGGTCCGATGGTCGGTACATTTCATGTTTCATCACCGAAGCAGAAGGCAATATATGCAATTGGACCGATTCTTGAACCGATAGTTGAGAAGTTAACCGCAAGAATCGCAGTCAGTGAAAGTGCACGACAAACATTAAAGGATCACTTTGATACCGATGCCGTTGTAATTCCTAACGGTATTGAAAGCACGCAGTACTCATTGGCGAAACCAACTACTCATTGGCGAAATCCCCATACTTTAGGATTCATTGGAAGGTTTGAGGAGCCTCGAAAAGGTTTACAAATTCTGCTAGATGCACTGCCAATTATTGCCAGATTCATCCCTGATGTCAGATTACTCGTTGCCGGACCTGGTGATGGAGATTATCTAATCAAAAAGTTAGATGTTGGCTTGCGAAATCGAATCGTCTTTCTAGGATTTCTTTCAGAGCAAGAGAAGGCATCCTTTCTCAAGTCAATTAATATCTATGTTGCACCAAATACCGGTGGAGAATCATTTGGAATTATTCTTACTGAAGCATTATCTGCCGGCACACCAGTTGTCGGCAGTGATATTCCTGCATTTAAGGCGGTACTAGAAAATGGCGAAATTGGCTTACTTTTTAAAAATGAAGATAGTGCCGATCTAGCTAAAGTGTTAATTGGATTGCTGCGTGATGAAGCTCTTCAACAAAGATTAAGTAGTAAAGGAAAGCTAAGCTCCCAGAAATATGATTGGCAGGTTGTTGCTGATCAAATTCTCTCTGTTTACGAGTTGGCGATGGCTGGAAATAATAAAGTGGGGCTCATCTCAGATAGTCGATTCTGGAATAGGAGATAGTTTATGAATCTGACTCAATTATTTATTGTCCTATTTGTTTTGTTTATTGGCTGGTACTTAACCTTCTCCGCTAGTCGATTAGATCGCCTTCATCATCGAGTTGAAACATCTTGGGCAACCTTGGATTCACTTTTACAAAAACGGGCTGCTATTGCAATGGAGATCGTGCGTGAATCCAATCTAGATCCAGCTACATCATTTTTAATTTCAACATCAGCTCATGCAGCTCGTGAGGCGTTGATCTCCGATAGATCCGAGGCAGAAAGCGTGCTCTCGGAATCACTTAAAATGGTAAAAGAGATTGCTTATGATGAAAGTTTAGAGTTGCCATCTGAATTACTAATTGAACTATCTGATATTACAAGCAAAATTAAATTAGCCATCAGCCTTCATTTAGAGGCGGTTAATGCTGCTCGAAATGTTCGCCGCAAGATCATAATTAGAATTTTTAGATTAGCTGGCAAGGCCCCGTTACCAGTCAGATACGCCTTTGAGGATGATGTACTTTGAAAAGGTTTTTCCAGTCCGTTGCCCTAATTGTTTCACTCAGCCTTATTGCAACTGTTGCAGTTCAACTTGTCTGGCCAAAGATAGAGATTGAGTTTTTAGATCAAACGCCAAAGGAGATTAATTATCTAACCGGGCAGGAGGGAACAAATCAATTCCTATTAGCGGTGAAGATAGATGACACCAAGGAGGCTCATCCTCAAATAGGAGTACAGCAGGCAGATTTGGTTTATGTAGAACAGGTAGAGGCTGGTTTAACTCGGTTACTTGCGATCTACTCTTCAACCTTACCTGATGTGATCGGACCAATTAGATCAGCAAGAATTTCAGATATCGACATATTGGCACCCTTTGGCAGAATTGCTTTTGCATACAGTGGATCCCAAACAAAGATGCGTCCGGTTTTGTCAGCAGCAAATTTAAATCTTTTGTCAGCGGAGCGAAATCCACCATCAATCTTTGATCGAGATAAGCAACGAAACTCACCAGTTAACATGATTTTATATCCAGATTTGCTTCTGAAGCAGGCACAGGAGCGGTACAAAATGGAGCTAGTTACATTAACCGCTTCACCATGGAGTTTTGGTGATTTATCAAATAGTGCACAAGATTTAGATTGGGCAAAGATCAGTTGGCCTAATGCAACCTATGAGGTTAGGTGGAATATGGATGTAAAGAAGTGGGGAATTTTCTTTAATAGTGAAGTCAATCTCGACTCAACAAATCAACAGTTAATGATTGATAATGCGATTATTCAAAATGTAAAGATCGAGCCATCGATCTATGGGGATAAATTTGGTGGGATTACACCTTTATCTGTCACTACCGGAAGCGGGTCTGGTTTTCTCCTAAGAGATGGCAAGGTAGTTGCAATCAATTGGCAACGAGAGACAGAAGATTCTTTTACTCGCTGGTTTGATGGTAACGGGGATGATATAAATCTCACGCCTGGTAAAACATGGGTTTTCTTGAGTGGATCCCCCGTTGAATTTGGTTACCCCGCTAAATAATTGGAATTTAGGAAATCAGCCGCCCCCTTTTTCTTAGTAGACTAAGGGCTCAACATTAATGATCCGCTTGGGAGAACAATGGCTTCAGAAACTGGTACTGCGCGAGTTAAGCGCGGCATGGCAGAAATGCTTAAAGGTGGCGTCATCATGGATGTTGTTGACGTGATGCAAGCAAAGATCGCTGAAGATGCCGGAGCTGTGGCGGTAATGGCGCTTGAACGCGTGCCGGCAGATATCAGAGCCCAAGGTGGCGTAGCGAGAATGTCTGATCCAGATATGATCGAAAAAATTCAAGCAGCGGTTTCAATTCCAGTTATGGCTAAGGCACGCATTGGACATTTTGTTGAAGCACAAATTTTACAAAGTTTAGGTGTGGATTACATCGACGAGTCTGAGGTTCTAACTCCAGCAGATTACGCCCATCACATTGATAAGTGGAACTTCACGATTCCGTTTGTGTGCGGTGCAACAAATCTTGGTGAAGCATTGCGTCGAATCAATGAAGGTGCCGCAATGATCCGTTCAAAGGGCGAGGCTGGTACTGGTGATGTTTCAAATGCAACAACTCATATGCGAACAATCGCTGGTGAGATCCGCAGACTCTCTTCACTTCGGGAGGAGGAGTTGTATGTTGCAGCTAAGGATTTACAGGCGCCATATGATTTAGTAAAAGAGGTAGCGACAACTGGAAAATTACCGGTTGTATTGTTCACCGCTGGAGGTATTGCAACACCTGCTGATGCAGCGATGATGATGCAATTAGGTGCAGATGGAGTCTTCGTAGGCTCTGGCATATTTAAATCTGGCGATCCAGCTAAACGCGCCGCTGCTTGCGTAAAGGCGGTTACTTACTACACAGATGCCAAGGTTGTTGCCGATGTGTCCCGCGGATTAGGTGAAGCGATGGTTGGAATCAATGTGGCGGATATTCCGGCTCCTCATAGATTAGCGGAGCGAGGCTGGTAGTAAATGAATATTGGAGTACTTGCTCTCCAAGGTGATGTACAAGAACATGTTCAATCGTTAAGCGATTGTGGTGTCATAGCTATAACTGTTAAGACCGCAGAAGAGCTTCAGTCTATTGACGCCCTTGTTATTCCAGGTGGGGAATCCACGACAATTGCAAAGTTGGCGCGAAGTTTTGGTTTGATGGATTTGATTAAAGATCGCATAAAGGCAGGAATGCCCACTTATGGATCATGCGCTGGAATGATTCTGGTTGCAAATAAGTTAGAGGATGCAGCGGTTGGCCAGGAGACCTTTGGTGGAATTGATATGACAGTTCGACGCAATGCCTTTGGCAGGCAGGTAGATTCCTTTGAGACTGATTTAAAGTTTAAAGGTGTAACTGAGCCATCAATTAGAGCAGTTTTTATTCGGGCACCTTGGGTTGAATCTGTAGGCAAGGATGTTGAAATTCTGGCGCAGATCTCTGATGAGCTGGGTAACTATCACCCCGTTGCAGTTCGCCAAGGCAGAGTTCTGGCAACATCATTTCACCCAGAGTTAACTGGTGACAATAGAATTCATAAGTACTTTATTGAAGAGATTTGCAGTGAATTGGTGAAAGGTTAGAGATGTCAGGACACTCCAAATGGGCAACTACCAAACATAAAAAGGCGATTATTGATTCTCGCCGTGCAAAAAACTTTGCTAAATTGATCAAAGCTATTGAGGTCTCAGCTCGAGCTGGGGGCGCCGATCTTTCTGGCAATCCCACCCTCTTTGATGCGATCGCAAAGGCGAAGAAAAGTTCAGTTCCTGCTGACAATATAGATCGCGCCGTCAAAAGAGGTGCTGGACTTGAAACCGGCGGTAAAGAGTGGGAGACGATTATGTATGAAGGGTATGGAGCTGGCGGTGTTGCATTATTAATTGAGTGTTTGTCAGATAACCGTAATCGAGCAGCATCTGATGTGCGAGTTGCAGTCACTAGAAATGGTGGAAATATGGCCGATCCTGGCTCAGTGACCTACCTCTTTAATCGAAAAGGTGTTGTGATCGTAAATAAAAATGATGGAACTGTTAGCGAAGATAGCCTGCTTGAGGTTGTTTTGGATGCCGGAGCTGAAGAGGTTAATGATCTAGGTGAAGCATTTGAAATTGTTTCAGAGCCAGCAGACCTGGTTGCGGTTAGAGAGAGCTTGCAACAGGCGAAAATAGATTATGAATCTGCAGAAACCTCCTTCCTGCCAACGATGTCAATCCCACTTGATGCAGAGAGTGCAAAAAAAGTTTTTAATTTAATTGAAGCAATTGAAGAGCTAGATGATGTCCAGAATGTTTATGGGAATTTTGATGTTTCCGATGAGGTAATGGCGAGCCTTAATTAATTAGTAAATCGCTGTAGATAGGCTCAGCGAGTGCGGGTTTTAGGTATTGATCCTGGATTAACGAGATGTGGGGTCGGGGTTGTTGATTCAACCGGACCACAACAATTGATTTTGATTGATGTTGGTGTGATTAAAACTGATCCAGATCTAGATTTGGATCAAAGATTGTTGCAATTAGAGATAGAGCTTTCCAAGTGGATTAATAAACATAAGCCAGATGTAATCGCGGTAGAACGAGTTTTTTCGCAGTTAAATGTTAAGACTGCAATGGCAACCGGACAAGCAGCTGGTGTCGCACTTCTACTCGCGGCGAAATCAAAGATTAAGGTAGTAATGCACACACCCAGCGAGGTTAAAGCGGCGGTTACAGGCTCTGGGCGGGCAGATAAAAAGCAGGTTGCAGAAATGGTCAAACGATTGCTGAGACTAAAAGAGATTCCAAAACCGGTAGACAGTACCGATGCGCTAGCCCTGGCAATCTGCCATCATTGGCGAGGAGTTGGCAATGACCGTTTAGCGGCGGCAAAACTGAAGAAGGTGGCAAAAGGTAAATGATTAGCTCACTAACCGGAAAAGTTAAAGCCGTATCAACAGCTGCTACTGCAAGCTCTGTGGTGGTAGAGGTCGGCGGTGTTGGAATTCTCGTGAACACACCTCTTCGGGTAATTGAATCATTAAAAATTGGTGAGGTGATCAATCTGCATACCCACTTGATCGTAAGAGAGGATGCTCTTACCTTGTATGGTTTTTCAGAGTTAGTTGATCGTAATTTATTTGAATTGTTATTGACTGTTACTGGAGTTGGACCCAAAGTGGCACAGTCGATCTTAGGAGTTAATTCCGCATCTGTTGTCGCGGATTTGATCAGGGCAAATAATTTGAAATCCCTCGAAGCTACCCCTGGTTTAGGGAAAAAAGGTGCCCAGAGATTGGTCCTTGAATTAAAAGACAAGTTGGCAAATTTCTCGCTAGCTAGCAGTTCAATAGAAGCTTCATTAAAGAATCAGGTTGAATCTGCATTGCAAGGATTGGGTTACTCGCCGAAAGAGAGTGCTTCGATGGCAAATGAAGCATTGAACCAAATTTCAGGTGAGAATATTGATATTGCTTCTGCAATAAAATTAGCTTTAGCTTCCAGTAGCTCTGGGAAATCCATTAGGACAGAGAAGCAATGAATGAGCGTATAGTTTCACAGGCTTCAGATGATAATGAACGAGCAGCTGAATTAGCCCTTCGGCCAAGAAAATTACAAGAGTTTGTCGGACAGCATCGGGTACGCAAACAACTCTCGCTGTTATTGGATGCCGCCCTCGCAAGAAATGCAGCAGCTGATCACATCTTGTTATCTGGCCCACCTGGACTTGGTAAGACCACACTGGCAATGATTATTGCAGAAGAGATGAATGCACCGATTCGAATTACTTCAGGGCCAGCAATACAGCATGCTGGAGATTTGGCTTCAATTCTCTCCTCACTAGTCGAAGGTGAGGTCTTGTTTTTAGATGAGATTCATCGAATGTCCAGACCAGCTGAAGAGTTGTTGTACTTAGCGATGGAGGATTTTCGAGTAGATGTAATTGTTGGGAAAGGGGCTGGCGCAACATCTATTCCACTAGAACTGCCACACTTCACATTGATTGGTGCAACAACACGTGCCGGCTTACTGCCAAGCCCACTTCGTGATCGTTTTGGCTTTACGGCTCAATTAGATTTTTATGAAACGCAGGAGTTAAACCAGATTGTAAAACGCAGCTCTGAATTGCTTGGCGTTGAAATTACTAGTGATGCAGCGATTGAGATTGCTTCGCGATCACGCGGCACACCCCGTGTGGCAAATCGACTTCTTCGAAGGGTAAGGGATTTTGCGCAGGTAAGTAAGGCACAGATTGTAGAAATCGATCACGCTCAAGAGGCTTTAAAGATATATGAAGTTGATGAGATTGGAATGGACCGGTTAGATAAAGCTGTCCTAACAACATTGGTTAAAAACTTCAATGGTGGCCCAGTTGGTGTATCAACTTTGGCGATGGCGGTGGGGGAGGAGATTGAAAGTATTGAATCATTGGCTGAGCCGTTTTTGGTTAGGATGGGATTTCTCGCCCGAACTCCCAGAGGTCGGATTGCAACAGCAGCTGGCTGGATGCATTTAGGTATTAAGCCACCAATATCGCTACAAAATTTAGATGACCCAAATCTCTTCGATACCGATCCAGATCTGCTTAATCCAGATATTGCGCAATAGCGCGCTTTACCGCAATACCGCCCGTTTTTTGGGCCTATTTCATCTGAGATTCTCGGTGATTTCCACAATTATCCAGGTCACCTCTAGAATTACGCCCCATGTCTGCAAATAAATCTGCGCAAACTCAATCTCGTGCTCTTCGCACCATCTCAATTTTGCTGTTATCAGTTATCGCATTTACCGGAGTCGCCTTTGTGACAGGTGCAACCTCATTTAAATTAGGTTTAGATTTACAAGGTGGAACAAGTGTGACATTACAGCCAAGAGTTGGTGCAGGCGAAGTTGGTAAAGTTACCAATGAGTCAATTGATCAAGCTGTTGAGATTATTAGACAGAGAGTTAACTCCTTAGGAGTGGCCGAATCAGAGGTTTCAGCTCAAGGAACTGGTGTTAATCGCCAAATCGTGATTTCAGTACCAGGCGAAACTGGACGTCGAATTGTTGATCTAGTTGGGCAAACTGCAGAGTTACGTTTTCGCCCGGTATTAGTAGAGGGAAGTGCCGCACCGAGCGCTAGTACTGAATCAGCACCTGCAGTTGGCGGGGTTCCAATTGAGGTTTCTAATGCGTATGCAACACTCGATTGCACTATTCCTGAAAATCGCCAAGGCGGCGGCGGCGATAACCCAGATACCATTTTAGTTAGTTGCGATCGCATTGGTATCAACAAATATATTCTTGGACCAGCCGAGGTGTTAGGTCGTCAAGTTACACAAGCAACTTCTATCTTGGATCCAACAACAGGTTCTGGGTGGTATGTAACCCTTGAATTTAATGGAGAAGGAAGCTCTAAATTTGGAGCAATGACTAGTAGGTTGACATCTTTACCAGCGCCACAAAATCAAGCTGCAATTGTTTTAGATGGTTTGGTTTACTCTGCACCTCGTATTAATGAGGCAATTAATACTGGTACAGCTCAGATCACTGGAAATTTCACACAAAATGATGCCACTGATCTAGCAAATGTTCTTAAGTATGGTGCGCTTCCACTTTCTTTTGATCGAGGAGAGGTTCAGCAGATATCAGCATCCCTCGGTGCAGAGCAGTTAAGAGGAGGTTTGATCGCCGGCTTACTGGGACTGTTTCTGGTAATTCTTTACTCGCTTATGTATTACAAAGGTTTAGGTTTGGCATCAGTAAGCTCATTGCTAGTGGCGGCGGCCATGGCGATTTTACTGTTTTTACTGCTGGGAGAGTGGATTGATTTCACCTTAACTCTTGCAGGTATTGCCGGTGCGATTGTTGCGATCGGTGTCACGGCTGACTCATTTATTGTTTACTTTGAACGTATTCGAGATGAGGTGCGAGAAGGTCGACCTTTGAAATCAGCGGTTGAAACTGGTTGGGCCAGAGCGCGGCGAACAATTGTGGTTTCAGATATGGTCTCACTAATTGCAGCAGTTTTGCTTTATTTCTTCGCCGTGGGTGGCGTACGTGGCTTTGCAATTACTCTAGGACTGACGACCTTGATCGATCTACTAGTGATTTTCTTCTTTACAAAACCATTGATTACTGTGCTAGCCGGAATCAAATTCTTTAATAGCGGACGACGGTGGTCGGGTTTTTCAGATAAGAGTTTAGGAATTGTTAAAAAAGAAGAAACAGGAGCATCAATCTGATGGCAAAATTCTCTGGTATTGGTGGTCGGTTATATCGCGGTGAAACCTCATATGATTTTATTGGCAAGCGTCGACGTTCATACGCCTTCTCCATTTTGCTAATTGTTATTTCTGCAGTAACAATTTTTACTCAAGGCCTGCAACTAGGAATTGAATTCAAGGGCGGTAGCTCATTCACTGTTACCTCTAATAACGCCAGCATCGACAGGGCGGAGTTAGCACTCGAAGATGCGGGTGTTGAAACTCAAAATATTATTCAAAAAATTGGGGATGACAAGGTAAGAGTTCAAACTGAACCATTATCAAATACTCAACAAACAGCTGTGCAAGACCAACTTGCTGCTAAGTTTGGCGTGAGCATTGAATCAATTGATGTGCAGATTATTGGTCCTTCTTGGGGCGAAGAGATTACTCGCAAAGCGCTTTACGGACTTTTCGGCTTCTTAATCGTTGTAATGCTTTATTTAGCCATGACCTTTGAGCCAAAAATGGCGGTTAGTGCAATTATTGCGGTAATCCACGATGTATTTATTACAGTTGGAATTTATGCGGTAGTTGGTTTTGAAGTAACTCCAGCAACTGTTATCGGTTTCCTAACTATTCTGGGTTACTCCCTTTATGACACAGTTGTTGTATTTGACAAGGTTCATGAGAACACCAAAGGTCTTATTTCAACTGGTCGCACTACCTACTCAAAAGCAGCAAATCTAGCCATTAACCAAACATTGGTTAGATCTTTCAATACCTCTGTGATCGCCCTTCTCCCGGTCGGATCAATTCTTTTTGTCGGCGCAGGCTTGTTAGGTGCTGGAACATTAAAGGATCTCTCGCTCTCTTTGTTCATCGGACTAGCTATCGGCACCTACTCCTCAGTTTTCATTGCAACTCCAATCCTGGCAACCTTGCGTGAACGCGAACCTGCAATGCAGGCGTTGGCAAAACGGGTTGGGACAAGAAGTGGTGCCAACACTTCAGTAGCCTCCGCACCTGAAGCTTCAGTTAAATCAAGTAATGATCGAGGCCCTAGAAATCAGCCCAAGCGAAAAAACCGTAAGTAATAATCTCTAGTTTTTTTCAGTAAACTCATTCTTATGAGTTCACTTTCTATGATTGAGCCGCTTCGGGTAGGTTTAAACCTCTCTCATCCCGACTTTGATCAATCTGTACTAGAGCATGCTTTTGAATTTGCCAACAAAGCGCACCTTGGCCAAAAACGTAAATCTGGTGAAGATTACATTACTCATCCAGTGGCTGTGGCGCAGATTTTAGTTGAACTTGGCATGGATCTTCCCACGATTAACGCTGCCTTACTTCACGACACAGTAGAAGATACCGGAGTAAGCATCGCCACCATTGCAAAAGAGTTTGGCACAGAGGTCTCTTCTTTAGTCGATGGCGTTACTAAGTTAGATAAATTAATTTACGGACCTACGGCAGAGGCTGAAACATTGCGCAAAATGGTAGTTGCGATGTCAAAGGATATTAGGGTGCTAGTTATTAAACTCGCTGACCGATTACATAATGCTCGTACTTGGAAGTATGTTGATCCCGAAAGCGCCAATCGAAAAGCTCGCGAGACTCTTGATATTTATGCACCTTTAGCTCACCGACTTGGCATGAACTCAATTAAATGGGAGCTTGAGGATCTCTCATTTGCTGTCTTGGAGCCGAAGAAGTTTGAGGAGATAGAACGTTTGGTTAGCGATCGATCACCAGCGAGGGATCAATTAACCGCTGATGTGGTCAGGAGTATCCAATCAGATCTACAGGCTGAAGCGATATCAGCCCAAGTAACTGGTAGAAAAAAACATTTTTATAGTGTTTATCAAAAGATGGTTGTTCGTGGCCGTGAGTTTAATGATATTTACGATTTAGTAGGAATACGAATTTTAGTTGATTCAGTAAGAGATTGTTATGCAGTTTTAGGTGCAATCCATGCCAGATGGAGTCCAGTACCGGGACGATTTAAGGATTACATTGCAATGCCAAAATTTAATTTGTACCAATCGCTTCATACAACAGTAATTGGGCCATCAGGTAAAGCGGTGGAAATTCAGATCAGAACATTTGATATGCATGCAAGAGCTGAGTTTGGTATTGCTGCGCATTGGAAGTACAAGCAAAAAGATCGCGAGAACACAAGTAACCCAGAGTTACTGTGGATGAAACAGCTACATGAATGGCAGCAAGAGAGCGAAGATGTTGGTGATTTTTTAGAAACCCTTAGATACGATCTTCGAACTCCAGAGATCTTTGTGTTCACGCCAAAGGGTAGTGTCGTTGCACTCCCAGCAAACTCCACACCAATTGACTTTGCCTACGCAGTACACACAGAGGTTGGAAACAAATGTGTTGGTGTAAAGGTTAATGGCAAGTTAGTTCCACTGGAGTCGCAGTTGGCGAATGGTGATGTGGTGGAAGTTTTAACAAACAAGGGGTTAAATGCCGCACCCAGCCGAGATTGGTTGAATTTTGCTACATCATCGCGTGCTCGCTCAAAGATAAAAGCGTGGTTCTCTAAGGAACGCAAGGAAGAGGCGATTGAAGCAGGTCAGGAATCCATCGCTCGTCAACTTCGAAAAGCTGGATTGCCACTTCAGAAAATATTGGGGGGACAATCACTTTTACAAATAGCTCATGAGTTGCATTATGCAGATATTGAAACACTGTACGAGTCGGTTGGAAATGGCCATGTTTCATCCCACTCAATTGTTGAGAAATTAAGTGCGATTTTAAATACTGATGAGATAAATCCAGAGACGCAAGTGTCGACCCAAATGAAGACAGTTCGGCGAGAACGGCGCAGCGTTTCAGGGATCGATGTAGAAGGCAGTGATGATCTACTGGTTAAGTTGGCCAGGTGCTGTGCTCCAGTGCCAGGGGATGAGATTGCGGGTTTTATTACAAGGGGTTCTGGTGTTTCAGTTCACCGGAAGGATTGCGTTAATATCTCTGATTTACAGATACACCAAGGAGATCGAATAGTTCGCGTGAAATGGAATCTGACTGCCAAAAGTACATTTATGGTAAATATTCAGGTAGAGGCGTTGGATCGAAATAGGTTGCTATCTGATATCACAAAGGTGCTTTCAGATCAGCATGTAAATATATTAAACGCCTCTGTCATTACACATAAGGATCAGACAGCGATCTCAAGATTTACCTTTGAGATGGCTGATGCATCTCACTTAGATTTAATACTAACTGCTGTAAAAAATGTTGAGGGAGTCTACGATGTTAATCGAGTCTTTAACAATTAATTAGCGAAATCAGTTAAACCTTTTTTAGCCTCTTCTAACCAAACCCTGCGGGCAGCAGCTGCTTCTTGCGCCAGCATCGCTTTCGCGGTTTGTCCAGCTGCTTGAGCTTTTGCTGCTTGTTTTTCATAATTCTCGATCGCTTCAACCAAACCTTGCACTACCTTGTTGGCTTGGGCAATCGCGGTTGGATCACTTCTTCGAGCATGATTGCTTTCTAGCTCTGAAATCGCTTGTGCCACCTTATCGACTCGCAGTTGCAATGCTGGCATCTTCTTTCGATCAGTGATTCCAATTTTTTGCCACTTTGATTCTAAATCTTTGAAACTTCTACGAGCCGCTTTGAAATCAGAGATCGGAAGCAAGGCTTCAAACTCCAGAAGCAAGCTCTCTCTCTTCTGCAGATTTATCTCCATTGAACCTTGACGTTTTTCAAGATCGGCATTCTTTGCGGCAAAAAAACTATCCTGAGCAGTTTTAAAGCGACTCCAAAGAGCGGAATCGGAAGATTTCTTTCCACGTCCAGCCGCCTTCCACTTATCCATTAAGGATTTAAATTTTTGAGCAGTTTTAAGCCAATCCTTTGAGTTAATTAAAGTTTCAGCCTCCTTAACGATCTCCTCCTTAATAGCTTGAACCTTTTTAAATTCAATATCAAGGGTTGCGAAATGGGTACGACGTCGCTTATCAAATTTGTTTCGGGAAGAGGAAAATCGCTTCCATAATTGAGCGTCACTGGCTTTATCAAGCCGAGGTGCTTTCTTCCATTCATCAAGCAACTCCTTTAATTTCTCGGTTGTTGCTTTCCAATTTACTGAGTCAACTAAACTTTCAGCTTGTGCTGCTATTGCCTCTTTTTGGGCTGTTATTTCAATTTTTCGTGCAGCTTTCTCAGCGGCTTGAGCCTGCTTTTTACTTTCGTAGGCCTCTTTATGATTCTCGATCAAAGCTGGAATTTGTTCAATTGATTGTGCAAGTTTTGCTAAATCACCAACGCCATTTAGATTTTCAATCTGATTTTTCAGCTTGGCAACAGATTCAAGGGCATCGGATGGAACCATTGCGCCGGAACGAATTCTTGCTGCTAGCAGCGCTACCTCTGATGCCAACATTTCAAATTTCTTAACAAAGTAAGCCAAAGCTTCCTCGGCACTTTTTCCTGGATATGAACCGACTGCGCGCTCACCAGATGAGGTGATTACATAAACTGTGCCATCTTCGGCTACTCGACCAAATTTAGAAGGATCTCCGATAAGTACCGCCGCCGCACCGCTTACTGCTTGATTTACCTGATCTGGGATTATTGGATCTGACACTATTTCTCCTTCGTTGCGCAACCTAGATTTTTAATCACAAGTTGTTATGGGGGCGGGCGGTGCAATCATGATCGATTGCTGGGTTTTCACTAACTCTAAAGGTAGCCTACCTATCTCAATAGGAGAAATTCCCGCAGAGATTACGGAAGGGAGTACGCCCTTGTTGATCGATCGTGTTGTGGCCCCCTACTTTGAGAGCAATTGCTGGATACTGGCAACTGGTCTAAACCAAGAGTGTGTGATCGTAGATCCAGGTATCGATAAACCAGATTTGGTTAAAGCTATTTTAGATAAGATTAAAAAAAGTAATTTGAAGGCTGTAGCTGCCCTGATTACACATGGCCATATCGATCATTTCTTCTCATTGGTCCCACTTTGCAAATCAGTTCCACTTCGGACATATATCAGCGCCGAGGATCGTTATCTGTTGAGTGATCCAATGAAAGCGCTTATGCAGGATGGTGCAACTAAACATTTAGTAGCAAGCTTTGGCGCGGTTGATTTTACGGAGCCAGATGAGATTGTTGAGGTTGAGGATTTTGGACGGTTTGATGTTGCAGGTTTATCAATTGAAAGTATTGCTGCTCCTGGCCATACCAAAGGCTCAATGATGTTTTTAGTCAACGATGAGCAATTGATATCTGGCGATGTTTTATTTGCTGGCTCCATTGGCCGCACAGATTTACCCACTGGCTCTGCCAGCGATATGCGTAAAACTTTGAAGGATCGAGTTTTAACACTTCCAGATCACCTAAATGTACTGCCCGGCCATGGCCCACAAACTATAATTGCAAATGAACGGCTAAATAATCCTTATCTACAGAGAGAGTTCCTTGATTACTAGACAGGGCAGAAGATGACAAAGTTTCTAGCGCCAAAGGGTGTCAGTGAGTACTTTCCGCCGCGCTCTGAACTCTTTGAGATTGTTAGAGATCGTTTAATCTCACCGGCAAAGCGTGCTGGTTATTCATTGATGGAGCTTCCCGTTTTCGAAGATACTGCTCTATTTGAACGTGGCGTTGGTGAATCCACCGATGTTGTAAGCAAAGAGATGTATACCTTTGAGGATCGCGGTGGCCGATCTATCACATTACGACCAGAGGGAACTGCTGGTGCAATGCGATCTGTAATTGAAAACAATTTGGATAAAGGCCAGTTACCGGTAAAGATTTTTTACAGCGGAGCATTTTTTCGAGCAGAACGTCCGCAAGCTGGAAGGTATCGACAGTTTTATCAGGTGGGTATTGAGGCGATAGGTTATGGGGATCCAGAGATAGATGCCGAGGTTATTTGGATAGCGGATAATGGATTCAAATCTTTATCTCTCTCAAAGTATGAGTTACAGATAACTAGCCTAGGTGATGAGGACTCTCGAGCAGCTCATAGGGTTGAATTAATCAACTTCCTTAAGAAGTTACCACTTGATGAGGAAAGTTCTCGCCGAGCAAAGATCAACCCACTTCGATTATTTGATGATAAGCGCCCTGAGATAATCGAGGCGATGCAAGATGCACCACTTTTGATCAACTATCTCAATAAAAAGAGTGCTGATCATTTTGAAAAGGTTAAGCGGATTCTCTCTCAGTTAGGAATTTCCTTCACAATTAATCCAAAGATGGTTCGAGGTTTAGATTATTACACTGGAACTACATTTGAGTTTATTCACCCGATGTTGGGTTCACAATCAGGGATCGGTGGTGGCGGTCGATATGACGGCCTGATGAGTCAATTGGGTGGATCAGATCTTTCCGGAATCGGCTTTGGAATTGGAGTGGACCGTGTACTGATGGCTTGTGAGGCGGAGAATTCAATCACTGACCTGGTTAAAGCTATGGATTTATTTGTTGTGCCGATTGATGAGATTGCAAAAGAGTTTTCGACAAAATTGGTAAAGGATTTGCGTGAATTGGGATTCGCATGCGATCTCGCATATGGCAATCGTGGCTTAAAAGGTGGCATGAAAGCTGCCGATAAGAGCGGGGCTACATTTGCGCTAGTCGTTGGTGATGATGAAATCAAATCTAACTCCGGTAATCTGAAAAATATGAGCACTGGCGAAAATATCTCTAGTACCCTTACACCTTCTGCGTTAGCTACCTTTTTGGCTAACTCTGCAAGAGATTTATAGAGAGATTGGTTTCTAAAAAAAGATGTTACGTACCCATGATGCTGGCTCTATCTCAATTGAGCAGATTGGTCAGCAAGTAAAACTAGCTGGTTGGGTTGCTAGGCGACGAGATCATGGTGGGGTTGCCTTTATTGATTTAAGAGATTCAACTGGTTCGGTACAAGTTGTAATTAATGATGAAAAAATTGCTGGTGAGTTAAGGGCGGAATGGTGCGTTTTAATCACCGGCCAGGTTAAGGCGCGTCCGGCTGGAAATGAGAATAGCGAGATTGCTACTGGTGCGATTGAGATTGTTTGTGAACAACTAGAGGTGCTTAGTGAAGCTGCAGCGCTACCTTTCCCGGTCGATAGTGGCGAGATTTCAAATATTTCGGAGGAGGTAAGACTTAAGTATCGATACTTAGATTTACGTCGTGAAGCTCCAGCTAAGAATTTAAGATTACGTTCAAAGGTTACATCTGCGATCCGAGATGTCATGAATAGCGAACAATTCCTTGAGATTGAAACTCCTTATTTAACAAGATCAACTCCTGAGGGTGCCAGAGATTTTCTAGTGCCAGTACGACTGCAACCAGGTTCATGGTATGCATTACCGCAATCACCACAACTCTTTAAACAATTACTGATGGTGGCTGGCATGGAGCGTTACTACCAAATTGCTCGATGTTTCAGAGATGAGGATTTTAGAGCGGATCGACAACCTGAATTCACCCAGCTAGATATAGAGATCTCCTTTGCTGACCAATCTGATGTTATTGCTATCGCCGAAAAGGTTTTATCTGAAGTCTTTGAAAAGGTTGTCGGATTTAAGATTTCGCTGCCAATACAACATATGACATATGCCGATGCGTTGCGTGATTACGGAACAGATAAACCAGATCTGCGCTTTGAGAATAAATTAATCAACATGAGTGAGTTTTTCAAGGAAACTACCTTTCGGGTGTTTCAAGCCGAGTACGTTGGTGCGGTTGTTATGCCAGGTGGCGCCGCTTCGCCTAGGCGAGAGTTAGATGCTTGGCAGGATTGGGCAAAGGCTCGAGGTGCTAAAGGTTTGGCATACATCTTGCTTCAAGAAGATGGCACTTTAGGTGGGCCGGTAGCTAAGAATCTCTCCGAAAAGGAGATTGCAGGGCTCGCATCATTTACTGGTGCGAAAAAAGGAGATGCAATTTTCTTTGCAGCTGGGTCAACAGTTGCATCGCAGAGTTTATTGGGAGCTGTTCGATTAGAGATTGGTAATCGTTGTAATTTGATTGATCAATCATCTTGGAAATTTTTATGGGTGGTTGATGCACCAATGTTTGAACCAGTAGATCATGAAAACCCGAGTGCCGGATGGACTGCAGTTCATCACCCATTTACTGGTCCTAAGCCTGAGTACAAAGACACTTTTGATTCAGATCCAGCATCGGCACTTGCTTATGCATATGACATTGTTCTAAATGGAAGCGAGATTGGTGGTGGATCGATTCGAATTCATCAACGTGAAGTTCAACAACGAGTCTTTAAAACTATTGGTTTATCTGCCGAAGAGGCTGATAGCAAATTTGGATTTTTGCTTGAGGCATTTAACTACGGTCCACCTCCGCATGGAGGTATTGCATTAGGAGTTGATCGCTTATGTGCGTTGCTTGCAGGGGCTACATCTATTCGAGAGGTTATTGCCTTTCCGAAAACAGCGAGCGGTGGGGATCCACTTACAGGCGCGCCAACACCGATTACTTCAGCGCAACGAAAAGAGAGCGGTATCGATACACCGCCATCTCCTAAGCAAAGCTAAAAGTTCAGGTATTCTGCACACATGGGTCCAGGTGGAATTGCAACGATCATTGCTGCTGCATCCCTTGCAGTAATTGCAATAGCCATCTCATATACAGTTATTCGAGCGAGTAGATTAATTGATGAGATTACAACAACTCTCTCCTACATTAACAAGCCGCTAAAAAGTTTGAGCAAGGCCGCACAATCAGTTGAGGAGTTAGCTACCAAAGTCACTGGCGCCACTGATTCATTTCTGGAGGAGAACCCGCTGGCTATGAAGGCGGCTGGAGTAATTGTTGCCGCGGCTAAGTTAAAAAAAGGTAAAAAACGTAAAGTTGCAAAGTAAGTCACCATGAACTCGGCAGAGATTAGATCTCGTTGGCTTAACTTTTTTGAGAAGGAAAACTCATTAAAGCTTAACCATACTGTTGTACCGTCAGCCTCATTAATTGCAGATGATCCCAACCTTCTTCTGGTTAATGCTGGAATGGTTCCGTTTAAACCATTTTTTCTTGGTGAGATTACTCCGCCTTACAAGCGTGCTACATCAGTACAAAAATGTGTGCGAACCCTAGATATCGATGAGGTTGGCAAAACAACAAGACATGCATCATTCTTTCAAATGTGTGGAAATTTCTCATTTGGTGATTACTTTAAAGAGGGCGCGATTGCATTGGCTTGGGAGCTACTCACTAAATCAACATCTGATGGTGGGTATGGGTTTGAACCAAATAAGTTATGGGTGACTGTTTATAAAGATGATGATGAAGCGGCTGATATTTGGCACAAGCAGGTAGGGGTTCCAAAGGATCGAATTCAACGTCGTGGAATGGCTGATAATTTTTGGTCGATGGGTGTACCGGGGCCTTGTGGACCATGTTCGGAGATTTACTTCGATCGGGGAGCTAAGTATGGCAAAGATGGTGGTCCCATCGCGGATGAAGAGAGATATTTAGAAATCTGGAATCTAGTTTTTATGCAAAATATTCGAGCCGCTGGCGGAAGTAAGGATGATTTTCCGATTGTTGGTGATCTACCAGCTAAGAATATTGATACTGGACTTGGTTTAGAAAGAACAGCAGCTTTGCTGCAGGGAGTTGAGAATATTTACGAGATTGATACAACAAGAATAATTCTCGATATAGCAAGTGAGCTAAGCAATACTTAGTATGGATCTGACGTAAATTCTGATGTTTCATTGCGAGTTGTTGCTGATCATGCTAGAACCGCCATGATGCTGATCGGAGATGGTGTAACTCCGGGCAATGAAGGCCGTGGCTATGTTTTGCGAAGAATGATGCGAAGAGCAATTCGCAATATGAGATTACTTGGTTCACAGGAGCTGGTGTTGGCTGAGCTAGTTAAAAGCTCCATCGCCGCGATGGCACCACAATATCCAGAGTTAATTTCAAGCGAGGATCGAATTCTAGAAATTACAACGATGGAAGAGGAAAGTTTTATTCAAACGCTAAAGGCAGGAACCAGTATTTTTGATGTAGCTGCTAGTGAGTTAAAGACAGGAAAGGTAAAATCCTTACCAGCGGAGACCGCCTTTAAGCTACATGACACTTATGGCTTTCCATTTGATTTAACCCTGGAAATGGCTCGCGAAAAAGGTCTAGAGGTTGATGAGTCTGGATTTAGAAGATTAATGAAGGAGCAGAAAGAACGAGCACAAGCAGATGCACGCACAAAGAAAAGCGGTCATACTGATTTAACTTTATATAAGAACATAATTGATCAAAACGGTGCTACCGAGTTCACCGGTTATGAGAAGGTTCAATCAGAGAGCAAGTTAACTGGGATATTAGTTGAAGGAAAATCTGTATCTGAAGCAGGAGCTGGTGCAGAGGTTGAAATTACCCTGAAACGGACACCTTTTTATGCTGAAGGTGGTGGTCAGTTAGCTGATGGTGGATTTATTAAATTGGGTAACGGAGCTGTCATTGAGGTAGATGATGTGCAAACTCCAGTGCCAGGCTTAATTGTGCATCGAGGCAGATTGATTTCAGGTGCGATAAAGATCGGTGAAGATGTTGTAGCCGAAATTGATCAAGAACGTCGAACTGCAATTTCAAGAGCGCACACCGCAACCCATATGGTGCACAAGGCATTTCGCGAGGCGTTGGGTGAAACTGCAACCCAAGCTGGATCTGAGAACTCTCCTGGACGATTCCGATTTGATTTCCCAGCGACATCAGCTGTGCCGCAATCAGTTTTAAATGATGTTGAATCTCGCGTAAATGAATTATTGATATCAGATCTAGAGGTTCATGCCCAGGTTATGAGCCAAGATAAAGCTAAATCCTTAGGTGCGATGGCTTTGTTTGGTGAAAAATATGGTGATCAAGTTCGTGTTGTCAGTGTTGGTGATTGGGCGAAAGAGCTTTGTGGGGGAACCCATGTTGGTAGATCAGGTGAATTGGGTGTTGTAAAACTTTTATCTGAATCATCGATTGGATCTGGTGTTCGAAGAGTTGAAGCGTTAGTGGGCGTCGACGCATACAAATTTCTAGTCAAAGAGCATTTAATTCTCAACTCAATAACCCAGATTATTAAGGGCGCTCGAAGTGAAGAGATTCCAGAGCGGGTAAATGATCTAATCGACAAGATGAAAGTTCTTGAAAAGGAACTATCTGGAATTCGGGTAGCAACTGCAATGAGCATGACGCCATCATTAATCGCAGATGCATTTTCGATAGGAAATTCAAAAATTGTCACCGCCGAAATGTCTCCTGGTTTGAACGCTGAAGAGTTGCGAACAATTGCGTTAAAGATCAAAAATGATCTAGGTAGTGGCGTCGTTGTGCTGACATCTTTAACTAACGGGAAAATTATATTGATTGTTGCTGTTTCCAGTGATTTTGTAAAACTGGGAGTTAAGGCTGGAGATCTTGTGAAGGCTGGATCTATCACCCTTGGCGGTGGCGGTGGCGGTAAGGATGATTTTGCGCAGGGTGGCGGGATCAATGTTGATAAATTGGCATCAGCTTTATCTGAAATAAGAAATTTAATAACAGCAAAAGTTAAATGATTAGATCATGCATCCCTTAACACGAGGAAGAAGAGTTGGGATTGATTTCGGAGAGGTGCGAATTGGGGTTGCAGTAACTGATCCCGATGCTATTTTAGCTTCGCCACTTGAAACCTTAATTAAGAACCCCTCTATAACCAATGAATTGTCCAGAATTTTTAAGGATTATGAACCAATTTATGTTGCAATTGGTAACCCTATACATCTATCGGGCGCAGATAGTGATAAGTCAAACTCTGTTAGAAGATTCGCTCTATCCTTGAAAGATTTGTATCACGGAAAGATTTACCTAATTGATGAGAGATTAAGTACTAATCAATCGTTGTCGCAATTGCATGAAGTAGGCAAAGGAGTAAAAGAGAGTAAAAATTTCTTGGACCAGATGGCTGCGGTGAATATCCTCAATCAAGCCTTGTTGATGGAATCATCTATTAATGGTTTGGGTGAATCCTTATGAAGAAATTTATCACAGTAATTTCTTCATTGTTAGTATTCACGATATTCGCAGTCACAGTTCATAATGCCTTTTTATTGATTGATTACAGGGCATCAAGTAATGAGAACAAGGTCGATGTAGTTATTGAGAATGGTGATACTGGCTATGAAATAGCTGGCAAATTAGAGGCTGCTGGTGTGGTTAAAACTGCAAGAGCTTTTTATCGGGCTGCACTGTCACAAAAGAGATCTGAAGGAATAGCGCCAGGTGTTCACCAGATTGATCTCAAGATCTCTTCAAATGCGGCTATTGATCAACTACTGGACCGCAAGCGCAATAGAGCGGTTCTTGGTTTTGTTGAAGGACTGCGCGCCTATGAAGTTTTTCAAAGATTAGAGGCATCTGATCTATTGCAAGGAAGGTTTACAAATGCTGTATTTCCAGACCCGATCTATGAAAGTAAAAACCTGGAGGGTTTCCTGTTCCCAGCCCAATACGCTTTTGTGCCGGGTACTACAGTTGATGAAGCGGTTAAAGAGATGGTCAAGCGATTTAATATTGCAGCCGCGGAAAGTAATCTGATCGCGGGGTATGAGAAATACTCTCCATATGAGGTGTTGATAATTGCATCCATAGCCCAGGCTGAGGGCGATCCTGAAGATTTTTCAAAGATTGCACGGGTCATTTACAACCGATTGAGAATTGGGATGCCGCTGCAAATGAACGCAACTATTGATTATGCGGCGAAAGCACGCGGTGAAATTAGGATGAGTTATAAGCAATTGCAATTTAATTCTAAATATAATACCTATCTGTACAAAGGATTAACGCCAACACCGATAGGAAATCCAGGTGTGGATGCCATGCGTGCTGCAATGAATCCGGCCCAAGGGGATTGGCTGTACTTCATAACCGTCAAACCAGGTGATACTAGATTTACAAAATCTTTCCCAGAATTTAATCTTTGGGTTGCAGAGTTTAGAGAGAATGAGGAAGCAGGCTTGTTCGAATGATTAAGATGAAGGTAGCGGGATCGCCAATTGGTCACTCCTTGTCTCCGTTGCTGCACTCCCATGCTTATCAAATACTAAAGGTTGAGGCTCAGTTCACATCTGAAGAGGTTAGCGAGAATGGATTTGCAGATTTTTACTATGCAGAAAGAGATTCTGGTTCACGTGGATTAGCGCTTACCATGCCACTTAAGGAGATATCTATTGGTTTTGTCGACCGAGTAGATCCACTAGCCAAACAAATATCATCAATCAATACAATTATTTTCGAATCAACTGGCAGTATCGGTGTTTCTACCGACCTATTAGCTTTCAAAAATCTATTGCAACCATACTTTGGCGGCAGAGTAGCTATTCTTGGTGCTGGCGGTACAGCAAGAGCAGCGTTGGGTGCATTACGTGGCACAAATACGCAAGTAAGTATTCTAACTAGATCCATGAATCGTCATGATCAACTTCATGCAGCAGGCACAGATTTAGATCTTGAGTTTCTTGATTGGCATACATTCCCTCAGGTTCAGGATCGAGATTTAATTATTTCAACTACTCCAGCAGGTGCAACAGATGGCCTTTCAATTATCTCCAGTAAAGCGGATTTCTTTGAAGTGATCTACCATCCATGGCCAACTGAATTAGCTAAAAGGTATCAAAACCTTGGTAGACAAGTCATTGGCGGCTTAGCGCTCTTAGTAGAACAAGCAATATTTCAGATCCAATACTTCTCAGGCGTTAAATTTGATGTGGAGGATATGCGAAGAGAGTTAATCAATGTTGGTCGTGGGGCAATAGGCAGGTAATCCACAACCCTGATTCTCCATAGATTAATTTAAGTACCATCACGGGGTGCTCTCAGTAGCTTTGATTTCGCTTTCAATTTCTATGCTTTATCGAATAGCTGCCCATGATATAAAGACGCACCTGATTAGAGATTTAGATCTGATTTTATTGTTTATCTCATTGAGCTTGATTCTAAGGATCAATCTGCTTTTTGGGGCCGCATATTTTTCTATTTTGCTTTTGTTGAACCTATTAACAAAGGCATGTATAGGTTTTGGAGATTTGAAATTAGCTTTAGTTCTTGGATCAGCAATGGGTAGCGTAATTCAATTGGTGATTGCAATTGATATAGCCTGGATCATCGGGGGAGTTTGGGCATTGATCTCCAAAAGAAAATCTATTCCCTTTGCACCTGCGATGATATTTGGTGCATTTCTAGGTCAACTTTCGAACGGATTTAGGTAATTATTCACGGGAATCAGTAAGTATCTGC
>CAZVNE010000010.1:3739-36120 GCA_964628535.1 uncultured Candidatus Nanopelagicus sp. | reverse complement strand
TCTGTAATGGCTTGGATCTCTAAGTTTGTATTAAGTGAGTTTGCCGCTGGTGAAAGTGAGATCAAACCAAGAAGAAGTGAGGTAATGATTAGAAAGGAGAGGCGCGTGCGCATAGTGGTGCTCACCCTCGAAACCACCTCTCACAGATTTAAAGCACAAAGCCTACCTGAGGGTATTAAAAAGATTTCTTTTGGGGAGGGTAATTCGCAACTGCTGAAAGCCAGAATTTGTTAATAATTAGTTAATTATTACTGAGAATTGTGCGCCCGTAGGGATTCGAACCCCAAACCTTCTGATCCGAAGTCAGATGCTCTATCCAGTTGAGCTACGGGCGCCTTTTATTTTTAGTAAAACTTTTTAGCTATGACCATCAAAGAGGCTAGTTACAGAGCCATCCTCAAATACTTCCTTAATTGCCCGTGCCAAAAGTGGCGCAATTGAGAGCACTGTTAAATTATCAAAGCGACTCTCCTCAGAAATTGGAAGTGTATTTGTAACAACAACCTCAGATACACGAGATTTTTTCAGGCGATCAACTGCTGGTCCGGACAGAACAGCGTGAGTTGCCGCGATAATGACATCTTTAGCGCCAGCTTCAATTAATGCATCTACCGCTTTAGTAATTGTGCCGGCGGTGTCGATCATGTCATCGATTACTACACAGGTCATTCCCTTAACATCACCAACAACCTTGCCGGTGGTTGATTCATTAGGAACTCTTGGATCACGGGTCTTGTGAATAAATGCGATTGAGGTTCCGCCAAGCATTTCACTCCAGCGCTCTGCCACTCGGACGCGACCTGAGTCAGGGGAAACAATTACTAAATTCTTTCGATCAACCTTGCTGCCAACATAATTTGTTAATAGTGGAAGGGCAAATAAATGATCTACTGGCCCATCAAAGAAACCTTGAATCTGCGAGGTATGTAGATCTACGCACATCAGACGATCAGCACCCGCTGTCTTAAATAAATCGGCCATTAATCTGGCAGAGATTGGTTCACGGCCGCGATGCTTTTTATCCTGTCGAGCGTAAGCGTAGAAAGGTAAGACCACGGTAATTCGTTTAGCTGATGCACGCTTTAGCGCATCGACCATAATTAATTGCTCCATAATTTGTTTGTTGACCGGAGCGCTATGACTTTGAATTACAAATGCATCACTTCCGCGCACGCTCTCTTCAAAGCGAACAAATATTTCACCATTAGCAAAGTCATAAGCTGATGTTGGTGTAATTGGAATTCCTAGTTCGGCGGCGACCTCTTCTGCTAACTCTGGATAGGCTCGGCCAGTAAATAAGCGCAAACGTTTTTCGGAGGATAAGCGGATTTCATTCATTTAGTACCCTCCCTTATCTCAAAGTGGCGGTGCTTGATACTTCTATTCTACTAGTTGGTGATTATTCACTAGCACCAGCATTTTTGGCTGCATCTGCTGATTTACTTCCTTTTCGTTTCCGAAGAACCCAGCCCAAGATGTTGGTCTGACGAGCGCGGCCAATTCCAATTGCACCGGCTGGTACATCTTCATTAATTACTGAACCTGCTGCTGTATAGGCGCCATCTCCAACAGAGACCGGAGCAACCAACATAGTGTCGCTACCAATTCTTACCTGATTTCCAATCTTAGTTTGATGCTTATTTTCACCATCGTAATTTACAAAAACGGTTGCTGCGCCAATATTTGTGCCCTCTCCAATTTGTGCATCACCAACATATGAAAGATGGGGCACCTTTGATCCTTTACCAATACTTGAATTCTTCGTCTCAACATATGCACCAATTTTTGCTTCAGCTGCTAACACTGTTCCAGTGCGAAGATATGAGTAAGGACCAACCTTGGCTGAATTACCAATCTTTGAATCTGTTGCAAAACTCTCAATTACTTGAGCACTCTCTGCCACCTCACAATTAACCAGGGTGGTTCGTGGCCCAATAATTGCACCTGTTGCAATCGATGTTTTTCCAGATATCGCAGTTGCTGGATAGATCGTGACATCTTGGGCAATCTTCACATCTGTATCAATCCAAGTAGTTGTTGGGTCAATAATGGTCACGCCATTTAACATGTGTTGATGATTAATTCGATCCCGCATAATTGCCGCACACTCAGCAAGTTGAGAGCGATCATTAATCCCTAGCGTTTCTGTGTAATCATTTGATAAGACCGCTGCTGCAGCTTTACCAGATGAGGTAATTAGAGCAATTACATCGGTTAGGTATAGCTCTTTTTGAGAGTTATTAGCTTGCAGCTTTGAAATCACTTCGCGAAGAAACTTTGCCTCAAATAAGTAGACGCCGGTGTTAATCTCATCAACCTCTGCCTCTAGTTCATTGCAATCCTTCTCTTCTACTATCTTTAAAATTGAATTATTCTCACCACGCAAAACTCTTCCGTAGCCAGTTGGGTCTGGCAATAAAGCGGTTAAAACTGAAGCCTGATTTTTGCCAGCTAAATGAGAGTCAACAAATTCACTGAGGGTTTGAGTGGTAAGAAGCGGGGTATCGCCAGCCAAGATTAAAACTGTGCCATCACCTTTGTATTCTGCGAGCGCTAATTGAACTGCACCCCCTGTGCCATTTCTAGTTGCTTGAAAAATAGATTTAGCCGATGGTGCAATCAACGTTAAATGTGCTTCAACCGATTCGCGGTGGGCACCGACAACTACTGAGGTAGCTTTTGGATTTAATGGTTTAACCGCGGCCAGAACATTTTCAATAATGCTTTTTCCAGCGATTTGATGTAAAACTTTTGAAGTTTGGGATTTCATTCGGGTGCCTTCACCCGCTGCTAGGACAATCGCAAGCTCTACTTTGCTCACTTTGATCTCCTAACCTTTGTTGGTTTGGTGGCTCCGCCACCAGGTATCGATCCTGGACCCTGAGCTTCAAAGGCTCATGTGCTAGCCACTACACAATGGCGGAACCTGAATTATCCCTTATAACAAGCTAATTTAAAAACTATCAATAATTCGTGCGCCTTGAGCGGGTCCAATCGCACGTGCAATTGAAGATACAACTCCACTTGAACTTAATGCGACTGCTAAATCCATGGCGTGCTCCTCATCTGCAACCAAAAAAGCCACAGTTGGACCAGATCCAGAAACGATCCCACCCAATGCGCCGTAATCAATTCCAACATCTAGAACTAATCGAAGCGCAGGACGCAAAGAGCATGCGGCTGGTTGTAGATCATTTAGTAAAGATTTACCTAATGCTTTGGCATCGCCAGCACGAAGTGCCTGCATTAAAGGTTCACTAACCTGTGGTGATGCGATTGATAATCCTTCACGCAATCGATCACACTCTTGGTAAACCGCAGGAGTTGATAATCCTTGTGAAGATAAAGCTAGTACCCAGGTGTAACTACCCTTTGCCAGCGCTGATGTAATTTGATCTCCGCGGCCAGTTCCAATTGCAACACCACCTGAAAGTGCAAATGGCACATCGCTGCCAATTTGAGAAGCAATTTTCTCCATCTCAGCTCTTGATGCTCCTAGATTAAATAATGAATCTAATCCAACAATTACTCCAGCAGCATCAGCACTTCCACCAGCCATACCACCAGCAACTGGAATCTCCTTTTTTAATTTAATCTCTAAATCTGGTGCTAGCTCATACTCTTTAATCATTAAGTTAGCCGCTCGAATTGCTAGATTGGATGAATCATTCGGAACGCCCTGTGCGGTTTGACCGGTGATTGAAATACTTACACCAGCACCAGAGTTACCTTCACTGACTGTTACATCATCAAATAATGTGATTGCTTGAAAAACAGTTGTAACCTCATGAAATCCATCGCTGCCAAGTGGGCCAACTGAAAGTTGTAAGTTAACCTTTCCAGGAACTCGAGTTACTACACCGCGGGATTTCATATAACGAAAGCGTATTGCTTCTCTAACTTAATTGCTGGGCAATCTGCCCAAATTGCTCAACTGTTAAAGCCTCACCCCGAATAGTTGGGTCAATCCCTGCTCTAATTAATGCCTCCTGCGCCGGAGCTGAACCACCAAATAATTCACTTAGTGCACTGCGCATCATTTTGCGGCGCTTGGCAAATGCGTGATCAATTACTTTAAAGGTTTTTAATCGCTGGGCTTCAGAGCCAATTGGTGCATGACGATCAAATCTAACCAATGCTGAATCTACATTTGGTATCGGCCAAAAAACTGAGCGGCTAACACCGCCAGCCCAAGTTAAATCCGCCCACCAATTACCTTTAACAGTTGGCGATCCATACTCTTTGCTATCTGCCTTGGCAACCAACCTTTCGGCAACCTCACTTTGCACCATTACAACACCACGTTTAATGCTTGGAAATAACTCTAGTAAATTTAGCAATACCGGAACTGAGACGTTGTATGGCAGGTTAGCAACCAATACATCTGGCTCCTGATCTAATCGAGTTATCAGCATTGCGTCCTGGGTTAGAACTGTTAACTTTTTGGTATCTACGCCATGAGTTGCGACAGTAATTGGTAATTGCTGCGCTAGCCGTGAATCAATCTCAATTGCAACTACCTCTTTACTAACCTCTAATAAGGCTAAGGTCAATGAGCCAAGACCTGGTCCAATTTCAAGTGCAATATCAGTGCCTTTTACATCAGCTAACTTCACAATCTTGCGACAGGTATTGGCATCTACTACAAAATTTTGACCAAGTTTTTTTGTAGGCTTTAGATCAAGCTTTTTTGCTAACTCTCGAATCTCCGTTGCACCAAGTAGATTGCTCAATTAAAACTGCCCAAAAATTCGCAATGCGTTCTCTGAAATTGCGGCAGCCAGATAATCCTCTGATTCACCACGTTCTTGCGCCATCGCACGTAAGGTATTTGGGATTTGAGCTGGTGTATTTAATGCACCACGATTTGGCATCGGTGCTAAAAATGGTGAATCTGTTTCAATTAACAAAAGCTCAATCGGTACTAACTTAACCGCTTCCCGCAACTCTGGTGCATTTTTAAATGTTAATGTGCCGGCAAATGAGAGCACATACCCATTAGCGATGCACTCCTTAGCCATTTGCGCATCTCCGGAGTAACAATGAAAAATTGTTTTTTCTGGCGCACCCTCCTCTAACAAGGTATCTAAAACTGCGCGGTGAGCATCTCTGTCATGAATTACCAATGCTTTGTTGTTCTCCTTAGCAATCTTGATATGGCGGCGAAAGGAGTATCTCTGTTTTTCTTGTAATTCAGGACCAGTTCTAAAAAAATCTAATCCAGTCTCACCTATTGCACGAACTCTTGGATGCTTTGCCAACTCCTCGATTACCAATAAATCTTTCTCCAGATCTTCAACAACAGGTGCTTCATTTGGATGCAAGGCCACAGCGGCTAGAACTCTTCCAGGAAAAGCTTCGGCACAATTAACTGACCAGATTGATTGCTCAGCGGAGTATCCAACCTGCACAACTCGATCAACACCAACACTTGCAGCGGTATCTAAAACCTCTTTTATTAATGGTGAATCCGGTTCGCAATTATGAAGTAACTCAAGGTGTGCGTGGGAATCAATCGTTTTTGTTTTCAGTGCAATTGGTAGCGGAGCTACTGGTCGTTCAATATCACGGTTATGGCGATCCGCCATTTACTTATTCTCTTCTAACCTTGGGAACAACACTGGAGTTTTTGTTACCTTACTTCCAGCAGGTAATTGTCCCCACTTAGCTACCTCTGAAATTTTTTGCTCAGCAATACTGCCAATTGAAGTATTTGCACCAAGTGATTCCCACAATTTTTCAGTGCTCTCGGGCATAACTGGGTGTAACAAAACTGCAAGTGCCCGCAAGGCATCGGCGGTGTTGTACAAGATTAAATCTAATTCAGCTTTACGCGCCGGATCCTTAGCAACTTTCCAAGGCTCTGTTTCAGTCACATATCCATTAATTCGTTTACAGAAATCCATAATTGAGTTAATTCCGCCTTGAAAATCAAGGGCACAAATAGCCTCATCCGCACTTTTTACCGTCTCTGCTAACTGCTTAGCTAGCGATGCTTCAGTTGCAACTGCCGGAATTGTATTTTCACAGTACTTCTCAATCATCGCAATTAATCTTGAGGCTAGATTTCCAAAATCATTAGCTAGCTCACTGGTGTAACGAGCTGACATATCCTCCCAAGAGAATGAGCCATCTGTGCCAAATGGAATAGCCCTTAGGAAGTAGTATCTAAATGCATCAACACCAAAATCTTTAGTGATATCACTTGGTGCAATTCCAGTTAACTTACTCTTGGACATTTTCTCGCCACCAACTAATAACCAACCATGCGCAAATATCTTCTTTGGAATGGCAACTTTGGCAGCCATTAACATTGCTGGCCAAATAACCGCATGAAATCTAAGAATATCCTTACCAACTAGATGCACATCAGCTGGCCAAGTTTTTGCAAACCTCTTTCCACCTTCGCTATCTGCATCATCACCCAAGCCAACTGCAGTTGCATAATTTAATAAGGCATCAAACCAAACATAAATTACCTGTTTGGTATCCCAAGGAACTGGAATTCCCCAATCAAAGGTAGAGCGAGAGATTGAGAGATCTCGTACCTCACCCTCTAAAAATGAGATGACCTCATTGCGCGCACTTGCTGGTTGGCACGCCTCTGGATTTTTCTTGTAATGATTTAGTAACTCTTCACGGAATGCGGATAACTTAAAAAACCAATTCTCTTCGCTAAGCATCTCAACCGGCTTAGAGTGAATACGACACTTACCTTCATCAAGATCTCCAGGTAATTTAAACTCTTCGCAACCGATGCAGTATGGGCCCTCAAACTTTCCAGCATAAATAAAGCCATCATCTTTTAAGCCTTGTAAGAATCTCTGAACCCGTTCCATATGCCTTGATTCAGTAGTGCGAATAAAATCATCATTAGCAATATTTAAGTCACGCCAAACTGGTTTCCAGGAGCTTTCCACCAAGTTATCACACCACTCTTGAGGCGCAACCTTGTTTGCTTGAGCAGTATTTAAAACTTTTTGACCATGCTCATCAGTTCCAGTTAAAAACCAAACCGACTCACCTTTTTGCCTGTGCCAACGGGTTAAAACATCGCCAGCTACCGTTGTATATGCATGCCCAATATGTGGTGCATCATTAACATAATAAATTGGCGTTGTTAAATAAAATGACTTTTTATCACCCATGTTCAGATCTTATCGCCACTCTTGTGCGCCACCATGACATCAAAAACAGAGCGCTTTGCAATCCCATAACTCTTTGCAACCTCCGCCATCGCCTCTTTGCGACTCATGCCAGAACTTTCATATCGCAGGACGCTTTCAATAATTGATTTCTGATCGATATCACGCTCTTCTGGGTTGAATCCAGAAACAACCACTGTAATTTCTCCGAGGATCTCTTTGGATTTAGACCATTGCAGTAAATCATCCATTGAGCCACGTACAACCTCTTCATACTGTTTACTCATCTCGCGGCAAATCACAGCCTGCCGATCTGCACCAAAGGCAGTGATGGCATCTTGCAATGATTCAGTGATGCGATGTGGCGCTTCAAAGTAAATTATCGTACGTGGCTGTTCTACCAACTCGGTAAACCAATTTACTCGTGCTGCTGAAGTGCGTGGCGCAAATCCTTCAAAACAAAAACGATCGGTTGGTAAGCCAGATAAAAGTAATGCGGTTGTTACAGCACTGGGTCCTGGTAAAACTTTTATCTTTACCTTGTTTTCAATCGCAGCTCTTACCAATCGGTATCCAGGATCACTAACACCTGGCATGCCCGCATCGGTAGCAACTAAAACATCCTTATTGGCAACCAGTAATTTAGTTAACTCATCAATTCGTTCGATCTCATTGCCCTCGAAAAAAGAGATGATCTTTCCGCTGTATCGAATACCTAACTCCTGACACAATCTAGAGAATTTACGTGAGTCCTCAGCCGCAATAAACTCAACCTTTTCGATGATTGACTTTAAATTTGCAGAGGCATCAGCTGCATCTCCAATGGGTAAGCCGGCCAGAATTAGCATGAGGTGATTCTCTCAGGTTTTCAATCTGCTTATAGGCTTACGCAGTATGAAGCAGGCAAAAAGGTTTCTTCCCCTTTCATTAATAACAGTTTTTGCCTTAATTCTGCGGCTATGGAATTTAAATAAACCTAGCGGATACATATTTGATGAGATCTACTATGCAAAAAATGCTGCCTCACTGATTTCAAATGGGGTAGAGGTAAATAATGCTGGTGAAGCTGAATTTGTTGTGCACCCACCACTTGGTAAGTGGTTAATTGGCCTAGGCATAAAGGCATTTGGGAATAATGAGTTTGGCTGGCGGATTAGCGCAGCGCTGATTGGCACCGCATGTGTTGTTTTAATCTTTCTAATTACCCAACGATTATTTAACTCATTTTACTTAAGCCATATTGCTGCATTGCTGCTGGCACTTGATGGACTTAATCTTGTGATGTCGCGAATAGCACTGCTTGATATTTTTCTACTATTTTTTGTTTTACTTATCTTTTACTTTTATCTTGCAAATAATTTTTGGCTGGTAGGGCTCTTTCTCGGTGCTTCCACCAGTGTGAAGTGGAGTGGCGCCTACTTAATCCCAATTTTCTTACTGCTATCAATTAATCTACTTCGGCATAGATTGTTAAAAGAGTATCTAATGCGGATGATTCAATTTACTCTATTACCACTGGCTATTTATCTAATTAGTTGGAGCGGGTGGTTTAGCAGCAATTTAGGTTGGGGTAGAAATTGGGCTCAATCACAGGGTGATTCTCTGATTCCCGATGTTGTTAGAAGTTTTTGGAATTATCACGCAGAGATTTTAAATTTTCATAGCGGACTTACCGAATCACACTCCTATGCTGCCAATCCCTGGAGCTGGTTGATCCTAGGTAGACCGACCTCATTCTTTTATGAATCACCAAAAAATTGCGGCGCAAGTAATTGTTCGCAGGAGATATTGGCTATCGGTACTCCAGTGCTTTGGTGGGCCGGGACAATCGCAATTGCTCTGCTGATTGGTTTTTGGATAAATAAGAGAGATGTAATTAGTAATTTTATTATTGTTGGTTTAGCGGCCACATACCTGCCTTGGTTTTTAATCCAAGGCCGAACTACCTTCTACTTCTACTCCGTCGTAATTGCGCCCTTTTTAATACTAGCCATAATCTATTCTTTTAATAAGTTTTTATCGGCTGGATATGCTCGTAAGTGGATCAATTTATTTGTGATCGTAGTTTTTGTTAATTTTATTTACTTCCTGCCCGTGTTAATGGGTTTTGAAATTACTTACGCAGAGTGGTTAAGAAGAATGTGGTTACCGAGCTGGATTTAACTTACTCATTTACCGCTTGATTTTCCCGCTCTTCAATACTTACCTGATCAAATATCTCATCGCGTGAGCTAGGAATTACTTGCGCTTGCTCCTGCTTTGCGCTCCATTCACCAGGTGAAGTTAGATCAACAACTCTCTTAGTTGGAATCGCTTTTGGCGCCGTTGTATAGGTTGGTCGAGGCAGCTGGGTTGGTTGCCAACCTGTTCGATCCTTTGGCACAACAACTACACCAGTAATCTCGGTTCGCTCTGAAAAAGGAATCCAGTGATCATTTGAACTGGCGGATTGCTGGCTATTATTTTCAAAGAGTGGTGAAGGTAATTTGGCATTTGCAATTTTTTCCATTGCTTTAACTCTTCTTATCTTGGCCTGTGAAGCTACTACCTGTTTTCGCACATGAACTAAGTAAATTATAAAACCAGTTAAGGGGACCAAGGTGGTTGCCCAGGATAGTAATCCAAAGAGTGCACCTAGGTTTGCTAGCAAATAAAGTGAGAAGAGCGATCCAAATATCAATTTACGTTGAAAGATTAAATTGGATTTATCAATTAATGACTCTTCCATCTTTTTCATACTTTGGTTTTCGGCAACAACTTGCATCGCATTTTTGTAACGATCAATTGATTTACCTGAAGCATCTTCATGGGAGCTAAACCATTGTGGTAGAAAATAGGCAGCCCACATGGCGATGATGATTAGATAGATAAATCCCGATGCCATAAAGAAGAACGATAATTGTTGGGGTAAGGATTTAAGGGGATTTAGGTGGTATGTCCGATTTATTAATTTATTTTATGTTGGAGTTTTCTTTAACAAATGTAATGTGATTGCGCCAATCCCCCGCAATATGTAAGTAATTGCTCCTTGCGCCTTCCAGTATGTACCCAGCTTTGAGTGCCACTTTTTTTGAAGCCTCATTTTCTGGCCGCAAATTAATTTCAATTCGATGCAACCTCAAGGCATCAAAGCCAAAATTTGTTAGAAGTTTGACCGCTCTAGTTGTATAGCCTCTAGCTGAATAACGTTGATCAATCCAATACCCAATATGAGCGCCACGCATTGCGCCAAAAATGATGCCACCTAAGGTTATCTGCCCAATCAATAACTCGCTCTTATCCTCTTTTAAAAAAACTCCCAGCGAGATTGATCGCAACGCTCTCATTTCACGATTTAGTTGCATCACCATTCCATAATAAGTTGGCAGCGGATGATCCTGATCAACTCGTGGCCTGGTGGCCTCCCAAGGAGATAACCAATCTCGATTAATCGCACGAACGCTATCCCACTGGGTTTTATCCCTAAATCTAATTGGCTTAAGAATTAATTCGTGGTCGATTAGTTTTTTCAAACTAAATCTCCCTGCAGAAAAATTACTTCTGCACTATCCCCTTTTCCTAATCTTTCACTTTTTTCTGGCAAGTAGATTAAGCAATCAGTAGTTGAGATAGTAGCGATCGCACTTTGATTTGGCAGCAAAGCAATCTCTTTCTCGCCGGTAACTTTGCCTCGAATGTAATTTGCTTTGCCCTCAGTACCAACCACCTCAAAATCTAATTTCATCTTCTTGCTATTTCGATAAATTGATCGGTAACCCAGCATCTTTAAAATCATCGGTCTAATAAATAACTCTGCCGACAGGTAATTTGCTAATGGCTCACCAGGTAGTGCAATTACTGGAGTTTTATCAGGCCCAATGGTGCCGTAACTGTGTTTGCCGCTTTCAGCTAAATTTGGCACCACAGTTGTTACCTCACCGAGGCTACTGATAACTGAATTAATCAATTCAAATGACTCATCTTTAGATTCACCGCTAATGACAATTAAATCAGCCCTGACAAGTTGATCTTCAACTATTAACTTTAAAACCTCGGTAGTTTGCGCAATAGTGTGGACCCGAAAAGCATGGGCGCCAATTTCGCGGACAAAGGTGGTTAGAAACCAGGAGTTACTTTCAAACTCATCCTCAGCATCTGCCAACTTACTGCCAGGTTCAACAAGATCATCTCCTGCTGAAATAATTACAACTCGGGGATGTGGTCGGCAAGGTAAGCGATCTAGACCAAGGGAAGCTGCTAATCCAATTTGGGTTGCACCTATTCGATCTCCAGTTTTAAGCAACAACTGATCATCAACCATGAGATTGCTGGAGAGCGTTGCGCCATGAGCATCAAGTAATGGCAGATCTAATGGCGTTAGTGGCTGTGCCAGTTCAAGTAATCGCTCCTGAAACTGGGCAACTGAAATCGATTGATCCATACCTAAACCCTACTTTGCACCGTTGATAAATTAAGGTAATGGCATGAATAAAGATCTAATAAATCAAGCAAAGGCGAAGCTTCGTGATAAGTATCGCAGTGAGCGAGTAGATAGATTTATTAATGATTCTTGGCTTCATCTTTTATCTGCATCAGAGTTTGCTGGAAAAGAAAGCATCGCTTCCTATATTTCATATGAGGTTGAGCCCAATACTGAAGATTTGAATCAGGAGTTGATCAAAAATGGGGTAACTCTTTATCTGCCTCGGATGCTTACAGATGGAGATTTAGAGTGGGTCTTATGGAATGGAGATCTAAGTAACTTAAAAAAGTTTGGGAAAATTTTTGAACCAATTGGCGAGCCAAGTGATCCTAAATTGGATGTAGTAATTGTTCCAGCATTACATATTGATCAAAAGGGTAATCGATTAGGCCAGGGTGGGGGCTCTTATGATCGAGCACTTGCAAAAACCTCTGCTTGGAAGGTCGCGCTAGTTCATCCAGGTGAAATTAGTAATGAACCCTTACCAACAAATGAGTTTGATCAACCAGTAAATGCTGCTGCTACGCCAAGTATGTTGGTGCGTTTTTAATTTAAGGTATCTAAGTTTCTAGCCATAACAATTCGTTGAATTTGATTAGTTCCCTCGTAGATTTGAGTAAGTTTTGCATCTCGCATCATTCGCTCAACTGGATAATCACTGACATATCCATATCCACCCAAAATTTGTACCGCATCAGTTGTAACCTTCATTGCAACATCTGTTGCAAAACATTTACTGGCCGCTGAGAAGAAGGTTAAATCCACTTCGCCGCGCTCACTCTTAACCGCTGCTGCATAAGTTAGTGATCGAGCCGCTTCAATCTGCATCGCCATGTCGGCCAACATAAATTGAATCGCTTGAAAGTCAAAGATAGCTTTACCAAATTGCTGGCGCTCATGTGAGTAACGTTTTGCTACATCAAGTGCGCCTTGCGCAATTCCAAGTGCTTGGGCGGCAATTGTAATTCTGGTGTGGTCTAGTGTTTTCATCGCTAACCCAAAACCAGTGCCAACCTCGCCGATCAAACGATCCTGCGATAACTCAACATTGTCAAAGTAAACCTCTCGAGTTGGAGAACCACGAAAACCCATTTTCTTCTCGTGTGCACCAAAGGAAACTCCAGGATCTGATTTTTCAACAATAAATGCGGAGATACCTTTTGATCCTTTTGTTGGATCTGTTGTTGCCAGCACTGTGTAAAACTCTGAAACACCTGCATTAGAGATCCATTTTTTACTCCCAGATAAAATCCACTTATCACCGGATGCAGTTGCTTTAGTTTTCATTGCTGCAGCATCAGAGCCAGCCTCTGATTCAGAGAGACAGTATGAGAAACCTTTTCCTTGTGCTAATTGAGTTAAGTACTTTTTATTTTGTTCCTGGCTCGCACCAATTAATAATGGAACAGATCCCAACTTATTAACCGCTGGAATTAAGGAGGATGCTCCACAAACCCGTGCTACCTCTTCAATAATAATGACAGTTGCTAATGCATCAGCGCCTTGACCACCAAACTCTTCAGGAACATGTGCTGCAGCTAAACCAGCTTGTTGTAATGCATCCGCTGCTTCCTGTGGGTATCTAGCATTTTCATCAACATCTTGCGCAAAAGGTAAAATCTTTTTTTGGGCTAGCGCGCTAACACTTTCCCGGAGTGATTGGTACTCATCGCCAAAAAGTGGCGCCATATTAGATTCTGAAGAAAAAGCCATGTACTAATCCTAATCTGATTTTTCTCATCTATCATCTCTGTTTAATTGAGCTAAATACTTGTTGTACTTTGCAAGTTCATCATCCTCGCCCATGGCTGCAGCGCGTTCTGCTGCTCGGTCAATCCGACCGCTCTCCTTCTTATCCGCCTTGGTCCATTGAATAAATGTGGCAAGTAGTGCAAGCAGAATCGGCACCTCTCCCATGGCCCAACCAATTGCACCACCCAAATTTTGATCTGCCAACAAATCTGTAGCCCATGGCCGCTCAAGAGCGATGAAGTAACCATTATCCAAAAGAGCTGATGATGACATAAGTGCGACTGAGAAAAATGCGTGAATACTCATGGCGGCAAATAAGACAACTATCTTCACAATATACGGAATCTTTATCGGCATTGGATCAATGCCAATGATTGATTGGAAAAAGAGGTAACCCGCCAAAATGAAGTGAAGATTCATAAATAAGTGACCGCTGTGGCTCAACATTAACTCGCCAAATAGTGGTGTGAAGTAAAGTGCAAATAGGGAGCCATCAAATATCGCTAAGGCCACAATCGGATTTGCATAAACTTTGCCTAATTTAGAGTGGAGTAGGTTGATAAATACGCCCCGAATTCCTAACTCATTTTTGCTTCTGCCAATTGGCAATGTGCGTAATGCCAAAGTAATTGGTGCGCCTAAAACTATTCCGATCGGTGCAATCATTCCTAAAACCATGTGCGCCAACATGTGGTTGGAGAATGCAAATCGAGAGTAAACGCCTAGACCGCCACTTGTTGCAAAATCAATGGCTGCAATGCCCAAGGCGAAGGCGATAGTTCTGCCTATTGGCCACTTATCACCACGTCGAGATAATGCAACTACTCCTCTTATATACAAGGCGACTGCAAAAAGTAATATTCCAATCATTAAGCCATCTGGATCATAAGCAAGCAAAACACTTGAAAAAGTTGGTGGTGGTGGCATTTCTAATCCAGTAATCAATAACGCCGGTGAAACCGCTACCTCACGAACTGGAGGTGCAGTATTTGAAAGCCAGCTGCCAACAAATACCGTCATTGACATTACAAAGATCTCACCAATTACCAATCGATAAATTGAAGGGTAATTACTCTTCAAAAGTAATCGGCGGTGCAGCGCACCAAATCCAATCAAAATACTGGTTAACACAATCTTTAAAATTACTAATGCACCATATCTGCTTTGCCAAGCTGCAATTGAATCTAATCTTGTAAAGGCATTTGCTACCCCTGAGATAGCAACGGTAATTGCACTCCAAAGAGCTATGACACTAAATCTAGGTAGGGAGAATTTAAACTCCTCTTTATTAAATTGCATCACACCTATCAAGCCACCAACCCAAAAAGTTATTGCGATTATGTGTACTACTAAGGCACCAATTGCTAAGGCGTGATAGCCAGAGGTGCTGCCATGGCTTTGAAATGCTGGTGCAACAAGTGCAATTAAGCCGATAGCAGATCCTAAGTAGGCTGCCCAAATTTTTTTAAGCGGAATCATCAAAATTAGCAAGATACAGAAAATCTGGAATAAATAGGTTTTACCAATAGCAATTTGTGTTAAATATGATCTGATTAAGTTTGAATCAAATGACTCCAGAATTGTTATTTCCAACAGGTAGGCAACTTGGATTACAACAAAAATTGCGATACTTACTAACCAAATCCAGAAAAAGTTCTTGCACCGCCTTGCTAATTTAGTACTTCTGATACTTCCTTTATCATCTTCTGCCAAAGCTGCTAATGAGATCATCAAGCCGATCGCAACTAATGCAGCTAGCTGCATCAAGCCGTTGCTTAGGGTTGCGAAAGTTTCAATCATTCGATGATGATATTACTTGGAAATTTTTCGTGATCTACCTGGTTTTTTAATTGATTTCACTCGTGGTGTTGGGGAGCCTTTAAAGGTTTGTTTTGCATACTTCACCATTAATATCAAGATAAAGATTGCAAAGATCAATAGGGCTATCACAAGTAGATCGCTAGTCCGATTAACCGATGCAGAATCAGATGATTGCTCTGATGGAGTTGAGATGTTTGGTGTTGGTTCAGCAATTACAGCTGGTGCGTTGAATAAAAAGGTAAAGCTGCCAGTCAAGGATTCTTCACCTACCGCCATCATTGTGTAATTAACTGTGTAAACACCAGTTGCAGTTAATGGTTTTATACCCACCGTTAAAGTTGCACCGGTCATCTGTAATGAACCATCATCAACTCGCACGCCAAGTGGATCAAGCACAGTTACCTCATTAGCACCATCTGTTAAATCGGTATTTGCGGTAATTGTTACTGCAGTTGGCGCCAGACTGAGAACAGATCCGCCAACTGGTGAAGAGCTGATTAATGATGTGGCCTTTGCTGGTGCAACAAAGAAAGTAGTTGTTAAGGCAAGCAGAATCAGAGAGTTAAGCAATATCGCCGTTTTTTTCATCAATCACCGCTTTCAATTAGTCCTAATCTTGCCACTACTTTAAGATTCTGTCCTATGCCCACCTATGAGTATCAATGCAACCTGTGCGATCACCAATTTGAGGCTGTGCAATCTTTTTCAGAGCCAGCTATCGAGATCTGCCCACTTTGCAAAGGTGCAGTGCGCAAACTTTATAGCAATGTTGGAGTTGTATTTAAAGGCAGTGGCTTTTATAAAACTGATTCAAGGGCATCCTCCGCGCCAGCATCACCGGCTGCAACAAAATCAGATACAACAGTTAAATCTGAGAACAAGGTTGAAAAAGCGGCGCCACCTAAGTCAGAAGCCTGATTTAACCACCATGGTGAGGTGGCCTATCACCCTTAATCTCTTCATCACGTTTCTCATCAACTTCTAAGTCAATTTCATCACTTGTGATCTTCGCCAACAATGGCTTTATTTGATCTGAATCATTATTTTTACTCATTAGAATACCGATTCTACTCTACAAAGATTACTTTGAATCTCTGAATGGATTATTAATGTTTGAAACAATTGGTCATGCCATAGTGCGGCGTAAGAAATCAATTTTTTCTCTTTACTTAATCGGCATAATTTTGGCGGGCGCTATTGGCACCGGAGTATTTGGAAAGCTAGATAGCGGCGGATATAGCGATCCAAACTCTGATTCTTACAAAGCGTATGAGTACCTCACCGATGTTTTTAAAGTAGAAGATCCTTCCGTAGTTCTTGTAGTTGAAGCACCCACAACTGCATCTGATCCTGCGGTGTATGCAACTGTTGCGCAACTGGAGGCGGATTTAAGAGCTGAACCAAATGTCGGCAACACTCTCTCATATTGGTCAACTGGGGGTGCACCATCACTTCTAAGTAAAGATAGTAAATCCGGATTTTTGTTTATCTATAGCGATGAATCTGATTGGGATGTAATTCAACAATTAGGTAAAGAGATCCAAGAAAAATATGATGGCAAGTACGCAAATTTAAATATCTATGCCAGCGGTACAGGAGTCTTTGCGCATGCGATTAATACCAAGATTGCTGATGATCTAAAGCTTGCCGAATCAATTTCAATTCCATTGACCTTTATCTTATTAGTCTTTGTATTTGGTGGTTTGGTAGCAAGTGCAATGCCTTTGCTTGTTGGTGTTGGCGCAATTCTGGGGTCACTACTAGTTATTTATATTATCACGCTCTTCACCGGCGTTAGCGTCTTTGCCTTAAATTTAATAACTGGCTTAGGCCTTGGTTTAGGAATTGATTACGCATTGCTGGTGGTGAATAGATTCCGTGAAGAGTTGCACTCTGGTAAATCAATTGAAGATGCCATTGTTAACACTGTTAAAACTGCGGGTAAAACTGTTTTTTACTCTGGTCTAACAGTTGTACTTACCTTGGCCTCATTGACCTTGTTCCCACAAATGTTTTTAAAATCATTTGGATATGCTGGAATTACCGTAGTTCTGATGGCGGTTGCCGGTGCATTAATCGCACTGCCTGCATTACTTGCAATTTTAGGTACAAGAATAGATAAAGGCCTGGTTCGTAAAAGTGTGAAGGTTACAAAAGATGATGGTAGATGGGCAGATGTTGCTAGATTTGTTATGCGCAAGCCAATTTCAGTTGTTGTTCTGTCTTTAATTATTTTAACTGTACTAGCGGCGCCAGTTCAGAACATAGTTTTTTCTCAAGTAGATAGCAGGGTGCTACCTGCAAGTAATGCGGCAGCCACTGCTGCACGAGTTATCTTGGAAAAATTTCCTGGTCAAGAGGGAAATCCAATTGAAATTATTATGCCAAAAGGTGCAAATCTAGGAGTCCAAGTTAACCAATACACAAATGCGATTGCGAAGGTTCCTGGAGTTGTACGAATTGGTAGTACTCAAGTAGTTGGTGAAGATCTGCGAGTCACCGCCATTCACTCAATGGGTCCACGAACTCCAGAGGCTGAAAAATTGATTAATGAGATTCGATCCATTCCTGCACCGACTGGAACTTTGATTGGCGGTGTTGCGGCAGATTACGCCGATACGCAAAGTGGAACCGCTCGAACACTTCCTTGGGCGTTGCTTTGGATTGCAGTTGGGGTTCTGCTCTTACTGTTTGTATTTACTGGATCAGTCATATTGCCGATAAAGGCGGTGATTTTAAATATTCTCTCATTAGCTGCAACTATGGGAGCAATTACCTGGATATTTATTGAAGGTAATTTGAGATGGTTAGTTGGAGATTTCACAGTAACAGGTGCATTAGATACTGGTTCAATAATTTTAGTTGCCGTAGTTACCTTTGGTTTATCAATGGATTATGAACTCTTTTTACTTTCACGAATTAAAGAGGAGCATGATGCTGGAAAGAGTAATACCGAATCTGTTGCAGTTGGATTACAACGATCTGCCAGAATCATTACCGCAGCTGCTGGGCTCTTAGCTATTGTTTTTGCCTCATTTATGATCAGTGGTGTTACCTCTATCAAAATGCTGGGCTTTGGTGTTGCCTTTGCTATTTTGCTAGATGCCTCGTTAGTCCGAGGCTTGTTGGTGCCGGCATTGATGCGCTTATTTGGCGAACGAAACTGGTGGGCACCTAAATCACTGAAGCGATTTACAGTTTCACACTAATCCTTCATAGAATTAACCATGGAGTTAATTCTTACCCTGCAATGCCAAGACCAGCCAGGAATTGTAAATGCGATCACATCTGCAATTTTAGAGTGCTCTGGAAATATCATTGAGAATCAACAATTTACCGATCCAATAACCAATGATTTTGTAATGCGAACAAAGTTTGAAACCGCATTAGATATCGATAACTCTCGAAAAATAATTAATAAATATGGCGATAAATTCAAGCCATCAATTAATCTGCGAGAGAGTTCAAAGTTTAAACGGGCCTTGATCTTGGTCTCAAAAGAGAGCCATTGCTTACGTGATCTACTTTATTTAAAGGAGATCGGTGAGTTACCTATCGAGATTTCGATGGTGCTATCAAATCATGATGATTTAGCAGATTTAGTTCAGGCGCATGGCATTAAATTCCAGAGGATTGATAATAAGGATGAAAAGAAAATAGCTGAAGTTATAAAAAGTTCGAACATTGAATTTTTAATTCTTGCTCGCTTTATGCAGATCCTCTCTCCTGCGCTATGCAGCGAAATGAGTGGAAAGATAATTAATATTCACCACTCCTTTTTGCCAGGCTTTAAAGGCGCAAAGCCTTACCACCAAGCTTTCGAGCGGGGCGTAAAAATAATTGGTGCTACTGCCCACTTTGTGACCGCCGATCTAGATGAGGGACCAATCATCGAGCAGGATGTTTCGCATGTTACTCATGCCGCTGCACCCGATGAGTTAATCGCTATTGGCCGAGATATTGAAAGACGAGTGCTATCAAAAGCGGTAAAACTTTTTGCTGAGGATAGAATCTTTCAAGTTGCTAATCGAACAATTGTTTTTCAATAAAACAACCTTTAAAAAATAATCTTGTAATTTGGTGTCCCCGGCGGGAGTTGAACCTGCGACCTACCGCTTAGGAGGCGGTTGCTCTATCCACTGAGCTACGGGGACAAAAACGCTTTTAAATTTATTGGTTTAATAATAAGTAAGAAGTGAATAAAACTGTTAACCACCTTAACTTTCGTGCGTAAATTTGGCTTTAATTTCCGACCCTAGTAGACTTATAAAAAATTGTTTGGAGTGATTTAAAATATGAAGGCCCTCGTAATAGGTGCCGGTGGTGTTGGAAGAGCGATCGTAAATATCGCAGCCCGTCGTACATTTATAGAATCAATGGTTATTGCCGATCGCACTCTGTCCCGTGCGGAAGATGCAGTAGCTCGCGTAAGGGATCCTCGCTTTTCTGCTGCGATGGTCAATGCTGCTGAGCTAGAGGATGTTCGCGATTTAATCCGAAGAGTTAAGCCAGATGTTGTTATTAATGCAGTTGACCCAAGATTTGTAATGCCGATCTTTTTAGCTTGTGAGATTGAAAATACTAATTACATTGATATGGCGATGTCACTTTCCCGTAAGCATCCTCATTATCCATACACCGAAACAGGTGTAAAGCTTGGTGATGAGCAGTTTGCCCGCGACTACAACTGGGATGAGCGAAAGATCTATGCCCTGATTGGCATGGGTGTAGAGCCTGGTATGAGTGATTTATTTGCTAAGTACGCAAGTGATTACATGTTTAGTCGAATTGATTCCTGCACAATTTTAGATGGTTCAAACCTGCGAGTAGAAGGCTTTGAGTTTGCACCATCATTTTCAATCTGGACAACTATTGAAGAGTGCTTAAATCCACCATTGGTTTGGGAGGATGGTCGTGGTTGGTATACAACGACACCATTTAGCGAGCTTGAAATTTTTGATTTCCCGGAAGGAATTGGCCCAGTTGAGTGTGTGAATGTAGAGCACGAAGAGGTTGCCTTAATTCCACAAAAGATTGATGCTAAAAAAGTTAACTTTAAGTACGGCCTTGGTGCAGAGTTCATCAGTATTTTAAAAACAATCAACATGTTAGGTATGGATCGTAAAGAGACTGTAGATGTGCAAGGCGTTAGCGTTTCACCACGTGATCTACTTGCTGCCTCCCTGCCTGACCCCGCCACACTTGGTGGTCGCATGAAAGGCAAGACATGTGCGGGCGCGCTAATTAAAGGTTTAGATAAAGAGGGAAATCCAAAGGCGGTTTACATTTATAACGTAGTTGATAATGCGTGGTCAATGAAAGAGTATGGTGATCAAGCTGTTGTTTGGCAGACTGCGATTAACCCTGTCATTGCAATGGAGTTGATTCATAAAGGAATCTGGCAGCCGTTAGGTGTTAATGGTCCAGAGTGGTTTGATGCAAAACCATTTTTAGAGTTGCTAGAACAGTATGGAACTACCTGGAGTATCCGTGATGAAGATACGGCGGGAATTATTAAGTAATGGCAATTGCATTAATAACTGGCGCTACCGCTGGAATTGGTGCACAGTATGCAAGGTTGCTGGCAAGAGAAGGTTTTGATCTAGTCCTGGTAGCACGAGATAAAGTGCGCTTATCAGCCACAGCTAAAGCATTGAGTAAAGAGTTTGGTGTAAGAGTTGAATTATTGGCTGCGGATTTAACTAAACCCATTCAACTAGAGAAGGTTAGAAGGCGCCTTAGCGATAGCAAAAAACCCATTGATGTGTTGGTGAACAACGCTGGATTTGGCATTAACAAAAGTTTCTTAGAGAGTGAAGTCAATGCAGAGCAAGCCCTGTTAGATGTATTAGTTACCGCACCTATGCGATTAACCCATGCGGTCTTGCCAGTAATGGTGGAACGTAACTATGGAGTTATTGTAAATGTCAGCAGCGTAGCTAGTTGGATCGCTGGCGGCAGTTACAGCGCAGCAAAATCATATTTAACAGTGTTAACTGAATCCCTGCATACTGAACTACGATCAACAAAAGTAAAGATTTCAGCCTTATGTCCAGGCTTTACAAGAACTGAGTTTCATCAACGAGGTCGCATGAAGATGAAGGGTTTACCAAATTTTATGTGGTTATCAGCTGAGCAGGTTGTAGAAAAATCTTGGCGGGATGTAAATGCTGGAAAGGTGATCTCAATTCCAGGCTGGCAGTACTTAATTTTAAGCAGCATTTCACGATTTGGACCACGCCCAATGGTTCGTCGAATCGGTATGAATGTGCGCAAAAAGCAACGGTAAGTACTATAACTTCACATTAAATTCACGGGTGATCTACAAGATATCCTCTATTACAGGCGCCCTCGTAAAGTAGACTCTAGCCATACCAAAGATAGTTAATTAAAGGAGCACTTCATGAAAAGAAAATTATCAGCGGCCGTTATGGCAAGCTTTTTAATCTTAGGTTCCGTAACTCCAGCAACCGCAGCAACCTCGGGTGGTGCATGCTCAAAAGCTGGCGCATCAATTAAAATTGGAAATAGCAATTATATTTGTGCAAAAAATCCATTTTTTAACACAACAAGATTAACTTGGGTTTGGGATGGCTGTATTGAATTAAATACAGATTACCAAGCTGGCATCCGTGAGGCACAAACACTTCTTCGAGCATCTGAAACAAATCGCTTTCAACAGATCGAGCCAGTTGGCACGGCGCTGAAAGATTTGATTAAGTGGAATGCCTTAATCACCTACGCTCGCGGAAACATCGTTCACTATGGATCAACTTACTACTCGGCTACCAAGGCCAGCACAAACAAAGCACCAACTGCTAGCAATATTGGCAGGACCAAATTTTGGGTGGTTAGCAACCCAACAAGTGCGAATTCAAGAATTGGCCAGATGCCATCTCCAACAGTTGTATTAGCAACAGCTACCAGGCAGATTACAGCGCTGACAGCAGCATCTGTTAGATCAACTGTGCCTGCAACTAAGTTGAAGCTCAATAACTTGGCAGCTGAGTTAACAACTAAGCGAGCCGCTCTTGAAGCAAATCAAGCGCCAATCCAAAGTGTGGTTGATTCATTGGATCCACTATTGACCGAGCTAAAAAGTGCAGTTGCATTAGTATCGGTTACAAGAGGCTTAATCAGGGATAAATGTAATCCTCGATATTGATCTAAAGCCTTCTCGGCTTTGAGCTGTCGTAATCGCACTTGGTGCGATTACGACAGCTTTTTAATTTATCAATCTCTGTCAACCTTTGGTAGAAGTAAGCGCTGCTACACACATATATAGTCGACCAAAAATAGGTGCTGGCATTAATTCTTTCCCAAAAACCCTACTCTTTGCAAAAATTATCTCTTAACATTTGGAGGTGCGTAGCTATCTCATTTTGAAACCAGCAGCAATTTTTCTATTGGTTTTACATTTTGCACTCCGGCTATCCTTCGATCAACCTAGTATTTTGATTGATCTAATACTTTTTAATTTAATTGGGTTACTTGCTGCAGTAATCGCCTTAACAGCACCAATACTTACCGATCGTAAGGCAGCTTTTGCAATTGGCTATGCACAGTTAATCTGGAGCTTTGGTTCAATACTTTCTACCTCAAACTCATTTTTTGAAATTTCATTTCCTTCTGTAATTTCAGAGCTTTGTTACACACTTTTCTATCCATTAATCCTCTTTGGTGTGATCAGAGCATTCACACAGCGAGTGAAAATCGGCGCACTAGAGCTATTAGATACCGTTATTGTGGCTGTTGGATTCACCAGCGTACTAACCGCCTTTTTGTTAAAGCCTGCGATGCTCACCTTCACTGGATCAGCCTTTAATGTTTTTTTATCCATTCTCTATCCCGTTGGCGATATAGTAATTTTAGCGATCTCCTTGGTTTACCTTCTTTTGAATCCAATTAGCAAGCGATCACTTTTATTGTGCGCTGGATTATTAGCTTTCTCGCTATCTGATTTACTTTTCATCTGGTTATCAATAAATGCTAGGTATCAATTTGGATCAATTACCGATGATGGTTGGATCTTAGGTTTATTACTGATCTCTTTATCTTTGTCATATTCTGGGGGCGAGGCAAAATTCTCGGAGAAAATCTCTTCATACTCTGCAACCATTGCATTAATTGCCAGTGGCTCACTGCTTGGAATCGCCGCTTTTAATCCAGGATACTTTCCAACGTTTATTTTAATTCCTGGCTTCATCACAATTGCGCTGGCCTTTGTCAGAATGAGTTTTGCATTACAGGAGGCAAACTCTGCCGGAACCGAGCGAGTATTAGCCCGCACTGATGAATTAACTGGTCTATCAAATCGACGTAATTTTCTTACCTTTCTAAATAATGCAAAGACAGGTTTTATATTTTTGCTTGATTTAGATGGTTTTAAATCGGTGAATGACTCACTAGGACATGATGCTGGTGACCAATTACTTCGGCAGGTAGCAACTAGATTCTCTAGAGTGCTGCCGCCCAACGCTTTGCTTGCGAGGTTGGGTGGAGATGAGTTTGGCATCATTGCAAATATCTCAGAGCAAGAGGCGGCAGAACTCAGTCATGCAATTCAATCAACTTTAAGCTATCCCTTTTTGATCTCAAGTAAAGAGGTGAGAGTTGGAGTGAGTATTGGCATCGCTGGCTTTACTGATCAGTCAAACGCCTCTGAATTACTGCAGCGTGCTGATGAGATGATGTATGAAGCAAAGCGAGGTAAGGATGGGATGAAGATCTGGAAGTAATCGCTCCTAAAAAGTAGGCTAAACTTTTTGTAGTTGCAGAGAGCAACGATGAAAATGGAGGTCCTAATTGGCAGCACGTTTCCAGAATCGAGTTCTGATTTTAGGTGCAGGTTCAGTATCACAATGTGTACTACCACTTTTAATTGAGCATCTAGTAGATGCTAAACAGATCACGATTGCGGATATGCGTGATAACCGCCATCGCGTTTCAGAGGCTATCGCCGCTGGCGCAACTTATATTCAGGATCAATTGACCAAAGAGAATATGGATCAATTTTTATCCAAACACTTATCAGCTGGAGATTTCTTACTGGATCTAGCGTGGAATATCGATGCTAATGAAATCATTGGTTGGGCACATGATCATGGAGTTATCTACTTAAACACCTCACTTGAAGAGTGGGATCCATACTCAGCTGGCGCTAATCGCCACCCAACAGAGCGCACACTTTATTGGCGCCATATGAAATTACGTAAGTTAACCGATACTTGGAAGGGCCAAGGACCAACTGCAATTGTTGAACATGGTGCTAATCCTGGATTGGTTTCTCATCTAACTAAAAAAGCTATGGTTGATATCGCAACCCTTGCTATCTCTGAAGGTAAAGCTGTGGCTGGAGTTGCAGAGGCTTTGGATAGTGAAAATTTCCCAGTACTTGCGCAAAAACTTGGTATCAAAGTAATTCATATTGCAGAACGAGATACACAAATTTCAGATAAGCCAAAGTTATTTAATGAGTTTGTAAATACCTGGTCGGTAGAAGGTTTCTATGAAGAGGGTATTGCACCAGCTGAACTTGGTTGGGGTACTCATGAAAAAACCTTGCCCGCAAAGGCTTATGAACACCAAACTGGTCCAAAAAATCAGATCTGTATTGCGCAACCAGGTGCTACTACCTGGGTTAGATCTTGGGTGCCAAATATGGAGACAACTGGCATGTTAGTTCGCCATGGCGAAGCATTCACAATAAGTGATCACCTAACTGTGTGGGATGGAGATAAGGCTATCTACCGACCAACTGTTCATTACGCATACTGCCCAACCGATGCGGCAATTGCTTCGATGCGCGAGCTAGAGATGAATCAATGGCAGATCACCAGTAATCAGCGGATCATGAATGAGGAGATTATTGATGGTGCTGATCATCTAGGTGTCTTACTTATGGGACATCCATATAAATCTTGGTGGACCGGTTCATTATTAAATATTCATGACTCTCGAAAGTTAATTCCAAAACAATCTGCTACAACTGTGCAGGTTTCAAGTGCAGTGTATGCAGCTGTTGCTTGGGCGATGGCAAATCCAAATCGTGGTTACATGGTTCCGGATGACATGCCTTGGCGCGAAGTTTTAAGTTACGCAGAAAAGTATTGGGGCGGTTACCACTCAGTTGCTGCAGATTGGAATCCGCTGATGCATCGAAATGATTTATTTAAAGGTTGGAATGGTCGGGTTTACGATGAATCAGATCCTTGGCAGTTTAGTAATTTCCTAGCTTAACAATTACTTTACTTGTGGCCCTGGCTTGCTCGCCTTGATCTCATCAAGGCGAGCAAGTGATTCAACTCTTTCTAATGCGTGATCAACAATTCGTTTTGGATAATTATTTTTATAGCCATCACTCTCATCCCACGGCTCCTGCACCTTAACTCCTGCGATATGTGAGAGCTCTGGAATATAACGGCGCACATAATCACCATCTGGATCAAAGCGCTTTCCTTGTTCAATTGGATTAAAGACTCGATAGTACGGCGATGCATCTGTGCCACTGCCAGCGGTCCATTGCCAGCCATGTGCATTTGAAGCTACATCGTAATCAATTAAATGCTCTTTAAAGAAGCGCTCACCTAACTGCCACTCTAGATGCAAATCCTTAACTAAGAAGGAGGCCACCACCATTCTGGTTCGATTGTGCATCCAGCCCTCATTTAATAATTGGCGCATAGCTGCATCTACAAAGGGGAAGCCAGTTTTGCCCTCACACCATGCCTTAAATTGTGCACCTGGTTTGTCATAACGCATCTTTGCAAACTGGGGGGCGTAATAATCAGTTTCAGTATGTTGATTATGAAATAAAACATCGGCGTAGAACTCGCGCCATGCGATCTCTTTTCGATAAACATCATGTGCGGGACTATCACCTAAATCTGCTAACAAGCTTCGTGGGTGGATCTCGCCAAAACTTAAGTGCGCACTCATCTTGCTGGTGCCATCAATCGCAGCAAGATTTCTGCTTTCATCATAATTAGATAGCGCAGTCTTTTTAAATACCTTAAATCGTGCGATCGCAGCTGCTTCACCAGCTTGAGATTTAATTACACCAGCTGGCCATGGTGCATCTGGAATATCTTTATTTGCCGGATCAACCTTTACCGTTGGAATCTTTTTAGGTGTTGTTGCAGGTGCCCGCCAACCATGCACCAGCCAAGCTCGATAAAAAGGGGTGTACACCTTGTAAGCAGTGCCATCGCTGGGTTTGCGTACACGGCTTGGTGCAACTGCATATGGTGAACCAGTTCTAGTTAACTCAATTCCCGCTGCTTCAACTGCAGCATCACGGGTTGCACCAGTCGGTTCATACTCAGCGCTAATATGAATTGAGTTTGCTTGGTACTTTTTCTTTAACTCAGTTAAAACCTTTATTGGATCTCCTGCAATTACATGTAGATTTCCATCTAAGCTCTGATCTAATGCTCGTAGCGAATCACTTAAATATGCAGCCCGCTTTGTGCCCATCTCTTTCATTAACTTTGGCTCTAAGATAAATACCGGAACTATCTCATCTGCCGCTGCAAGCGCTGCATTTAATGCTGGATTATCACCGATTCGCAGATCTCTTCGAAACCAAAGTATCGATCTGCTAGCCATTTAGATAAGCCTTACTTAAGTAAATATCTAAAATTAATTATGGAGGGATTCAACAGTTTCATCCCAGCCCTTAACATCCTTTGGTTTCCGTGGACCAGGTCCAACGTAACGTGCTGATGGACGGATGATGCGACCGGTTTGTTTCTGTTCCAAAATGTGAGCGGACCATCCAGCTGTACGTGCAGCGGTAAACATAGATGTAAATAGATTTGCTGGAACTTGGGCAAAATCTAAAACAATCGCTGCCCAGAACTCAACATTAGTTTCTAGAACTCGATCTGGTTGACGCTCTTTAAGTTCCGCAAGTGCCGCCTTTTCAAGTGCAAGTGCTACCTCATAGCGAGGTGCATTTAGCTCTTTTGCAGTTCGACGTAATGTGCGAGCGCGTGGATCCTCTGCTCGGTAAACGCGGTGACCAAAGCCCATCAAGCGATCGCCCTTATCAAGAATTGATTTCACGTAAGAGACCGCATCTCCTGATTTTTCTACCGCTTCAATCATGCTAAGTACGCGTGCTGGTGCGCCACCATGTAGTGGGCCAGACATTGCACCGATTGCACCTGAGATAGATGCTGCAACATCGGCGCCAGTTGATGCAATAACTCGACCTGTAAAGGTTGATGCATTCATGCCATGTTCTGCTGCTGAAACAAAGTAAGCATCGATTGCTCGTACATGTACTGGATCAGGCTCACCGCGCCAGCGAATCATCATTCGCTCAACTACGGTGTGGGCTTTATCAATCTCTGATTGTGGCACCGCTGGCACAACTGTGCCACGAGCTGATTGCGCAACATATGAAAGCACCATAACTGATACTCGAGCTAAATTACTTCTTGCCTCTGCATCTGAAATATCAAGTAATGGTTTTAGACCCCAAGCTGGGGTAAGCATCGCAATTGCAGATTGCACATCAACGCGAACATCACCGGTATGAACTGGAAGTAAAAATGGTTCAGCTGCTGGTAATCCTGGATTGAACTCATCATCTACTAACAAGCCCCAAACATTTCCAAAGGTAACTCGGCCAACTAGATCCTCAATATCAACGCCGCGATAACGAAGTGCACTTCCCTCTTTATCTGGTTCAGCAATCTTTGATTCAAAGGCGATTACACCCTCAAGCCCCGGCTTAAAATCATCGGCCATTATCTGCTCCTCTTCATCTGCGTAAAAATTCCAATGCCCGTATTCTGCTCTCTAGGTGAGGATGAGCCAAACCGGGGATAAGTGAGGTTGGATACTCGTATGGCTAACCGCGAGGATATTGCTGCGATGCGTCGCCAGTACGGCGAGGTGGGATTGATTGACTCACAACTTCCAGCAAACCCAGTTGAACTTTTTAATACCTGGCTGTCTGAGGCCACCGCTAATGAAATAGTGGTTGAGGCTAATGCAATGATCTTGTCTACTGTTATTAATAATCAACCAAGTAGTCGAACTGTCTTATTAAAAGATCTAACTGATGAGGGCTTTACCTTTTTCTCAAATTATCAATCTAGAAAAGCAAAACAGATTTCGGAAAATGAAAATGTCTCACTTCTCTTTCCATGGTTTCCACTTGAGCGACAGGTAATTATCTTGGGTGTTGCTTCAAAAATTTCATCAGCTGAATCTGATAATTACTTTGCTAGTCGGCCTCGTGGCAGCCAGATCGGCGCCTGGGCATCTATGCAATCAACTGAGCTAAGTGATCGATCGGTATTAGAAAGTAAGTTTGCTGAATTTGAAGCAAAGTGGCCAGTTGGTACAACCATTCCTAGGCCAGATCATTGGGGTGGATATGTTGTGTTGCCCACATCAATTGAGTTTTGGCAGGGCAGATACTCCAGATTGCATGATCGAATTCGATATATGAGATCGGAAAATAATGATTGGCAGATAAAACGTTTTTACCCGTAATATCCCCCTATGAGCGAAATAAAAATTCCGGAAAACTTAAAGCCAAGTGATGGTCGATTTGGTTGTGGGCCATCAAAGATTCGCTCCGCATCCCTTGCAAATTTAGCTAGTAATTATGGAAAAGTTTTAGGAACCTCACACAGACAAAAACCAGTTAAATCAGTTGTTGGAAATGTTCGCACTGGATTGAAATCATTATTTAATTTACCTGAAGGTTATGAAGTAATCATTGGTAATGGTGGATCTACTGCATTTTGGGATATCGCAACCTTTGGCTTAATTGAAAAAAAATCACAACACTTAGTGTTTGGTGAGTTCTCCTCTAAATTTGCTGCTGCTGCAAAAGAGGCACCGATGATCGGTGATCCAACAGTTATAAAGGCAGAGCCTGGCTCTCATCCGCTAGCCACTGCTGAAGCGGGCGTAGATGCTTATGCACTGACTCATAATGAAACTAGCACTGGTGTATCGATGCCGATTATTCGACCAGCTGGTATCGCCGATGCTCTGGTTTTAGTTGATGCAACAAGTGCAGCTGGTGGGCTTGATCTTGATATCTCACAATCAGATGTTTACTACTTTGCCCCACAGAAATCCTTCGCCTCCGATGGCGGTTTATGGGTAGCAATTATGAGCCCAGCTGCAATCGCCAGAGTTGAAAAGATTAAAGCTAGCGGTCGTTGGGTACCTGCATTTTTTGATCTTTCAATTGCAATTGAAAACTCAAGATTAGATCAAACATATAACACACCTGCACTTGCTACCTTAATTTTGTTAGCTGAGCAGATCGAGTGGATGAATTCAAATGGTGGCTTAAAGTTTGCGGCTGGTCGCAGTGCCGACTCTTCATCTCGCCTATACAACTGGGCGGAAAAAACCGCTTACACAACACCATTTGTTACAGATCCAGCGATGCGCTCTAAGGTTGTTGGCACAATCAACTTTGATGATGCTATTGATGCACTTGAAATTGCAAAGGTGCTTCGCGCAAATGGAATTGTAGATACAGATCCATATCGCAAATTAGGAAAGAATCAATTACGTATTGGTATGTTCCCAGCTGTAGAACCAGCAGATATCGATGCATTAACCGCTTGTATTGAATTTGTAGTTTCAAATCTTCCGGCTAAGGCTTAAGGCAAAGATTTTGATGAGTTATCGCACCAGAAGAATAATTACCATCACAATACTGGTGGGTATGGTTGCCATGGTTCTACTCAGTGGTATTTAATTAACACTGTTACGCAATTAATCTAAGGAGCAAATAATGAAAGAGGCTATCTTTGTAATTGCAATGGGAATTGTGCTTTGGATTATTGCCCTTGTTTTTGCAATTGTCATGAATGCAAGTACTGAGGTTTTATGGACCTGTGTTGCTGGTGCTGTGCTTGGTGCTATTGGATTGCGTTACACAATTAGGCGAGGACGCCGAAACCAACTTTAATTTAGCTTTACGCACCCTCAATTTGGCTAGCAATTCCACGCAAAACTTTTCCTAACCGCTCAGCCTCTGCAGTTGATGGATGACGTCCTTGGCGTAATTGATTTCCAACTCGATCTAAAATTTTGATTGAGTCCTCGATAATTGCAGCAAGATCATCAGCATTGCCACGTGAGTTATTGACCATTGAAGGTGGTGCTTCAACTACTGAAACAGAGAGTGCCTGTGGGCCACGTCGACCATCAGCAATACTGAACTCAAGTTTGGTTCCTGGCTTAACAGTTGTTACACCTTCTGGAAGTGCAGCTGCTGCTAAGTAAACATCCTCACCCTCATCATTTGAGATAAAGCCAAAACCCTTTTCTAGGCTAAACCATTTAACGCGGCCAGTAGGCATTGGTATCTCCAATCTATTTAAATACTCATTAACTTTTTTTACTAGCCACTTGGTTGTGGTCAGGGGGATAGTTTAACCCAGATTAGCAATCTCCGGAATTGGGTTTATTCAGCCTTAATTAACGCTTCTGAGTGTGCGCCGCAGCCATGATCAATTGAAACCACCCGGGCATCCTCAGGTGAGATTGCATTTGAACAAACTCCGAAGGCACCACGTAATGAGCCAGCGATTGGAATAAAAAATCCACATGAGTGACAAGGTTTTGGCGCAGCATTTGCAATTGGTGTATTTGGACCACGATCACCTTCATACCAACGCTTACTAGCTTGATCACGTCCAACAATTGAAAGTACTCGTGCTCGTCCTAAACCAAACTCAAATAATTGATTTAGATCTAAGGTATCTAACTCATCATCCTCTGGAAGTGATGCCAGACCTGGAACCAATCTTTCATCATCGGGCGCGGTAGGAACAACATCGCCAACACCTAGATCACCTGGCTGAATTCGCTCAACATATGGCACCCAATTTGGTGCAAGTAATGCTTTGCTTCCTGGAAGTAAAACCACATCACAAATAGTTGGCGCAGATTTATCATCTAACTTTGCAATAGTTACCGCCCAGCGCCAGCCGCTATAACCTGGCAACTTTGCTTCAAAGAGATAGGTTGCAACTCGATCTTCATCTGAATCAATTGAGTAAAACTCGCCAACAAAATCTTTTTTACCTGCATCTTCAATTGCAGCTTGCTTTGCAATATCTAGTGCTCCGAAAATATCATTTTTATTGATGCTTACTTCAACCACCGCTGGATAAGTTTTAGCAGGTGCGATGTATGGCTTTCGAACAATAATTGGTGCGGCATCAACCGCAGCAGGTGCAACCTCTGCCACAGTATCTAGGGATTGAATATCTAAATCATCTAGCTCTGCCTCTGGCTCGGCCACAACAGATGATTGCCCTTTACGGATTTTCTTGAAAAGGGATTTCTTTTTAGCCATTGGTAAAGTGTAATTGAGTTGTTGCTAAATAGAAAAAGCCCCCGATTTTAAGCGGGGGCTTTTGATAAATATTTGGATTAGAAATCCATATCTCCGCCACCAGGAGCTGCAGGCATTGCACTCTTTGGCTCTGGCTTATCTGCAATTACCGCCTCGGTAGTTAAGAACAGGGCTGCAATTGATGCTGCATTTTGTAATGCAGAACGAGTTACCTTGGCTGGATCAATAATTCCTGATTTGATCATGTCAACATACTCACCAGTTGCAGCATTTAAGCCTTGACCAGTTGGTAGATTTCTAACCTTTTCAACAATTACGCCACCTTCAAGACCTGCGTTAATTGCAATCTGCTTTAGTGGTGCTTCGATTGCAAGTTCAACAATCTTTGCACCAGTTGCTTCATCGCCACTTAACTTCAACTTATCAAAGGCAACCTTGCCAGCTTGTAGAAGGGCAACGCCGCCGCCGGCAACAATTCCCTCTTCAACAGCTGCTTTTGCATTTCGCACAGCATCTTCAATACGGTGCTTGCGCTCTTTAAGCTCAACCTCTGTTGCTGCTCCAGCCTTAATTACTGCAACACCACCAGCAAGTTTTGCTAAACGCTCCTGTAATTTTTCACGATCATAATCAGAGTCACTCTTCTCAATTTCAGCACGTATTTGATTTACGCGACCCTTAATTTGTTCAGCATCGCCACTTCCTTCAACAATAGTTGTCTCTTCCTTACTGATAACAACCTTGCGAGCGCTGCCAAGTAACTCAACAGTAGTTTGATCAAGCTTTAGACCAACCTCCTCTGAAACCACAGTTGCGCCAGTTAAAATCGCAATATCTTGCAACATCGCTTTAC